>NZ_CP017580.1:3163290-3795948 GCF_001806325.1 Curtobacterium sp. BH-2-1-1
GTGTGGTCGAGGCCATCGATGCCATGAGGAGCGCCGTCCGGTTGCAGTCGTGACGTCGTCCGTCAACCGTCGGCCGTCGGCCGTTCGCCCCAGCCGATCTGTTCGTCCGGCAGTTGCTCGCCGCGTCGGCGGCTGTGGTCGACGAACTCCTCCGACGCGGAATCGTTCGGACATGGAACTCGCCGCTCGGCGACCTCGACGGATGGATCGCATTCCGCGCGTCCGGAGGCGGGCTCGCGTCCAACTCCGAGAAGGGCTACGACCTCTCGTGGAACGATGGCGAGCGCGTTCAGGTCAAGGGCCGCCTCGTCGACCGCGCTGATCGACGCCTACAACCGTTCTCGGCGTTCCGGTCGTGGGCCTTCGACATCGCGGTGTTCGTGCTTTCCTGTGTGCGGACCTACGACATCATCTGGGCACGGGAGCGCATTCACTTCGAGCCGGAGCAGTTCGCGAGGCGCGTCGAGCACGCCAACCCTCGGCAGTGCTCGTCCGACGCATCGCGTCCGAGGGCCGGGACGTGTCGCATGCTGGCGTTGGACAGCCCGGACGAGCCTGGCTGAGATCACGAAGCGCTCAGCGACCGCTCCCCGCCCCGTTCCGGACCCCGACCCACAGCCCGTCCCGCGCCCGCGTCATCCCCACGTACAACTCCCTCCGGCCGCGCTCTCGCCGCTCCCGATCCGTCTCGGACGGCTCACCCGTCACCGGATCCAGCAGCCGACGGTCGACGTGCGCCAACAGCACCTGCTTGAACTCGAGCCCCTTCGCCCGCTTCACGGTGCCGACCCGTACGGCGTCGGACGTCCTGCCGGAGTACTCGTCGAGCATGATCACGGGGATGCCGGCATCCCGCAGGACGCCCCGGACGTCGTCCGCGTGCCGCTTCGTCGCGGTGAGGATCCCCACGTCACCGTGCCCCGTCCCGATCAGCCGGAGCACCTCGCTCAGCCGCGCGATCATCGAGCGGTCGTGCTCGGCCCGGCTCGAGAACCGGTGGAACGCCGGCGTGGGACCGGAGCGCGAGACGTCGGACACTGCATCGCCGACACCGTCCACGCCCTCGATGTCGACGAACTGGTCGTCCGCCACCATCTCCTTCGCGAACTCGAGGATCGCCGCCGTGTTGCGGTGGTTCACGTCGAGCACGACACCGCGTCCGGAGAGGCTGATGCCGACCTCGCCGAGCGTGTAGCCGCCCGGGTAGATCGTCTGCTGGCCGTCCCCGATGAGCGTCAGCCCGTCGGCTCGGTCCCCGACGAGGTGGTGCATAAGCGAGACCATCGCGCACGACAGGTCCTGCGCCTCGTCGACGATCACCGCGTCGTACCGCTCGAGCGGCACCGCCGCGACTGCATCGCGCGCGAGCAGGACGATGTCCTCCCAGTCGTGCGCGCGCCGCTCGCGCAGGCCGCGCGAGTACGCCTCGTAGAGGTCCCACACCGCCTGCCGCGTCTCCACGGGCAGCGCGTGCTTGCGCCCGACGCGCGCCAGGTCGGCGTACTCGTCGAAGCGCGTCAGGCCGCGCCCCTTGATGACGTGCTTGATCTCGTCCTCCCAGTAGGAGCGCGAGAAACGCGAGGACCGCAGTGGACTGGAGGCGCGGATCGCGTTCCAGGCGTCGTCGAACGCGAGTCGCGCCTCCCGTCCGGGCGTGCGGAACGCGATCCCGCGTTCCTTCAGCAGGCGCGTGGCGAACGCGTGGACGCCCATGAAGTCGACGCGACCGACCATGTCGGGCGCGAGGCGCTCGAGGAGTGACTCGAGGACTCGCGGCAACGTCTTGATGTAGGTGGTGAAGAGGACGCGGCCGCCGGTCGAGCGTGCAAGGTAGGCGGCGCGGTGGAGGCCGACGACGGTCTTGCCTGTGCCGGCGGCGCCGCGGATGCGTGCCGGGCCGTTGAAGCTGCGGCGGACGAGCTTCGCTTGGGCGGGGTCGAGGAAGGCCATCCAGTCCTCGATGGGCGCTTCGAGGACGCCGTCGAGGAGCTGGTCCGTAAGCTCGTCGTCGAGGGTGATGATCGTTGGGTCGGGTTCGCGGGGGAGGACGGCAGCAGGGACGACGATCTGCGGCGGGGTCGCTGCCTCCTCGCCGATCACGGGGAAGTGGGTGAGCATCGCGGCGAGGACCTCGTCGACGCGTGATGCCGAGAGCCGGGCGCCGCGCTTCGTGATGTGGCCGACGAGGTCGTGCGCGCCGATGACGTCGACGGACGCTATGCGGGCGTGCATGCGCTTCTGTCCGGCGAGGGCTGCGACGGCGTGGACCTCGCCCGGCGCGAGACCAATAGGTCGGCGAGGCGGGCACTTGGGTCACCCTTGAATCAGACCAGCAGCGACCAGTTCAGTGCGGAGCGCATCTTTCCAGTTCAGGCCCGGGTACTCGACGTAGCTGAGCCCAGCCAAGTCGGAGGGCCGCTCCACATCAGCATCGACCACGACGACGTTCTTGCGGCCGATCTTGCCGATGAAGTAGCCCAGTTCGAGGACTACGTTCTGACGTGCACGCGGATTCGGTTCGGTACCCGCTTGGTGATTCCCGATGGTTTGACCCACATCGTCAGGCGTGAGCAGAACGATCACGAAAGAAGTGGCGTCTCCGTAGGTCTCGAACTTCTCGATGATCGTCTGCCCGCGGCCGGCTTCCTCCGCAAGCGAAGTAGGCATGATGCCCGTGTGCTTATGAACGAAGATTCGGATCGAGTTCAGCGCTGCATCGTCGTGGCCGTGAACGATGAAGATCGAATCTGGCTGCTCAGCCGCATCTGCAGGCGAGAGGGTTTCTAAGGGAGTCGACTCGGCCGCGGGCGAGGGGTTTGCCGACGGAGTCGACTCGGTTACGACCCATGGCAGCACCGGGTCAGGCCTCGGATCCCGGTCACGCCACTGAGCAAAACGTGCCCGGGCTTCCCACTCCTCGTCTTCCTCGTCGAAGGCGGAGGTGTCCCGCCAAGCAGCGGGGATTTCCGATTGATCCCGCGATTGCAGGTAGTCCTTGAAGAGCTTCCTGGTCCGGGTCGGCGCGTGCTCCTGCACCCACGTCACTAAGTCCGGCATGGAATCGGCGAAGAGTTCCATTCGGCCCGCTTCGCCTGACTCGTCTTCCACAGCTTCGGAGGCGAAAAGCTGGCCGACCACCTCGATCGCAGCATCCGGGTAGTCGTCATCCCCGAAGCCCAGGGAGCGGTACAGCCGCGGGTGACGGCTGATGATATCGCTTGTCCCGGTCTCGCGACCTAGCGCACGCCAGTTCGAGTCGTTCCAGTTGTCGGCCGCGTAAGCAGCAATAGCGTTCTGCAGGGGGTCCACACGAGCCATGCTCAGAGTATATGAGGTGGCCGCTAGCGATCGCATATGAGCAGGTGTGCATGCGCGGCCTTTGGAGGACTGTCGCGGTGCGTTCCGTGATCTCGGAGCGAGCCGCGCGCTGCTCGGCGGCGTGGTTCGACACCTGCTCTCGTTCCTCGGGAAGTGGACGAGAGTTCCTCGGGAAGTGTACGAGAGCGGTACGGATCTCATTCATCTCCTGTTCGGGGGAGTTGCGGCATGGCGCACGAATCTGCGGCGGAGAGGCGTCGCCGCGCGCCGGTCGGGAAATTACCGTGATGCCCTAGCATCTGGAACGTGAGGACCCCTCCCGAAGGTCCGCAGATCAGGAGCATCCCGTGTCAGTCCAACAACTGCAGGACGAGCGACTGCTAACGGGGCTGCGCTTCCTCGTCGAGCACCCCGAGCCGTTTCGTCGGCGAGCCCTGTGGGAAGCCGTCGTCGCTGACATCCCCGACCGGCGCCGAGGCGACATTCGTCGCGTCACGGCCTGAGCCCCGTGGACGGAACGCTTTCTGGTTCGGCACCTCGATGCTCGGCCGCGCGGGCCTACTGCAGAAGGCCGGTGACGGCCGCTGGAAGATCACAGGGACGAGCCGTCGCGCAGTAGCAGGATCCCGATCCGACGGAGTTCCGGAAGGAAGCCGCTCGATCCACGCGTGCGACGACAAAGACGCTGATGGCCGATCGCGCAGCTCGACTTGGTGTCGCGATCCTTCCACCGGACTCAGGCGCGGAGCGGGTCCGCGAAGCGTCCGAACGATTCCGAGAGCGTGGTCTCGTCGGCTGGAATCTGTCGAGCGGACGTCAGTGCCGAGCTCATCCGTTGCTTCGTCAATCGCGAGGAAGTCGCGGGTGAAGCCTTCATCGACAAGCTCCGCGAGCAGTTCGTGGATGCGACTGATGATGCGCGACTGCTCATGGCAGAGCTGGTCGCGTGGCAACTCCTCCCGTTGCAGACTCCGGGCGAGCGGAGAAAGCGCGAAAGCGTGGAAGTCCTGCTGAGCCTCATGCGCGAGCCGGTCGTCATCCCGCCCGAAGTCGACCAGGTATTCCGCTCGGGATCGTTCAATCCCGGCCAGGGGACGGCGCGGAGAGTTTACAACGCACTCTCGATCCGAATTGTTCCTTTTAACGAGACGCATGTCACTGCCGCCCTGACTCGGGCTGACGGCGATCCAGATTCTGTAGCGCACTGGGTTGTTCAGAGAGATGTTCACTGCCACCTCCGGTTGAGCAGCGCATGGGCACAGGATCTCGACACCTGTGGCTTTGGGCTCCGCTTGACCGCAGGACCGCTCCACCTTCGCTTACGGTTCCGCGTGCGACGGATCAGGAGCGATAACTCCCGTCGAGTCCATGGAAACAGTGTTAAGCAGCCGCAGTGAGAAGACGGTTGAATCCATCGGTCGGCGCTCAGCTGACGTTATGAGCCGGGACGTCACTGCGACTCGCGAATTGACGTCGCCTCGGCGGCTAAATAAGTCAGGGCGGGAAGCGTGACCCGCATTTCGGTGCCCGGTAGCCAAGGCCTCCAGCAGGCGGTCGGTGGGTGAAAACGTGCGCTCTCTTCCCATCGGAACATCCCCGCCTCCTTGGGAGCGATTCGTTCGATATCGACGGCCATCAACACCCAAAGACCGGCGACATCGGCGCCGGTGATTGTGTCCGACATTAGAATTGAGGATCGAAACTCCACCTGGAGAAGCTTCCACTCATCGTGATTATGGCACGCAACGTCGTATTCGTTACGTGACAAGTGAAACTCTCCGCGAGTCTTAGAAGTGCACCCCTTGATCTCCCAAAAGCGGGTGTCGCCTTGGTCGCATGCAATATCGTATCCAGCAAAACCAGCTGAATCGGCGACCAGCGTAGGCATACGATGCTCAATCCGGAGGGCTTCCATTGCGACCAACTCCGCAGCGCGCCCAATCCCTAGCTCCCGCGCGCGATCTCCTTCGGTTTGAAGCCGGCGATAAGCGCCAATCAGAATCAGATCGAGATGCGGCTCCATCCAGGATAGCTGTCGGAGGTCTGCATGGGGAATTAGCTCGCGACTCACAGTCACGCCCCGTACAGCCGCCCACAACCAACTAGGTGGTTCTGCTTCAATCAGAATGGCAGCGAGTTGTAGCAGGGTGCCTTTGTCTGCCCGCTTGCCAACAGAAGCAAGCTTTGAGCTGGGGATAAACTCCCCAGCTTCCATCACAAGATTACTTCTCAACAGGTGCATGGCGACAGGGTGATGACTAATTGCGCTGGAGAGGAAAGCACTGGCTTCACTCGCGCGCCGAACCCAGTCGGCCCTGTCGATGATCCTGGAATAGCGCAGAGACGACAGAAGCAGAAACGCACTCATCGTGGCGCCGTGTGTCGGCAGCACTAGCTTAGACCGCCATGATGTGTTGGGACACAGCAGACCTGTCGTCGAGCTCGGCAGGCAGATTGTAGGTGCTTTCATCCGGAAGCGCCACCTGGACGAGCCCGTCGTCGTTCATCAGTACACTAAGGGCCTTCACCTTTTCTGTCATGCGCTCAGATACAACCTCGTCAATCGTACCTTTAGACACTAGGACGGTGAAATTCGTGGTCGTCGAAGACGCCAAGCCTAAGCGATGGATTCGATCCTGGCTTTGAAGGAATTGCCCTGCATTGAAGGTGCGATCCAGGTAGATTGCGTAATGGCACCAATGATGCAAGCTTATTCCCTCGCCGGCCGCCGCGGGATTCGCTAATAGAACCGAGCAAGAATCGTCGAACCGGAATCGCTCGAGCTCGTCGTCTCGGTTCTGCTCACCACTTTGAGCGCCTTCTCTCGTCGGAACGCCGCCGTGGACGATTGCGGGATTGTATTCTGCTAGAAGTTGCTGCAGAAGGCGGATATTGCGTACAAAAGCGGACCAAACAAGCACCTTCCTTCCATCACGAGCGGCTTGGCGCACTTCATTGAGAACGTACTCGTACTTCCACGGCAACTCATACCGAGCGTAACTCGCAAGTAGCTGTTTGAGGGACTCGTTTCCCGCCAGCTCGAGCGGGCCGTGAGACACGCCGCTCTCGTCTGCCTCGTCCGACCCTGCTGTCAGAAGTGAAGGGTTGGTGGCCGCCTCGAGTAGATACATGGTTATTCGGCCAAGTCGACGTAAGTCTCGCTCGGACTGTCGCTCTAGCTGGAAGCTCCCCCGGTACTCACCGAGCAGGGATGCGTAAATCGCTGCCTGAATCGGCCCCGGATCACGACGTTCGACGTGCCATTCTGGATCAGGGATTTCCAGTGCCGCTTTGGTCGTGCGTACGAAGAATTGACGAACGGCCATGCTAGTGTCGCGAACCACATCTTCGTCTCGCGACCTCGCTTCTTCGTAGGCCGCAGGCGGGAGAATCTGATGATCCTGTCCGGGATACAAGAACCGAATCGGAGCGATCAAGTCAGATGCGCCTTGTGGCGCCGGAGTTCCCGTCAGAACATCCCGACGATGAGCGGTATAGGCAAGGTCTATGACGGCGCGGCCGTGGACACCGCTAGACCCTCGCTTGATCCGGTGTGCTTCGTCGAGGATAACTTGAGTGCGAGTCGAGCCGACGAAACTTCTAATTCTCTCGTAGTCGGAAGCTACCCGATTGTAGTTGCTCAGAAGTAGATCGGTGTCGACAGGGATGATTCCGGAGGTGCCCTGGTGAATCTCGATTTTTGGCGCAGGGAACATTGAGTCAGCACTATCCATTCGCCAAGCCTCAAAAGAAGATAGTGGCCCGATAACGAGGAGCTTAGCGACTGTTCCGCGAGCCCGCTGAATAGCGAAATTCGCGAGAGCCACTGTGGTCTTACCGGCTCCGGGCACAGAAAAATCCGCCCCGTGAGGAAGGGAAAGAAGCTTCGCGAGGTTGTCCAGTTGGAAGGATTTCAGCTTCCGCCTGAACCCTGCTGCCTCAAGCTCAAGCGTGAGGCTTTCGACGTTCTCCTTGATCGCCCCCTGCCCAACGGCTTCTCGCGCCCGACGATCAATAGACAGTCGTCGCAGATGAATCGCGAGCTGGTCATCAAACTCGAGCTCTTCCTTGTAAAGGCGCTTAGCATCACGTACACCCGCCAGTCTGTCGAAGAAGACCTCAGCAAGGACCTCCATATTCAGACTATCGCCAGCCACGACGCCGCGGGAGAGTTCGGATTGGAGATGCGCCCACGCACCCCTGTTCGCGTGTTCGCGTTGTCTCACTGCAACGATGGGGCGCGATCCGTTGAGTAGACTGAAGCTGATCATTCTTTGCCAGTGTAGTAGGAAGCTATCAGTTTTTTCAAAGTGCTAACTCGTTGCTCCATCGCTGGCTCGTCAAAACCTTCGAATGCGCGGGCCCTCCGAAGCGCTGACAACGCTCGTTCAAATTCTGTAATAGCTTTGTCCGCCCGCGCGATGGGGTCCATCTGGGTGCGTTGATCGCGCGCGTCTTCCTCGGCTTCGGCGGCAGCAGCATCGACTGCCCCCCGGACCGTTTCCAGTAGCTGTCGCACCTCGATAGTTTCCCCGGTAGGAAGGGAGATTACGTCCTCCGATGAGCGAGTTGCGAGCGTGCGGAGCATCGTCTCGATTGGTCGAGGCGCTTGTGATTCGCCAAGAACATCGTCGAGGGGGTCAGTTCCTATGGTCTCGTCGGCGGCATCATCGACCATCAACGCTGCGATTTCCGGAGTCCGGCTCAGTTCGTTTTCCACTAAGGACTCTGCGTCCGCACGACGCAGGTGTCGCAGGCGCCGATACTGAACATTTGCGAGTGTTCCGAGGAAGTATACGGATCGGACGGCCTCGGCCTCGGCATTCTGCTTACCACGAATATGTTTTGTTAGCTCGTCAAAAGCGGACTCATTCTCATTGAATTCAAGCAGCTGTTTCGAGCCACCAGAGATTGCAACGAGCTGATGAACTTGTTGAAGCTTCTCATATTGGGTCCGCACATCGTTCAACTCGCGATGCATTCGATTTGCTACTCGTGCGAAATCTCGATTTTCGCGTTCATAAAGCTCCTCGATGAGAAGAGCCTCGTTGATCCATCCGTACCCCTGCTTGAAATCCCTGGCAATCTGGAGCTCGGTCTCGAGGTCGACGAGCTCATCGTTTGTTGCGTCACTGGGCAGCAATAGGCATTTCACATACTTTGCAGGAAGATGGTTATCCTGGAGGAAGAGGCTTCGAAGAGCTGCAGCTCGACGATTCCCATTAATCAGGATACCGTCAGCAGTGATTACGGCGGGTTCTTGCTGGCCACGGGCCGCAAGGTCGGATTTCAGTTCTTGGAAACCGTCTTGCGTTGAGAGGATTTCGAATTGGGCTTCTTGAGCTACGGGGCCAAGGGGATCTGTTCCGAACAGGTCCTCGTCGATCCTTGCGACGCGAGCCCGTTGCTCGGCTCTAGTCCGATGGTTAAGAGTCGAGAACCTAACCCATTCGACGTCGAGTTCTACAACATCGAGCCTCTTCTGAGCCCTCGGCCAGGCGGGGAGTTCTGCGTCCCCGACCCGCACCCGTGCCTGCAGGAAGTCAAATCGTTGTCCGTCGAGATATGCGTTTATCAATTTCAGGTCCGATGTGTACTGGATAGGGCCGGGCCGGCGTTGTTTGAAATGACGGTGCTTATAGTTCCGTCGCTTCGTTGACGGAAGCCTATCTGGCTGGTGAATGAGGGTGTCGATGTCGCCTCAATAGAGAAGGCCGCTAGGAGCACGCGTGGGAAGTTTGGTCTCGCATTGCGCTCCCAGTTCCAGGATGCGGATTCTGCTTTCCTCGACGTGGGCATGGCCCAGACGCACGGGGGAGGAACCATTTGACCATCGATATCGATCGCTTGGGCCTGTTTTGGGCAAAGGCGCTCTTGAGTGCCACAAAGATCATTGTGGAATACCACGCCCGACAGGGTGCCCGGAGAATCGCTAAAAAACCGGCGGCGTAAACGACTCACTCCACGAGCAACGTGTTCTCCGGGATGTGCTTTTTTGCTTGAGCAAAGCCACCAGAGGTAGGTCTCAATTGCCCACGAGGGCTCCTGCCAGAGAACACTGCTGTGTACGCCGTCAGGACAACCCTTTTGGATGATCGCCACGCTTCCAAGCTGAGGAACCTCCAGGCGGTAGACCGTATCATTCCCGTACTGGGGGATTGTGAACGAATCTATGAGTCCCCGGCGCTGCAGTTCATAAAAGATGCTTGCCAAGAAATTTCTGCGGCGGCCATTATCTGCGCTCGTTCGGCCTCGTAGGGTTTCAATCGCTGCAGGAAGTGCCCGAGCGTATTCGTCGGACGACAGGCCCGCTCGCGCGAGAGTCTCTTGATCTGTAGCCAACGTCTGCACGAGCTCGGCGACTCTGTCCACTACTGAGGCGGGTACATCTGATGCATGCCTGCACGGTGCGGCTTCCGCAGCTTCGGTCATTCGGTCACTTCCCGGTACCTTGATGCCATGTGTCCCCCAAGCTGGGCACAAGTCGAGTGATGCGTGCAGGCTTGATTACCTCGATGACCATACTTGCGGACGGATGCTTCGCGCGCAAGGCGCGCGAAGTGCTTCAACTCCGTGTAGCTCCGGGCGGAGGGTGGATGCTAGAGCGGAGGGGCACTGCGACCCGCCGTTTGTTGGCGTAGCGCGTCGGCGGCGTGGCGTAGGGTGGTTGGGTGGCGTCAGATCAGGAGAACTCCCCGCAAGCGCTTGAGTTTTTCGCCGGCATTGGGCTTGCGCGCATTGGGCTTCAGCAAGCAGGGATCGGTGTTTCATGGGCGAATGATTATGAGCCTGCCAAACGTCAGATGTATGAGCGGCAGTTTGGAGCGGGCCACTTTCATTTAGGTGATGTCGGTAAGGTTGCCGCGGCTTCATTGCCGAAAAACACGGCACTTGCTTGGAGTTCTTCGCCGTGTACCGATCTTTCCTTGGCAGGTTCGCGGGGAGGCTTGTCATCCGGGGAGTCAAACGCGTTTTGGCAATTCATTCGCGTATTAACCGACTTGGGCGTTGATCGTCCTGGAATGGTAGTTCTCGAGAATGTTGTCGGTCTCGGGACTTCCCATGGCGGTGATGACATTGCCGCTGCTATCCGCGCTTTCAACAACCTTGGGTATTCCGTTGACGTCCTTATGATCGACGCTAGAAGGTTCTTGCCCCATTCGCGACCGCGCCTGTTTATAGTTGGTTCAGTATCGGTGCCCGTTTGTGTTGAAGAAGGAGAATCGGTCCTCCGGCCGAGCTGGTTGAATTGGATATACGCTGACCCTACTCTGCGTACGCATAGGATGCCACTTCCGACTGTCCCCGACTTGCTATCTACCGGCTTTTCCGAACTAGTGAGCTCTTCGGCGGGTGCTGTGGTCGATTGGTGGAACCAGGAACGCATCTCGGCATTCGAGGACTCGCTATCTGCGATTCAACTTGAACGGATGATTCTTCTGCGCCAGCGTGAAGAAGTGGTTTATCGTACGGCGTATAGGAGGACACGCGGTGGTGTTGCAACCTGGGAGATGCGACCTGACGACATCGCTGGGTGCCTTCGGACGGCGCGTGGGGGGTCTTCGAAGCAGGCGGTCGTTGAGCTCGGCCGCGGAAGGATGAGAGTTCGTTGGATGACTCCGAAGGAATGCGCCGCTCTCATGGGGGCCTCGGAGTTCAACTTGGGTGATGCGCGAGTTAATCAGGCATTGTTCGCGTTTGGCGATGCGGTTGCGGTCCCGGTGGTTCGCTGGCTAGCTGAAAACTATCTCCGTCCCTTGATGACTAGTAATTGAATGGTATCCGGCTTAGCCGGCCGACTGTCGTGTTCCTCACTGGAGAACCGGTGCGGGCGAGCGGAGCTGCGGTCGAGCTTGCTCCCCATCGGCGTCGCGGCTTCCGCAGTACCTTCTCGCTTCCGCGAGCGCCGTCGCTCCGATTCCGGTCCGATTGTTGCCCGGCCCGGGAACGGAGGTGATTACGTGAGTCGGTCCTCGGGACACGACGGTGCGGCGGAACAGCGGATCAGCGTAGATTCGTTCCCGTCCGTCCAGGCGGCATAAAGGCAACATCGAGAGATGCTCGCAGGGCCACGGTGTCATCGGTCGACGTCGCCGCCTGCGCCTCGAGATCAGCCCGCACCGACGCCGACACGCCAAAGAACATCGTCGCCACGAACCCCACGACGTACGCCACCACGAGCCCCGACCCGTACCCGAGCAACGCCCAGCCGTAGCCGGAGGACCCGTTCAACAGCGGGATGAGCGACAGATCCGACGCCCCGATGGCGATCGCCCCCACGGAGTGCCCGAGCTGGTCGAACAGCCCGACGACCCCGCCACCGAACGCCCCACCGATGCACGCCGTGATGAACGGCCGCCCGAGGGGGAGCGTCACACCGTAGATCAGCGGCTCGCCGACCCCGAGGAACCCTGCCGGCAGCGCCCCGCGGATCGTCCGCACGAGCGGGGCGTTCGACCGGAACCGCACCCACAGTGCGATGCACGCACCGATCTGCCCGGCACCGCCCATCGCCAGCACGGGCAGCAGCACGGTCCACCCGGTCTGCTCGATGAGCGTGGCGTGGATCGGGATGAGCCCCTGGTGCATCCCGGTCATGACGAGCGGCAGGAAGAGCCCGCCGAGGATGAACCCGGCGAAGGCCCCGCCGTTCGCGAGCAGCCACGTGGCAGCCGTACCGATGGCGACCGAGACGACGCCGGCGACGGACATCAGGATGCCGAGCGTCACGGAGCCGGCGACGAGGATGGTGACGGTCGGCACGACGATGAGCGCGATGACGTCGGGCGTGACCTTCCGCATGAAGCGCTCGACGTAGGCCGCGAGGATGCCGCCCGCCAGCGCTCCGAGCACACCGCCCTGCCCGGGCGCCAGGGTCTCACCGAACACGGTGACGTTCGCGACCCCGGCCGCGACGATGATGCCGCCGACGGCACCACCGAGGATGGGCGTCCCGCCGAACTCCTTCGCGGCGTTCATCCCGACGAACACGGCGAGCAGGGACAGGAACCCGGAGGACAGCACGCCGAGGAACGGCGTCGCCCCGGGCAGCCACCCGAGGTTCGTCAGGATGCCGTTGATCCCGGCGATGAGCCCACAGGCGATCAGCGCGGGGATGAGCGGGATGAAGATGGCCGAGATGCGACGGATGGCACGCATGGTGCGGCCGTCGGAACGGGCACGGGCGGATGCCTTGATCGACGCGCCCCGCGCCGCCAGCTCCTCGGGCGACACCGAAGCCGAGGACGCACCCGGAACAGGAGCATCACGCAAGGACTCGAGCGAATCAGCCACCCGGTCCACCAACCCCGGCCCGAGCACGATCTGCAGGTTCGAGCCGGCCGCGATGGCGGCCATGACGCCCTCGGTGGCCTGGAGAGCGGGCAGATCCACAGAGGAAGGAGAAGCCACCTCGACCCGCAGCCGGGTCATGCAGTTCTCCACGTCGGCGATGTTCGAGGACCCGCCGACGGTGTCGAGGATCTGTTGTGCGAGTTGCTGTGCATCGGTCATTGATGGTGCTCCTCGGGGGAAGGAAGGACGAACGAGAGAAATCAGGAAAGGACGGCGCGCAGGGAACCGTCAGCAGCAGCGAGCCGAGAACGGACGACGGAAGCGGACGACCCGGTGAGGATCATCGCGATGGCCGTCTTGACCTCGCCGTCCGCGGCATCGAGGGCTGCGGCGACATCGGCCGGAGCAGCCCCGGTCACGTCCTGCACGAGCGAGAACGACCGTGCGACGAGCTTCTCGTTCGTCGCACGCACGTCGACCATCCGGTTGCCGTACGTCTTGTTGCTGCGCACCATCGCCAGCGTGGTGAGCATGTTGAGGACGAGCTTCTGTGCGGTCCCCGCCTTCAGGCGGGTCGACCCGGCGATGAACTCGGGACCGACGACCACGTCGATGGCGATGTCGGCTTCCCGCCCCGCGGCCGAGTCGGGGTTGCACGCGACGGAGACGGACAGGGCGGACCTGCGCCGCGCCTCCAGGATGGCCGCGATGACGTAGGGCGTCCTGCCGGACGCGCTGATCCCGACGACCACGTCGTCGGCCGTCAGGCCGAGCGCGTCGAGGTCGCGGACGGCGGCTGCTTCGTCGTCCTCGGCGCCCTCGACGGCGGTGGTGAGGGCGACGGAACCGCCGGCGATGACGCCGACGACCTGCGAGGGGTCGGTGCCGAAGGTGGGCGGGCACTCGCTGGCGTCGAGGACGCCGAGCCGGCCCGGCGTGCCGGCGCCGACGTAGATCAGGCGGCCGCCGCGCGAGAACGCTGCGGCGATCGAGTCGGCAGCGAGGGCGATGGCCGGGAGGCACGGCTCGAGCGCCGCGGGCACGCTGCGGTCGAGCGCGTTCATGCGCTGGGCAGCCTCGAGGGTGGAGACGAGGTCGATGTCGTCGAGGGACGAATCGGTGGCCTCGGTCGCGAGGTGCTGCAGCTCCTCGCGGAGGTCGTCGTGGTGGTGCATGGTGCTCGATTCAGGAACGGTGGTGCGTGCGGACCGCGTGGCGGCTGCGCGCGAGGAGCGGGCGGGAGCGTTCGTCGGTGCGCTGGGCGACGACGATGAACAGGGCGTCGACGATGGCGAGCTGGCTCATCCGGCTGCCCATCGCGGCGGGGCGCAGATCGCTCTCGGCGCCGGCCACGCCCAGCAGGACGTGGTCGGTGTGGTGGGTCAGCGGCGAGGTGGCGTGGCCGGTGATCGCGACGACGGTGGCCTCGTGCATCTTGGCCTCGGTGGCCACCTCGAGCGCCTCGACCGTGGTGCCGGAGTGGCTCGTGATGACGAGGACGTCCTTCGGGCCGAGGACGCTCGCGAGGGTCAGGGCGTTGTGCGGGTCGTCCGCGATCGAGCTCGCGATGCCGATGCGTTCGAGCTTGAGGTGGAGGTCGCGGGCGACGATGCCGCTCGCGCCGACGCCGTACAGGACGACCCGCCGGGCCTCGCTGATGCGGACCGCTGCGGCTTCGAGGGTGAACGGGTCGAGCGTGGCGCGCGTGTCGCTCATCACGGCGCGGACGTCCTCGGTGACCTTCGCGATCACGGTGGTGACGTCGTCGTCGACGCTGACGCCCGCGTGGATCTCGGTTTCGCGCCGCTCATGGATGCCCCGCTCGACGGCCCGGGTCATGCTGCGCTGGAGTGCGGCGAAGTTCGCGAACCCGAGGTGCTGGGCGAAGCGGGAGACGGTCGCGGGGGACACCCCGGCGCGGTCGGCGAGTTCGGCGGCGCTCGTGGTGGCCGCGGTGCCGGGGTCGTCGAGGACGGCATCGGCGATCGCGCGCATGCTCGTCGGCATCGAACCGGACTGGGTCCGGACGAGGGCGAACGCGTCGGCGCGGTCGGTACGGTCAGCGATCGTCATGCGCTCCATGAAAGCGCATTGCACCGACAGTCGCCAGTGCTGCAAGTTACTTTCGTGTTTCGTCGACGCGTTCCGTGAGCAGAAAGTGTCGGGTCGGCGCCTCGGACCCGACCGTTTCTGCTCACCAAGCAGGCGACCTCAGGCGCGCCGGTACCGGGTCGCCGGCTTGCCCGGGCCCGCGGCAGCGCGCGACCCCGTGTCGACCAGCAGCGGCAGCATCGCCCGGCGGAACGAGTCGGGCAGGAGCCGCTCGCCACGGACGGCCTCGTGCGCGTGCCGCAGCTCCGACATCGTGAATGGCTCGGCCAGGAGGCCTCGCGGATCGGGTGCCGCAGCGTACGACGCCCGCAAGGAGGCCACCGCGAACGCCACGATGTCGTCGTGCCCGTGCACCATCCCCGTCGCGGTGTCGACCGGGACCAGCCGCGCCTGTGACGGGTTCAACGACGACGACAGCGCTGAGAAGGGCACCACGTCGAGGTGCGCCACCGACAGCACCCATCCCCGGTCGTCCCGCGCGGGGTCGTCGAACACGTGCAGCTGCGTCGGCGCCAGCCCCGTCACGCCGGCCTTGTCGGACAGTGACCGCAGGACCGCCGCCGCCAACCGCTCGCCCTCGTGCACGAACGTCCCCGGCAGCCGCCAGTCGCCGTCGGTCGCGTCGCACACCTGCAGGACGGAGAGATCGCCCCCGGTCGGCACCGTCAGCACCGCGGTGTCGACGGCGACGGACGGCCGCGGGTAGTCGGTCAGCCGCTTGCCGCTTGCGTCGCGGTACTGGTTCGCCATGGCAGCGAGTTTACGCACACTTGCGCAAACTGCGACGATCGTGCAGACTCGGGTTTACGCAATTCCGCGCAAACCTGAGGAGGCGGCCATGCTGACCACCGAACAGACCGACCGGGCGATCGGCGCCGTCATCGGCTCCGCCGCGGGCGACGCGCTCGGCGCGGGCTACGAGTTCCGCCCCGCCGTCCCCGAACCCACCCCGATCCGGATGGCCGGCGGCGGCTCGTTCGGCTGGGCTCCGGGGGAGTGGACGGACGACACGAGCATGGCCGTCCCGATCCTCCGCACGCTCGCGCGCGGCGGCGACCCGGCATCCGAGGAAGCGCTCGACGGCCTCGTCGCGGCCTGGGCAGCGTGGGCCGTCACCGCGCCCGACGTCGGCATCCAGACGCGCAACGTCCTCACGGGTCTGGAGGCGCGGGTCGCCTCCCACGCACGCGCTGCGGCCCGGCAGGAACACGAGTACAAGGGGCAGTCGGCCGGCAACGGATCGCTCATGCGGACGGCACCGCTCGTGCTCGGGTACCTGACCGGTGCGGCCGACGAGGAACTGCGGCTCGCCGAGGCCGCCCGGGCGATCAGCGACCTCACGCACTACGAGTCGGACGCCGGGGACGCCTGCGTGCTCTGGTGCGTGGCGATCCGGCACACGGTGCTCACCGGCGAGCTCGACGTGCTGCGGGGCCTCGACCTGCTCGACCTCGAGAAGCGTCGGCTGTGGGTGGACCGGCTCGTCACGGCGGAGCACTCCGAGCCGGTCGACTTCACGGACTCGAACGGGTGGGTGGTGTCCGCGATGCAGGCCGCGTACTCGGCGGTCAAGCGGAGTTCGTCGCTCGAGGACGCCCTCGTCCGCGCGGTCCGAACCGGGAACGACACCGACACGGTGGCTGCGATCGCCGGCGGGCTCGCGGGTGCGCTGTACGGCGCGGCTGCGCTGCCGGCCGAGTGGCGCGAGCTCTTGCACGGGTGGCCGAGCCTCCGCGCGGACGATCTGGTCGCGCTGAGCGAGCAGGCGCTCGCGACGCACTGAGCCGTCGCGCTCTCGAGTCGTGGCGGCGGAGGATGTCGTGGGGGGATCCTCCGCCGCCACCTGTGGGGCGGGGGCGAGCCGCGCCTCCAGTCCGTCCGTTCAGAGCGCGCTGCGCGCCCGCTCCACCGCCTCGATGAACCGGGGGATGCCCCACATCAGGAAGGTCGGCTCGATCCCGCTCCGCAGGGTGATCCGGACCTTCTTCCGCAGGCCGCTCGACACGTCGTCGAGTCGGGCGATCTCCTCGACGGGGATCCCGAAGTCGGAGCGGGCGAAGTTGAGCGGGTGGGCGTGGAACCAGATGACCTCGGGCGTGAGGGTGAGGCGTCCGCCGACCTCGATCCGGCGGCTCGGGCGGGAGCTGGTCGGGGGCGCGTAGCCGGGGATGATGTCGGCCGCGCCGGAGTTCTCGTGGTCGGCGAGGTAGGTCGCGACCTTCTTGAGCAGTGGTGTGGTGTGGTCCCCCATGCGGTCAGCCTACGAGACGGGGCACGGATGCCAGGAGGCGCGGATCACCTCGACGACGCGACCTGCGTCGCGGAGGTGGGTCGCGCCTCCTGGCCCGTGATCAGACCGCGGATCGCTGCCGGAAGACGCCTGCGCGGACCAGCCACACGTAGAGGAGGCAGCCGATGCAGACGTCGAAGACGGCGTTGAGGAACGCGGCGACGAGCGCGATCGCCGCACCGACGGGGGCCGCGTACGGGACCCAGACGAGCGCGAGCACGAGGGCGAGGGCCGTGATGACGAGGCCGACCTGCTGGGCGAAGGTCGGGGGTTCCGGGGCCTCGAGCTCGGCGGGCGGGCCGAGCTTCGGGCGGACGAGCCGCCGGAACAACGCGCCGTAGGGGTGGCGGCGGATGCCGGCGATGCCGCCGATGGCGAAGAGCACGACGATGACGGCGAGCAGTGCGATACCGATCGGCCACGTCGTGGGGATCAGGGTGAGGACGACCGTCGCCGCGAGGAGGACGGTCGTGATGGCGGCGCCGAACCTCGGGGAACGGGGGTCGATGCCGCGGGCGGGGTCGTTCGTGGCGGTCATGGGGACTCGTCTCCGGGAGTCGTTGCTGGTGCTGCTGCTGTTGGTGCTGGCAGGACGGCGTCGAGGGCTGCGGTGAGCTCGGCGGGTCGTGGCGGACCGCCGAACCGGGTGTGCACCGCGCGGCCTCGGTCGAGGAGCAGGACCGTGGGGGTCTGCATGACGGCGAAGCGTCGGGCGAGCTCGGGGCGTTCCGCGAGGTCGATCTCGAGACGGGTGACTCCGGGGTGCTCGGCGGCGAGGGTGTCGAGCTGGCGACGGGTGGCCGGGCAGCGGGCGCAGGTCGGCGTGGAGAACTGGACGAGGGTGGCCTCGGTGCCGAAGGCCTCGGCGGGGGCGAGGTCGGCGGTCGTCGGATCGGTGGTGGTGGTGCGGGTGTCCTTCGTCCGCGTGGGGCGGGCTCGGCCGGTCCGGGCGCGCAGGAGCAGGCCGATAACTGTGGCGAGTGCGAGGACTCCCACGAGGACGGCGACTGCTGCGGCGACGGTCATGTCGTGACGGTACGTCCTCGGACGCTCGGGAGCGCCGACATGACCGCGTGTGACGAGCCGCGGCATCCGGGCGGCGTCCGGTCCGGTCGGGTCAGGTGCGGGGCTTCGGCAGCAGTCGGCCCAGCGTGCCCTGCAGGACCAGGAGGAGCACCCAGTACAGGCCGATCGACGGGAAGATCATCGAGAGGACGAGCGCGAGGGCGAGCAGCACGGCGGCGATCGGACCCTTCCGCCAGTCGCCGAGCGGCGAGGACAGCAGCTCCGGGGAACGGCGGAGCTCCCACTCGATCGCAGTCAGCGTGAGGCTCGTCACGACCATGCTGCCCAGGTAGAGGGCGTGTGCGACCCGGTCGCCCTCGACCTCGGTGTTGAGCAGGTTCGCGGCGAAGGGCAGGAACGCGATGCTCACGAGCCACACGAAGTTGAGCTGCATCACGCGGATGTTGTACGAGCGGACGTGCTCGAACACCTGGTGGTGCAGCGTCCAGAAGCGGGCGATGACCCAGAACGTGATGAAGAACTCGAGGAGCGCCGGCCAGTGCTCCTGCAGGAGGTCTCCGGCGCCCCGACCCCCGCTGAGTTCGCCGGCCAGGTCGACGAGCGGGAGGATCAGGATCGTGATCGCGATGGCGACGGTCGCGTCGGAGAAGTTCACGAGGCGGTCGAGGCCACGTTCGGTGCGTGCCGGCTCGGTCATGGAGCCGAGTCTAGGGACCGCGACGGCCCTAGCATCGGGAGGATGGTCGACGATGTGACGCCTGGACGGTACCGGCACTTCAAGGGCGGCGAGTACGAGGTGGTGCTCGTGGCGCGGGACGTCGAGACCGAGGAGCCGGTGGTCGTCTACCAGGCGCTGTACGGGGAGCGCGGGCACTGGGTGCGGTCGCTCGCGGACTTCACGGCGTGGGTGTCGCGTGACGGGTATGAGGGTCCGCGCTTCGTGCGGACGGACGGTGTCGGCGGGCGGGCCTAGGCTCGCAGGGCACCGAGGAGACGGGGGAGACGCATGCAGATCGGCGGCGACGGGCAGGTCCTGCTCAGCCCGAGCGACCTCTCGACGTGGGCGGCCTGCGAGTGGGCGTTCCTCCGGCGCATGGACGTGAAGCTCGGCCGGGGCGAGCCCCTGCCCGAGTCGCACGACGACATGCTCGAGCGCACCGCACGCCTGGGGGACCAGCACGAGCTCGACTACCTCGCCATCCTGAAGGACACGCGGGACGTCGTCGAGTTCGACCGACCGGCGCCGGCCGAGTACCCGTCGGCAGCGGCGGCCGCGCTGGACGCGATGCGCACCGGCGCGGACGTCCTCTACCAACCGACCTTCTTCGCGCCGCCGACGGCAGGGGCGCCCGGCTTCATCGGCTTCGCGGACTTCATCATGCGGAACGAGCGCGGCCGGTACGAGGTGTACGACACCAAGCTCGCGCGCCACGCCAAGATCAGCGCCCTGCTGCAGCTGGCCGCGTACGCCGAGCAGATGCAGGCGCACGGCATCCCCACCGGCGAGCAGGTCCACCTCGTGCTCGGCGACCGGACGACCACCACGCACGACCTCGCCGACATCGCGCCGGTGTACCGGACGCAGCGCGCCGAGCTGCAGCGGGTGATCGCTGAGCGCCTGACCGAGACCGAGCCGCTGCAGTGGGCCGACCCGCGGTACTCGTCGTGCGGCCGGTGCGACGTGTGCACGACACAGGTCGCCGAGCACCGTGACCTGGTCCTCGTCGCGGGCATGCGACTCGACCAGCGGACGAAGCTCATCCGGCAGGGGGTGCGGACGATCGACGAGCTGGCTGACCGGACCACGGCCGTGCCCGGTCTCCCGCGCGGGACGCAAGCGCGGCTGGTGCGTCAGGCGCGCCTCCAGGTCGACACCGAGCACGCGCGGACCGCAGCCGACGGTGCCCAGGCGACCGGGACGACCAAGCCGCTCTTCGAGGTGCTCGACGCCCGCGCGCTCGACGCGATCCCGACGCCGGACCCGGGCGACGTGTTCTTCGACTTCGAGGGGGACCCGCTCCACACCGAGGACGGCGTCCACTGGGGACTCGACTACCTGTTCGGGCTCGTCGACCCCGATGCACGCTTCACGGCGTTCTGGGCGCACACGATCCGCGACGAGCGCCAGGCGCTGCTGGACTTCCTCGCCTTCATCGAGGTTCGGCGGCAGCAGTACCCGGGGATGCACATCTACCACTACGCGGCGTACGAGCGGACGCACCTGCTGTCCCTCGCTGCCCGGCACGGCGTCGGGGAAGAAGCCGTCGACGACCTGCTCCGCGCCGGGGTCCTCGTCGACCTGTACCCGATCGTGCGCAAGGCGCTCGTGGTCGGCAGCCGCAGCTACTCCATCAAGAAGCTCGAGCCGCTCTACATGGGTTCGGACCTGCGGCTCAGCGATGTGACGAACGCGGCGGACAGCATCACGGCGTACGTCGACGCGATCGAGGAGCTCCGGAACGGCGACGCCGTCGCCGGGCAGCACATGCTCGACGAGGTCGCCGACTACAACGCCTACGACTGCCGGTCGACCCTCCGTCTGCGCGACTGGCTCCTGTCGCTCCGAGCGACAGCTCGCGCGTCCTCGTCCGCGCCCGTCGCTGCCGAGCCGGACGAACTCCTCCCGCCGATCCCGGTCGACCGCGAACCGAACCCCGTGTACACGGCGCTCGCCGCGCAGCTCGACGGGGTCGACGCCCTCGACCGGACGCCCGACCAGACGGCGTTGGCGCTCGCCGCAGCCGCGATCGACTACCACCGGCGCGAGGCGAAGACCTTCTGGCAGGACCACTTCGACCGCCTGCGGAACCCGGTGGACGAGTGGGCGGACACCCGCGACGTGCTGGTCGTCGAGCGGGCGTCGGTCGAGCGCGACTGGGACACGCTGCCGCGCGCCCGGTCGCAGTCCCGAGAGATCCGGCTGTCGGGGACGCTCGCGCCCGGTTCGCGGCTCCGTCCAGGAGGCACGCCCCACCTCGTCTACGACGACCCGCTCCCGCCGTCGATCGCCGCTCCGGCGCCGGGTTCGAAGGGCGCGTCGGCCCGCGCGGTCGTGCTGGACGCGTTCGAGGACGGTGACGGCTTCGAGGTGCTCATGAAGGAGAGCCTGCCGGTCGGCGGCTCGCCGCACGAGGACTTCCCGGCCGCCCTCGCGCCGGCAGCACCACCGCGAGCGAAGCCCCAGCCCGAGGCGATCGCGGAGTGGGGACAGGCGGTCCTCGACGCCCTGCCCGCGATGCTGCCCGATCCGGCGCTCGACCTCCTCCGCCGGGTCCCGCCGCGGGGGCCGATCGTGCCCGTGCAGGGGGACGACACGGTGTCGGCCGTGGTCGCGACGCTGCTCGGCCTCGACCGGTCGTACTTGGCGATCCAAGGCCCTCCGGGGACGGGCAAGACGTACGTCGGGTCGAACGTCGTCGCGCGGCTGGTGCGCGAGTACGGCTGGCGCGTCGGGGTCGTCGGGCAGTCGCACGCGACCTCGGAGAACTTCCTGGCGTCGGTCGTGCAGGCCGGGGTGCCCGCCGACCGCGTGGTGAAGGTGCCCCGGGCGGGAGCGGACCCGGACGACGTCGAGTCGGCACCGTGGACGCCCGTGAAGAACAACGCCGCCGTGGCTGCGTTCCTGTCGTCCTGCGCCGAGACCGGCACGGGCGGGGTCGTCGGCGGGACCGCGTGGACCTTCGCGAACGAGGGCACGATCCCGCGCCGCTCCCTCGACCTGCTCGTGGTGGACGAGGCCGGGCAGTTCTCCCTCGCGCCGACGATCGCGTCCTCGATCGCCGCGACGCGCCTGCTCCTCCTCGGGGACCCGCAGCAGCTGCCGCAGGTGTCGCAGGGGTCCCACCCGGAGCCCGTCGACGAGTCGGCGCTCGGCTGGCTCGCCGACGGCCAACACGTGCTGCCGGAGGCGTTCGGCTACTTCCTGGCGCGGACCCGGCGGATGGAGCCGGCACTCACGGCGTCGGTGTCGGCGCTGTCCTACGACGGGCAGCTCGCGTCGATGGTGTCCGGGCGACACCTCGACGGCATCGGCGCGGGCGTCCACCCGGAGCCGATCGTGCACGCCGGCAACACCACGTCCTCGGCGGAGGAAGCGGCTCGGGTCGTCGCCCTCGCGCAGGACGTCGTCGGTCGGCGGTGGGTGGACGGTGACACCGAACGCGTGCTCACGGACGAGGACGTGATCGTCGTCGCGCCGTACAACGCCCAGGGAGCGGTGATCCGTGACGCCCTGGACCGTGCAGGACTGCGGGGGACGCAGGTCGGCACGGTGGACCTGTTCCAGGGGCGCGAGGCCGTCGTGTCGATCGTGTCGCTCGCGGCGTCGAGCGCAGCCGACATCCCGCGTGGGCTCGACTTCCTGCTCATGCCGAACCGGTTGAACGTGGCGTTGTCGCGGGCGAAGTGGGCGGCGTACCTCGTGTACTCGCCGGCGCTGGCGACGGGCCTGCCGCCCTCGATCGCCGGGCTGTCGCTGCTGTCCCGGTTCATCGAGCTCGTCGAGCCGGGTCCGAGCGGCCGCTAGGCGACGGGGTCAGCCCTGGTCGGGGTCCTCGTCGAGCTGGACACCGCTCTGCATCTGCGCGCGCATGCCCGCGAGGACGTCGGCGTGCAGGAAGTTCGCCTCGGCGGCACTCGTGGGGTCGACCACGATGCCGAACTCCTCCGGCAGCGCCGTCACGAGCTCGGACATCGACACCGGACGGCCCTCGGTGTCGGGCAGGCCGGCGGCGAGTTCGGCGGGGTCGGTGAACACCGGGACGAACGGCTTCTCGCGGATGACCACGTGCGCGACGCTTCCGCCGTCCGGAGCGTCCGCGGGTCGCCACGGCACCCACGCGGCGCTGCGGAGGAAGCCGGCCGGCGAGGTCGCCATGCGCCGCCGGAGTTCGGCGGCGGCGGTCGGCGGGGTCTTGTCGACGCCGCGGCCGAAGGCGGATCCGGTCTGGTCGTTGGTGCTCATGCGGTTCCCTCCCGGGGGTCGTCGACCATGCTGTCACGGCCGGCGGGGTCGTCACGACGTCGCAGCACGGACGTCGGCGGTCGGGCTCAGCTCGAGGAGATCGTCGCCGTCGTCGCCGCGGTGCTCGCCGCCACCGTCGCCATGATCGCCGCCGTCTGGATGTCCTCGAGCACGGCCTTGACCGCGGGGCTGGCCCAGCCGCCCGAGGTGACCTCCTTCACGAGGGCCCGGTCGACCTTGCCGAACTGCTTGCGGAGCGTGCTGGTCGCGTCGAGCAGGCCGATGACGGCGGCGGCGAACGGCGTGGGTTCGGCGCGCCCGGCGAGGACGTCGCCGATGCCGGCGCGGAGGAGCGCCTCGGGGCCACCGTCGCGCTCCGGGTACTTCGTCGTGGGGAAGATGCCGAGCGTCTTGCCCTGTTCGAGCGTGATGAGGCCACGTGCGATGAGCCCGGCGAACACGTCGTCCCGCAGCGGTCGCTTGCCGATGCGGGTGATCCACCACTTCGCCTTGCGGGGCTTGTCGGCGGCCGCGATGGTGCCGACGACGCCGTCGAGGACCGGGTCGCCGGTGGCCGCACCGTTCACGACGGTGACGAAGCCGTCCTGCAGCGAGACGACGCCGCGCAGGGCGAGGTCCGCGAGGACGGCACCGGCGAGCCCGGCGTCGAGGGTCTGTACGTCCGTGGACTTCCGCCCGTCGGACTCGATCTGGAGGAGCGCGAACGCCTGCGGGACCGTGAGTTGCTCAGCCATGTCCGCAGCCTGCCACGCGGGGCGGGGGTGCGCCGCGCCTCCAGGCCGATGCCCAGCGCACGTCGAGGTGGCCGCGCGCCGGGCTGCGTGACTCAGTACGCGGCGGACTGCCCGCCGTCGATCGGGACGACCGTGGCGTTGACGTACGAGGCGTCGTCGGACAGCAGGAAGGCCACCACGGCGGCGATCTCGGGCGCCTCGCCGTAGCGCTTGGAAGGGTTGACCTGGATGAACTCCTCGGCGGCCTTGCGGGGGTTCTCCGGGTCGAGCTGCTTCATCGAGTTCTCGACCATCGGCGTCCAGATCGCGCCGGGGGCGATGGCGTTGATGCGGATGCCGTAGCGGCCGTACTCGATGGCGGAGTTGCGGGTGAGACCGACGACCCCGTGCTTGGCGGCGGCGTAGCCGGACTGGTTGCCGATGCCGCGGATGCCGCCGACGCTCGCCGTGTTGACGACCATGCCGGAGCCCTGCTCGCGCATGATCTTCAGGACCTTCTCGAGGCCGAGGAACACACCGCGCAGGTTGATCGAGACGACCTTGTCGAACTCGGCGGCGGTGAACGACTCGGTCGGGTTCTGCTTGCCTTCGATGCCGGCGTTGTTGAAGAAGCCGTCGATGCGGCCGAAGCGCTCGGTGGTGGCGGTGACGTAGGCCTCGACCTGGGCCTCGTTCGAGACGTCGGCGACGGTGGTGAGGACCTCGGCGTCGGGAGTGGTCTCGAGCACGGCGGCCTTCGAGGCCTCGAGTCCCTCGGCGGAGACGTCGACGAGGGACAGCTTCGCGCCCTCGGCGGCGAGACGGACGGCGGTCGCACGGCCGAGGCCGGAGCCGCCGCCGGTGATGAGGACGACGCGGTCGCTGAAGCGTGCCGTGGGGGAGCTGGTTGCGGTCATGGGGGAGGCCTCCTGAGGTCTTCGACGGTGAAGGGCTCGGGGTCCGCGGTGGAGCAGCGAGTCCGAACGATGCATTCGCATCGACGGGAGATAGGCTACACCTGTTGTCTTGCGGCCGCGCTCAGCAGGTCCGCAGGATCCGCACCATCGCGTCGTGCTCGGCCGGGGCCACCCACAGGCGGTACTTCGTCTTCACCGCCACCTGGTGCTCGATGTACGTGCACCGGAACGACTTGTCCGCCGGCAGCCAGGTCGCGGCGTCGCCGGAACGCTTCTGCGCGTTCGAGTGCTGGTCCACTGCGAACAGGTTCGCCGGATCGTTGGCGAGTGACTCCCGCTCACGCTGCGAGAGCTGCTGGGCCCCGGTCCGCCAGGCGTTCTCGAGCGCGACGACGTGGTCGATCTGCACGAGGGTGGAGGTCGTCTCGCCGCGCACGAAGCCGATCGTCGCCCCGGTGTACGGCGACACGAGCGTCCCGGTGAGCACCCGGCAGGGGCCCTGGCGAGTGGTCGCCGAGAGGTCCCGCGCCAGCACGTCGTTCCGCGTGTCACAGCCGTTCCGGTCGACGTCGAGCCACGCGGTGCCGAAATCACCGACCCGGTCGTACCCGGTGGCGGGGGCCTTGCCCTTGACCGGCAGGGCGGCGAGTTCGGCCCGCGCGGTGGCTGCTGTTGCGGCGTCGGCGTCGGTCGCGCTCGGCGCGGTCGTCGCGCTCGGCGCGTCGGTTCGGGAGGCGCGGGTCGTCCCCGGCGCGCCCGGTTCCGTCTCGATGGTGGGGGCGTCGGTCCCCGTGGGCGCGCTGGTCGTCGCCGGTGCGGCTTCGGCGTCGGGCGCGATGATGCCCGCGGTGTGCAGGGCGTACCCGCCGACGGCGAGTGCGAGGACGACGAGGACGGACGTGAGGCTGGTGCGGGTGCGGGTGCGGCGTCGGCGGGACGTCATGCGTGGGTGGAGCTCCTGGTGGTGCGGTGGTGCGGTGCACCGACGATGATGCCGGACACGTCGGACATCGCCCCGGACCCCGGCGGAGGGTCGGCCTCCCGGCCAGCCGGAGTAGCGTCCACGAGGTGGGCACCGCACTCCTCGTCATGGACTACCAGAACAGCATCGTCGAACGACTCGGCACGGACGAGGCCCTGGCTGCAGCGACGGCAGCGGTCTCGGCCGCCCGGGAGCGCGGCATCCCCGTGGTCTTCGTCCGCGTGGCGTTCCGGCCGGGCGCCCCCGAGGCCGCGCGCACGAACAAGATGTTCGGCGGGATGCGGGAGCGCATCGGGTCCCAGACTCCGGGGTCGACCGACGTGCACAGCGCGTTCGGGGTCGGGGACGACGACCTCGTCGTGACGAAGCTCCGCGTCAGTGCCTTCGCCGGGTCCGACCTCGAGGTGCTGCTCCGCGGCCTCGAGGTCCGCGACCTCGTGCTCGCCGGGATCGCCACGAGCGGCGTCGTCCTCTCGACGCTGCGCCAGGCGGCCGACCTCGACTTCGGGCTGACGGTCCTCTCGGACGCATGTGCCGACGGCGACGCGGAGGTCCACCGAGTCCTCACCGAGAAGGTGTTCCCGCGGCAGGCCGAGGTCGTCACCGTCGCCGAGTGGACCGCCTCGCTCTGAACCGTTCCGCGGGCACGGCGTAGACACGGGTGCATGACCGATTACGCGAACCCGTCCGTGTCCGTCACCGGTGGGTCGATGCCGCTCCTCGGCTTCGGCACCTGGCAGATCCCTGACGCCGAGGCGCCCGCCGCCGTCGGCGAAGCACTGGCGGCCGGGTACCGCCACATCGACACCGCCACCGGGTACCGCAACCAGCGCGGCGTCGGGAAGGCCGTCGCCGAGTCCGGACTCGCCCGCGACGACGTCTTCGTGACGACCAAGCTGCCGCCGGACAACGCCGACCGCGTGCGGGAGACCATCGAGGAGAGCCTCGACCAGCTCGGCCTCGACCACCTCGACCTCTGGCTCGTGCACTGGCCGCCGAACGGCGAGGCACGCCCGGACGTGTGGGAGCAGGTCGTCCAGGCGCAGTCCGACGGCCTCACGAAGGCGGTCGGGGTGAGCAACTACTCCCTCACGCAGATCGACGAGATCACCTCTGCCACGGGGACTGCCCCGGCCGTGAACCAGATCAAGTGGAGCCCCGTCGAGTTCGACCGCGCCGTGGCCGACGGGCTCGCGTCCCGCGGGGTCGTCCTCGAGGGCTACAGCCCCTTCAAGGCGAGCAACCTGCAGGACCCGACGCTCGTCGACATCGCGACCGCACACGACGCGGACAGCGCGCAGGTCATCGTTGCCTGGCACGTCGCGCACGGGTTCGTCGTCATCCCGAAGTCGTCGAACCCCGAGCGCATCCGGTCGAACGCCGCCGGTGCCCGGATCGAGCTGTCGTCCGACGAGGTCGCCGCGATCGACGCCCTCGCCCGCTGACCCTCGGCCGCGTCAGGCCAGCAGGGAGCGGATGTCGTCGGCCGTGAGGTCCTCGGCGAAGAGGGCGTCGTCGTCGATCATCGTCGCGAACAGCTCGACCTTCTTCGCCGCGAGCGCGAGGACCTTCTCCTCGATGGTGTCCTCGGCGATGAACCGCTGCACGTTCACCGAACGGGTCTGGCCGATGCGGTGCGTCCGGTCGACCGCCTGGTTCTCGGCGGCGGGGTTCCACCACGGATCGAGCACGAACACGGTGTCCGCCTCGGTCAGGGTCAGCCCGAAGCCACCGGCCTTGAGCGAGATGAGGAACGCCGGGGCGGTGCCGTTCCGGAAGCGGTCGATGACCTCGGGACGGCGCCTCGTCGAGCCGTCGAGGTACTCGTAGCCGACGCCCCGGTCGTCGAGGGCGCTGGCCACCATGCGGAGGAACGAGGTGAACTGGCTGAACACCAGGGCGCGGCGACCCTCGGCGGCGAGCTGTTCGAGTTCGTCGAGCAGCAGGTCGAGCTTCGCGGAGGACAGGTCCTCTCGCGAACCGTCGACCAGCGCCGGCGACAGCGCGAGCATCCGCAGCAGGGTCAGCGACCGGAACACGATCATCCGGTTCTTCGCGAGGTCGTCGATGAGGTCGAGGACCTTCAGGCGCTCCCGGTTCAACGTCGTCTCGTACAGGGTCCGGTGCGCGGGATCGAGCGTCACCCGGACGACCTGCTCCTGCTTCGGCGGGAGGTCGGCGGCGACGCTCTCCTTCGTCCGCCGGAGCATGAGCGGCCGGATCCGCCGTCGGAGCCGCGCGGTGAGCTCCTGACGGGCGGCGCCGCGGAGGTCCGGCGAACCGAGCGGCTTCACGTAGTCGTCCCCGAACCGCGACCACGACGACAGCAGCCCGGGCGCGACGATGTGGAACAGCGCCCAGAGGTCCGTCAGCCCGTTCTCGAGCGGTGTGCCCGTGATCGCGAACTTCACCGGCGCGCGGAGGTCGACCGCCACCCGGTGCGTCTGCGACTGCGGGTTCTTCACGAACTGCGCCTCGTCGAGCACGAGGGCCGCCCACGGCAGGTCGGTGTACGCCTGCGCGTCGAGCCGGAGCAGCGCGTACGACGTCACGACGATGTCGGACGCAGCAGCCGCGCGTGCGACGAGCCCGGGGTCCTTCAGCGTCGTCGCGCCGATCGTGGTGACGCGCAGCGACGGCGTGAACCGGGTTGCCTCCGCCGCCCAGTTGCCGACGACCGAGGTCGGCGCGACGACGAGGAACGGCGGCGCGTCCGGAGAGGACTCGCGCGCGGCGGCGATCGTCGTGAGGACCTGCAGCGTCTTGCCGAGACCCATGTCGTCCGCGAGCACCCCGCCGACCCCGTGCGACAGCAGGAACGACAGCCAGGCGTACCCGGTGTGCTGGTACGGCCGGAGCTCGGCGTGCACCGAGTCCGGCACGAGCACCGACTCCGGTGGCGTCGCCCCGAGCAGCCCCGCCGCGATCGCCTCCCACCGCTCGTCGTGCGAGGTCTCGTCGGCCAGCTGGTCGAACTCGGACCACAGCCCGGCCTGCAGCGGCGTCACGGTCATCGGCTGGTCGGGCTCCCACTCGTCGAGGTCGCGCGCCTCGTCGATGAGCTCCTTCAGTCGGTCGAACGCGGGGTCGGACAACGAGAGGTAGGAGTTGTCGATGAGCTTCATCCGCCGGTCCCGCTTCGCGAGCGCCCGGAGCAGCGGCGTGAACGGCACCTGCTTGCCGTTCACCGACACGAAGATGCCGAGGTCGAACCAGTCGTGCTTGTCCGACGGCATGGTCGTCACGCGGATGTGCGGCCGACCGGTCAGCCGTTCGTAGTCGACGCGTTCGCCCTGCACGACGGTGCGGACGCCGAGCGCCGGCAGCTCCGGCAACAGCTCGTTCGCGAACACCGCGACGTCGGCGCCGTCGATCGTGCCGTCCTCGAACCACGCGAGTCCGCCGCCGGGTCCGGTCGGGCCGGCCGTGTCGTCGGCCGCGCGCAGCCCGGAGAGCTCCGGGAGGGGGCCGTGCAGCGCGACGGGGTCCTTCCGCCCGTCGACGTGCCAGCGCCACTGCAGGTGCACGCGGTCGTCCGTGCGGGGCGCCCGGGCCGGCTCGAAGGTCGTCGTCAGCACGAGCTCGGGCGGGGTGCGCTCGGGCAGCTCGACGGAGCCGTCGGCGCTGACGAGGCCGAGCGCGCCACGGAGTCGCGGGGACCAGTCGGCGAGGAACTCGGCGACCTCGGGCTCCGGAACGGTGATCCGTGCGCCGTCGACGAGCATGCGCCGCTGGTCCTCCGGCACGGGGGTGACCGTCGGGGCGAACGCGACGTGGAACTCGGGGCTCTCGCGGAAGACGTAGACGCCGTGGTCGCCGATCGTCCGGGCCGTGCCGGGAGCCGCCGGTCGGCCGTCGAGGACCGCGCTCGCACCGATCACGAGTCCGCCGTCCTGCCGGGCGACGTCGAGGAGCACACGTGCCTCGGCTCCGAGCACGGCACCGCCCTCGCGCTTGCCGGTGACGAACGCGATGCCGAGTGCCGGTGCCTGCGTGAGGAGCGGCCAGAGCAGCGGACTGCCGAAGTCGTCGAGGTGGATCCAGTCGGCCTCGCCCGGGAGCCCGGCGAGCTGCCCGGCGCGGTGGAGCGCGGCGAACTGGACGAACCAGGCGTGCTGCTCGGGGGAGAGGCCGAGCCGGTTCATCGAGTAGGGGAGCGTGCCCCACGTCAGCTGCCCTCGCACCCAGTTGTCGGCGTCGCTGCGGGTCACCGGGCGGACGCCGAGCCGCACCGACCGCGAGGCAGTCGGCAGCGCGCGACCGGCGGCTCGCGCACGCGAGGCGAGCCGGGCGGAGACCGCGTCACGCAACTCGAACTGCAGTCCCATGGGGGTGCCCTGCGGCTCGGCCACCTGCTCGTCGTCGCCGGCGAGGCGGGCGAGGTCGTGCCTCCAGTCCGAGGGCGGCGGAGCCGGCTGTTCCGGCTTCGGGCCGGCGGCTGCGGCGAGTGCGCGGGCGTTGATGGTGAGCAGGGCTGCGGCGACGTGCTTGCAGTCGCCGCCCAGCGGGCAGGTGCAGGTGCTGCGGACCGGACGGACGAACTCGCCGCGGGCCGGGCTGGTCTCGATGCGGAGTTCGTACGGGTCGTCGGCGGAGCCCGACACCGCGCCGGTGACGGTGCCGTCGTCGTCGTGCCAGACGGCGTCGTCGACGAGGCCGGCCCGGACGAGGTCCCGCGCGCGGCCGAACGCCTGTGGCCCGACGAAACGGATGACGTCGACGGCGTCGATCATCGGGGCGGCTGGCACGGGTCAATCGTGCCAGGTGCCACCGACCTCCGGCGCTCGCCGGGTCAGCGGATCGACCACGTGCTGCCGGCGTTCAGCTGCAGGACGGACGGGCCCTTCGACAGGGTGATCCGCTTCGAGAGGTCCTTGCCGGAGCCGTCGTCGCTGGCGGGGATGGTCTCGTAGTCGTTGCGGAGCAGGGTTTCGCGGAGCATGCACGTCGCGACACGAGTCGTCGTGCACCGGAACTGCCGGGCGGCGGAGGAGCCCCAGTAGAGCATCACGTTGTCGCCGTGCCCCGACGTCGTCAGGGCGGGGGCGCTCGAGACCTGGCTGAACCGCAGGGTCCACTGCCCCCTGGCCTCGACCTTGAGCGCGGCGGGCTTCCGCCACGAGTCGGTGCCGTAGGCGACACGGCCCGTGTACTTGCCGCCCTGGCCGATGGGGTTCGAACCGGTCGGGCCGCCCTTGCTGTTCAGCTCGTGCACCTCGAACTCGGTGTGCTCGGCATCCGCCGGGGTGAACGTCGCGACGATGATCCCGCTGCGGGCGTTCTGCGGGAGCACGATCGTGGCGTTCCGGCTGCCCGACTTCGTGAACGGGGTGAACGTGCCGTACTGGTGGTCGTACTGCGCCTTCATCGCTGCGGGCATCCCGGCGGCCTGCGCCGGCGCGACACCGACGAGGGACGACGCCACGGCGGCGACGCTGACGACGAGTGCTGCGGTGAGGGTGGTGCGGCGCATGGAACTCCTCCGGATCGGCGTTCCCGATGATGGCGTGCGGCACCCGCGTGCGACAGACCCTGTCCGGGGGCCGCGATACTGGGTGGGTGACGACACTGCGAGGAGAACTGCGCTCGACCGCGACGACGGAGGCCGAGGGCAGCGGCGAGAACATCGAGGCGGCGCGCACGGCGGCGGTCGAGGCCCTGGACCTGCACGGGTTCGAGCTGCAGCAGGTGAACGCGGTCACGAGCAAGGCGACCGGCGAGACCACCGTGCGTGCGATCGCCCGTTCCAAGGAGACCCGGCCGCACGAGGCGACCGGGCAGACCTACGAGGAGGCGCTGCAGGCCTTCCGCGCATCGATCCCCGAGGGGTGGCAGGCCCAGAACATGCGCGAGATCCGGTCGTAGGGCGGCCGTCGTCCCGTTCTGGGGGAGTCGCGGGCGCGCGGGAGCGGGCAGGATCGACGGCATGCTGCAGTCACTCGTCTACATGAGCGCGGCCACGGAGCCGTTCGACGACGACGCCCTCGACGAGGTGCTCGCCCACGCCCGTGCCCGGAACACCGCCGACGGTCTGACCGGGCTGCTCGTCCACCGCAACGGGCGGTTCATGCAGCTGCTCGAGGGACCGTACGAGCAGGTGCTGTCGACGTACCAGCGGATCCTCGCGGACGAGCGCCACGACGAGGTGCGGCTCCTCGCCGAGGAGTCCATCCACACCCGGCGCTTCCCGGAGTGGTCGATGGCGTACGACCGCGACGTCGAGGGCGCTGCGACGCCGGAGGGCTTCAGTGACTTCCTCACCTCGGGCGACCAGAGCGCCGACTCCGGCCGGTCCCGGGAGCTGCTGCGGTGGTTCCGCAACCACCCGATGGCCGACCCGACGGCGGCGAAGGGAAAGCACCGCCGGGACGCGTAGCCCGTCCGGTCAGACGATCGGCTTGCCCGTCGCCTCGCCGGTCGCCAGCTTGCTGTGCCGACGGGAGTAGCCGAAGTACACGCCGAGGCCGATCGCGAACCAGACCGCGAAGCGCACCCACGTCTCCCACTGCAGGAACGTCACGAGCCACAGCGACGCGATGACGCCGATGATCGGGATCACCGGCATGAACGGCAGCCGGAACTGCCGGTCGAGGTCGGGCTGGCGGTAGCGCAGCACGATCACGGCGGAGCAGACCACCACGAAGGCGAGCAGGATGCCGATGTTCGTCAGCTCGGCCACGACCCCGATCGGAAGCACGCCGGCCAGGATCGCCGACGCGATGCCGAGGATCCACGTGACGCGGGTCGGCACGTGGCGCTTCGGGTCGGTCTTCGCGAACCACTTCGGCATGAGGCCGTCGCGGCTCATCGAGAACCAGACGCGGCTCGCACCGAGCATGAAGGTCACGAGCACGGTGATGATGCCGACGATGGCGCCGATCGCGATGATGTTGGCCACCCCGCCGAGGCCGACCGAGGCGAACGCCGACGAGAAGCCTGACGCGGGATCGATGTCGGTGTACTTCTGCATCCCGGTGAGCACCAGGGTCGCGAGGACGTAGAGGACCATCGAGATGCCGAGCGACAGCAGGATCGCCTTCGGCATGTGCTTGCGGGCGTCGGTGGACTCCTCGGCGGCGGTGGACATCGCGTCGTAGCCGAACACCGCGAAGAACACCGTCGCGGCACCGGTCATCACGCCGCCGAACCCGAACGGGAAGTACGGCGAGTAGTTCGCGCTGTTGATGTGGAACACGCCGAGCACGACGATGAGCACGACGAGGGCGACCTTGATGCCGACGGCGACGAACTCGAACCGTGCCGCGCTGCGGATGCCGCGGGTGAGCACGAACGCGGTGAGCAGGCAGAGGATGATCGCGAACACGTCGATCACGTGGCCGTCGCCGGTGCCCGGTGCGCCGAGCATCCAGGCGGGCAGGTCGATGCCGAACTGGCCGACGAGGAACCCGACGTAGCCGGAGATCCCGATCGCGACGACCGCCACGATCGCGGTGTACTCGAGCAGCAGGTCCCAGCCGATGAACCAGCCGACGATCTCGCCGAGGACCGCGTAGCCGTACGTGTACGCGCTGCCGGCCTTCGGGATGAGGCCGGCGAACTCGGCGTACGACAGGGCAGCGGCGGCGCTCGCGACACCGGCGACGAGGAAGCTGATGAGGACCGCGGGGCCGGCGACGCCGTTCGCGACCGTGCCGGCGAGGGTGAAGATGCCCGCGCCGATGATGCCGCCGATGCCGATCGCGGTGAGCTGCCAGAGGCCGAGGTGCCGTTTCAGGCCGCCGTCGCCACCGGTCTCGTCGTCGATCGTCTCGATCGGCTTCCGTCGGAAGAGGGTGCGTGTCGTCGTCGTCACGCGCCCACTCTGCACCCTGCGGGCGCCGCGCGTCCGCCGCGCCCGCGCCCTGGGCGACCACGGACGGGCCGGGCCGGGGGGGGGGGGCGGGGGCGAGCCGCGCCTCCAGGCCCGCGGGCAGGGAGGCGGCGTAGACGTGACCCATGCGCCGACCGAACCGTACCGAGCCCGCCCCCGGCCAGGAGTCCGTGTGGGACTACCCGAGGCCTCCCGCCGTGGAGCCGGTGCCCGAACGCGTGGTCGTGCGGCTCGGCGGCGAGGTGGTCGTGGACACGACGGACGCGGTGCGGGTGCTGGAGACCTCGCACCCGCCGGTGTACTACGTGCCGATGGCCGACCTCGACCTGCGGCCGGCCGAGGGGTCGAGCATGTGCGAGTTCAAGGGGCGCGCGCGGTACTTCGACGTGGTGGGCGGGGACGTGGTCGCTCCGCGGGCGGCGTGGAACTACCCGACGCCCGAGCCGGGCTACGAGCAGCTGCGCGACCGGGTGGCGATCTACCCGTCGGCGATGGACTCGTGCGAGGTCGGCGGCGAGGTGGTCCAGGCGCAGGAGGGGGACTTCTACGGCGGGTGGATCACCTCGCGGGTGGTCGGACCGTTCAAGGGTGCGCCGGGCACGCTCGGGTGGTGAGGGTCCGCGTCAGCGGTGGGCGTACGGCGTCCAGAACGGGGAGGGGAAGGCGCCGTCGGTCACGATGACGAGCAGCTGCCACACGAGCATCACGAGCCCGAGCACGCCGAGGACGATCCCGATCCACGACCAGACCCGCACGCCTCGTTGGGTCCGCCGTGCGATCGACAGTGCGCGCCAGCCGCTGGCGATGCACACGATGCCGAACACCGCACCGAGCACGACGTGCCGCCCCATCGAGGCCGCGGGGACGATGAACCCCATGTAGAGCGCCATCGGACCGAGCAGCGCGGCCACGACGGCGGGTGCTGCGGGTGGCTCGTGGTCGCGGGAGGCTGTTCCCATGCGTCCGAACCTAGCGGGGCGGAGGCGGTCCGGCACGCCGTGCGGCGCGTGCGGTGGCCGTCCGGCACGGGCACGATGGAGGCATGCGATCCTTCCTCCGCGTCCTGCTCGGCCTCGCGCTCGTCTTCGCCGGCACGAGCCACCTCACCTTCGCCCGGCAGGACTTCCGCGCCCAGGTGCCCGACTTCGTCCCGCTCGACGAGGACACCACGGTCCTGGCCTCCGGCATCGCGGAGATCGGCCTCGGCAGCGCCCTCGTGCTCGCACCCCGTCGCTCGCGTCGCTTCGTCGGCACGGTGGCGGCGCTCTTCTTCACCGCGATCTTCCCCGGGAACATCTCCCAGTGGCTGAACCGTCGCGACGCCTTCGGGCTCGACACGGACGTCAAGCGCATCGGCCGCCTGTTCGGTCAGCCGGTCCTCATCGCCTGGGCCCTCTGGTCCACGCGCGGGCGGCGAGGGTGATGGAAGCCCCCGTGGTCGCGGATCCGCTCGGGTCCGGTCCGGCGGCCTTCGGACGGGAGGCGCGACACCCCCTGGCAGGCGGCCGTCGCGTCGCGGACGTGGTCGCGACGGTCGTGCTGCTGGTGCTGTTGGCAGCGGAGTCGGTGGTCGCCGGCGGCGGGATCGTGTTCCTGTCGCTGGCGTTCAGCTCGTGCGGCGCTCCCGGCAACTCCTGCGACGAGACGCTCGGCGGTGCGGTCGTCTACGTCGGGCCGGTGCTCGTCGCCCTCGTGCTCGTCGCGGCGCTCGTGGTGTGCGTGCTGCGACTGGTTCGGCGGCGGCTCTCGTGGCCGTTCGCCCTCGTCGGCATCGCGGCCGTCGTGGCGGTGTTCTTCGGCGCGATCCTGCTCGTCGACAGCGCGATCACCCACGGCATCTGAGGGTCGTTCCTCCACAGGGCGGCCCCGCGCGGCGGTCGTCCACAGATGTGCGTCTGGTCGCGGTGCGGTGCAGTGGTCTCGGCGACGCTGAGGGCATGCCAGACACCGACATGCTCGACCGCCTCATCCGCACCCCTGCCCGCACCGACGACGACGTGGTGGACCTCGTGACCGCGCTCGTCGAACGCCCGATCACCCGGCAGTGCTGGGTGCTCTTCCTCGACGAACGGGCCGTGCCGGTGTCGTTCGTCATGCCGATCTCCGACCTGCCGTGGCGACCCGACGAACACGTCGAGGACTTCGCCGCGCTGGTCGGGGACGTCCTCGTGCAGGTCGGCGCGGCCGAGGTCGTGCTGGTCTGGGAGCGCCCGGGGGAGTCCCGGCTGTTCCCGGTCGACTGGGAGTGGGTCGACGCGTGCGCCTGCGCGTTCGAGGAGCACCACGTCCGGCTCCGTGCGCAGGTGGCAGTGCACACCGGCGGGGTCGCGATCGTGTCGCTCGACGACGTCGAGCCGGTGGACGACGGTCCGCTCCCGCTCGCCTCGTGATGTGCTGGTCAGCCCTGGGGTGCGGTGTCGGGGACGGTCTCCCCGGTGAGGCCCTCGACGACGGACTTCGCCTCGGGCCAGAACTTCGCGTAGTGGTCGGGGTCCGAGTTGATCTGGACGGCGTGCGCCATCTGGGTCGGGGTCATGGTCTTCCACCCGGGGATCTTCACGAGCTTCGTGTAGAACATCGACGCCGCGGTGTACGGGTCCATCCGCTGCTCGTACGTGCCCCAGGCGCCGTTGTCCCGCTGCTGGAAGAGCCCGCGGCTGTCGGGTCCGGCAGCGTCCCCGTGGTCGAGGTTCACCAGGCTCGACTCCCCGATGGCGGTCATCACGCCGACCGCCTGGGTGTGCGGTCCGATGCCCATGGCCTGTGCGGCGCTGATGACGTACGCGGCGTTGACCAGGCGGTCCTGGCAGAACCCGCCGACGGGGCCCGCGGGGACGACGATGCCGCCGATAGTCCTCGTCGCGACGTCCGGGCAGGTGGGGGTCGGGTCCGCGACGACACCCTTGGCGGCACCCGTCAGCGAGTTCACGGCGATGACGATGACCACCACGACGCCGATGCCGATCGCGACGACGCCCGCGCCGAACACCGACGCGAGGGTGATGCCGACGCGGCGCATGGCGGGTCCTCTCGAGCGGGGCGGGTCAGGCGGAGCACGAAGAGGCTACGTGCGCCGCCTGGGAACCGCACCCGCCCGATCGGGGGTGTCCGAGGACCGGCTCGGTCGTTTGCGGGTCAGACGTCGCGGTGGTCGTGGTCGCGGGTCTGCGTCGGCTCGTTCGGGCGCTGCACCTTCGTCGGTTCGGTGACGAGGCCGGTGGGTGCCTTCTCGGTCTGCTTCCGCCCGTGGGTGAACCACGTCACGATCCACAGCAGGATCCCGAGCGCGAGCAGCGCGCCCGCGATCTGGTACTGCTGCGGGTCGCGGCCGGACGAGAACGGCAGCACGAGCCACAGGCAGGTGACGACACCGATGATCGGCACGATGACACCGGCCCGGAAGTGCTTGTGGTCGACCTTGTCGCGGCGCAGCACCAGCACCGACGCGTTCACGACCGCGAACACCGACAGCAGCAGGAGCGAGGTGGTGCCGCCGAGCACGACGACGATGGGGGAGTCGGGGTCGAGCGAGACCCACCCGATCAGCAGCAGCGAGATGAGCGTCGTGAAGACGATCGCGGTGGACGGGGTGCGGCGGGCCGGCGAGACCTTCCCGAGGAAGCCGGGCAGGACGCCCTGCTTGCTCATGCCGTACAGCAGCCGCGACGCCATCATCATGTTGATCAGCGCGGTGTTCGCCACGGCGAACATCGAGATGAACGGCAGCAGGTCAGCGATCGGGAAGTCCGGCGCGGCCGTCTGCACGACGGTGACGAGCGGCGTCTCGTTGCCGGCGAGCTCACCGATCGGCACGACCGCCACGGCGCAGATGGACACGAGCACGTAGATCACGGCCGTGATGCCGAGACCCGTGAGCATGACCTTCGGGAAGATGCGGGAGGGGTCCTTCGTCTCCTCGGCCATGTTCACCGAGTCCTCGAACCCGACCATGGCGAAGAAGGCCAGCGACGTGGCGGTCGACACCGAGAGCAGGAGCGACTTGTCCTCCGGCGTGTCGAACATGACCACGCGCGAGAAGTCCGCGTTGCCGCCGGCGATCGCCCAGAAGCCGATGAGGATCACCATCACGAGACCGGACAACTCGACCAGGGTGAGGACGACGTTCGTCTTCACGCTCTCGCTGACGCCCCGGAAGTTGATCGCCATCACCGCAAGCATGAAGCCCATCGCGATGAGCATCACGACCGCGTTCGGCAGCTCCAACCCGAAGCCGGCGCCGAGGTTCGCCGCGAACGCCCGCGAGGCCGTCGACGCCGAGGTGATCCCCGAGCACATCACGATGAACGTCACGATGAAGGTGACGAAGTGGATGCCGAACGCCTTGTGGACGTACAGCGCCGCACCGGCCGTCTGCGGGTACTTCGTGACGAGCTCGAGGTACGAGAACGCCGTCAGCAGCGCCACGGCGAACGCGATGAGGAAGGGGAGCCACGCTGCTCCGCCGACCTCTGCCGCGACCTGACCCGTGAGCGCGTAGACGCCCGTGCCGAGGATGTCCCCGACGATGAAGAGCAGGAGGAGTTTGGGACCGATGACCCGCCGGAGCTCTGGCTGCTCCTGTTGCGGGCGCTCTGTGTTGGTGGTGGCCATGCGTCAGCCTGTTCCGCTTCGGGTCATCCTGTCCAGTCTCACAGGCAAATCGCCGCAGATCGCAACATGCTCGTGCTCCGTCGGACACGTCCCACTGCCCCCGGGCGCTCTCGGGCGGCGACGGCTACGCTCCGAGCCATGCACGACGAGACGAACACGACCGAGGAACCCGTGGAGTTCGCCGACTTCAACGCGAAGCTCCTCGTGCTCGACGTGCTCTGCTACGACCTCGACGTCCTCCAGCCCTACGCCGGGGACGACGACGAGAGCGACGAGGACCTCGACGTCGAAGGGCAGGACGACCGTGCGCGCGAGTACTACGACGACCTCGACCTCCTGCCGTCGCAGCTCTCGCTCGTGACGGAGCTGACGGTCGACTCGGACCTCGAGGTCCTGCAGGACGTGCACCCGGGGTGGGACGGCTCGGACGACCGGTACGACCCGCAGAACTGGGACGACGTGCTCGACCTGCCGGCCCTCGGCACCGTGTACGCCGCGGCACCGCTGCCCGCGCACGTGGTCGAGCGGCTCGCCGCGAAGGGCGTCGAGATCCGCTCCGCCTGAGCCGCGCCGAGCCGCGCCCCGCCGCGCTGCCGGTTCCGTTCGTCGCCGCACAACGCAAGTGCGTCCGAACCACGCCGATCCCCGGTTCCGATGCACTTGCGTTGTGCGAACGCGCCGCGCCGCGGCCGCGCGGTCAGCGGCGGAGCGCCAGCACCTGCTCCGTGAACTGCGCGGCCCCGCCCTGCGCCGGGTGCCGCACCGCCACGGCGTCGATCCCCGCCAGCGCCAACGCGCCCTGCGCCTTCCGCCCCACCGCGACGACCTGGACGTCGTCGCTGCCCGGACCCGCCCGCATCGCATCGAGCAGCGCGAGCGCGACGGGGGCACCCTCCCGGACCTCGGTCGGCCGTGGCGTTCGGTTCGTCAGCCGGTCCGGGGCGGCGAACGGGTGGTGCGGGAAGATCGCCCACGTCATCGGGAGCGCACCGTGCCACGACGCCAGGGCAGCCTGCACGACGCGGGACGAGGCCTCCCACGGGGCGGTCGGCTCCGGCGGGACGAGGTAGTCCGGCCCGAGCTCCCGCATGCTCGTGAACGGCACGCCGGTGTTCGTCATGCCGCGCCACCCCGGGGCCTCGGCGACGAGCACCGTGTCCGCCCGGGCCCCGACGGTCGAGAGGTACCGCTCGAGGTTCGCGCGACGCAGCAGCCCGGCAGGAGTCGACACGTTGTACAGCGCCTCGGCGTCGTCCGCGACCGGCACGGCGTCGAGCGCTGCCCAGAACGCGTCGAACCGCCCGCCCCCGCTCACGCGCGTCCCAGCACCCGGCGGTACACGTCCTCGAGCCCGGCGGCCGAGCGCTCCCAGCTGAGGCGCTCCGCGTGCTCCCGGCCGGCCGCGGCCAGCGACGCCGCGTACGCCGAGTCCGTCAGGATCCGCTCCGTCTCCGCCGCCCAGACGGCCGGGTCGCGGGACTCGAGCACGACCCCGGTCTCGCCGTCGACCACGGCCTCACGCAGTCCTCCGGCAGCGGCGGCCACGACGGGCACCCCGGACGCGGAGCCCTCGAGCGCGACGAGGCCGTACGTCTCCGAGTGCGACGGGACCAGCACGGCTGCCGCGCCGCGGAACAGGAACGCCAGGTCGGCCCGCGACTGCGGACCGACGAACGTCACGCGGTCGGCGATCCCGAGGCGGGCCGCGAGCCGACGCAGTTCGTCCACGTAGTCACCCGCCTCGCTCGAGGCGTCCCCGGCGATGACGAGGGTGGGTCGCGCCTCCTGGCTGATGCCGGCGATCGCCTCGATCGCGAGGTCCAGCCCCTTCAACGGCTGCACCCGCGCGGCGGCGACCACGTACGGGACGTCCGCGCGGCGGGCACCGGCTGCGGACGGACGGAACACCGACCCGTCGACGCCCGGCGGCACGATCCAGATCCGGCCGGTCTCGCCGCCGAGCCGCGTGCGGACGGTGTCGGCCTCGGCCGAGGACACGACGACGACCGCGTCGGACTCGTGCGCGAGCATGCGCTCGCCGGCCATCCGCCCGTCGGACTCCGGGCGTTCGCCCTCGGACAGGGGCGTGTCGCTGTCGGCGGCGATCGAGTGGAAGGACTGCACATGGGGGATGTCCCGCTCACGGGCCACGGGGAGTGCGGCCGCGCCGGAGAACCAGTGGTGCGAGTGGAGCACGTCGAACGGACCGAGGTGCTCGAGCTCGCGGCGGAACGGCTCGATGAACGCGTCGTGCTCGCCCTTGGGCACCGGCTCGGCCGGCCCCGCCGACAGGAACCGCAGGCAGACGCCCGGCACGAGCGACACCGAGTCCGGCTGCGTCGGCGACGAGCGGCGCGTGATGATGTCGACGTGGTGGCCGCGGTCCGCGAGGGCCTCGGCCTGGTGGCGGACGACGACGTTCATGCCGCCGACCTCGCCGGAGCCGGGTTCGTCGCCGGGGGAGGTGTGCAGCGACACCAGCCCGATGCGCAGGGGTTCGGTGGTGGTGCTCACCGCGCAAGCCTATCCGCGCGTCGGCCGCTGCGACGGGCGCGCGGGCGCCACCACGACGGGGTGGCGGCCCGCCTCGTCCACAGCGTCGGACGGGAGGCGCGGATCGCCTCCCAGGATCTGCACGCGGTCGTCGCCGTGTCGCTCCCAGAACGCGGCCGTCCAGGCGCAGAGGGCTCCGTCGAGCAGGTCCTCCCGGTGCTTGTGCGTCGGCCCGTGGATCCCGGAGGGCTCGGCGAGCGCCCGGGTGAGCGGATGCGTGTCGAGCCGGAGCGGAGGGTCCAGCGGCGTCTCGCGCAGCCGACGCACGAGCTCGTCGAACGCCTCCGCCCGTCGTGCCCGGGCCGTCGCCGGCGCGACGTGCAGGTCGAGACGCTTGTACCGCGGCCGCTCGACGTCGTAGCCGAGCTCCTCGACCCCGACGAGGGTCGTGTACGGGTAGCACTCGAACACCGCCGGACCGGTGCGCTCCCGCATCGCCGCCGTCGACGACACGTACCCGACGCCCAGGGCCGTCAGCCGCTCGAGCAGTCGGGCCCCGGCGCTCGCCGCCGACGCGAGGTTCGTCGGGTTCGCCGCGACCTTCCACCGGCCGTAGCGCTGTCCCACCTGCCGTTCGGCCTCGCGGATGCCGGTCGGGTTCGTCACGACGAGCGAGGCGTCCACGGCGATGAGGGAGCGCTCGCCGAGGTGTCCGGCGATCCAGTCGGTGACGGCGTCGACGCCCCGGGCACAGCCGGCGTCGGTGACCGCTCCGTCGGGGTCCATCGCGACGAGTCCGGTCTCGTTCGGTGCGCGGGTCGCGGTGCCGAGTCCCCATGCCAGGTCCACCCCGAGGTACGCGTTCACCCGTCCATCGTGCACCCGGCGGCATGGTGTCCCCGCAGCGCGGCGATCCCGTTCTGGGGGTACGGGTGGTGTGTCCCCTTCCCGCAAACTCGGACGTCGGATCGATCGGAGAGGGACTCGAGATGCGCTGGGGAACGATGACGACCAAGGCGAGGGCCACCCTGGTGGTGGCGATCGCTGCAGTCGTGTGGGTGGGCGGGGTGGGTTCCGCCGGAGCGCTGGTGAGCGCGGCGGTGTCGAACGCGCCCGCTGCCGGTCCCTCTGCGACGGCCGAGGCGCAACGCTTCGTGCAGACGCCCGCGCCGAGCCGCACGACCGAGCCGACCCGGACGCCGACCGCCATCCCGACGCCGGAGACCGTCGTCACCGAGGTCTCCGAACGGACGGACGTCCCGTTCGCGCGGACGACAGTCGAGGACGCGACGCTGCCGAAGGACGAGTCGCACGTCACGACCGCAGGGGTCATGGGCGCGAAGACCACCGTCTACCGGGTCACGACGGTCGATGGTGTCGAAACGAAGCGGGAGCAGGTTCGCGAAGCACTGAACCGGGCTCCCGTCACCGAGGTCACCACAGTCGGCACGTACGTCGCGCCCGCCCCTGTGACCGCCCCGGTGCCCGCCCAGCAGGCTCCTGCCGCACCAGCACCGTCGACCCAGCAGCAGGGCCTGATCACGCCGGGCGCGTTCTGCGCCGACGCGCAGAACGGCGCTGTGGCCCAGGCGGCGAACGGGCGTTCGTACCAGTGTGGCGGCAAGGGGCCGGACGCGAACGGCCACCTGCACTGGAACACGATGTAGCCGGACCTGGCGCGCCCTGCCAGCGGCCCGTGTACGGTCCGCTGCATGGCGAGCGAAGCGACGACGCTGACGGTCCCGGGGCCGGACGGCGACCGGGAGGTCCGGATCAGCAGCCCCTCCCGCGTGCTCTGGCCCGAGCCCGGCATCACGAAGCTCGACCTGGCGGAGTACCTCGTCGCCGTCGGCGACGCGTTCGTCCGGGCCAACGGCGACCGCCCGATCTCGCTGCAGCGGTTCCCGGGCGGCGTCGACGGCGAGCAGTTCTTCTCGAAGAACCCGCCGAAGGGCGCGCCCGAGTACGTCCGCGCGGTCACGGTCACCTACCCGAGCGGCCGGCAGCACCCGCAGCTCGTGGTGGACGAGCCGGCCGTCGCGGTGTGGGCCGCGCAGATGAACACCGTCGTGTTCCACCCGTGGGCCTCGCGCGCCGGGGACCCCGACCACCCTGATCAGCTCCGCATCGACCTCGACCCGCAGCCCGGCACCGACTTCCACGACACAGTCCCCGTCGCGCACGAGCTCCGGAAGGTGCTCGACGAGGTCGGGCTGACGGCGTGGATCAAGACGAGCGGGAACCGCGGGCTGCACGTCTTCGCGCCGATCCTGCCCGAGTACGAGTTCCTCGACGTCCGGCACGCGGTCATCGCCGCCGCACGCGAACTCGAGCGACGGATGCCGGACCGGGTGACGACGGCGTGGTGGAAGGAGGAGCGCGGGGAGCGCGTCTTCGTCGACTTCAACCAGGCGAACCGCGACCGGACGATGGCCGGTGCCTACAGTCCCCGTGCCCTCGCGCACGCGGCCGTGTCGACGCCGATCGCGTGGGACGAACTCGACGACGCCGATCCCACGGCGTTCACGATCCGGTCGGTGCCGGAGCGGCTGCGGACCGCGGGCGACCCGTGGCAGGCGATGCACGACGAGCCCGCGAGCATCGCACCGCTGCTGGCGTGGTGGGAGCGCGACCTGGAGAACGGCGAGGGCGAGCTGCCCTTCCCGCCGGACTTCCCGAAGATGCCGGGGGAGCCGCCGCGCGTGCAGCCGTCACGCGCGAAGAAGGCCTGAACGGGTCAGACGGCGGCGCAGCCCTCGGCGCGGCCCTCGGGCTCGGCGACGCGCGTGGTGTGCGTCGGGAGCGAGACGCTCGCCGTGTGCAGGCGCGTCAGCCGGGACCAGGTCCCGCGGTGGGCGTCGCTGATGCCGTCGATGATCATGTCCCGCTCCCGTCTGCTCGATGCGGATGCATCCGCATGGAAGAAGTTACCTAGTTAGCCTAACTACATCAATCGTCGAGCGTCAATCGGACAGCAGCACGTTGTCGAGGTCGTACGCCGCCGGGACCTCGAGCTGGTCGAAGCCGCACGAGGCGGCCTCGCGGTCGGGACGCCACCGCTCGAACTGGACCGTGTGCCGGAACCGGTCGCCCTCCATCTGGTCGTACCGCACCTCCAGGACCAGCGACGGCGCCAGCCGGACGAACGACGTGTCGCGACCCGACGAGAACCGCGAGCGTTCCCCGTCACCGGTGACGGGCCTCCCGTCCGCATCCCGGAGGACCACCCGGTCGAGCTCGTCCACCAACTCGACCCGTCTCTTGTCGGAGAAGGCGGACACGCCGCCCACCTGCCGGAGCTCGCCGTCGTCGCCGTACAACCCGACGAGCAGCGAGCCGACGCCGGTCCCGCTCTTGTGCACGCGGTACCCGATCGCGACGACGTCGGCCGTGCGGTGGTGCTTGACCTTGAGCATGGTGCGCTTGTTCGGCTCGTACGGCTTCGCCCGGGGCTTCGCGACGACACCGTCGAGCCCGGCGCCCTCGAACGTGGTCAGCCACTCGCGGGCGAGGTCGACGTCGAGCGTGGTGCGCGTGACGAACAGCGGGTCGGACATGTCCTGCGACAGCGTGTCCAGGCGCGACCGACGCTCGTCGAACGGCCGGTCCAGGAGATCCGTGCCGTCCACCGCGAGCAGGTCGAACGCCACGAACTGCGCGGGGGTCTCGGCGCTGAGCTTCGCGATCCGCGAGGCCGCGGGGTGGATCCGCTGCGACAGCGCCTCCCAGTCGAGCCGTTCCGCGCCGGCGTCCCCGGAGCGCAGGATCACCTCGCCGTCGAGGACCACGGGGTGCTCGCGGCCGCCGAACTGTGCGCGGAAGGCCTCGACGAGCTCGGGGAAGTACCGGGTGAGGGGCTTCGCACCGCGGCTGCCGATCTCCACGTCGTCGCCGTCGATGGTCACGATGCCGCGGAACCCGTCCCACTTCGGCTCGTACCGGAGTCCGCCGCGCACGCTGTCGGGTTCGGGGACGGTGGGGACGGCCTTGGCGAGCATCGGTGCGATCTCCATGGGTCCTGTCTACTCGGGCGGCCGCGTCCGTCCGGCAGGTGTCGGTCCGTCGTCCGGTGGCCGTGGCCCTGGAGGCGCGGCTCGCCCCGGTCGCGACGGGCACCTCGGTAGAGTGGTCGCGTGACGACCGTGCCCCCGCCGGCAGCGCCGGCACCGGAACCGATCAGCCCCGTGCAGGCCGCCGCGCTCCGCGACGGCGTCCTGCCGCCAGTCGAGGAGATCCGCCCGGGCATCTGGACCCTCGCCGTGCCCTTCCGCTTCGGGGTGCCCAACGCGACGCTCGTGTACGTCGTCGAGGGCTCCGACGGCTCGCTCGCGCTGATCGACCCCGGGTGGACCGCCGACGGCGGTCTCGACGTGCTCCGCGACGGCCTCACGGCGATCGGGCGGTCGCTCGACGACGTCGGGCTGGTCGTCGTGACGCACCTGCACGCGGACCACCTCGGCGCCGCGGCGGCGATCCGACGGTCCACCGGCGCCCGGGTCGCCATGCACCGGCTCGAGGTCGAGGCGCTGCACCGGGAGCGGGCGGACGCCGCGGTGAACGACGCCGACATCGCGACGTGGGGACTGCCGGAGCACCTGCGCGCCGGCGTGGTCGAGGCCTGGGGGAGCGGACGACGGATCGGGCTCGGTCGGACGGCGGAGCCCTTCGCGGACCTGCTGCTCGAAGACGGCGACGTGCTGCCGGTCGCCGGTCGGACGATCCGGACGCTGTGGACCCCCGGGCACACCGCCGGGCACTGCTGCTTCGTCGACGCGGAGGACGGCCTGCTGTTCACCGGCGACCACGTCCTGCCCCGCATCAACTCCGGGATCGGGCTCGGGGGCCGAACCGCCACGAACCCGCTCGGCGACTACCTAGCGTCACTCGGGCGGCTCGACGGCTACGCGGACCTCGAGGTGTGCCCCGGCCACGAGTACCGCTTCCGCGACGTCGTCGGTCGTGCCCGCACCCTGGCGCGGCACCGCGAGGAACGGTCGCGGCACGTCGCCGAGGCACTCGACGCCCTGTCCTCGCCGACGCTCTACGAGGTGGCGTCCCGGGTGCCGTTCAGCGGGGGCATCGAGTCGATGACGGGGTTCCTGCTCGCCAGTGCGCTGACGCAGACGGCGTTCCACGCGGCGCTGCTCGGTCGCGCGGACGAGGTCCGCCCCGCCTGACCCGGCCGGTCGCGGCGGCCTCGGCGGTTGGGCCGGTCGTACCGCCGAACGGCTTCGAACCACGTTCCCGACGTCGAACCAGGCAGCGGCGGTGGTTCGACGTCGGATTCGTGGTTCGGTGAGGTGCGGGCCGCCGCGGCCGCCGGCGCCCCGCGTCAGCCGAGCGTCGCGGCGAGGCGCTCCAGCGTCGTCTTCGCGTCGGCGAACTCGGCGGCGGCGTGGTCGGCGAGCGGCGCGAGGTCGGGCAGCCGGTCCGCCAGGGTCGCACTCACGGTGATCGGGTACGGCTTCATGCCGAGCGCGGTCCCGAGGATGAGGTGCAGGACCGGGGAGCCGTGGTCCCAGCCCTCCGTCGGGGTCCCGGCGTCGTACGTGGCACCCCGGCTGACGACGGTGACGACCGGACGCCCGGCGAGCGGCTGCACGGCACCGGCGAGGACACCCGGCACGTGGATGCGGTCGATCCACGCCTTGAGCGTCGACGGCACCGTGTAGTTGTAGAGCGGCGCGCCGACCACGACGACGTCGGCGCCGAGGAGTTCGTCGATCACCTCCTGCCGGAGCGCGTCGGCCTCGGGGGCCACGACCTCGTCATCCGTGCGGTCGGCGGCGGCCCAGTGCAGCGCCGAGGTCTCGAGGTGGGGGAGCTGGTCGACGTGCAGGTCGCGGCGGACGACCGTGTACTCCGGGCCACGTGCGCGCCAGGCGTCCGCGAAGGCCGCGGTGAGGGCGCGGGAGCGGGAGTGCGCGAGGTCGGCCGAGGAGTCGATGTGCAGGAGCGTGGGCATGGTCCCCACGCTACCGACCGACACCCGCCGGATGACGGGAACGGCCCCGCCGCGCCGGTGAGGGGCGAGGCGGGGCCGAGGTGGGCCTCCCGTCAGTCACGCGGGCACGCGACTGGCGGGAGGCGTCTGGGCGTCAGCGCTGGGCGTGACGGCGGCGCAGCGTGCGCACACCGATCAGACCGGCGCCGGCGATGACGAGTGCGAGGGCCCAGGGGAGGGCACCCGTCGCGTCGGAACCGGTGTAGGCGAGCTGGCCCTTCGCGGTGGTGGGCGTGACGACGGCCACCGTCGGGGTGGTCGGACGCACGTCGACCGCGAACGAGAGCGGCTGCAGCGCGCCGCTCGCGACCGTGAGGGTGTGGATCGACGCGTGCGGGAACGTGACGCCGAAGACGCCCTGCCCCTCGGCACCGTTCTCCTCGTACGGCGCGACCACGTCGGTGGCGACGTTCGAGGTCACCGTCGGGACGAACGTGGGGTTGCCCTCGTCGTCGAAGTCCGACGCGTCGTTGCCGAAGCGGTCGACGGGCGAGCCCGACACGATGAGCGTGCCGCCCTGCGCCACGGTGGGACGGCCGGTCGGCGTGAGGGTGAGCTCCTCGGGGAAGCCGTCCTCGTCGGTCGACAGGTCGACGGTGTAGATCGAGCCGTCGGGCTGGATGAGCCAGATGCGCTTGTCCCGCGCGGTGATCGACTTCTCGTCGGTCGTGAACGCGGTGATGCCGAACGCGGCGGCGTGGTCGACGGTCAGCTCGACGTACTGCGTGGTCGAGACGTCACCGCTCGTGGCCGTGACGGCGAAGTCGTAGAACGACGCGAGGGTGGCGGTGCCGCTCAGCTCGCCCGTGGTCGGGTCGAACGTGATGCCCTCGGGGAGCTGGTCGTCGACGGTGAAGTCGTCGTCCTCCTCGAAGCCGTACCCGATCGCGATGGAGTCCGCCTGCGACTTCGACTCGACGATCGAGTCGGCGGAGTCCTCCTCGTCGCCGTAATACCAGTCGAGTTTGTAGGTCGGCGCCGGGTACCCCTGGGCGCGGAACGTGTACGAGAACGGGTCACCGGCGGTGGCCTCGAGGGGCAGCACGTCGACGTCCGCCTCGGTGCCCTCGGTGATGGGCTTGCCGTCCGCGTCGACGAACACCGGGTCCTGCGTGATGACCGCAGAGGGGTCCGAGGTCACGGTCTCCTTGCCGCCGCCCGGCAGGTCGCCGGTCACGGTCACGACGAGCTGCTTGCCCGCCTCGGTCTGGTCGACCGTGAAGGTCTTGGTCTTGGCGATCGTCGTCGGCGTCGGGCCGGCGTCGGCTTCGGTCCAGACGTACTTGAACGAGCCGTCCTCGTCGAACCCGGTCGTGTCCGCCGTGAGCTGCGAGCCCACCTTGGTGTCGCCGGAGACGGTGACGGCGGGGTCGGCGGCCAGCGGCGTGACCGGTGCGTCCGTCGACGCGGCCGACGGCGTCTGGTTCCGTGCGGGAGCGGACGGTGCCGTGGTGCTCGTCGGCGTGCTCGTCGGCGCGTCCGTCGCGGTGTCGGTCGGCGCGTCCGTCGGTGCCGGGTCGGTCGGCGCGTCCGTCGGCGTGGTGTCCGTCGGCGCGTCGGTCGGCGTCGGGTCGGCCGGCGCGGTCTGCGTCGGGACCGACGTGTCGGCGCCCTCGGCGTGTGCTGCCGTCGCGGTCGCGATGCCGAGACCGGTCGTCAGCGCGATGAGCGCGGCGGTGGTCCCGAGCGCGCAGGCGCGTCGGACGGTGGAAGTGCTGCGGCGCACGTGTTCCCCCAGGTGTTCAGGTCCGGTCGGGTGCCGGATCGTAAGAATCTGCCGAGAATCCTCGGCCTGATCGGATCGTAGGGGTACGCGCGCGTGATCGGGAGCACCGAGCACGGAATGTGACCTGGGTTGGGGGTGAGTGCGGGAAACCGCGGGTGGCGTGCTGCTCAGCGCGCCAGCCGCGGCTCCCCGTGGTCGACTCAGTGCGCGGCGTGCGCCACCGAGACCGTGAACGACGTGTGCGCGTGCTCCTGGGTCACGGTGAGGCGGTGCGACCACGCACCGCTGATCGTGATCGTGTCCTGGGCGCCGGTCCGGGTGACGTGGTCCGACGTGACGTTGCTCGTGACCGTGGACACGTCGCCGCCCTCGTCGGGAGCCTTGATGACGTTGCCCTCGGCGTCGACCGCGACCCCGGTGACGATGAGCTGCTCGAGCCGGACCGCCGGGACGGTCTTGACGACCGTTGCCTTGCTCGTGGGGGTCAGCCGCTGCCGGATGACACCGTTCGGCGCGATGTACCAGATCGGCGCGGTCGTGTTCGGCTGCGAGACGTACGTCCGCACGCCGACTGCCGCCCCCGGGAGCACGGTGAGCTGCACGTACGCGTGGGCCTCGACGCCGTTGCGGAGGGCGACGACCTGGAAGTCCCAGATACCGCTCTCGACCCCCGTGCCGGACAGGACGCCGGTGTTCGTGTTCACCGAGAAGTGGTCGGACGCGCGCGGCGAGTCCGGCGTCAGCCCGGCCGGCTCGTCCATCGCGTAGGCGACCGACCCCGCCTTCGCGTTGGTGGTGAAGGTGTGCGCGAACGCCTTGCCGGCGGTCGCGGTCAGCGCGATCGGGTGGGCGGCGGACGAGCTCTGCGTGAAGGCGAGCGGCGCCGGCGTCGCCGCGGCGTGCTGGCTCGTGACCGTGGTGCTGGCGGATGCGGCGTCGACGCCGAGGACGGCGGTCGAACCGGCTGCGGCGACGGCGACCGCGACGGCGGTGACGATGGCCGCGCGACGGCGCGACGGAGTGGTGGCGTTCATGAGATCCCCTGGTCGTTCTGTGCAGGGCGGCGATCCGCTCCTGTCAGTGACGACGGTACGACCGCAGGCGTCCCCGGGGCATTCCGGTTCGCTCAGGCACGCCGACGATGACGGGAGGCGCGGTGCCAGCTGGCACCGCGCCTCCCGGTCCGCCGGACGGTCGCGGCTCAGGCGCGACGGCGACGCAGCCGGTGGACCAGCAGTCCACCGCCGGCGGCGAGCAGTCCGAGCGCCCAGGCGAGGGGACCCGAGGTCTCCGCGCCGGTGTAGGCGAGACGGCCGGAGCCCGTGTTCGTGGTGGCTCCCGCCGTCGCCGCGGTCGGGGTGACGTCGAACCGGATGTCCTGCGTGCGGTCCTGGTACGCGACGGTCACGACGTGCGGCGAGGCGTGCTCGAACGTGACCCAGGTCGCGGCGGTGCTCGGGTCGTAGGCGATCCGGTCACTGGCGACGTCGCTCGTGATGGTCAGGTCGTCGTGGTCGGCGACCGCGTTCCCGTAGGCGTCCACCGGCACCGCGAGCACGAGCATGCGCTGCCCCTGTCGTGCGGGGACCGCGTCGACGACCTCCGAACCGCCGTCCGGGTTGATGTGCGTGATCGTGTCGCCGTCGACCGACCAGGTCTCCGACTCCGGGTCCCGGTCGGACGGCAGGACCGCGACGACGAGCTTCGCGAAGGCCGCGGGCGAGACGGTGACCTCGACGTTCGCGACGGCCTCCTGCCCGCCGCTCGTCGCGACGACCTGGAAGCGGAACGACGTGGCTGCCGTGCCGGTCCCGGTCAGCACGCCCGTGGTCGGGTCGATGGCGAGGTCGAGCCCGTTCCGGGCGTACGTCTCGTCGAAGGGTTCGCCCTGGACCCCGCGGAGCTCGTAGCGGAGGTCCGACGGGTCGGTCGCTCCCGACACGTCGAACGTCCGCGTGAACTGCTCGCCCGCGGTCGGGGCGATGGCGATCGGGGCGTCGGCGGACGACGGGTCGACGAACGCGAACGGCTCGTCGGTGACCACGACCGTGAAGGACGTGGACACGCCGCCCTCGGAGACGGTCACCGTGCGGGTGCCCGCCTCGGTGAAGGTCACGAGGTTCGCACCCGCCGGGTCCCACACCGCACGGTCGGACGCCACGGTGCTCGTGACGGTCGACCGGGGGTAGTCGTCGTCCTGGTCGCTCCCGGTCACGCGGTTGCCGTAGGCGTCGACCGCGAGACCAGCCAGCGAGAGTGTCGTCCCGGTCGCGACGGGGACGTCGGAGACGATGCGGACTCGTCCCTTGCCGGCTGCTTCCTCCCAGATCGTGCCGTCCGGCTCGACCTGCCACAGGCCAGCGGTCCCCGGCGCGGCGACCGAGAAGGTGACACCGACCGGGGCACCGGGCTTCACTGTGAGCTCGACGTACTCGATGGCGGTCTCGGAGCCGCTCGTCGCGATGACCTGGAACGTGTAGGTCCGCAGGGCGTACCGAGGCGAGCCGGACAGCGTGCCGGTGGTCCCGTCGAACGAGAAGTCGCTGTTGAAGTCGCCCTGGCCGATGACGGGGCTGCCGTTCGCGCCGCGCACCTCGTACGTCACGGTGCCGGACCCGCCCGTCGCGGTGAACGTCCGGGACACGGTGTCGCCCACCGTCGCGGTGAGGACGAGCGGGGCGTCGGCGCTCATGCCCTCGGGGAAGGCGAGGGCCGCGGCGGCGGACTGCTCCGGAGCATCTTCAGCCGGCGCGCTCGCCGCGGGTGCGATGGCGGGAGCGGACGGCTCCGGTGCCGCTGTGGGGTCCGTGGTCGGGTCGGACGTCGGGACCGGCTCGGGCGACTCGGCGGGGTCGTCGGTGACCACGGGGGGAGTCGTCCCCGTCTCGTCGGCGGTGGCCGACGTCAGGTCGCTCGCCGCGCCTCCCGAGCCGTCGGACGTGCCGGTCGTGACGGTGGTGGCGGGCGTGAGCTGTGTCGGAGCCTCGTCGGCCATCGCGCTCGTCGCGCCGATGCCGAACGCCGAGGACGCGGTCACGATGGCGACGGCTGCGCCGATGGCGGCGCCGCGTCGGACACTGGCGGTGCAGGACTGCTTCATGGGATCCCCCTGGACGCTGTGCGGGGCACCGGGAGGTGCCCTCATCCTGGAGGTGTCGCGGCGCCGACGATCCTGACGACCCGGTACGTCTCGGTCCGGTAACGGCGACGGAGCGACCGGTCGGTCGCGATCGGGTCGGCCGCGCTCGAGTCGGTCGCGTTCGGGTCAGTCGCGCTCGGGTCGGTCGCGCTCGGGTCAGTCGCCGACGGTCAGTCGCCGACGGTCGCGGCAGCGCGCTCGAGGGCCGAGCGGAGGGCGCGGACCGCCGGCGACGAGGACCCGGCCGCGCGGACCACCGTGAAGATCGTCCGCCGCGGGTGCTCCGGCAGCTCCACCAACCGGCACGTCGTGGTCCGGCCCGTCCACATGAGGTCCGGCATGAGGCTCGCGGCGTTGCCGGACTCGACGAGCCGGATCTGCGTCTGCAGGTCGGCGGTCTCGTACCGCACGTCGGGCTCGAAGCCCCAGCGACGGCAGACCTGCTCGGCGAAGTGCCGCGACGCGGTCCCTCGAGGCTCCATCACCCACGGCAGCGCCGCGGCGTCCTCGATCGACGACACCGGTGCGAGGGCCGTGTCGACCGGGGGCAGCGCCAGACGGACGGCGTCGGTCGTGAGGTCCTCGCGCTGCAGTCCGGGGAGCCTCGGTGCCGCGTGCGCGGGGTACTGCTCGGCGATGACCATGTCGAAGTCCCGGATCCACGTCTCGTGCAGTGCGGTCTCCGGCTCGCGCTGCACCATCTCGATGCGGACGTCCGGGTGCTCCGTCGCCATCGCGTGCAGGGCGTTCGGCATCAGGGCGAGCGCCGCGGACTGGAACACCGCCACCCGGATCCGACCCTGCACGGTCGGCATGGTCTCCTCGACCTCGGACTGCGCCCGCTCGAGGACGTCGAGCACGTGCCCCGCGGCCTGGACGAGCACCTCGGCCTGCGGGGTGAGCTGGAGCCGCCGTCCGGCCTTGCGGAGCAGGGGCACGCCGGCCTCGCGTTCCAGGGCGGAGAGCTGCTGCGAGACGGCCGACGGCGTGAAGTTCACGGCCTCGGCCACGGCGGCGATCGTGCCACGGATCGAGAGCTCCCGGAGGAGGACCAGGCGGCGGACGTCGAGCATGCCGACACTTTAGTGTCGCTGATGGGTACCCGTCACGAAACGTTGCTTCCGCTTCAGCATGGCGGGCTCCACACTGATGCCATGACGACCCTGCACGAGCACCCCGCCACCGACCACGACGCCCTCGCGGACCAGTCCGTCGCGCTCGTGCGACAGTGGCTCGCCGAAGCCGAGACCTACCCGGTCGACGGCTCGGCGAAGCAACTCGCCGGAGTGCTCGCCGACCCCGCCGGCCTCGACTTCGCCGTCGGGTTCGTCGACGGCGTCGTCCGCCCCGAGGACCTCGGCGTCGCCGCACGCAAGCTCCGTGCGATCGCGCCCGGTGCGCCCGGCTTCCTGCCCGCCGCACTCCGCGGGCTCGTCCGACTCGGCGGCGGGATGGCACCGGCACTGCCCGGCGTCGTCGTCCCGATCGCCCGCCGCGTGCTCCGCGACATGGTCGGCCACCTGATCGTCGACGCGACCGACGCCAAGCTCGGGCCGGCCATCGCGAAGATCAAGCGCGACGGCGTCCGGCTCAACGTCAACCTGCTCGGCGAGGCCGTCCTCGGCGAGGGTGAAGCAGCTCGCCGACTCGAGGGCACGCACAAGCTCCTCGCCCGCGACGACGTCGACTACGTGTCGATCAAGGTCTCCTCCACCGTGCACCCGCACTCCCCGTGGGCGTTCGACCACGCGGTCGAGGACATCATCGAGAAGCTCCGCCCGCTGTTCCGCCGGGCCGCGTCGGCGTCCCCGGCGAAGTTCATCAACCTCGACATGGAGGAGTACAAGGACCTCGACCTCACCATCGCGGTCTTCACGAAGCTCCTCGACGAGCCGGAGTTCCTCGGCCTCGAAGCCGGCATCGTGCTCCAGGCGTACCTGCCCGACGCGCTCGCCGCGATGGAGCACCTGCAGGAGTGGTCCGCCGCCCGCCGTGCCCGCGGCGGCGCCGGCATCAAGGTCCGCCTCGTCAAGGGCGCCAACCTGCCGATGGAGCAGGTCGAGGCGTCGGTGCACGGCTGGCCGCTCGCCACCTGGCACACCAAGCAGGACTCCGACACCAACTACAAGCGCGTGCTCGACTGGGCGCTGACGCCGTCGCGCATCGAGAACGTCCGCGTCGGGGTCGCCGGCCACAACCTCTTCGACGTCGCGCACGCCTGGCTGCTCGCCGGGGAGCGCGGCGTCCGGGACGGCATCGAGTTCGAGATGCTGCTCGGCATGGCGCAGGGGCAGGCTTCTGCGGTCAAGAACACCGTCGGATCGCTCCTGCTCTACACGCCCGTCGTGCACCCGCAGGAGTTCGACGTCGCGATCGCGTACCTGATCCGCCGCCTCGAGGAAGGCGCGTCGCAGGAGAACTTCATGTCCGCGGTGTTCTCCCTGGTGTCCTCGCCCGCCCTGTTCGCCCGCGAAGAGGAGCGCTTCCGCACGTCGCTCGCCCCCCTCGCACAGCCCGGTGGGCTCGATGCCCCCGCATCGCACCGCGTCGCCGACCGCTACGCCGCCGTCGGTCGCCCCGGCCCGGGGCACTTCGAGAACACGCCGGACAGCGACCCGTCGGTCGCCGCGGTGCGATCGTGGGGTGCGGCCATCACGGACCGGGTCGCCTCGTCGACGCTCGGCGTCCGTGCCGTCCAGGAGGCGCGGGTCGACTCCGCCACGGCGCTCGACACCGCGCTCGGTCGCGTCCGGGACGCCGGTGCCGTCTGGGGGACCTGGTCCGGTGCCGCGCGTGGCGCGGTGCTCCACGCCGTCGGCGACGCCCTCGAGGCGAACCGGGCGGCCCTCGTCGAGGTGATGGCGTCGGAGACCGGCAAGACCATCGACCAGGCCGACCCCGAGGTGTCCGAGGCGATCGACTTCGCGCACTTCTACGGTTCGCTCGCGTCCGAGCTCGACGAGGTCGACGGTGCGTCCTTCACCCCGGCCGCCCTCACGCTCGTCGCGCCGCCGTGGAACTTCCCGGTCGCGATCCCCGCCGGGTCCACCCTCGCCGCGCTCGCCGCCGGGTCCGCCGTCGTGCTGAAGCCCGCGCCGCCCGCCGAGCGCTCCGGTGCCGTCCTCGCGTCGATCATCGAGACCGCGCTCGACGCCATGGGCGCACCGGCCGACGTGCTCGCGTTCCTGCAGGTGTCCGAGAACGACCTCGGGCAGCAGCTCGTCGCGTCGCCGCTCGTCGACCGGGTGATCCTCACCGGGGCGTACGAGACCGCTTCGCTGTTCCGGTCCTTCCGGCCCGACCTGCCGCTGCTCGCCGAGACCTCGGGCAAGAACGCGATCATCGTCACCCCGTCCGCCGACCTCGACCTGGCCGTGAAGGACGTCGTCGCCTCGGCCTTCGGGCACGCCGGTCAGAAGTGCTCGGCCGCGTCCCTCGTCGTGCTCGTCGGCTCCGTCGCCACCTCGCGGCGCTTCCGCTCGCAGCTCATGGACGCGGTGTCGTCGCTGACCGTCGGCTACCCGACCGACCCCACGACGCAGATGGGCCCGGTCATCGAGCCCGCCGCCGGCAAACTCCTGGACGGCCTGACGACGCTCGGCGCGGGGGAGTCGTGGGCCGTGCAGCCCGCGAAGCTCGACGACTCCGGCACGCTCTGGAGCCCCGGCGTCCGTGACGGTGTCCGCCGCGGGTCGGCGTTCCACCGCACGGAGTACTTCGGGCCGATCCTCGGCATCATGACCGCGCGCACGCTGGACGAGGCGATCGACATCGTCAACGAGGTCGACTACGGCTTGACATCCGGCCTGCACTCCCTCGACCGCGCCGAGATCGGCACCTGGCTCGGGCGCATCGAGGCGGGCAACCTCTACGTCAACCGTGGCATCACGGGCGCGATCGTCCGACGCCAGCCGTTCGGCGGGTGGAAGAAGTCGGCCGTCGGTGCCGGGACGAAGGCCGGTGGGCTGAACTACCTGCTCGGGCTCGGGTCGTGGGCGCCTGCTCCGGCCGTGTCCGGTTCGTCTCCGTCGTCTGCGGTCGCCGCGTTCGTCCGTGCCGCGGGGGTGGAGTCGCCGTCGCTCGACCGGGCCGTGGCGTCCGACGAGCAGGCGTGGGCGTCGCTGTTCGGCACGGCGACCGACGTATCCGCGCTGACGGCGGAACGGAACATCGCGCGGTACCTGCCGTACCCGGCGGTGCGGGTGCGCCTGGCATCGTCGTCGGCCGACGGGGTCGCCGATCTCGTCCGTGTGATCGCAGCGGCGGTCCGAGCCGGCACCACGATCGACGTCTCGACCGTGTCGACCCTGCCGACCGGTGTCGCATCGGCCGTCCGGGCGCTGCCGAGCGTCCGGTCGCTGACGCAGTCGCACTCCGACGCGGCGTTCGCCTCGGCGGTGGCGAGTGGTCCGTCCGGGCGCGTGCGGCTCATCGGTGGCGACACGTCGGCGCTGTACACGGCGATCGGTGGTCGGCCGGACGTGGCCGTGTACGGGGAGCCGGTGACCGAGGCCGGGCGCCTCGAGATCTTGCCGTTCGTGCGGGAGCAGGCGGTGTCGATCACGGCGCACCGCTTCGGCACGCCGAACCACTTGACGGACGACCTGATCTAGTGCGGCGGCCGCGTGCCGCCGGGCGCCGCCGGCCGCACTCGGTCGTCGTGCGGGCGATCTCGCTTCGAACCACGGAACCGACATCGAACCAGGGCACTGGCCTGGTTCGATGTCGGATTCGTGGTTCGACGCGGCGCGCTGTCCGGTGGCCGCACGGCCGGGGCGTCCGGTCAGGTTGGGCGCGTTGCGTCGGGGTGGTGCCGGACCCTGCCGGCCCCTTCCCTGAGGAGCACTCCCCGTGACCGAACCGTTCGCCCGACCCACCGCACTCGCCCACGTCCGTGTGACCGTGACCGACATCCACCGCAGCAAGGCCTTCTACCAGCAGCTGCTCGGGACCGACCCGGCGATCGACTTCAGCGACCAGGTCGACGAGCCGGGCGTCCGCGAGGACCGGGAGCGCTTCTACGGCGGCAGCGTCTTCCGGCTCGGCGACCAGGTGTTCGGGCTCCGTCCAGTCGCGCCGGCGGGCCAGCGGTTCGACTCGGAGACGGTCGGCCTCGACCACGTGAGCTTCGTCGTCGGGTCGGTGGACGAACTCCACGAGGCGGCCGCGCGACTCGATGCGGCGGGGGTGGAGCACGGCGAGGTGACCGACCTCGGTGACGCGGGCATGGTCATCCTGTCGGTGCAGGACCCCGACGACATCAACCTCGAGCTGGCGGCGCTGAAGGGCTGACGCGAGCTATCCTCGACGCATGCGCATCGTGCGGGTCATCGGTCGGGGGATCGGCTTCGTGCTGTCGACCATCGTGAAGGTGATCGGCACGCGCAACGGCCACGACCCGGCCGGTGACGACCTCGCGGTGCGGCTCAACAACCCCCGCCGCGAGGACTACCGCCCCTGAGGCTCGGGCTCGGGTGACGGCGCGGGCGTCGCCATCGTGGCGGTGACGAGCTCGCGCAGGTCGTTCGGGAGGGGGATCGGCCGACGGGCGCCCTCGCGGTCGATGATGACGTGCGCGAACTCCCCGGTCGCGAGCAGCGCGCCGTCGGACTGCCGGAACAGGCCGAACTCCCACGACAGGCTCGTGTTCCCGAGGTGCTTCGACCGCATCCCGACCTCGATCACGTCGGGCCACACCGCCGACTCGACGAACCGGCAGCTCGATGACACGAGCACGGCGATCCACTCGGACGCGAACGGGTCGAGGCCGGCTTCCTCGCGGAACCAGTACGTCGCCGCGTTGTCCATCGCGCTGTAGTAGATCGTGTTGTTCACGTGCCCGAACATGTCGTTGTCGTTCCACCGGGTGGGGTAGAGCCGGACGAAGGGGTAGTCGGCGATGGTCATCGGACTCCTGTCGTGGTCGGTCGGAGGACGTACTCGAACGTGGCTCGTGCGCGCTCGGGGTCCGGCGTCTGGCCGGAGATGAGGTCGGCGTACGTGAAGGACTCGGAGATCCGGACGAGCAGCCGGGCGAGCTCCTCGGCGGAGAGTGGCGTCGGGTCGAACGCACCGGCGACGCGTTGCTCCTCGACGAGGGCGGTGACCCGGCCGACGAACCGGCTCTGCACGTCGCTCTCGGTGGTGGTCAGCAGACGGAGTGCCCGTGCGGGCTCGCGGGTGAGGAAGGACCGGAAGTAGGGCGCGTCGATCAGGTCCGCCGTGAACCGGTCGAGCACGTCGATGATGCGCGGGGCTCCGGCGGGAGCAGCCGCGGCGGCGGCCGCGTCGAACGTCGGCACGGCGAGGGACCAGAGGACCTCGGACAGCAACCGGTCACGGTTGCCCACCCACCGGAACAGCGACGTGCGGTCCACGCCGAGCGAGGTGGCGAGCGCGCCCATGTCGATGCGTGAGCCGGCGATGAAGGTGTGTCGCGCCTCCCGGAACGCGCGCAGCGCAGAATCCGATGTGTACACGCGCTCCTCCCTTGCAACGTTTCGCAGAATGATGCACGATCAGTGTATGTCACTGACGACGGCCATCCCCGTGCTCCTCGAGTCCGACTTCTACCGGTTCCAGGAGGGGTTGACCGACCAGGAGCGCGAGTCACTCGGACGGCTGCGCACGTACCTCGAGTCCGACGTGCGCCCGATCGCGGACGAGTACTGGGCGCGCGCCGAGTTCCCGATGCAGGTGATCACGCCGCTGTCCGAGCTCGGCATGTACGGGCCGGGCATCCCGCTCGTCCGGCAGTTCGAGAACTCGGCCGTCTACCGCGGGTGGGCGGCGCTCGAGCTCGGGCGTGTGGACGCCAGCGTCGCGACGTTCATCGGGGTGCAGTCCGGGCTGGCGATGAACTCGATCGCGGTGGCCGGCAGTGACGAGCAGCAGCAGGAGTGGTTGCCGCGGATGGCCTCCGGCGAGCTCGTCGGGGCGTTCGGGCTGACCGAGCCGCTGTCCGGCAGCGACTCCGCTCGGGGGCTCCGTACGACGGCCCGGCGCGAGGGCGACACGTGGGTGCTCGACGGCGAGAAGCGCTGGATCGGCAATGCGACCTTCGCGGACGTCGTCGTGATCTGGGCGAAGGACGTCGCCGATGGTCAGGTGAAGGGCTTCCTCGTCACGACGGACACGCCGGGGTTCACGGCGACGAAGATCGAGGACAAGATCGCACTCCGCGGGGTGCAGAACGCCGACATCGTCATGACCGGCGTCCGGGTGCCGGAGTCGCGCCGGCTGCAGCACGCCGACTCGTTCCGCGCGACCGCCGAAGTGCTCCGCCTGACCCGCACCGAGGTGGCGTGGCAGGCGATCGGCATCGCGGTCGGCGCCTACGAGGCCGCGCTCGACTACGCCCGCTCCCGCGTGCAGTTCGGCAAGCCGATCGCAGCGCACCAGATGGTGCAGGACCTGCTCGTGAAGTCCCTCGCGAACATCACCGCGTCGATCGCACTGTGCACGCAGGCGTCGGCGATGCAGGACGCCGGCACCGGTGCCGACGAGCACTCGGCGATGGCGAAGGCGTTCGCGACGGCGAAGATGCGCGAGACCGTGGGGTGGTGCCGCGAGGTGCAGGGCGGGAACGGGATCGTGCTCCAGAAGGGTGTTGCGCGGTTCTTCGCCGACGCCGAGGCGATCTACTCGTACGAGGGGACGCGCGAGGTGAACACGCTCATCGTGGGGCGGGCGATCACGGGGCAGGCTGCGTTCGTCTGAGGGCCGGTCCGGGCGGGGCTGGGCCGGGCCGCAGCGGGGGAAGCGTTCGGGTGCCGCTGCGGAACGACACGATCGTTGTCGTGCGACAGCGGACGTGTCGCTGGTTGCGCGTGCAACGGTTGCGGGCGCGCGAGTGCGACATCGCCGAGGTCGTACGACAGCGACGATGTCGTTCGTTGCGCGTGCAACGGTTGCGGGCGCGCGGGTGCGACATCGCCGAGGTCGTACGACAGCGACGATGTCGTTCCGGCTCGGCGCCCTCCCACTGACGCCGCGCGCCAGGGCCCCGCTACCCGAGCAACTCCGGCCGCCGCCACTCGCCCCCGAGCACGTGCTGCTCGAGGAACGCGAACACCGTCTCGTACCAGACCACCGAGTGTTGTGGCTTGAGCACCCAGTGGTTCTCGTCCGGGAAGTACAGGAACCGGTGCGGCATCGTCCCGTCGTCCGCCGCGTGGTGCTCCGCCAACTCCGACCAGAGACGCAGCCCCTCGCCGATCGGCACCCGGTAGTCCTTGTCGCCGTGGATCACGAGCATCGGTGACGTGATGTCCGCGACGAACCGGTGCGGGTCGTTCTCGTGCAGCCCGGTCTCGTCGAAGATCGACTGCCAGTACTGCGACATGTCCGTCGTGCCGTTGAACTGGTCGAGCGCCCAGAGGCTGGCGTGCGTGACGATCGCCCGGAACCGGTCGGTGTGCCCGGCGACCCAGTTCGCCATGTAGCCGCCGAAGGACCCGCCCATCGCGGCCGTCCGGGTCTCGTCGACGTCGTCACGGGCGACGACCACGTCGGTGATCGCCATGAGGTCGGTGAACGGCGCCTGCCCCCACGCGTTCCAGCCGCGGTTGATGAAGTCGAGTCCGTACCCGGTGGACAGTGCGGGGTCCGGCAGCAGCACGGCGTACCCGCGGGCTGCGGCGAGCTGCGGGTTCCACCGCCAGGACCACTGGTTCCACGAGTTGAGCGGACCGCCGTGGATCCAGAGCAGCAGCGGGTGCGGGGCGGTGCCGGCGTCGTCGTTCGGCAGGAGGAGCCAGCCGCGGACGCGGGAGCCGTCGGCCGCGGTCGTCTCGACCTCTTCGAGGTGGCCGGGCACCTCGGGCAGCTGCGCCGGGGTCGCCAGGGTCGTCACGGTGCCGTCGGCCTCGATCCGGACGGGGTGCAGCGGCGCGGCCCAGGAGGCACGGAGCGCCACCACGGTCCCGCTCACCGCCGCCACGCGCAGGCTCGAGTACGCCCAGTCGTCGTGGGTGAGCTGTTCGACGGCGCCGCCGTCGAGCGGGAGCCGGAACACCGGCGCGCGACCGTCGTGGTCCGCCGTCGCCAGGAGCGCACCGTCGTCGCGCGCGAACACGAGCTCGTTCGGCCAACGGTCCCACTCGACCGCGATACGCCGCGCGTCGGACAGCGCGGACCCCTCGAGCCGGGCGACCCAGATCTCCTGCTCGGTCGCACCGCGGGGTGTGAACCGCTCGGTCCGGACCCACGCCAGCGTCCGGCCGTCGTGGCTGATCGTCGGCATCTCGTGGTCGACATCGGGGTCGTCGAGCAGCACGGTGCGCGTGCCCGTCGCGACGTCGAACGCGACGATCGTCGAACGGGACCCGCGGGCTTCCTGCACGCCGACCGTGGTCACGACGACCGAGCCGTCCGGCGTGACGACCCCGTCGACGTGTTCGAGCGAGCGGCCCGGAGCGGGGGTGAGGTCGGTGAGCACGGGGAGGTGCGTCGGGTAGGACGGCCCGGCCTCGTCATCGGAGGGATCGGCGGCGGTCGCTGACGGTGTGGTCGCCTTCTCCTGCAGCGTCCCGAGGTCGAGCGTCAGCACGTGCGTCTCGTCGGGGCCGAGGTCGTGGTCCCAGAACCGGACCGGGTACGTCTCGTGCAGGATCGCCTGCACCTTCCGGTCCTTCCGGCGTCCGCGCAGCTCAGCGTCGGCGGCGACCACGCCGGTCCGGTCCGTGCCGGCACCCGGCAGCAGCCCGGCCGTGACCGCGACCGTGTCCGTGTGCGATGCGGCGCCGAGGACCCCACCGACCCCGCCCGCGAGCTTCGTGACCGGACGTGCCTCACCACCGGCGGCGGGCAGGACCCAGAGCTGCGCGGCGTCGCTGTCCTTGTCGCCGTCGCCGTCTGGGCGGCCGGAGACGAACAGCAGGTCACCGGTGCGCGTGAACGAGACGCCGCCTTCGCCCTTGGCCGAGCGCGTCAAGCGCACCGGAGCGGCCGCAGCGTCGGAGGTTCCGGGGACCGCCCAGACCGACCGCCGGTAGCCCGTGCCGTCGGCGTCGAGCACGCTGACGGTCAGCGCGACCCGGGAGCCGTCCGGACTCACCGCGATCCCGTCCACGCGGGGGAGGGCTGTGTACTGGTCGAGGTCCGAGAACGGCGTCGTCATGCATCCACGGTAGCGGCGCTCCCGGGACCCGACACGGTCACTCGGCGGTCTGTGGAGAACTCACGCCCAGAACGCGGCGATGCCCTCGGCCACGGCAGCGCCCTGCGTCCGTCCGGCATCGGCGGCGGGTGCCTGAGTCGACAGCGAGAGCGAGTTCGTGCCGAAGGCCTGCTGCGAGGTGCTGTCCGCGACGACGACCTCGACCGAGCTGCCGGCCGCCCGGAGCCCCTCGACCGCGACGTCGAGCCACGGCCCGAGCGGCGACGGCCCCTCGGGACCGCACGCGATCACGAGGACGCGTTCGTACCCGGCGGCGACGTCGGCGTTCGTGGCGGAGCGCATGCCCCCGTCGACGTAGGGACGGCCCTCGATCCCGACCGGCGACCAGACGAGCGGCACCGAGCAGCTCGCGGCGACGGCGCGGGGGAGCGGCACGGCGTCGGTCGCGGTGAGCACGCGGAAGGTGCCGTCGGTCGCGTCGATCGCGGTGAGGGCGAGCGGCTTCGCCGGCCACTCCGTCGACGGGAGGGTCTCGGTGAAGGTGGCCGTGCGCTCGTCGTCGGTCTGCCCGTCCGTGGTGCGCTGGGCGAGGAGGCCCAGCCGGGCGCGGGCGTCCTGGTCGGACGAGGCTCCCTCGAGCACGGCGCCGATGCGCTGCTGGAAGTCCTCGCCGTCGATGGGGACGGGCTCCTCGTAGGTCGTCGGGACGGCTGCGTGCTGCTGGTCGTACGCCTGCTGCACCGCGCCGTACCGGACGAAGGTGCCGACGACGCTGCCGGCGCTGGACCCGACGACGAGGTCCGCGGCGTCGAGGTCCACCCCGGCGTCCTGCAGGGCGGACAGCACCCCGAGTTCCCAGGCGATGCCGGCGACGCCACCACCGCCGAGGACGAGTGCTCTGGTTCCGGGCGCAGGCGTGGAGACGTCGGTCATGCGCCTTGCTTACCAGGTGCAGACGACGCGCAGGGGCGCGCAACGCGACCTGTGGAGAGCGACCGGGCGCGGCACCGGTCGTGCGCACGGGAGGACGGGAGGCGCGGTGCGGGCCCGCACCGCGCCTCCCGACCCGTGGTGGGTGCGCTGGGTCAGACGCCCGCGGTCGAGCGGATCCAGCTGGCGGACTGGGTGAGGACGGCGTAGTTCGAACCGGCGTGGATGTCCGACCCGGGGTCGGCGACGTCGCCGGTCGAGCAGACGCCGACGACCTTGCCGTTCACGACGAGCGCGCCGCCGGAGTCGCCGTGGTTCGACGCGCCGGTCACACCCGTGACGTGCTGCGCGCGGCCGCCGTACGCGTCCGTCGAGCTCCCCGTGAGGTTGACGGTCGCCTGGTAGAGCCCCGTCGTCGGCACGCTGTTGGCGCGGTTGCCGTAGCCGAGCACGGTGCCGGTCCCGGAGCTCTTCGTGGTGTACGCGAGGTCGAGCGGGGCGTACGAGGAGAGGGCCTTCGGCGTGCTGAGGTGCACGAGCGCGATGTCCCCGGACGGCGCGGAGTAGAGCCGGTCCGCCGCGGTCGCCGCGCCCCGGTTCGTCGTGCTGTTCGAGTGGTAGACGTTCATCGCGGTGGTGCCGTCGACGCAGTGCTCGGCGGTGAGCACCCACGAGGCGTTGAGCTGTTCGCCGGTGCACCCGTACGTGCCGGTGCCGCCCTGCTGGAAGACGAGCTGCACCTCCCACGGGGTGCTCGGTGCCTGCTCGCCGCCGATGACCTGCGGTGAGACGGTGGCGGCGCTCGCTGCGGTCGCGCCGAGGCCACCGCCGAGCAGGGTCATGGCCGCGGCTGCTGCGGCGGCTCCGGTGAGGGCGAGGCCTCTGAGGTTCGTTCGCTGCTTCATGGCCCGATCGTGCTCGCCCCCCGTTCGGGGGTCAAGTCCGCGTTGCAGGGGACAACAACGTCACCCTGTGGACAACTCCGTCAGCGTCGGTGGGGTGTCCTAGCGTCGTCGACATGACAGGGGACCAGGCCACGACGGGTCGTGGGCGACGCCGGGCCGGAGCGGTCGTCTGGCCGATCGTGGTCGCGACGGCGCCGACCGCTGCCTTCCAGCTGCCGAACCTCGTCGTGGCTCCGGGGGTGAAGGTCTCGCTCGTCGTGTTCGGGCTGGTCGTGCTGGCCGCCGCGGTGGTCGTGCAGGTCGTCCGCGCCCGACGGGCCGAGGCGTCGGTCACGGCTGCGGCGGCGGTGGCGCGGTCGACCGAGCTCGAGCAGGGGACGGCCGTCCGGTACGCGTTCGGGCAGCTCGCCACGCGGCTCGCCCGGTTCGCCGAGCTGCGTCGGCGGGACCGCCGGCAGGAGTTGCCGGCGTTCGCGGACCGGGTCGCCGTGGCCCTCGCGTTCTACCTGCTCCCCGGTGTGCCCGACGTCCGTGCGAACGTCTACCAGCTGTCGGAGGACCTGCGGGGCCTCGAACCGATCGGGCACGGCGGTGCCGAGGACACCGCCGGTGTGTTCCGGGCGGGAACCCCGTACGGCGACCGGAACCTCGACTGGGTGTTGGTCGGCGGCGGCCCGCGGGTGGTCGGCGACCGTGCCACGGACGTCGACGCCGACGAGGACCTGCCCGGGTTCGAACCCCGCTACCGCTCGTACGTCTCGGTCGTGATCCGGTCGGAGGAGTACTCGTTCGGCATGCTCACCGTGGACTCGCCGGTGCCGGACGCGTTCACCGACCTCGACGCCAAGTACGTCGCGCTGATGGCCTCGTTCATGGCCATCGCGTTCTCGCTCGCGACCCCGTTCCCGGACCGCGACCGCAACCGCAGGAAAGGCCCGTGATGCGCACACGATTTGTCGGACGCTCGACGTACCATCCCCACATGACCATCGTGACCCCCGAACCGAAGCCCTTCGGTCGGTCCCGGGTGTACACCCCGAACTGGACCGACGACACGACCGACGCCGACTACGAAGACCTCGAGGTCATCGCCGCGAACATCGAGCGAGAGCGGGTCGCTGCCCGCCGCCGCTTCGAGGCACGCCTCGCCGCTGCGCTCGCCCGCTGAACCAGCCCCGCGGCGCCGACGACCGGAGCGCTGCGTCCACCCGACCCGGGCGGACGCAGCGCTTCGTCACTCCGCGCTGACGTCGATCAGCACCTTGCCGACGGTGTCCTGCTCGACGGCGTCGTGCGCTGCCGCGGTGTCCTCCAGGGCGAACCGCACGAGCGGCAGGCCCGCGTCCTCGCCGACGGGGAGCACACCGTCGCGCAGCGCCGCGGTGACGTCCTCGGCCGCTGCCGCGAGGGCCTCGTCGCCGATCGTGTACAGCAGCAGGAACTGGTAGCGGGCGTTGACGCTCATGTTCGGGCGGATCGGCAGGGTGGCTTCGTCGCCGCCGTTGTTCGCGTAGATCGACACGACGCCGTGGTTCGCCAGGACCTCGGCGACGAGCCCGGCGTTCTGCGGGATCGAGACCTCGACGACGATGTCGACACCGTCGGGGGCGATCTCGCGGATCCGCGCGCCGGCGTCCTCGTCGCGGTAGTTCACCGTGTGGTGCGCACCGGCGGCGGTGGCGAGCGCGGCCTTCGCGTCCGAGCTGATGGTGGTGAGCACGGTCGCGCCGGCCCAGCGTGCGAGCTGGATCGCCGCGTGTCCGACGGCTCCCGCGCCGCCGGCGACGAGCACCGTCTTGCCGTCGAGGGCTCCCGGAGCGAGCCGGTCCGGACCGTGCTCGTGCGTCGTGAGGGCACGGTGCGCGGTCATCGCCGGGACCCCGAGCGAGGCGCCGACGTCGAAGCTCGTGCCCTCCGGCAGCGGGACGGCACGGGCGGCGGGCAAGACGGTGTACTCCTGGGCGGTGCCGGTCGGGCGACTCGCAGCCGCCATGTACAGCCAGACGTGGTCACCGACGGACAGTCCGTCGACACCCTCGCCGACCGCGTCCACGACTCCGGCGCCGTCCTGGTTCGGCGTGATCTCGGGGAACGGCAGGCCGTCGCCGTAGGTGCCGCCGGCGCGGGCCTTCCAGTCGGTGGGGTTGACACCAGAGACGACGACACGGACACGGACCTCGCCAGGACCGGGATCCGGGATCGGACGCTCCTCGAGGGTCAGGACGGACGAGTCACCGGGCTTCGAGTAGACGACTGATCGCATGTCCCCAGGCAACCACGGCGGTCGCGCGGGGATTCCGGGGGCGCTCAGCGAGGCCGGGTGTCGTACTGCTCGCGGGAGACCGCGACGTCGTCCATGTGCGAGGTCGCCCAGTCCTCGAGCGGCTTCAGCACCTCGCGCAGGGACCGGCCGCGATCGGTCAGCTCGTACTCGACGTGCGGCGGGATCTCCGGGAAGACCGTGCGGGTGACGAGTCCGTCGCGCTCGAGCGCCCGGAGCGTCTGCGTGAGCATCTTCTGCGAGACGCCCTGCACGCGGGTGGCGATCGCCGAGTAGCGTGCCGGACCGTCGGCGAGGGTGCCGATCGTCAGGACGCTCCACCGGTCGCCGATGCGGTCGAGCAGCTGTCGCGAGGGACACTCGGCGGCGTAGGGGCTGTACTCGAGTGCTGACACGACGACCTCCGTTACGCACCGTGAGGTGCCTACTTACTCAAAGAGAGTAACGCTTGTACGGTGAGTGTCAACGTTCCACGAAAGGACTGCTCCATGACCAGCATCGTCGTCTTCGGTGGCACCGGCTACGCCGGCTCCGCCATCACCCGCGAGGCCCTCTCCCGCGGCATCGCCGTCACCGCCGTCGCCCGCGACACCTCGAAGCTCGAGCCGGCCGAGGGGCTCACCCTCGCGCAGGGTGACGCCTTCGACACCGACTTCGTCGCCGAGGTCACGAAGGGTGCGGACGTCATCGTCGTCGCGCTCCACGCGGTGCAGGCGGACGGCAGCGAGCTGAAGGACGCGTTCCAGCCGTTCGTCGACGCAGCCGCTGCTGCCGGTGCGCGCCTCGGCATCGTCGGCGGAGCCGGTTCGCTGCTCGTCGCCGAGGGCGGCCCGGCGCTGTACGACACGGCCGAGTTCCCCGACGCGTTCAAGGGCGAGGCGAAGAGCCACGGTCAGGTCCTCGAGGCCCTCCGCGCGTCGGACACCGACGTCGACTGGTTCTACGTGAGCCCGGCGGCTGCGTTCGGCGGCTACAACCCCGGCGAGCGTCGTGGCACCTACCGCACCACCGACGACGTCCTGCTCACCGACGCCGACGGCAACTCGGACATCTCCGGCGAGGACTTCGCGATCGCCTTCGTCGACGAGATCGCTTCGCCGGCACACCACCAGGCGCGCTTCGGGGTCGCCTACTAGGCGGTTCGGTTCGCCTCCGCACAACGGAAGTCACCCGGAACTGCGCCATCGCGCGGTTCCGGGTGACTTTGCTTGTGCGGGGCGGCGCGGCGCGGGGCGGCGCGGGGCGGTGTGCGTGCGGGCGCGCAGCGCGCGCTCGGTGCGGAACCACGAAACCGACATGGAACCAGGCGGTGCGCCTGGTTCCACGTCGGTTTCGTGGTTCGACGCCACGCGGCAGTGCAGCCACGCGGCGGCGCGAAGGCGCGGCGGGGGCGCGGCGGCGCCGACGACGGGAGCAGCGAGCGCGCGCGCCCAGCGCGACCACGCGTCGGACGGGAGGCGCGGCGCCCGCCCGCACCGCTCCTCCCGTCCGACGCGTCAGCGGTGCCCGACGATCGACGGCACCGGCATGTGGTGCCGCATCCGCACCGCCAGGTGGAGCCCGCCGCGGCGGGCGAGCACGAGCCCGACGACGGCTGCGGCCGCGGCCGGCACGCCTCCGGCGACGACCATCCCGACGTGGGCCCCGAAGTGGTCGACCACCTGACCCATGAGCGGGCCGCCGATCGCCTGCCCTCCGAGCAGCACGAGGACGTAGAGCGACATCACGCGGCCGCGGATCGCCACGTTCGAGGACAGCTGCACGAGCGAGTTCGACGCGGTCTGGAAGAGCAGCTGCGACATCCCGACGGCGACGAGCGCGACGGTGAACGGCGCGATGACGGGGATCGAGCCGGAGACCACGAGCAGGATCCCCGTCCAGAACACCCCGCCGACGATGGTGCGGAGCCGGACGGTGGCGCGCCGCGTCGAGAGCAGTGCGCCGGCCAGCGCGCCGATCGCGACGGCGGAGTTGAACACGCCGTAGCCACCGGCGCCGACGTCGTACACCTCGGACGCGAAGGCCGACAGCAGCACCGGCATCGTCAGCGCGAAGACCGAGAAGAACGCCACGAGGATGACCGGCACGATGATGGTCGGCTTCCGGACGGCGTAGCGGAGGCCCTCGACGAGCTGCCCCTTCCCGCGTGGCGCCGGGGGTGTGCGGTGGAGCTCCGAGACCTTCAGGAACCCGAGCGTCACGACCACGGCGACGCAGGCGATCGCGTTGACGCCGAACGACCAGCCGGCGCCGACCGCGACGAGCAGCGCTCCGGAGAGGGCCGGGCCGATCATGCCGCCGAGCTGGAAGACCGACGAGTTCACGCTGATCGCGTTGCGCAGGTGCTCGTGGCCGACGATCTCGGTGACGAACACCTGGCGCGCGGGGTTGTCGATGACGGTGACCATGCCGACGACGAACGCGATCGCCCAGATGTGCCACGCCTGCACCACCCCGGACAGCGTCAGGACGGCGAGCAGGGCCGACAGCACGGCGAACGAGCCCTGCGTGATCATCATCAGCGCGCGCTTGGAGAACCGGTCGACGAGCACTCCGCCGAGGAGCCCGAACAGCAGCATCGGCGCGAACTGGCACGCGACCGTGATGCCGACCTGCGCGACCGACCCGGTGAGCTGCAGGACGAGCCAGTCCTGCGCGATGCGCTGCATCCAGCCGGCGGTCATCGCGACGAGGTTCGTGGCGGTGAAGAGCCGGAAGTTCGGCACCGACAGGGCGATGAGGGTGTGGCGCCACGGCGGTCTGGTGGCCTGGATCGGCAGCGGTTCGGTGGGCGGGGGGAGGGTCGTCGATGACGCACTCACGAGTGGGGGTCTCCGAAGGTCGAGGTGGAGCAGGCGGGACTGTACCCACTCGAAACTAACTGCGCGCGGCCCATTCGATACCCCTATGGTGGCTATCACTCCATTGCGAAGTCGAATGGGGTCGTCACGACGAAGGGTGTCCGGTGCTGGATCCGGTTCTGCTGCAGACATTCCTCGCGGTCGCCGAGACCGGGAGCTTCACCCAGGCAGGCGCCCGACTCGGGATCAGCCAGCCCACGGTGTCGCAGCACGTGCGGCGGCTCGAGACGGCCGTCTCCCGGACCCTCGTCGCGCGGGACACCCGGGGCGTGGCGCTCACCGACAACGGGGACGCGATGGCCGGGTTCGCGCGGACGATCCTCGCGGCGCACGCCACCGCCGACGCGTACTTCTCGGGAGCCGCGACCCGCGGGCGGCTCCGGTTCGGGGCGGCCGACGACCTGGCGATCACGCAGTTGCCCCGGATCCTGCGGGACTTCCGACGGCTGCACCCGCAGGTGAACCTCGAGCTGACGGTGAACCAGTCGTCACCACTGCTCCGCCGGGTGCACGCGGGGCAGCTCGACCTCGTGTTCATCAAGCAGACCGCGGGGGAGTCCGCCGAGGGCACCCGCGTCGCGACCGACCAGATGGTCTGGATGGCGCAGGACGGCATCGCGCTGGAGCCGGGGGAGCCCGTGCCGCTCATCGCGTACCAGGCGCCGAGCATCAGTCGACAGATGGCGATCGACGCGCTCGAATCCGCCGGACGCACGTGGCGGATCACCTGCAACACGCGCGACGTGAACGGGGTGCTCGCGGCCGTCCGGGCGGGGATCGGGGTCGCGGTTTTCCCGCACTCGCTCATCCCCGCGGACCTCGTGAAGGTGTCGCAGCGGTTGGCGTTGCCGGACCTCCCGGCGGTCGACTACGTGCTCATCGCGAACCCGACGGTGCAGCGGGAACCGATCGACGCCCTGACGAACGCGATCCTGTCGCGCGGGGTGGTCCGCGCGGTGTGAGCGGGGCGGCCGTGGTCGTTTCGTGAGCAGGAATGGTCGGGTCGGTGGCGCGCACCCGACCATTTCTGCTCACGAAGTGCGCCGGGCGCGGGGCGCGGGGGCGCGCTACGGCGCGAGCGTCGGGACCGTCCCCGTCCCGGTGAGGTCCGGCAGCGTCACCCCGACGAGCGGCAGCACCGCCGAGGCCACGGCCCACAGCAGCACGAGCGTCCCGACCCCGCCGAGCACGGCACCGAGGAGCGCGAGCGGCCGCTGCCACGTCGCCTCGGGCCGCCGCACCGTCACGATCGAGAGCAGGAGCGCGAGCACGCCGAGCACCAGCCCGACACCGTGCACCGTCGCGGGGGCGGTGAACCACCACGCGCCGAGTCCGAGGGTGGCGAGTCCGGCGAGGGCGCCGAGGACGGCCCCGGGAGTCGTCCCCACCCGCTGCGTGGTCCCGGCGGCCTGGAGGCGCGGCCCGCCCCCGCCACGCACCGTCGCGGCAGCCGGGGTGGTCGCGTCCACCGCCGGGGTCGGGTCGGTCGCGGTCCTCGCGGTCGGCTTCCTCGTGCGCGCCGGCCGGGCGGGCCTCGCGGCCTTCGAGGGCTTCGTGCCCTTCGGCGTTCGTGGGCTCGTCGACCGGCCGCGTCCCGTGTCCGAGCCGCGGGCCGGCAGGTCGATCAGGGGAAGTGCTTCGGTCGGCGGCAGCGCCTCCGCACGCGGAGCCGGTGTCGATCCCGGGCCCCCGGGCGCCGGCGGAGCGATGACGGCGTCGAAGGCCGGCGCCGTAGCCGGAGCGGCGGTCGCCGGAGCCGCGGCGGCCGGAGCGGCGGGGCGCTGGTGGGCGAACCGGGCGGGGGTGCGGTAGCCGATCGGTCCCGAGGGAGCCGGTTCCGACCCCTCGACGACGACGTGCTCGAGGCCCGGCACGGAGAACCGGGGCTGACCGACGACCGGGACGCTGGGGCCCGCCGGGACGACCGGCGCGGCGGGAGCGGGTGCGGCCCCCGGAGTGACGGACGCGGCACCGACGGCACCGACGGCACCGACGGCACCGACGGCACCGACGGCGTCGATCGGCGAGACCGGGGCGGGGCCGATCGAGGCCGTGTCGAACGGGACCGTGTGCACCGCGGGCGAGGTCGGAGCCGGGGGCAGGAGGTGCTCCTCCGGCGGGAAGTCGGGCACCACGATGTCGTCGTCGACGAGTGCCGGTGTGGCGGGCGGTGCGGGGAGCGTGCTGCCGGGGCCGGTCGTCTCCGGAGCGGGGGCGGGTGCGACGGGGGCGGGGCGCGCCTCCAGGCCGTCTGCCGCGCCCTCGGGGGGAGCCGTGACCCAGTCGGGGACGGCGCGACGCGGCCGGTCCTCGTCCGGCATGCGATGCGATGCCACTGCGGTGCTCCCTCCGTAGGCTGATCCATCGTCAGTTCTAACGGCAACCCGTACGGCTGGCGCAGCCCCAGTTCCGGGGTCGCCGGTACGGTCGGGGCATGACCGGAATCGAACACCGTCCACTCGGGCCGTCGGGGCTCGTCGTCTCCACCGTCGGCATCGGCTGCAACAACTTCGGCCGACCCGGCACGCTGACCGAGACGCAGGAGGGCACGGACGCCGTCGTCCACGCGGCCCTCGACGCCGGCGTCACCCTGTTCGACACCGCGGACGTCTACGGCGGCCGGCGCGGGCTGTCCGAGGAGCTCCTCGGCAGGTCCATCGCGGGACGTCGCGACGAGATCGTCCTCGCCACGAAGTTCGGCATGGACATGCAGGGGGTGAACGGGCCGGACTGGGGCGTGCGCGGCTCCCGGCGGTACGTGCGGCTGGCGGTCGAGTCGTCGCTCAAGCGCCTCGGGACGGACTGGATCGACCTCTACCAGATGCACGGCCCGGACGACGTGACCTCGATCGAGGAGACGCTGTCCGTGCTCGACGACCTCGTCCGCGAGGGCAAGATCCGATACATCGGCCACTCGAACTTCGCGGGGTGGCAGATCGCCGAGGCCGAGCTCACCGCCTCCATCGCCGGCACCACGGCGTTCGTGTCCGCGCAGAACGAGTACAGCCCGCTCGCCCGGGGCGTCGAGGACGAGGTGCTGCCGGCCGTCCGTGCGTACGCGCTCGGGTTCCTGCCGTACTTCCCGCTGTACAACGGCCTGCTGACGGGCAAGTACACGAAGGCCGGCGGGCCCTCGGACGGGCGGCTCACCACGGCGAAGCCGCAGCTGTTGCAGGACGCGCCGTGGGAGATCCTCGAGGAGTTCCAGCGGTTCTGCGACGAGCGCGGCGTCACGATGCTGCAGGCGACCTTCGCGTGGTTGCTGGCGCAGCCCGGGCTGTCGAGCGTCATCGCGGGGGCGACGAAGCCGGAGCAGATCCGGCAGAACGCCGAGGCCGGGACGGCGTGGGAGCCGTCCGAGGACGACCTCGCCGAGATGACGCTCGTCTTCGACGGCGCCTGAGCCAGCACCGCCGGCGCGCCGCGGACGCCGAGTCTCGGCTCGGCGGACAGTTTCGTGGCCGATCGGCCGCGGAACTGTCCGTGGGGCCGAGTCTCGCCTCGCAGCTGCGGGCGGGCGGGCGCCTGCGGGACGGGAGGCGCGGTGCCAGACCGACCCGCGCCTCCCGTCCCGCAGGGGGTCGCGACCTACATGTCGCGGTACCGCTCCGCGGACGCGAGCGCCTCGCGCAGCTCCGCCGCGGTCAGCCGCGGGCCGTACCCGGGGGTGTCGCGCTGGATGCGCCAGCCCTCGGCGAGGGGCCCGGCGTCCACGACGTCGAACCCGAACTGGTCGATGAGGTCCGACACGACCCGCTTGGCCTCGGCGTCGTCCCCGGCCACCACGAGCGCGCGACGGTCCGGGGTGCCCGCAGCGGAGGCGTGGCCGGTGAGGTCCGCGGCGCCGATGTGGTTGAACGCCTTCACGACCCGGGCGCCGGGCAGGTGGTCCTGCAGGAGCTCCGCGGTCGTGGTGGTCTCGGAGTCGAGCGCCTCGACGTGGCCGTCGCGCTGCGGGTAGTAGTTGTTCGTGTCGATCACGACCTTGCCCTCGAGGGGGCCGGCCGGGATGGTCTCGATCGCGGCGAGCGGGGTCGTGACGACGACGATCTCGCCAGCGGCGGCCGCCTCGTCGCGGGTCGCGGCCCGGGCACCCGCGCCGAGCTCCGTGACCAGGTCCGTGAGGGTCTCGGGGCCGCGGGAGTTCGCGATCACCACCTCGTGTCCGTTCCGCACCGCCAGCCGTGCGAGCTGGGATCCGATGTTGCCTGCGCCGATGATGCCGATTGTCGTCATGGTGTCCGAGCAACGCCCGACCCCGACCCGCCCATTCCCGACGGCCTGACCGCCTGCCGCCCTCGATGCCGCCGAGGGTGCATGATGGCGGCATGGACCACGAGTTCCGCGACGAAGCCGACCAGGACCGCTACGCGATGTACGTCGGCGGCGAACTCGTGAGCGTCCTCGACTACCGCGAGAACGGCGACGCGATCGCGTTCCCGCACACGTACACGGTGCCGAAGCACCGCGGGCACGGGTACGCCGCCGAGCTCGTCGACTTCGCGGTCGCCGACGTCGAGGCGAACTCCACCCGGCGCATCGTCCCGATGTGCTGGTTCGTCGGCAAGTGGTTCGACGAGCACCCCGAGAAGGCAGACCTGCTCAGCCGCGGCGCTGCGGACTGAGCCGAACCGGAAGGCCCCGCCCATGCCGACGATCACCCCGTTCCTCTGGTACGACGACCAGGCCGAGCAGGCGGCGGAGCACTACGTGTCGCTCTTCCCCGACAGCAGCATCGACAGCGTGAGCAAGACCCCGGACGGGCAGACCCTCGTCGTCGAGTTCACGCTCCTCGGCAAGCCCTACCGTGCGATGAACGGCGGTCCGGGGCACGAGCACACCGACGCGGTCTCGTTCCAGGTCGACGTCGACGACCAGGAGGAACTCGACCGCATCTGGGACGCCCTGCTCGCCGACGGTGGCCGTCCGAGCCGGTGCGGATGGCTCTTCGACCGCTGGGGTGTGGCGTGGCAGGTCACCCCGTCGATGATGGGCGACCTGATGACCGGCTCGGGCGACCCCGAGGCCAACGCCCGCGTCTTCGAGGCCATGATGCAGATGGTCAAGCTCGACATCCCCGCCCTGCGGGCCGCCGCGGCGGGTCACTGAGCCGGCGCGATCCGTACCCGCCGGTATGGTGGCGGGACCGAACACCGCCGGCAGGTCCCGGCGCAGACAGGCTGGAGTCCGTCCGATGAGCGAACCGAGGCCCGATGTCCGCAACAGCGACATCGGACGCGCGTACACGGAACTCGCCCGCATCACCCGCCGCGCGAGCATCCGGGCACGCGGCTCGGAGGCGATCCTCAGCGTCGTCGACCAGTCCCTCGTCGACTTCGTCGTCCAGCACGAGGGCTGCATGGCGATCGACATCGCCCGGTACCTGCGGCTGAACCGCTCCACGATCTCGCGGCAGCTGTCCGGGCTGCTGGCGGCCGGGCTCATCCGGACGGTCGACGGCGGGACCGGCAACGCCAAGCCCCTCGTGGCCACCGATGCCGGCCGTGCTGCACTCGAACGCTCCGTGCAGCTGCACCGCGACGCGCTCGACGAACGGCTCGCGAGCTGGTCGGACGACGACATCGCGCTCCTCGCGGGGCTCCTCGAACGGCTCGGCGCCGCGGACGAGGCGGGGCTGCCGATGCCCGGACGCACCACGCCGTGACGACCTCGTTCGTCCTGCTCTCGGACACCCACCTGCCGAAGCGGGCGAAGGACCTGCCGGCCGGGCTCTGGGCGGACATCGACGCCGCGGACCTCGTGGTGCACGCCGGCGACTGGGTGGACCTCGCGACGCTCGACGCCGTCCAGGCCCGGTCGGCGCGGTTCGAGGGCGTCCGCGGCAACAACGACGGCCCCGAGTTCGACGACCGCCTGCCGCTCGAGGCGCGCTTCGCCGTCGAGGACCTGCGCGTCGCCCTGGTGCACGAGACCGGTGCCGCGACGGGCCGTGAGCGTCGCATGACGGCCGCGTACCCGGACGTCGACGTGCTCGTCTTCGGCCACTCGCACATCCCGTGGGACACGGTCGCGCCGTCGGGGCTGCGGCTGCTCAACCCGGGTTCGCCGACGGACCGGCGCCGCCAGCCGGACCACACGTGGATGCGCGGTGCGGTCGACGGCCGCGACCTGTCGGTCGAGCTGGTGCGGCTGCCTCCCGCGACCCGCTGACGGCCTGGAGGCGCGGGTCGGCCCCGCACCGCGCCTCCCGTCCGCGACGCCCCGCGTCCCTGGCCGCGCTGCCGCCCGCCCCGCCCGCGCGCCCCGCCCGACGCGTCCGCGCGCCGCGCCCGACCCGTCGGCCCGTCCGCGCGCCCCGCCCGCCCCCGCCCGCGAAAGCGACAGGGTGCCGTCGAACCGTGACGGCACCCTGTCGCTTCCGCGCCAGGGACCGCGGCGCTCAGCGGGAGCGTGTCGTTCCGGCGGCACAGTCCGGGCCCGCCTCCGAGCCCGCCCCCGGGCCCGTCCCCGCGGTCGGCATCCGGAAGAACGCGAGCTCCCACGCGGTCGACGCGCGGAAGGCGCGCGTCATGGTGCCGCGCTCGGCCGGCGTCGCCGCCGCGGCGAGCCGCTCGACCCGGGCCGTCGCGTCCGCGGAGGCCTCGGCGAACCCCGGGTCGCCGTACGCGCCGATCCAGTCCGCGAACGGGTGGTCCGACCCGACCGTGCCGATCTGCGTCCCGACCCACGCGTACACGCGGAAGCACGGCAGCACCGCCGCGGCGAGGACCCCGACGGACCCGGAGTCCGCAGCGGCCTGCAGGTGGGCGAGGTAGCCGGCGCAGACCGGGTGGACGGGGTCCTCGGCGTGCGTGCCGGCGAGGCGTCGGTGGTGCAGTTCGCGGGCCTCGTCGGCGCAGCCCTGGGCCGATGCCTGCCAGAACGCGGCCTCGGCCCCGGTGGTCCACGAGCCGAGCAGCGCCAGGTGCCGCTCGTACGCGCGGAGGTAGTGGACGTCCTGCGCCAGGTACGCGGCGAACACCTCGGGGTCGAGCGTCCCGGCGCGCATCCCGGCGAGGAAGTCGCACGCGATCGTCTCGTGCAGGACCTCGGCGACGTCGTCCCACCAGCGGTCGGTCCACCTCGGCTCCGGCCGCTCCGCACGCACGAGCGCGCCGTGGTCGACCGGACCGTTCCCGGTGCCGACGTGCAGGGCGTCGGCGCCGCGGAGGGCCGCGGTCAGCCAGCGCTTCGCCGTGCCGACGGCCAGTTCCCAGTCGCCGTCGCGGGCCGCGAGCGTCGCGATCGCACTCGACAGCGAGCACCCGGTGCCGTGCGTGTTCGTCGTCCGGACGCGTGGCGCGCTGAACGTCCGGAGCACCCCGTCGGGCCCGACGAGCACGTCGTCCGAGGTGTCGCCGCCGTCGTGGCCGCCCTTCGCGAGCACGAGCACGTCCCAGGTGCGGGCGATCGTGAGCGCCCGGTCCTCGGCGCTGTCCGGGGCCCGTCCGTGCAGGGTGGCCAGCTCGGCGAGCACCGCGAGTTCCGCCCGGTTCGGCGTCACGAGGTCGGCGAGCCCGAGCAGCGTGGCCATCGCCCGCGAGGCGTCCTCGTCGAGCAACCGGTCCCCGCTCGTCGCGACCATCACGGGGTCGACCACCACGACCGGTGGGCGGTGCTCGCGGAGCCACTCGGTCACGACCCGTACGACCTCGGCGGTGCCGAGCATCCCGACCTTCACGGCGTCGACCACGACGTCGTCCGACACCGCGTCGAGCTGTTCGCGCAGGAACGCGACGTCCGGCACGTGCACCGAACGCACCCCGTGCGTGTTCTGCGCGACGAGCGCGGTCACGACGCCCATGCCGTAGCCGTCGTGCGCGGCGATGGCCTTGAGGTCCGCCTGCATCCCCGCCCCACCCGTCGGGTCGGTCCCGGCGATGCTCAGGACGCGCGGGACGCTCATGCGTCCGCCCCGTGGTGCGTCGCGTCGGCCAGGAGGAACGGATCGCCACCACCCGACGGCCCCGGCTCCGCCCCGTGGTCGGGTCCAGTGCCCCACGCGGACACGAACGCCGCCGCGGCGGACCCGGGGTCGGCCGCGGCACAGATGCCCGACACGACCGCCACGCCCGCAGCACCGGCTGCCCGGAGCGGCCCGACGTCGTCGAGCGTCACCCCGCCGATCGCCACGCACGGCACGTCCGTCGCGCGTGCGAGCCGGCCGAACCCGTCGTGGCCCAGGGCCGGCGGGTGGTCCGCCTTCGTCGCGGTCGGGTGCACCACGCCGACCCCGAGCAGGTCGACCGTGCCGCGGGGGAGTGCGGCGACGGCGGCGAGGTGCTCCGGGGTGTTCGCGGTCAGCCCGACGTGTGCGTCCGTTCCGAGCAGGGCGCGAGCGGCGGTGACGGGGACGTCGGACTGGCCGAGGTGCACGCCCGCGACCCGGTGTCCGGCGTGCCGAGCGGCCAGGGCGACGTCCAACCGGTCGTCGACCACCACGGTCGCGCGGTCGCCCACGGCGTCGGCCACCGCGGCGGTCAGTGCCAGCAGGTCACGGGCCGAGGCGTCCTTGTCGCGCACCTGCACGATCCGCACCCCGCCGTGCACCGCGGCACGGACGACCCCGAGCACACCGATGCCGTGCCGGTCCGACAGCGCCGGGTCCGTCACGAGGTACACGCCGAACCCACCGGCGCTCACGCGGACACCGCCGGGGACTCCACGGTGATGCGCGCCGAGCGCACGACCTCGTCCGGCGAGAGCGACGCCAGGCGGTCGAGGAACAGCGGCTGGAACGTGCCCGGTCCGCCGGCCTCGCGCGCGGCGAACTCGGCCGCGATCGTGTGCACCGCGGTCGCGGCGACGGCGGCCGCGCCCGGGTCCTCGGGGGAGACGGCGGTGAACGCGGCGACGACGGCACCGAGCGCGCAGCCGCCGCCGGTGATCCGCGTGAGCAGCTCCGTGCCGTTCGCGACCCGCACCACGCCGATGCCGGGCGCGACCAGCAGGTCGACCGGACCCGACACGGCGACCGCGGCCACGCGCCTGGCGGCCACCGCGTCGACCGCAGCCACGCGCGCGTCCTCGGTGCCGACCGTGCTGTCGACGCCACGACCACCGGCCGAGGCGCCGAGCACCGCGAGCACCTCGGAGGCGTTGCCCCGCAGCACCGTCGGACCGAGCGCCAGCAGGTCCCGGGCCAGGGCCGTCCGCACCGGCAGGGAGCCGACGGCGACCGGGTCGAGCACCCAGGGCGTGCCGGCGTCGACCGCTGCCGAGGCGGCTTCGAGCGACGCGGCCCGGGGTTCGGCGTGCGGCGTGCCGGTGTTCACCAGCAGGGCGTCGGCGACCCGGGCGAACGGCCCGGCCTCGGTCACGACGTCGACCATCGCGGCCGAGGCGCCGAGCGCGAGCAGCACGTTCGCGGTGACGTTCTGCACCACGGTGTTCGTGATGCAGTGCACCAGGGGACTCCGGGCGCGGACGGCCTCGAGGAGTTCGGCGGTCCGACGGGCCCAGTCGGGGGCGGGCGCAGCAGTGTGCATGGACGATCCCTTCGCGAGTACGAGCTCGAGCAGGTTCGACGGGTGTGATCTCAGCCGCTGGTTGCGGCACCCCGTGTCTCGACCGACACCGTACACGAGCGGCTGCGACGTCTCCGGTCACATGACGGGTCCCGTGTGACAGGGTTGACGGGTGCCAGACACCACGCCTCCCGGGCCGCCTCCCGGCCCCCGCGACCCCGGCGACGCCTGGGCGGTCGGCCCCGACGGCACCAAGGCCTGGGGGCGGTTCGGCGCGGCCGGACTCCTCGTCGACGACGGCTCCGGGCGCGTGCTCCTGCAGCACCGCGTCGAGTGGAGCCACCACGGCGGCACCTGGGGGATCCCGGGCGGAGCCCGCCACCTCGGCGAGGACGCCGTGACCGGGGCGCTCCGCGAGTCGGCGGAGGAAGCCGGCGTGCCCGAGGACGGCGTGGACCTCCGGCACACCGCCGTGCTGGACCTCGGGTTCTGGACGTACACGACGGTGGTGGGGCGCGCCTCCAGGGCCTTCGAACCGGTGATCGCCGACCGCGAGAGCCTCGAACTGGCCTGGGTGCCCGTCGGCGACGTCGAGGACCTGCCCCTGCACCCCGGGTTCGGGGCGTCGTGGCCGGCGCTGCGGGCACGGATCGAGACGACACCGCACGTCGTGGTGGACGCGGCGAACGTGGTCGGCAGTGTGCCGGACGGGTGGTGGAAGGACCGGGCGGGGGCTGCGTCGCGGCTGCTCGGGTCGGTGGGGGCGCTCGCCGCGGCGGGTGTGTCGGCCGAGGTGCTCGCACTGCCGTTCGACCGGTGGTGGCCGCGGTGGACCGTGGTGCTCGAGGGAGCGGCGCGGGACGCCGTGGGCGCGGACGAGCCGGTGTCCGTCGTGCGCGCGCCGGGGTCGGGTGACGACGCGATCGTCGAGGCTGCCCGGGCCGCGGTGGACGCCGGCCACACCCCGGTCGTCGTGGTGACCGCCGACCGCGAGCTCCGGGCCCGCGTCGAGGAGCTCGGCGCCTCGGTGCACGGGCCGGCCTGGCTGCGCGACCAGTTCTGACCGCGCGGTCCAGCTACGCGGGGATGTGCTTCCGCGACGACACCAGGATCGCCACCCACGACAGCACCCCGAGCCCGACGACCACCCACAGGATCGTCGGCACCGCCACGACGTTCGCCACCGCGGCGATGACCGCCGGCGCCAGGAACCCGGCGTACGCCGCCGCGTAGAACACCCCGGTGAGCCCGGCCAGGTCGCGTGTCCCCGCGATCCGCTGGACCTCGAGCAGGCTCGACACGAGCGCCAGCCCGATGCCGAGGCCGATCACGACGTTCGCCACGAGCCCGATCGCCACGGACTGCAGCTGGACCGCCACGACGACCACGGCGACGCCCGCGGTCATGAGCGCCACGGCCGTCAGCAGTCCGCGTGCCGACAGGAGCGAGGTGACCCGCCCGGCGAGGGGCTGCACGGCACTCGACACCCCGAGGGCGACGACGGTGGCGGCGGTGGCGAACACGAGCCCCCACGTACCGGTCGCCCCGGCCAGCTTGGTCGGCAGGTACCCGTACCCGATCGCGGCTGACCCGAAGATCCACGGCGCGGCGACGAGCACGACCCGGGTGAACCGGCGGTGCCCGGCGCTCGGCACGGCGAGCTGCTTCCACCAGGGACCGGGCAGCCCGCCGGAGCGGCTCGTCTCCGGCGTTCGCCAGACGATCACGGCGAAGGGGACGGCGACGCAGATGTGCACGAGGAAGGGCAGGACCTCGGGGATCGGCCCCCACTGGGCGATGAGCCCTGCGACGAGGGCACCCGACGCCGACCCGAGGGTGAACGCCAGTGACGCCCGGCGTGCACCGGAACCGGCGTCGGCCGACGGGTCGAAGCGTCCCTGCGAGAGCTCCTTCACCCAGCTGTTGCCGACCGCCATCGCGATCCCGACGGTGACCCCGGAGAACAGGCGTCCGGCCATGAGGAACCCCGCGCCGAGCGGGCCGAACGCCAGCAGTCCGCTGCCGACGACGGCCGAGACGATCCCGGCGAGCATCAGCGGGCGGCGGCCGTGCCGGTCGGACAGGGACCCGGCGACGAGGAGCGCCGGCGCGAGCCCGAGCACGTACACGCCCAGGAAGACGTTCACGAGCAGCGACGAGTAGTGCGCGCGCTCCTCGTACATGAGCAGCAGGGGTGAGAACTGGTTCCCGCCCCACGAGCACACGAACACCGCGCCCCAGACGGCGACCCACGGCAGGACGCGTGCGTTCGGGACCGCGAGCGAGCCGGTGGTCGGGACGCTGCCGGTGGTGGCGCTCACAGGGCGCCCCGGTGCGACGCGACGTGGGCGCGGAGGACCTCGGCGTAGCGGAGGGCGTCGCCGGCCTCGAGCGCGGCGGCCAGTGCCCGGTGGTCCTCGAGGGACGCCTGCAACTGGGACGGCTGGAGCCGCATCAGGTGGTGCCGCAGCCGCTGCTGCCGGTCGCGCAGGGTCCGGGCGAACATGACGGCGATGGCGTTCCGCGACGCCCCGATGACGGCGCCGTGGAACTCCGCGTCGACCTCGATGAACCGGTCGACGTCGCCGGTCGCGACCGCCTGCTCCTGTTCCGCGAGCATCGCCTGGAGGAACGGGGTGACGTCCGCCACACGCCCGTCGGTGACGACGCGGGTCGCCGCGGTCGACTCGATCGCCTCCCGCATCTCGAGCACGTCGGCCGCCTCGCTCGGGGACATCGGCCGGACGACGGCGCCCTTCCGGGACTCGAGGGTGAGCAGGTCCTCGGCGGCGAGACGCAGGAACGCCTCGTGCACGGGCGTCCGCGACACGCCGATCTCCTGGCAGAGCGCGTTCTCGCTGATCGCCGTGCCGCCGGGCAGGTCGCCGCGGATGATCGCGCGCTTCACGTGGTCGTAGGCCCGGTCGGACGCTGCCTGGGCGGTGGTGTTCGTGCTCGGGGTGCTCACGGTCGACGATCCTACCCCTTGCATGCAACGGTGCATGCGGTCGTGTCACGCGCTGTTCACACGTGGACCGCGACACCGGGGCGCACGGGCGGATACGCTGGGCCACCACGTCAACGGAGACGTACAACAGGAGGTTCCGATGGAGCGGATCACCAGGGCCGACGATCGCGTGCACCGCCCGGCAGGGCCGTGGACGCCGACCGTGCACCGGCTGCTCGCCCACCTGCACGAACAGGGGTTCGTCGCAGCACCGGAACCGATCGAGCTCGGGCACACGCTCGAGACCGTCTCGTTCGTCCCCGGCGAAGCGGGGGAGTACCCGTGGACGGCCGACGTCGCGAGCGAGGCCGCCCTCGTCACGACCGCCCGGCTGCTGCGGCACTACCACGACGCCGCCGCCACCTTCACGCGCGACGACGACCGCGACGTCTGGTCCCAGGCGGAGCGGTACCCCGCCGAGACGATCGTGCACGGCGACTTCGCACCGTACAACTGCGTCTACGACGGCATCGCCGCGGTCGGGCTCATCGACTTCGACACCGCGCACCCCGGGCCACGGGTCTGGGACGTGGCCAGTGCCGTGTACCGGTTCGCACCGTTCACCACCGGCGTCGTCGAGGGGTCGACCGCGCCGTCGCTCGACGAACGGCTCGACCGCGCCGCCGAGTTCTGCCGCGCCTACGAGCTGGACGCCCGGTCGCGCGAGGTCCTCGCCGAGACGATCCTCGGCTCCCTCGTCGCGTTGGTCACGACCATGGAGACCGAGGCCGCGGCCGGGAACCCGAAGTTCGTCAGCGACCTGCAGCACGGGCACGCCGACCTCTACCGGGCCGACGTGGCGTACATCGAGCAGCACGCCGACGAGATCACCGCAGCCGTCGCCTGACCGCGACGGCGATGCTGGTGCCATGACGACCACACCGGCCCAGCTGCGCGCGATGCGCCTCGCCGCCCAGGGGATCGCCGTGCCCGGGCTCGGGCCGACCCAGGTGGTGGAACGCATGCTCGCCGTCCAGGGGCAGGACCTCGGGCAGGTCACCTGGGCCATCGGCGTCCGCGCGCCCGGGTCCACGCGCGACGACGTCCGCGCCGCGTTCGACCGCGGCGAGGTCGTCCGTTCGTGGCCGATGCGCGGCACCCTGCACGCGATGCGCCCCGACGACCTCCGACTGCTGCTCTCCCTCACCGCCGATCGGACGATCCGCTCCATCGCCCGGCGTGCGACCGAGCTCGGCATCGACGACGACGTCCTCCGCACCGCCCGGGACGCCACGGCCGACGCGCTGTCCGGCGGTCGGTCGCTCGTGCGCGACGACCTGTTCGACGTCTACCGAGGCACCGGCATCGACCCGACGCGAGGGCTGGGGTACCACGTGCTGCTCCGCCTCGCGCTCGAGGGGATGGTCGCCTGGGGGCCCACCGCCCGCGTCGGCCAGGGGCTCGTGCTCCTCGACGAGTGGGCACCGGCGACGGCCGACCTGCCCGACCGCGACGAGGCTCTGCGGCGGGTGCTGATCGGTCACCTGCGCGGGAGGGGCCCGGTGACCGAGGCCGACACCGCCTCCTGGACGAAGCTGCCGCTCGGCGACCTCCGGCGTGCCCGAGCGGTGGCCGGTGACGCCGTGGAGGACCTCGGCGACGGACTCCTCGCCCTCGCCGACCGACCCGACCCCGGGGGTGTGCCGACCGGGCACCTCCTGCCCGGGTTCGACGAGTACCTCCTCGGGTACGCCGACCGCTCCGTCCAGCTCGACCCCGTGCACGCCGACCGGGTCGTCCCCGGCGCCAACGGCATGTTCCTGCCGATGGCCGTCGTGCGGGGTCGGGTCGTCGGGACCTGGAGCCGCACCGAGCGCACCCGCGACGTCCGGGTCGCCGTCACGCCCTTCGAGCCGCTCGACGCCGGTGCGGTCCGCGCCCTCGAGGCCGCCGCCGACCGGTACGGATCGTTCCTCGCGGCCCCCGTCTCCTTCGCCGTCGCCTGACCATCCCGGTCCCGCACGCCGTCCGCGACACCGCACCGGTCGATCGACAGGTGCCTCGTCGCAGACCCGGTGCCGGCGTACCGGACCCGACCCGTTCCTCTCCCCACCGGCACGGCCGGTCCGCCGCTGGCGCGTCGCCCCGGAACCGGCGGCGTGGGCCCAGGCAGCACCCAGCAGCCACGCGGCGGACTCCGACGCTCCCTCGGGTAATGTCGCAGGGCCATGACCGACAGCCCGGCCGACGCCACCCCGTACGAAGTCCTCGGCGTCCGAGCGACCGCCGACGACGACGAACTCCGCCGCGCCTACCGCCGCGCCGCCCGCGAGTCCCACCCCGACCTCGGCGGCGACGCCCGCCGCTTCCGCCAGGTCCAGATCGCCTGGGAACGCATCGGCACCCCCGCCGCACGCCGCGCCTACGACGCGGGATCCCAGCGCGGCAGCCAGCAGAGCGCGTCCGGCCCGTCCGGTTCCTCGGCCTGGAGGAGCGACACCGGCCGCGACGCCTACGCACCCCCGGCAGCGCGTCGCGATGCACGTCCGCGCGCCCGGTCCCACGGACACCCCGGCGGGCGATCGCGCGAGGTCTTCCTGCAGGCCGAGCGCGAGTGGGTCGGCCTCGGGGACCCCATCGAGGACCCCTACGACCCCACGCTCATCCGCTCCGCTCCCCGGCACATCCGACGGCTGCTGGCCGAGGCGCTCGCCGAGGAAGCGACCGCGTCGATCGTCTCCGAGATGGGCATCGGCGTGACCGTGTGGCACGACCTCGACGCGGGGGCCGAGGGCAAGCTCGACCACGCGGTCCTCACCCCGAGCGGCCTGTGGGCCGTCGAGTCGATCGACTGGGGCGCCCCGGTCCGCGTCGAGCACGGCGAGATCACGGGGGAGACCCTGGCGCCAGGGGAGCGCCCCGTGAAGGAGCTCGTCCGGGCCGCCCGCGCCGTGCAGAAGCAGACCCGGGTGCGGTTCACCGGCCGGCTGCTCGTCGTGCCGGACTCCGCGGTGGACGAGGACGTGCAGGTCGTCGGCTCGCCCCGGAAGCCCACGGCGCTCGTCGTCCGCCGGAGTGCGCTCGGGCAGGTACTGGGCGGCGTGTGGTCGCCCGAGGGGAGCGTCGACGTGTTCGAGGTCCGCGACCGCCTGCAGCAGACCGTCCGCTTCGTCTGATGCCCGGACGGCGGGGTCAGTAGCCGCGGAGCTTCTCGAGGTCGCGGCGCTCCCGCTTGCTCGGACGTCCGGCGCCGCGGTCGCGCATCGGGACGAAGCCGGCCTCCTCCTTGGGGAGCCGCGGCGGGGTCTTGTCCTCGAAGTGCTTCGCGGCCTCGGGTGCGCTCGTCCGCTTGAGGATGATCCCCGTGACGACGACGATCCGGTCGAACCCGTTCTGCCGGACCCGGACCTCGTCCCCGGGGCCGATCGGCTGCGCGGGCTTCGCACGCTCCCCGTTCACCCGGACGTGGCCGGCCTTGCACGCGGCGGTCGCGGCGGAGCGGGTCTTCGTGATCCGCACCGCCCAGATCCAGCTGTCCACGCGTGCCTTGGCCATCCCCACACTCTAGGCGCGCCCTACGCTGGGGGCGTGGAGGGCACCGGTCAGGACGCGATCGCCCGGGCGCTGGCGCTCGGGGTCCTCCGGGACGCCGCGGTCGGGGACCGCGTGGTCGTGCGGGCGCACCACGGCGGGGGAGCGCAGGACGCGCTCGGCGTCCTCGTCGCCCGGACCGCGTCGTCCGTGACGATCGACACCCGCCGGGGCCCCGTCGAGGTGGCGCTCGCCGACGTCGTCGCCGCGAAGCCGGTCCCGCCGCCGCCCGCGCCACGCCCGCGCCGCCCCTGAGTCCGCCGGTCCGACTCCGCGTGCACCCGAAGCGCGCGCCCCCGGCGAGCCGCCACCGCCCCCGCACCGGCCCCGACGTAGCCTCGTGCCATGGCCGTCCCCGTCCCACTCGGCACCGAGGACCGCACCGCCCGCCTGACCCTCCGCCGCCCCGACGCGTGGCGCCGTGAGGACTCGGCCCAGGCGGACCTGCGCGTCACCGGCGACGACGTCGTGCTCACCGTCCGATCCCGTCCGAGCGACCGGACGGTCGCGGAGGAGCACACGAGTCTGCTCGAACGCCTCCCCGGTTCGGTCGAGGGGCTCCGACTCATCGGCTCGGACCCGTGGACGACCGCGGGAGCGCCGGCGCGCCTCGTCGAGTACGTCCGGCCCGACGAGGGCGGCGACGTCGCGGGAGCGCATCTGCTCTTCGTCACCGGACGGCACCGCGTCGACCTCACCATCGAGCGGCCGCTCGCCCGGATGCTCGCCACCGACGACCTCGTGTTCGCCGTGCTCGACAGCGTCCGCGCCACCGAACCCGCACCGTCGCGGGTGCAGCGCGACCTCGAGGCACTGCCCGAGCCCGCACCGGCCGCCGACCTCGAGGGCACCCACCTCCACTCCGAGGCCCTCGCCACCCTGCGCTCGCTCGCCGGCCGTCGCTGGAACCCCACGCTCCTCCGCACGCCCGCCGGACGCGAGCTCATCGAGTCCGGCCTGGTCGGCCGGCTCGGCACCCTGCCCGAATCGACACAGGCGCTCCTCGCACCGTGGGAGGGCGATGACCAGCCCGTCACCCTGGAACAGCGGCTGCCCGACGGGCGCACCACGCGCCTCCAGGCCTGGTCGGAGACCGTCGTGGACGGGACGGACGAGACGGGCGCGGTGATCGCGCAGCTGCCGGTCGAGCGCGTGGTCGCGCTCGTGGCCGGGAGGCTCGGCATCGGTCCGGCATGGACCTTCCCGTTCCGCACGGGGTCGCTCCGGGCGGACCTGCTCGGGCGCCGGACCTCCGGGGCGGACGCGGCCCCCGACCTGCCGACGGCGATCGCCGAGGCGGACCCGCGGCTCGCGCGCTTCTGGGCGGCTCCGTGGACGGTGTCGTCACTGCGTCGTCCGGGGAAGCCGAACCCGATCGTCGTCGTGCACGCGGCGGGGCAGGGCTTCGCGCGTGTCGGACGCACGGAAGCCGGGGAGACCGTCTTCACGACGGACTCCCCGGCGAACGTGTACCGGTCGGTGGTGCGGGCGCTGCTCGGCTGAGCCGTTCTCTGCTAGGCCGCGGGGCCGGCGGTCAGGGTGACCGTGACGGTCTTCGCGGCACCGGTGCTGTCGGTGTACCCGACCGTCACCTTGTCCCCGACCGAGTGCGACTGGATCGCCGAGGTCAGCGCGTCCGAGCTCGCCACGGCCGTGCCGTCGATGCTCGTGATCGTGTCGCCGGCGGCGAGACCGGCCGACGCGGCGCCGGAGCCCTCGACCGTGCCCGCGACCGCGACGCCGCCCGTCGATGCCGTCCCGCTGACCTCGACCCCGAGGAACGCCGGCAGTCCGATGGTGATCGTCGACGACGACTCGCCCGCGAGGATCTTGTCCGCGATCGACTTCGCCGTGGTGATCGGGATCGCGTACCCGGTGACGTCCGCCGTGCCCGATGACGCCGCGGTGGCCATGCCGACGACCTCGCCCTCGCTGTCGAGCACCGGACCGCCCGAGTCGCCCGAGACGATGTCCGCCGCGACCTCGATGAGTCCCTGCAGCGACTCGGTGCCCGTGCCCGACTCGCTCTGCACCTGGATGTCCTGGTCGGTCGCGGTCACGGTGCCCTCGGCGGCGACGAGGTTGCCGGTGCCCTCGGCGTTGCCGACGTCGGTCACGGTGTCGCCCGTGCTCGGCTCGCCGTCGTCGTCGAGCGTCACCGTGGACAGGCCCGACGCGCCTTCGAGCTTGAGGACCGCGACGTCGTGGGTGGCATCCGTCCCGACGACGTCCGCCTTGTACTCCTTGCCGGTCGTCTCGTCGGTGACCGTGATGCTCGTCGCGCCCTGGATGACGTGGTTGTTCGTGAGGATCGTGCCGTTCGAGGTGAGGATCATGCCCGTGCCGGCCGCCTGCGACGACTCGTCGTAGTTGAGGACCGTGTTGATCGTCACGACGCCCTTCTTCTGGGCGCTCGTCGCCGCGGTCGCCGCGGACTCGGTGCTCGTGCCGCTGCCGCCGTCGCTCGACCCGCTGCCGGTGCCGTCGCCCGGCACCGTGAAGCCGTTCGTGCCGCTGCCGTCGGAGCCGGTGCCGGAACCCGATCCGGTGTCCGGCAGCGTCGTGCCCTGCGACTGGCTCGAGGTGGTGGTCGTGTGCTGCGAGGACAGTCCGAGCGCGGTCCCGCCCGCCGCACCGACGATCGCCAGGGCCGCGATCCCGGACCCGATCATCAGGCCCAGCCGGCGGGGGTGCTTCGTGGCGTGGTTCGCTGCGGCGGCGCCGTGCACCCAGCCGTGCTGGAACCCGGGGAGCGACGGGCTGCCGATCAGGAACGGGCCGCGGCCGTCCGGGGTGTAGCCGTAGGGGCCGGAGCCGTCGGGCCCGTAGAGGAACGGGCCGCTGCCGTCGAACGCGTAGGCCGAGCGGAGGGCCGACGGGTCGGCGTGCGGTGCCTCCCACGTCGCCCCGGCCTGCGGCTGCGCGGCGTCGGTGCGGGCGGTGCCGTTCTCGTCGGCGGCGGGGTTCGGGGTCTCGTTCATCAGTGCTCTCCGGTCGTCCCTCGGCTGCCCGGTCGGGCGTCGATGGGTACGAGTACAGGCCCGGTTCCCATGACGAGCCTATGAACGGACCCTGCGGCTGCTCACGGCTTGCTCGGGGGTCGCCGTACGACGTCGTCCGTTAGGGTTGCCTTACTTCCCATGCGTTCGCCGTCGCCCACCCCTCCTGCGCCCAGCTCCGTGTCCCGCCTCGTCGGCGCCACCGTGCTGGCGGTGGTCGTCCTCGTCGTGGCAGTGGCGCTCTCGGTGGCCTTCGGCTCCCGTCCGATCCCGCTCGGCACCGTGCTCGACACCGTCCTGCACCCCGGACGGAACGACGAGATCGGCCTGATCGTGCTCGGCAACCGCGTGCCCCGCACCGTCGTCGGACTCCTCGCCGGGTCCGCGCTCGGGGTCACCGGCGCCGTCATGCAGGGCGTCACCCGGAACCCGCTCGCCGATCCGAGCGTCCTCGGCATCAACTCCGGGGCCGCGCTCGCGGTCGTCGCCGGGATCGCGCTGTTCGGCGTCAGCGGCACCGCCGCGTACCTGCCGTTCGCCTTCCTCGGGGCCGCCCTCGCCGCGCTCCTCGTGTACGGCATCGCCGCCGTGGCCCGTCGGGGGCTGTCGCCCGTCGGACTCGCCCTGTCCGGTGCCGTCGTCGCCGCTGCACTGTCCTCGATCACCACGGCGGTGCTCGTGACGAGCCAGAGCCTCCTCGACCAGCTGCGCTTCTGGCAGGTCGGAGCGCTGGCCGGCAAGGACCTCGGCACCGCCGGGGTGATCACGGTCCCGGTGCTCGTCGGACTCGTCATCGCCTTCGCCCTCGGCCGGTCGCTCAACACGCTCGCGCTCGGTGACGAGCTCGCCGCGTCGCTCGGGCAGCGCGTCGTGCTCGTGCGCGCCGTCGGGGGAGTCGTCACCGTGCTCCTCGCCGGGTCGGCCGTCGCGGCGGCCGGGCCGATCGCGTTCATCGGGCTCGCCGTGCCGCACGCCGTCCGTCGGTTGAGCGGGCCGGACCACCGGTGGACGATCCTGCTGTCGGCCATCGTCGCGCCGGCGCTGCTGCTCGTCGCCGACGTGATCGGCCGCGTCGTGGCGTACCCGGGGGAGCTGCAGGTCGGGATCGTCACGGCACTCATCGGCGCGCCGGTGTTCATCTGGCTCGTGCGGTCGCGGGCGGTGAAGGGGCTGTGACGGCCGTGCGCCGCGAGTGGCTCGTGCTCGGCGCCGTCCTCGTCCTGCTCCTCGCCCTCGTGCTCGTCGGGCTCGGCGTCGGCGAGATCCCGCTCTCGCCCGTGCAGGTCGCGAGCGCGCTCGTCGGGCACGGCGACACCGTCTCGGACTTCGTGATCGGGCAGCTCCGTGGCCCTCGTGTCGCCGGGGCGATCCTCGTGGGGGCGTCGCTCGGCGTGGCCGGGGGCATCGTGCAGAGCGTCGTCCGGAACCCCATCGCGAGTCCGGACGTCATCGGCATCACCTCGGGCGCGAGCGCCTCGGGCCTGACCGCCATCGTCCTTTTCGGCGCGAGCGGCGGGACCCTGTTCTCGGTGGTGCTCGTCGGTGCCGTCCTCGTCTCCCTCGTCATCGCCGGACTCGCGTGGCGTCGGGGGATCACCGGCAACCGGGTCGTCCTCGTGGGCATCGGCGTCGCGGCGATCTGCCTGAGCATCACCGGGTGGATGCTCACGAGCGGCACGGTCACCCAGGCCGGCACCGCGCTGCTCTGGCTCTCCGGCAGCCTGAACGCCGTCGACCGGAACCTCGTCGGGGTCCTCGCCGTCGTCTTCGTCGTGTTCACGGCACTCGCCCTCCTGCAGTCCTCGCGGCTCACCGTGCTGACCCTCGGCGACGAGGTGGCCTCGGCGCTCGGGCTCCGGCCGAACCGCGCGAAGGTGCTGCTCCTGCTGACCGCCGTGTGCCTGACCGCCGCCGCCGTGGCCACCGCGGGACCGGTGTCGTTCGTCGCGCTGATGGCGGCCCCCATCGCCCGGAGGCTCGTCGGGGGCGGACGGGTCGCCCTCGGGTCGACTGCCGCCGTCGGTGCCGCGATCACGCTGGCGAGCGACCTCATCGCGCAGTTCGCGATCCCGGGGAACGCGCTGCCGGTCGGTGTGGTGACGGGGGTCATCGGGGCGCCCTACCTGCTGTGGCTGCTCGCACGCGGGCGCTGACGCATCCGTGTTCCCGGTACGTTCGCTGTACGCGTTCTGCCGAGTTGTCCCCAGCCCCGTTCGGGGCTCCCGTTCGGCCGCTCGTTTCCGATACGCTGGTGCGCCAAGAGGAGGAGGTCCACGATGCCAGAACCAGTGGTCCCGCAGCCGGACGGTCAGAAGACCCCTGAGCAGCGGCTGGTCGACACCACACTGACCTTCAGCATGGACATGGGGGCGGCGCTCACTGCCGAGTCCGGTGTGTCCGCCGAAGAACGTGAAGCGATCAACGCGCTGCCCTCCGGGTCGGCGCTGCTCGTGGTCCGTCGCGGGCCGAACGTCGGTGCTCGGTTCCTCCTCGACTCGGACGTCACCACGGCGGGGCGCCACCCCGACGCCGACATCTTCCTCGACGACGTCACCGTGTCGCGCAGGCACGCGCAGTTCCTCCGTCACGGCACGAGCTTCAGCGTGAAGGACAACGGGTCGCTCAACGGCACGTACTTCGACGGCGTCCGCATCGACGAAGCACTCCTCACCGACGGGTCCGAAGTGCAGGTCGGCAAGTTCCGCCTGACCTTCTACGCCTCCCGGGTCGACCTGGCGCGCCTGGCGACCGCGTAGTGGCCGCACGGTCCGCCGCGGCCCGGGCGGGGTCCGCGGTCCCGGACCTGCTCACGATCGGGCAGGTCCTCGCTCGCCTCAAGCCGGAGTTCCCGGACCTGTCGAGCTCGAAGCTCCGGTTCCTCGAAGAGCGCGAGCTGGTCACCCCGATCCGCACCGCGAGCGGCTACCGGAAGTTCTCGGCGGCCGACGTCGAGCGGCTCCGGATCGTCCTCGGGCTGCAGCGCGACCACTACCTCCCGCTCAAGGTCATCAAGGACTACCTGGCCGACCTCGACGCCGGGCGCGAACCCGTCCTCCCCGGGGGCGGCGACGCGCCGAAGCCGTCCATCCTCGGGCGTGAGCGGCGCTACACCCGCGACGAGACGGTCCGGGCTGCCGGTGCCTCGCCGATGCTCCTCGCCGACGCGGTCTCGGCGTCGCTGCTGCCCGCTGCCGACACGTACGGCGACGACGGGGTCTCGGTGCTCAAGGCCCTCGTCGAACTCCAGCGCACCGGGATCGAACCGCGACACCTCCGCACGATGCGCAGCGTCGCCGAGCGCGAGGTCGGGCTCATCGAGTCCGCGCTCATGCCGGTGTCCCGCCGCGGTGACGCCACGTCCCGGGCGAAGGCGACCGAGCTCGCGCGCGAGATCGCCGGCCACCTCGAGGTGATCCGGTCGAACCTCATCCGGACGGCGATCGGGCGTCTCGACGCATGACGCGCGTCGTGGCTCGTCCCTCCTCGACCGCTGGTGCGCGTCGGTGGGTGGGGCGTATCCTCGACACGCCGGACGCGCCGAGTCGGATGTCCCGCGCCGGAGCGGTCCGAGTCGCTACCGTGGACCTCGGAACAACTCTCAACCCGTCATTGAACGTTCAGTTGGGAGCTCGATCGTCGTGGAAGGCAGCCTGATGAGTGGGAACGACACCCCCGGCACCGAGTCGGAGATGACCCGGTACGACCTCGGGCTGCTCTTCACCGACGGCCTGCCCGAGCACGACGAGCAGAACGGGTACCGCGGTACCGTCGCTGCTCGTGCTGCCGGCATCTCCTACCGCCAGCTCGACTACTGGGCCCGCACCGAGCTCGTCGAGCCGACGATCCGCGGGGCCGCGGGCTCCGGGTCGCAGCGGCTGTACGGCTTCCGCGACATCCTCGTGCTCAAGCTCGTGAAGCGCCTGCTCGACACGGGCATCTCCCTCCAGCAGATCCGCACCGCCGTGAACCAGCTGCGCGAGTCCGGCGTCTCGGACCTGGCGCAGACGACGCTCATGTCGGACGGCGCCTCGGTGTACCTCTGCACCTCCGACGACGAGGTCATCGACCTGGTGTCGCGGGGTCAGGGCGTGTTCGGCATCGCGGTGGGCAAGGTCCTGCGCGAGGTCGAGTCCTCGCTGGTCGAACTCGACGCGACGCCGGCGGCCGACCCCGACGACGAGCTCGCCGCCCGCCGGGCTTCCCGCGCGTCCTAGTCCCGCGCGGCCGGGGCCTGCCCGGGCCCGAGCCCGCGTCCGCTCGAGTCGCGAGGTCGCACGGTCTGCCGTGCGCGCCCATTCCGTGCGACACGTTGTGCGACCTCGGCACGGACGCCGTGACGTGTCGTACGACCTCGGCGCGCGCCGGGCGTCGTGCGACCGCGAGCGAGCCTCCGCGGGCGTCACACCGCCCCGACCACGAGGTCGCACGATCTGCCGCGCGAGTCCGTTTCCGGCGGCCGTTCGTGCGACCTCGTCGGACGTGAGCCGCATGTCGAGCGACCTCGCGGGGTGAACCCGCGCGTGGTGCCCGGCGGCGGTGTGACGGAGGCGAGGCGCGCCTCCCGGTCGATGTCGTGCGCCGTGCCGGAGGCGAGGTCGCACGTTCTGCCGTTCGGGCCAGCTCCCGGCGGCGTTTCGCGCGACCTCGGCGAAGGCGAGCGGCGTGTTGCGCGACCTCGGCGAAGCCGAACGGGCCCACGCGCCAGGAGCGCCACGCGCCAGCGGGCGCGACGCGCCCTAGGCCGCGCCGCCCTCGGCGTACGGGCCGATCTTGCCCGTGCGCATGATGCGCTCGAGCAGCTGGTCGAAGTTCTTCGCCATCTCCTGCGCCGACTCACCCGGCCACACGTGCAGGGGCTTCGCCGCACCCTGCGCCTGCTGCAGCGAGGTCCGCTCGGGCAGCTGCGGTGAGAGCACGAGCGGGCCGAACATGTCCCGGAGCTCCTTGATGCGGAACTGGTGCTCGAGCGACTGCACGCGGGCACGGTTCACGATGATGCCGAGCGGCTGCAGGCGGGGGGAGAGCCCGCGGCGGATCTCCTCGATCGCGCGGAGGGCCCGGTCGGCAGCGGCCACCGAGAAGAGTCCGGGCTCGGTGACGACGGTCACACGGTCGGACGCAGCCCAGGCGGTGCGGGTGAGGGCGTTCAGCGACGGCGCGCAGTCGATGAGGACGAGGTCGTAGTCCTGCTCGACGTTGGCGAGGGCCTCTTCGAGCTTCCAGATGTCGCGGATGGACGGGTGCGGCCCGTCGAAGTTGATGGCCGAGGGCGATCCGACCATGACGTCGATCTTGCCCTGGGAGCCCTTCGTCCACCCCGAGGGGGCGATCGCCTGACGGACGATCTTCTCCTTCGGGTTCTCGAGGACGTCCGCCACGTTGAGGTGGCCGGAGATGTTGATGTCGAGGCCGGTCGAGACGTCCGACTGCGGGTCGAGATCCACCACCAGCGTGCGCAGTCCCTTGGCGAACGCGGCCGAAGTCAGGCCGAGCGTCACCGTCGTCTTGCCGACACCACCCTTGAGGGAGCTCACGCTGAGTACATGCACGGTGAGCAACGTTACCGCCAGTAGGGTTGTGTCACCTCAACCCGGGCTGAAAGGGACCTCGTGTTCAGCAAGATCCTGGTCGCCAATCGTGGCGAGATCGCCATCCGTGCCTTCCGGGCCGCGTACGAGCTGGGGGCGAAGACCGTCGCCGTCTACCCGTACGAGGACCGCAACTCCCTGCACCGCCTCAAGGCGGACGAGGCCTACCTGATCGGGGAGCGCGGACATCCCGTCCGCGCCTACCTGGACGTCTCCGAGATCGTGCGTGTCGCACGCGAGTCGGGTGCCGACGCGATCTACCCGGGCTACGGCTTCCTGTCCGAGAACCCGGAGCTCGCCGCCGCTGCCGCCGCCGCGGGCATCACGTTCATCGGCCCGGGCGAGCACGTGCTCGAGATGGCGGGCAACAAGGTCACCGCGAAGGAACACGCGGTCGCGGCCGGTGTCCCGGTCCTCGCGAGCACCCCAGCGAGCCGCGACATCGAGGAACTCCTCGCCGGCGCGGACGCCATCGGCTTCCCGGTGTTCGCGAAGGCCGTCGCCGGTGGCGGTGGCCGTGGCATGCGCCGGGTGGAGACGAAGCCCGAGCTGCGTGCGGCCCTCGAAGAGGCGATGCGCGAGGCCGACAGCGCCTTCGGCGACCCGACGATGTTCCTCGAGCAGGCCGTCATCCGTCCGCGGCACATCGAGGTGCAGATCCTCGCCGACGCCACCGGCACCGACGCCGGCACGATCCACCTCTTCGAGCGCGACTGCTCGGTCCAGCGCCGGAACCAGAAGGTCGTCGAGATCGCACCGGCGCCGAACCTCGACCCGGCGATCGCGCAGGCGCTGCACCGCGACGCCGTCGCCTTCGCCCGGTCGATCGGGTACGTGAACGCCGGCACGGTGGAGTTCCTGCTCGACACCGAGGGCGAGCGTGCGGGCCAGCACGTCTTCATCGAGATGAACCCGCGCATCCAGGTCGAGCACACCGTCACCGAAGAGGTCACGGACGTCGACCTCGTCCAGTCGCAGATGCGCATCGCCGCCGGGCAGACCCTCGGCGACCTCGGCCTGTCGCAGGGCAGCGTCCGCGTGCACGGCGCCGCCCTGCAGACACGCATCACCACCGAGGACCCGACGCAGGGCTTCCGCCCGGACACCGGTCGCATCACGACCTACCGCAGCCCGGGTGGCGCGGGCGTCCGCCTCGACGGCGGCACGGTCGCCACCGGCGCGCAGATCAGCCCGCACTTCGACTCGATGCTCGCGAAGATGACCTGCCGCGGGCGGGACTTCCCGGCGGCGGTGGCCCGGGCGAAGCGCGCCCTCGCGGAGTTCCGCATCCGGGGCGTCTCCACGAACATCCCGTTCCTGCAGGCCGTGCTCGAGGACCCCGACTTCGATCGCGGGGACATCTCGACGAAGTTCATCGAGGAGCGCCCGCAGCTGTTCGGCGGCCACGTCTCGAAGGACCGCGGCACGAAGGTGCTGAACTGGCTCGCCGACGTCACGGTGAACAAGCCGAACGGCGAGCGTCGCCCGCAGACCGTCGAGCCGAGCGAGAAGCTGCCGACGATCGACCTCGGCGCCCCGGTCCCCGAGGGGCAGCGCGACCGCCTCCGCCTGCTGGGTCCGGCCGAGTGGGCGAAGGCGCTCCGCGGCCAGACCGAGCTCGCCGTCACCGAGACGACGATGCGCGACGCCCACCAGTCGCTCCTCGCGACCCGTGTCCGCACGAAGGACCTCGTCGCGGTCGCCCCGTACGTCGCCCGACTCACGCCGCAGCTGCTCAGCGTCGAGGCCTGGGGCGGTGCCACCTACGACGTGGCGCTCCGCTTCCTCGGCGAGGACCCGTGGGAGCGGCTCGCCTCGCTGCGCGAGGCGATGCCGAACATCCCGATCCAGATGCTGCTCCGCGGGCGCAACACCGTCGGCTACACGCCGTACCCGACCGAGGTGACGGACGCGTTCGTGGCCGAGGCGGCCGCGACGGGTGTCGACGTGTTCCGCGTGTTCGACGCGCTCAACGACGTCAGCCAGTTGCGTCCGGCCCTGGAGGCGGTGCTCGCCACCGACACGGCCGTCGCCGAAGCGGCGCTCTGCTACACCGCCGACCTCCTCGACCCGTCCGAGGACCTCTACACGCTCGACTACTACCTCCGCCTCGCCGAGCAGATGGTCGAGGCCGGTGCGCACGTCATCGGCATCAAGGACATGGCCGGCCTGCTCCGCGCCGGCGCGGCCGAGCAGCTCGTCACCGCCCTGCGGGAGCGCTTCGACCAGCCGGTGCACGTGCACACGCACGACACCGCGGGCGGACAGCTCGCGACGCTCCTCGCCGCGGCCCGCGCCGGCGCCGACGCGGTGGACGTCGCCGCCGCGCCGATGGCCGGCACCACCAGCCAGCCGAGCATGTCCGCGCTCGTCGCCGCCCTGGCGCACACCGAGCGCGACACGGGGCTCTCCCTCGACGCCGTCGGCGACCTCGAGCCGTACTGGGAAGCGGTGCGGCGTGCGTACGCGCCGTTCGAGTCGGGCCTGCCGGGTCCGACGGGCCGCGTGTACAAGCACGAGATCCCCGGCGGTCAGCTGTCGAACCTCCGCCAGCAGGCCATCGCGCTCGGGCTCGGCGACCGCTTCGAGCAGGTCGAGGACTGGTACGCCGAGGCGAACCGGATCCTCGGCCGCCCCACGAAGGTCACGCCGTCGTCGAAGGTCGTCGGCGATCTCGCGCTGCAGCTGGCGGCGGTGGACGCCGACCCGGTCGACTTCGAGCAGAACCCGCAGAAGTACGACATCCCGGACTCCGTCGTCGGCTTCATGGCCGGCGAACTCGGCGACCTGCCCGGTGGCTGGCCCGAGCCCTTCCGGTCGAAGGTCCTCGCGGGCCGCGACGTCCGGCTCGAGATCACGCCCGTGCCGGACGCCGAGCGCGCACACCTGGACACCCCCGGGCCCGAACGGCGACAGGCCCTCAACCGCCTGCTCTTCCCGCAGCCGACGCAGCAGTTCGAGCGCGTCCGCGAGCAGTACGGCGACCTGTCCGTGGTCCCGACCGTCGACTACCTGTACGGCCTGCGCCCCGAGCAGGAGCACGTCGTGCCGCTCGGCAAGGGCGTGGACCTGTTCGTCGGGCTCGAGGCGATCGGCGAGGCCGACGCGCGCGGTGTCCGCACGGTCATGGCGACGATGAACGGCCAGCTCCGCCCGGTGTACGTCCGCGACCGCTCGATCGAGGTCGAGACCAAGGCAGCCGAGCAGGCGGACAAGACCGACCCGAAGCACGTCGCGGCACCGTTCTCCGGTGTCGTGACGCTCAAGGTCGCCGTCGGTGACGTCGTCGAGGCCGGACAGGCCGTGGCGAGCATCGAGGCGATGAAGATGGAAGCGGCCATCACGGCACCCGTCGCGGGGACCGTCGGCCGACTCGCGATCCCGGTGACCCAGCAGGTGGACGCCGGCGACCTCCTGGTGGTGCTGCAGTAAATTGACCGTCCGTCCCATCCGCCTGTTCGGCGACCCCGTCCTCCGGTCCCCGGCCGACCCGATCCGTCCAGACGCGCTCGGCAGCGCGGGCATCCGCGACCTCGTGCAGGACCTCGTCGACACCGTCAAGGAGCCCGGCCGCGCCGGCGTCGCCGCTCCCCAGATCGGTGTCGGTCTGCGCGCCTTCTCGTACAACGTCGACGGCGAGGTCGGCTACGTGCTCAACCCCGAGATCGTCGAGGTGTCGGGGGAGCCGGAGCTCATGGACGAGGGCTGTCTCTCCGTCCCCGGCCTGTCGTACCCCACGCGCCGGTACCCGTACGCGAAGGTCCGCGGGGTCGACGTCGACGGGGCCGAGGTCGTGCTCGAGGGCACCGGGCTCATGGCCGAGGCGCTCCAGCACGAGGTGGACCACCTCGACGGCACCGTGTACGTGATGACGCTCGACCCGGAGATCCGCCGCCAGGCGCTCCGCGACATCCGCGCGCAGGACTGGTTCCACTAGTCCTCCGAAGTGCCCACCCTCGGTCGGGCGGCACCCTGACTCGGGGGTGAGGCGCGTGCGCACTCCTGGGTACGGTGACCGCGTCGACCAGGGGAGCACCATGACACAGGGACCAGCCCGCCGCGCCGTCGTCGCCGTCCTCGGCGTCCTCGCCGTCGCCGCGGCCACCGCCGTCGGCCCGGCCACCACCGCGAGCAGCGCGGCCGCCGCCACGGCCGCGACCGTGCCGACCTACACCGAGTCGCCCGACTACGCCACCGAGACCTTCGGCGACCCCTGGGACTACAGCAACACCGCCGACCAGAACACCGACCGCGTCGGCTACGGCCGCTACTCGATCAGCAAGGGCCACCTGATCGGCACCCTCGAGCGCTCCACCTACTTCTCCCCGGTCGAGACCATGCCCGGCACGCTGCCCTACGGCCGCGACGGCGCCCTCCACCCGATCGACACGAAGCGCTACACGCACCTCTCCGTCTCGATGGACCAGCCGTACGCCGGCCGGCAGATCGCGATCAGCTGGTTCACCTGCGCAGCACGATCGCTCAGCTGCATGGGCGGCGTGACGGCGAAGGTCGAGAAGGGGAACCACGTCATCGACGTCGACCTCACCGGCAAGTCCGTCATGGGCGGGCACGTCCCCTGGACCGGTTCGAAGCCGACGCTGCTCCGCGTGCAGCCGATCGTCGTCCACACCGGCGAGAGCCCGAGCGGGAAGGTCAGCATCGACTGGACCCGGCTCCACGGCGGCTCCGCCCCGCAGGACGCCCTGCCGGCGGGCGACTACGGCACCTTCCGGGTCGTCGCCCGACCGATCGCGGTCATGGACAGCCCGAACCCCGACCAGGGCAAGGACCTCGCGGCCGTCCAGCGCGGGCGCTCCTGGGTCCTGACGAACGGCGTCGCCGGGCGCGGCGTCACGCTGAAGAACGCCCGGTTCCGCAGCTGGAGCTCCGTCGGCCTCACCGCGCAGAACGCCGGCCCGATCGTGCGCGACCCCGAGGTCGTGTTCCCGGTGTCGGCCTTCGACGGCAAGCAGTACCACTGGCTGTCCTGGTCGATGTCGTACGACGGCGCCTACGACCTGAGGAACGCCCCCGGCGGCGGGAAGATGGCGCGCCTGGTGTGGTCGGTCCGCGGCGCGAAGGGCCTGCAGGTCAGCAACGACGTCCTGACCTTCTCCGGCGCCAACGCCACCCCGGTCGGCCCGAACGAGTCGGGCGAGAACCGCATCGACCTCGCGGCGACGAACCCCCTCGACGAGACGATGCCGAAGGGCAGCCCCGGGTGGAAGCAGGTCGTCACGAGCCTCCGCTGGGACCCGAACGAGGACCGCGGCGCCGCCGTCTGGCACCTCAAGTCGTTCCACCTCCGCGCGGACCCGGCAGCCAACGGGTGGACGCGCATCGGCTTCCACGACGCCGCCTGGACCGCCGGGACGACCGCGAAGGTCACCGTGACGCGCGACGGCACGACGACGAAGCGCGTGCTGGTGGACGGCGTGGCCGTGACGAAGGGTGCGAACAGCGTGCCGTTCGTCCTCGGCTCACTGCCGGCGGGCAGCTACCACGCGACCGTCACGCTCCGGCACCCGGACGGCTCGACCGCGACGAGCACCTCCGCGGCGCCCGTCCGGATGTCGGCGGCCCCGGTGGGCGCCCACGACCCGCGCGGGCACGACCAGGCACCGGCGGCCACCGCGACGGGGGTCACGGTCGCGGGCTGGGCCTACGACCCGGACACGACCCGGCCGCTGACGATCCGCGTCGCCGAGGCCGGGCGGGTCCTCGCGACCGGCACGACCGGCCTCACCCGGAACGACGTCCGGAAGGTGCATCCGGACGCACCGATCGGCTCCGGCTACCGCTTCGCGGTCCCGCTGGCGAGCGGGTCGCACACCCTCTGCACGACCGCCGGCGGCGCCGGCTCGGGCATGCCCGAGACCGACCTCGGATGCCGGACCGTCCGCGTTCCGTGAACGCCGTGGTGACACCCCAACGTGGGATTGTCGCTTTGTCCTGACGAAGAGGTACCGTATCGCCGTCGGCTTCCCACCGACACCGTTTCCCACACCCCCAGGACATCCCCATGACCGCACAGAACGACGAGCTCAGCTCGCACCGCACCCGCACCAACCGTCGCCCCACCGAGGTCCAGGTCACGACCTCCTCGACGGCCGTCCTCGACGCTCCGGAGACGCAGCAACCGCAGGAGCGCTGAGCGCGCGGGCGGACGCGACCACGGGTCGCGCCCCGCGCGCAGGGTGACGCACAGGAGGCGCGGTGCCGGTCCACGAGACCGGCACCGCGCCTCCTGGCACGCGTCGCGGAGCTAGCCCCGGCGGCGGCGACCCTCGACGACGGGCGTCGCGGTGGTCTGCACCTTCGACCCCGAGTAGATGTGCTCGACGTCGGCGGCGAAGTCCTTCAGGACGACCGCGCGCTTGATCGTCAGCTTCGGCGTGAGGTGCCCCGATGCCTCGGTGAGGTCGGTGTCGAGCACCGTGAACGACCGGACCGACTCGGCACGTGACACGCGCTGGTTGGCGGCGTCGATCGCTTCCTGCACGGCCTGGTGGACCCGCTCGTCGTAGGCGGCCTCGTGCGCGGTGAGCGCCGGGGTGATCCCGCGCGTCTCGCACCAGCCGGCGAGCATGTCCCGGTCGAGCGTGACGAGGGCGGCGACGAAGGGCTTGCCCTCGCCGACGACGACGACCTGTCCGATGAGCGGGTGCTCGCGGATGCCGTCCTCGAGCGGTGCCGGTGCGACGTTCTTGCCGCTGGCTGTGACGATGAGCTCCTTGGCGCGGCCGGTCACGGTGAGGACGCCCCCGGTGTCGAGCCGGCCGAGGTCGCCGGTCCGGAACCAGCCGTCGACGAGGGCCTTCGCGGTGGCCTCGTCGTTCCGCCAGTAGCGGTCGAAGACGTCGACGCCGCGGATGAGGATCTCGTCGTCCTCGGCGATCCGGATCTCGACGCCCGGGAGCGCGCGGCCGACACTGCCGATCCGGAGCTCCCCGGCTCGGTTCACGGTCGCGGGGGCGGTCGTCTCGGTGAGGCCGTACCCCTCGAGGATGAGCACCCCGATCGACCGGAAGAAGTGCGACAGCCGCGGGGAGAGCGGTGCCGAACCGCTCACGGCGTAGCGGACGCGGCCGCCCATCGCGTCGCGGAGCTTGGCGTAGACGAGCCGGTCGAAGAGCTTGAACCGGAGGGCGAGTCCGAGCGGGACCTTCCCGCTCGCGAGTGCCTCGGAGTGCGCGACCGCGGTCTTCGCGGCGGCGCGGAAGATCCGCCCCTTGCCCCCGAGGTCGGCCTTCTGCTCGGCGGAGTTGTAGATCTTCTCGAACACGCGCGGGACGGCGAGCAGGAACGACGGCTTGAACGTCGACACCGCGTGCATGAGGTCCTTCGTGTCCGGCTCGTGGCCGACGAGGACGCCCGCGGAGACGGACATCACCGCGATGAACCGGGCGAAGACGTGGGCCATCGGGATGAACAGCAGCGTCGAGGCGTCGTCGGCGACGACCTCGGGCATCGCCTCCGACGCGCCCTCCACGGTCGCGGTGAAGTTGTCGTGCCGGAGCACGCAGCCCTTCGGCCGGCCCGTCGTCCCCGAGGTGTAGATGATCGTGGCGTCGTCGTGGCCGTGCACGTCGACGGTGCGGGCGTCGAGCTCGGCGTCGGTGACGTCCTCGCCGAGGCGGACGAGGTCGTCGAGCCCGCCGCCGTCGATCGTCCAGTGCTGGCCGAGGTGCGGCAGGTCCGGTGCGATCGACGCGACACGGCGGGCGTGCTCCTCCTGCTCGACGACGATCGCGACGGCCTCGGAGTCGGAGAGGATCCAGCGCACCTGGTCGGGGGAGCTGGTCTCGTAGACCGGGATCGACACGAGGCCTGCGGTCCACACGGCGAAGTCGACGAGCGTCCACTCGAGGCGGGTGCGCGACAGGATCGCCACGTGCGCGCCGGGCTCGAGGCCCGCAGCGACGAAGCCCTTCGCGATCCCGCGGACCCGACGTTCGACGTCGGCCGCGCTGATCGGGGTCCAGGTGTCGCCGCGGCGCTCGGCGAGGATCGGACGGTCCGGTGTCGCCCGCGCCCGCTCGGAGAGCAGTCGGGCAGCCGAGCCGTGGTCGGGTGCGGTGATCGGTGTTGGGTGCCGCTGATCGTTCACGGTGACTCCCTTGTCGGCCGGTTCGATTCGAGTGCGCCTCATCGTCGAGGCGACACCGCCAGCATAGGGCGCGGTGTCGAGCGTTCCGTGTGGACGCAGGGAACCGGTAGGCTCGTTCCTCGTGCACGCCATCGGAATCGACATCGGGGGCACCAAGATCGCGGGAGCGGTCGTCACGGAACTGGGCGAGATCGTCGCCGAGGACCGGGTGGCCACCAACGCTGCGGACCCGGACGCCATGCTCGACGACGTGGTCGCGATGGTCTCGCGACTGCGCGCCGCGAACGAGGTCAGCGCGGTGGGCGTCGCCGCGCCGGGCTTCATCGACGCCTCGCAGTCGATCGTCTACTACACGCCGAACATCCGGTGGCGGAACGAGCCGCTGCGCCAGAAGCTGCAGCAGCGCATCGGTGACCTGCACATCACCGTCGACAACGACGCCAACGCGGCGGGCTGGGCGGAGTTCCGCTTCGGTGCCGGTCGGCTCGTGTCCGACATGACCATGCTCACGATCGGGACCGGCGTCGGCGGTGCGATCGTCACCGAGGACCGCCTCTTCCGCGGGGGCTTCGGCACCGGTGGCGAGATCGGCCACCTCCGGATCGTGCCGAACGGCCTCCCGTGCGGCTGCGGCGCCCGCGGCTGCATCGAGCAGTACGGCTCTGGTCGTGCACTGCAGCGCATGGCGAACGACGTCGCGGACGCCGGCGGCATCGGTTCCGCGCTCGCCGACGCCCGTGCGGCCAACGGCGGGGAGCTCGACGGGCACATCGTCGGCGACCTGATCCTGGCCGACGACCCGGGTGCCCTCGCGGCCCTGCGGCGGCTCGGTCGGCACCTCGGCGAGGCCTGCGCCTCGCTGTCCGCCGTGCTCGACCCGCAGCTCTTCGTCTTCGGCGGCGGCGTCGCGAGTGCGGGGGACCGGCTGCTCGACCCGATCAAGCAGGCCTACCTCAACAACCTGCCGGCCCGGGGCTACCACCCGGAGCCGGACTTCGTGATCGCCGAGCTCGTCAACGACGCCGGTGTCGTCGGCGCGGCCGACCTCGCTCGGATCCACGCCCGCACGGCGTAGGGTCGCACCACCCCACCGTCTCGGAGTCGACGATGACCTACTGGCTGCTGAAGAACTTCCTGCTCGGGCCGCTCATCCTCACGCTCTTCCGGCCGTGGGTCGTCGGCCGTGAGCACGTCCCCGCGAAGGGACCGGTGATCTTCGCGTCCAACCACATCTCGTTCATCGACTCGGTGATCCTGCCTGCGGTGCTCGACCGCCGGCTGTCGTTCCTGGCGAAGAGCGACTACTTCACGGGTCGCGGGCTCAAGGGCTGGGCGACGAAGACGTTCTTCAACGCCATCGGCCAGCTCCCCATCGACCGCTCCGGCGGCAAGGCGTCCGAGGCGTCGCTCCGGACCGGCCTGCAGGTCCTCGCCCGGGGTGAGCAGCTCGGCATCTACCCCGAGGGCACCCGCAGCCCGGACGGCAAGCTCTACCGGGGCCGGACCGGCATCGCCCGCATGATCCTCGAGGGGCGCGTCACCGTCGTCCCGGTCGCCATGGTCGGCACGCGCGAGGTGCAGCAGATCGGGCAGCGCTTCCCGAAGTTCAAGCGCGTGGGCGTCGTCTTCGGCAAGCCCCTCGACTTCTCCCGCTTCGAGGGCTTCGAAACCGACCGCTTCATCCTCCGCAGCGTCACCGACGAGGTCATGCACGAGCTCGCCGGGCTGAGCCGCCAGGAGTACGTCGACGTCTACGCGACGAGTGTCAAGGAGCGTGCGAGCACGGCGCGCGAGCAGGTCCTCCGCGGCAAGGTCACGCGGAATGGGCGGGGCACCTCGGCACGTTAGGATTCGATGGTTCCGGCATCCGCCCGGACGGCCATCCCTTCGAGAGGTACCACCCTTGTTCGAGTCGACCGACTTCGTCGCCCTGCAGGATCCGGACGTGATCGAGGGCCTCGACTACTGGCGGACGCTCCCGATCAAGCAGCAGCCCACGTGGCCGGACGCCAGCGCGGCCGAGGCCGCCTCGGCCGAGATCGCCACGCTGCCCCCGCTCGTCTTCGCGGGCGAGGTCGACAAGCTGCGTGAACGGCTCGCGTCGGCGGCCCAGGGCAAGGCGTTCCTGTTGCAGGGCGGCGACTGCGCCGAGACCTTCGCCGGTGCCACGGCGGACTCGATCCGCGACCGTGTGAAGACCATCCTCCAGATGGCCGTCGTGCTCACCTACGGTGCGTCGATGCCCGTCATCAAGATGGGCCGCATGGCCGGGCAGTTCGCCAAGCCGCGCTCGAGCGACTTCGAGACCCGCGGCGACGTCACGCTGCCCGCCTACCGCGGCGACATCGTGAACGGCTACGACTTCACGCCGGAGAGCCGCCAGGCCGACCCCCGTCGCCTCGTGCAGGGCTACCACACCGCTGCGTCGACCCTGAACCTCGTCCGCGCCTTCACGCAGGGCGGCTTCGCCGACCTGCGCCAGGTGCACTCGTGGAACAAGGGCTTCGCGTCGAACCCGGCGAACGCCCGGTACGAGCACCTCGCGAAGGAGATCGACCGCGCGATCCGATTCATGGACGCCTGCGGTGCGGACTTCGACGAGCTGAAGCACGTCGAGTTCTACGCCTCGCACGAGGGGCTGCTCATGGACTACGAGCGCCCGATGACCCGGATCGACTCGCGGTCCGGGCTCGCCTACGACACCTCCGGACACTTCATCTGGATCGGTGAGCGCACCCGCGACCTCGACGGCGCCCACGTGGACTTCCTGTCCCGCGTGCGGAACCCGATCGGCGTCAAGCTCGGCCCGACGACCTCGGTCGACGACATGAAGGCCCTGGTCGACAAGCTCGACCCGAACCGCGAGCCGGGGCGCCTGACGTTCATCACCCGCATGGGCGCCGGCAAGATCCGCGACGAGCTGCCGAAGCTGCTCGAGGCGATCAAGGGCATGGACGCCAACCCGCTGTGGGTGACGGACCCGATGCACGGCAACGGCCTGACGACGCCGACCGGGTACAAGACCCGCCGGTTCGACGACGTCGTGGACGAGGTGCTCGGCTTCTTCGAGGCCCACCGCGAGGTCGGCACGTACCCGGGCGGCATGCACGTCGAGCTCACCGGTGACGACGTCACGGAGTGCCTGGGCGGCTCGGAGCAGATCGACGAGGCCACCCTCGCGACCCGCTACGAGTCCCTGTGCGACCCGCGGCTGAACCACATGCAGTCGCTCGAGCTGGCGTTCCTGGTCGCCGAGGAGCTCGGCGCCCACCCGCACGTGCGCGCGTAGCGCGCCGAGCTCACGCGCTGGGCGACACGTCACGGGCCGCTGCGCGCGTGAGATGTCGGCCAGCGCGTGGGATCGCGGCCAGGCGACGGACGGGAGGCGCGGTGCCAGCTGGCACCGCGCCTCCCGTCCGTCGGCGGTGCGCCTACTGCTTGTAGGCGAGCGTGATCGTGTCGCCGCGGTGCACCGTCGTGCCCGCCGCCGGGTCCGTGGACTGGACGGGGAGCGAGGCCTTCCAGTCGTAGAAGCCGCACAGGATGTTCGTGCAGTCCGGCACCGAGACCTTGAGCCCGAGCGCGTCGAGCGTCGAGGTGGCGTCGTTGATCGTCTTCCCGTGCACATCGGGCAGCGTGATGGGCGCCGGACCCTTGGACACGACGACGTCGATCGCGGAGCCGCGTACGACGGGGTCGTCCTGGGCCTTCGCGGACATGATCTGCCCCTCGGGCACGTCGTCGCTGAACTGGCCGTCCTGCGAGCCGAGGGTGAGCCCCACCGTGTCGAGCGTCGCCGTGGCGTCGCTCACGGACTTGCCGACCACGTCCGGGACCGCGCCGAGGGAGACGGTGAGCGTCACCGGGCCGCGTTCGCCGTAGGTCTCGACCGTCGAGAGGTCGATCGTCTGGCCGTCGGTGCCGAGACCCGTCGCGGCGATGACGGTGTCCTTCGGGGCGTCGGCGGAGAACTGGTACTGGTCGTCCTGCAGCTGGAAGTCGTCGTCGAGCGCCGCGGTGACGGTGGAGAGCGGCTGCCCGACGATGGCCGGCAGGGCGATCATCTTCGGGCCGTTCGACACGACGATCTGCACCAAGGTGCCCTTGCGGACCTCGCGCTCGGCGGCGGGCTTGGTCGTGGACACCTGGCCCTTCGCGACGACGGCGTCGAACCGGGTCGCGGTCGACGACGCCGTGTGGAGGCCCTGCGCCTCGAGGAGTTGTCGTGCCTGCGAGACGGACTTGCCCGTGACCTCGGGGATGCGGACGTTGCCCCACGGTCCGGGTCCGAGCGCCCAGCCGATCGAGCCGCCGATCGCCATGAGCACGAGGACGACGACGAGGATGATCCACCCGCGCTTGCGACGCTTGGTCGACTTGTCGGCGAGCCGCTGTCCGGCGGGGGAGAGGGCTCCTGGCTGCGACCCGGTCCGGCGGGGACCCGGCGCGTTCCGGCCACCGCGGCCGCCGGGCTGCTGGGCCGACGAGCGCTGGGCTGGTTCGAGGATGGTGGTGGCGTCGCCCGAGTCTGCCGAGGTCGGCGTCGCGGCCCCGGCGGGGAGGATCGCGGTCGCGTTCTCGGGGCGCAGCACGGCGGTGCGGTACTGACCGGTGGCACGCTGCTGGTCGCCCGACATGTGGTCGAGCATCTCGCGGGCGTCGCGCGGCCGGTCGTCCGGGTTGCGGGCGGTGGACCAGGCGACGAGGTCGTCGAGCTCCGGCGGGACCCCGGCGACCGCGGCGCTCGGCGCGGGGACCGAGTCGTTGGCGTGCTGGTAGGCGATCTGCATCGGCTGCTCGCCCTTGTAGGGCTGCTCGCCGGTGAGCATCTCGTAGAGCATGATGCCGAGCGCGTAGATGTCGCTGCGGGAGTCGGCGGCACCGCGCGTGACGAGCTCGGGGGAGAGGTACGCGATCGTCCCGAGCAGGGCCGCCCCCGTCGCGGTGTTCGCCGTGGTCGCACGGGCGAGACCGAAGTCGCCGAGCTTGATGCGGCCGTCGTCGGCGAGCAGGACGTTCTCGGGCTTGAGGTCGCGGTGCACGATGCCGGCGCGGTGGGCCGAGGCGAGCCCGGCGAGGACGGCCCGGAGGATGTCGGTCGCCTGCTCCGGCGTCAGCGCGTGGTGTTCCTGCAGGAGGTCGCGGAGCGTGATGCCCGGGATGTACTCCATGACGATGTACGCCGTGTCGTCCTCGGCGCCCTGGTCGTACACGCCGACGAGGTTCGGGTGGGAGAGCCGGGCGGCCGACCGGGCCTCTTGGATGAAGCGCTCCCGGAAGGCCTGGTCGTCCGCCAGGTGGCCGTGCATGATCTTGATCGCGACGCGCCGCTCGAGCCGCACGTCGGTCGCCAGGTACACGGTCGCCATGCCCCCGCGCGCGATGCGGGAGCGTACGCGGTACCGGTGATCGATCATGCGACCGATCATCGGATCCGTGGCGGCGTTGGTGGTCATCGGCGGCATTCTACGAATCGGGACTGCACGGACCCGCACTGACGCTCCGGTCGTGACCGAATCTCGATCTTGCGGATGACTCGGTTCCGCCGAGCGGCCAGGCGTGCGAGCGCGCGCGACGGCCCGGCGGCCGGGCTCAGAGCGACGCCAGCAGGCTCTGCGCGGTCTTCTCCCACTGCGCGTACGCCTTCGGGTACGCCGACACCTGCACGGCCTGCGCCGCGGTCGTGACGTTCATCGACGACCACCCGGCGATGTCGAGCAGCCCGCGGGTGTGCCCGGGGTTGCCCGTGAAGAACCGCTTCGCCGCCGTCGCCGGGTCCTGCAGGGCCGCAGCCGACCCCCAGCCCTGGCTCGGCCGCTGCTGGAACAGCCCGACCGAGTCGCGGTCCCCGTGGGAGAGGTTGCGCAGGCTCGACTCCTGCATCGCCGCGGCGAGGGCGATGACGATCCCGTGGTCGGACACCCCGAGGGAACGGCCGACCGCCACGATCGTCGCCGCGTTGCCCCGCTGCTCGGCGGAGAGCGAGGGGCCCGACGACGGCAGGACGAGCGTCTTGCCGGCGTAGATCGTGCTCGTGTAGGTGAGTCCGTTCGCCGAGAGGAGCGCCGAGACCGTCACGCCGTGCGAGGCCGCGATCGAGGCGATGGTGTCACCCGTCCCGATCTTCACGCTGCCGGCCCGGGCCGACGACGCACTGCCGGAGGTGGAGGCCGGAGCGGACGTGACCGCCGCCACCGGCGCTGCCGTCGCACCCGCGGTCGGCACCCGCAGCGTCTGCCCGGGGTAGATCACCGAGCGCTGGGAGAGCTTGTTCGCGCTGAGGAGCGCCGTGGTCGACACACCGACGCGCGAGGCGATGCCGGACACCGTGTCGCCCTGCTTGACGTGGTAGCTGCCCGTGGCCGAGGTCGTCGCCGACGCCGTGCTGACCGCCGGCGTCGAGGAGAGGTGCAGCGTCTGCCCGGGGTGGATGATCGTGTTCCAGCCGAGGCCGTTGCGCACGAGGACCTCCTGCGCGGAGAGGCCGTAGCGGGCGGCGATGCCCGACACGGTGTCGCCCTGACGGACGGTGTAGTTCGTGGGCACAGCCGTGGTGGGCGCCTTCGTCGAGACGGCGGCGACCGTGGTCACGGTGGTCTGCGACGGACGGGCGACCGCGGTCTCGAAGACCGGTCGATCGGTCACCGTGCGGTCCTCGTCGACGTGCCGCTTGTTGCGGTTGTCGTCGTCGTGGCGCGGTTCGGCGTGGGCGACCGGGCCGGTGAGTCCGGCGGTCACCGCGATCGTCCCCGCGAGGACGATGGGCATGGTCGCGAACCGGGCGGATCGTGCGCGCCGGGCGTCTTCGTCTGCAGCGTTGTCCACGGTGTCTCCTGTTCGAGCGGTGAGCCGGTGCACGTGCGTGCGCACTCACAGGTGTTCCCACGCTGGCATGGCGTGATTCCCAAGTCAACCAGAGAGTCGGATGTTGCGTGTGTGACGAATGTGACGAACGAGTCGGTGTGACGCCCCGTCGCACTCTGGCAACATGGGGCCTGTGAGTGCTGCACCCATCGACGACACGACCCTTTCCGAGCGATGGCTGACCGTCCCCGACCTGGTGGACCTGCTCGGGGTGAGCCCCGGACGCGTCCACCGGCTCTTCGAGCAGAAGGCGCTGCTGGCCGCGCGCATCGACGGTGTCCTCCGCGTGCCGAGCGAGTTCCTCGACGACACCGAGCCCCTGCCGGAACTGCGCGGGACGCTCATCGTCCTGTCCGACAACGGCTTCACCGACGACGAGGCCGTCCGCTGGATGCTCTCCGTCGACGACGCGATGGGCACCTCGCCGATCGCCGCGCTGCGCGCCGGCCGCAAGGCCGAGGTGCGTCGCGTCGCCCAGTCGCTGCTCTAGCGGTTCCCACGTCGGGTCCAGGAGGCGCGGTGCCAGCCCGCACTGTCCCTCCTGGCATGCAGGTGGGGGCGTCTACGCGGAGCGGCGGCTGACCGTGTCGGCAAGCGCGACGAGCTGCTCGCGCGCCGACGGCGTCAGCGGTGCCGCCTCGATGGCGGCCTTCGCGCGCTGCACGTGCCGCTCGATCGACCGCTCGACGGCGGCGACCGCACCGGACTCGGTGAGCGTCGCGCGGAGCATCTGCACCTGCGCCTCGTCGAGGTCCGGGTCGCCCAGGAGCTCGTCGAGCAACTGCCGGGGACCACTCGGCAACGCCTTGCGGGCCGAGGCGATGAGGACGGTGCGCTTGCCCTCGCGCAGGTCGTCGCCGGCGGGCTTGCCGGTGACCTCGGGGTCGCCGAAGACGCCGAGCATGTCGTCGCGGAGTTGGTACGCCACGCCGAGGGGGAGGCCGAACGCCCGGAGCCCCTCGAGCTGCGCGTCCGATGCCCCGGCCACGAGGGCACCGATCACGAGCGGGGCCTCGATCGAGTACTTCGCGGACTTGAAGACGATGACGCGCTGGGCCCGGACGAGGTGCTCGTCCTCGTCGATGGTCGGCCAGGCGGTCTCCTCGTGCACGTCGAGGTACTGCCCCGCCGTGACGTCGAGGCGCATGGTGTGGAACTCCTGGCGGACGATGCGACCCCGCGCGGGGTCGAGCAGGGCGAGCCCCTCGTCGAAGACCGAGTCGCTCAGGGAGAGCAGGAGGTCGCCGAGCAGCAGGGCCGAGTTCGTGCCGTACAGCGCCCGGTCGCCGACCCAGCCCGACTCCTCGTGCAGGGACTCGAACCGGCGGTGCGCTGCCGGACGCCCGCGACGGGTGTCCGAGCGGTCCATGATGTCGTCGTGGACGAGCGCCGCGGCGTGGAAGATCTCGAGCGCGGCCGCGACCGTGACGATCGCCTCGGCCGTGGTCTGCCGGGACCCCTCGCCGAGCGGGTCGAACGAGCCCGACCGCCCCGCGACGGACTGCCAGCCCCAGTAGCAGAACAGTGCCCGGAACCGCTTGCCCCCGGAGAGCAGATCCCGCGCGTACTGGTCGAACGGAGCCAGGTCCGGACTGATCGCGGCGAGCCGTTCCCGTTGGTCGTCCAGCGCTCGATCGATCCGCGCCGACACGAGGTCCACTAATCGCGTACTCTCAGCCACACTCCCTACCCTAGTGGAGCGGTCGAGTCGTAGACTCGGTCCACCTCAACCACGCGTCGATCCCAGGAACAGAGGGAACAAAGATGCCACTCTCGGAGCAAGAGCAGCGCCTCCTCGAAGAGATGGAGCGCAGCCTCTACCAGAATGACTCCGACTTCGTCGCGCGTGTCACGCGTCGCCAGGGTCGTCCGACGTACACGTCGATCACGCTCGGGGTGCTCGGAGCACTCGCCGGCGTCGCCATCGTCATCGTCGGGTTGGTCATGCGCCAGCCGCTCATCGGGATCCTCGGCTTCGTCGTGATGCTGGCCGGAGTCCTCTTCGCGCTGCGTCCCGGTATGCGAGCCCCCAAGGCGAAGGCGCCTCGGGCCGGCAAGCCGTCGACGGGCGGAGCTTCGCGGCCGAGTCAGGGCGGCGGCGGGTCCTTCATGGATCGGATGAACGACCGCTGGGACAAGCGGAACGACAACCAGGGCTAGCAGCCCTCCACCCTCCTCCACGGGGTCGGTCCTTCGGGGCCGGCCCCGTTTCGTGCGTCTGGGGGGGGGCGGGGTGGCCTGGGTGGGCGGGCACCAGGGCGGTCGCGGCTGGCGAGGTTCCACGATCGTGGCATCTCGGCCGCCCGGAGCGGCAGTTCCCGGGACCTCGGCGTCGACCGTTCGGCGAGTCGTGGAACCTCGCCCGGTGCTCGCGATCCGGAACAGCCGTCCGGAGGTGCCGAGCGGGCGAAACACGTCCCGCTCGAGCCCGCGCGCCGGCCGATCCCGCCCGCTCGGCGGTCCGCGCGCGGCGGGTCGTGACCGCTGGGGCGAGGCGGTGCGTGCCATCGGTCGGGAGGCGCGGGTCGGCGCCGCACCGCGCCTCCCGTCACGCAGGTGCCCGCTGAACGGGCGCAACACGCCGCCGGTCCGTCGTCGAGCGAGCGCGAAACGGCCCGCTCGGCGCCGCCGAGCGACCGATTCCGCCCGCTCGACGAGCGGCACGAGCGGCACGAGCGGCGGGAGCCGCCGCCGCGCCGCGGGAGGGCGCCCCGAGGCTGTGGAAGTCCTCCACTTCCCTCCACGTGCTCCACATCCCTCCACCGGGTCCTCGATCGCCGTAGAACCGGGCCTCTCCGCGCCCAGGGACGCCGGAACTGAGCCTCCATCGACCCCAAAACAGGGCACGACGGCGATTCCGGGAATGATTTCCGCACTCTGGGGAGGGGAGTGGAGTAAAGTGGGGGACACAACGGTCCGGTGGAGCGGAGGGGAGGCCCGACGTGCTGCTCGGTACCCATGCCCCGAAGCTCGACGAGAAGGGTCGCGTGATCCTCCCCGCCAAGTTCCGGGACGAACTGTCCGGGGGCCTCGTGATGACCCGCGGGCAGGAGCGCTGCGTCGTCGTCTTCAGCGCGGACACGTTCGAGCAACTGCACGAGCGCATCCGCACCGCACCGATGACCTCGAAGCGCACCCGGGACTACATGCGCCTGTTCCTCTCCGGAGCGAGCGCGGAACAGCCCGACAAGCAGAACCGCGTCACCATCCCGCAGAACCTCCGCGAGTACGCGGGGCTCGAGCGGGACCTGACGGTCATCGGCTCCGGTGACCGTGCCGAGATCTGGTCGACCCCCGCGTGGGAGGCCTACTACGCAGAAGTCGAAGAGGGCTTCGCCGACAACGACGAGGAGGTGATCCCGGGGATCTTCTGATCCGTGGATCGGGACTCCCAGCCGTGCATCCCTGACACCCCTTCCCCGGTGTCAGGTCGCATGGATGGGGATCCGGACCCGCGGCCCGGAGGACGAGGGGCTGCACATGGCCGAGAACGAGACGGGCGCACAGCGCTTCCCCCACACCCCGGTGATGCTCGAACGCATCGTCGACCTCTTCACGCCCACCCTCGAGGGGCCGGGCAAGGTCGTGGTCGACGCGACGCTCGGCATGGGCGGTCACTCCGAGGGGCTGCTCGAGCGCTTCCCGGAGCTGACGCTCATCGGCCTCGACCGCGACACCGACGCGCTCGGCATCGCGGGGGAGCGGCTCGCCCGCTTCGGTGACCGCGTCCGCCTGGTGCACACGGTCTACGACGGCATCGTCGACGCGATCGAGGGCGAGGGGTTCGACGAGGTCGACGGCGTCCTGTTCGACCTCGGCGTCAGCTCCCTGCAGCTCGACCGGGCCGAGCGCGGCTTCGCGTACAGCCAGGACGCACCGCTCGACATGCGGATGGACCGGACCGAGGGGCAGACCGCCGCCGACGTCCTCGCCACCTACGACGAGGGCGAGCTCCGCCGGATCTTCCAGCGCTACGGCGAGGAGAAGCTCGCCGGACGCTACGCCCGGGCGATCGTCGAGCGACGGGCGACCGCCCCGTTCGAGATGTCCGGCGACCTCGTCCAGGTCCTGCACGACGCGACCCCGGTGGCCATCCAGCGCCAGGGACACCCCGCGAAGCGCGTGTTCCAGGCGCTGCGCATCGAGGTGAACGCCGAACTGAGCGTCCTCGAACGGGCGATCCCGGCAGCGCTCGACGCCATCGCGGTCGGTGGCCGCATCGTCGTCGAGTCGTACCAGTCGCTCGAGGACCGCATCGTCAAGCGGGCGCTGACCGCACGGACGAAGTCGAGCGCACCCGCTGGCCTGCCGGTCGAACTGCCCGAGCACCGGCCGACGTACGAACTGGTCGTCAAGGGCGCCGAGCTGGCCGACGAGGCCGAACGCGCCGCCAACCCACGAGCAACCCCCGTGCGCCTGCGCGCGGCCGAGCGGATCCGGAAGTGACATGAGCACGAACCTCGCACTCGTCGACCCCGCCGTCGTCCCGTCCCGCGCCCCGCGTCCGACGCGGCAGAACCGGCCGGAGCTCGTCGAGGTCACCCCGACGAAGGCCCAGCGCCGTGCCCGCCCACGCATCGCGTACGCCGTGGTGGCGGTGGCCGCCCTCGGCATCCTGCTCCTCGCGCAGCTCGGCATCAGCATGGTCCTCAGCCAGGGCGCGTACACGCTGAACTCCCTCAGCGCGGAGCAGACGAACCTCTCCCGCACGCAGCAGTCGCTGTCCGAGGAGCTGCGGGTCCTCGACTCGCCGCAGAACCTGGCCCGCAACGCGCAGGCACTCGGCATGATCGCGAACTCGACGCCGGTGTACCTCGACCCGAAGACCGGCCGCGTGTACGGCACGCCGACCCCGGCGGTCGCGGACCAGGCCACGGCGGCGACCTCGAACCAGGTCCCGAACTCGCTGCTGGACGAAGTGCCGCTCGCCGCGAAGCAAGGCGACACCTCCACCAGCAAGGAGAGCGGGCCCACGGCGGGCAGTGACGCCGCCGCGGCGGACGCTGGGAAGACCGCAGGCGCCAGCGCGTCGGCCGGGGCTTCCTCGACGGCCGACGTAGAGTCCGACCCGAACCAGCTCCAGGCCCCGTCCACCCGGTGACCTGCGGGCCGGGGGCCCTGCCGCACGACCGCTCCACCCCGGGAAGGACCGCACCGCGTGACGAAGACGATCCGCAGCCGACGACTCCGCTACAGCGTCGTGATGATCGCCGTGATCGCCCTCGTGGCGGTCTTCGTGATCCGCCTCGTCGACATCCAGGTGGTCCAGGCCGCCGCGCTCAACGAGCTGTCGAAGGAGAAGCGGAGCATCCCCGTCACGATCTACGGCACCCGAGGGTCGATCGTGGACCGCAACGGGACCGAGCTCGCCGACAGCGTCACCCGGTACAACATCACGACCGCGCCACGCCTGGTCAAGAAGTTCGAGGGCAAGCTCGGCGGCACCCGGGTGAAGGACGTCTCGGTCGACCAGGCGCTGACGGCACTGGCGAAGGCGTCGGGCGGTGACGTCGCCACCATGCAGAAGAACATCGCGGCCAACCCGCGGTCCGACTTCGCCTACCTCGTCAAGGGCCTCGACGTGAAGCACTACGAGGCGGTGACCGCGCTCGACATCCCCTGGATCTACAAGGAGCAGCAGGCGTCACGGGTGTACCCGACGGGTGCGACGGCCGGCAACATCACCGGCTTCATGGGCACCGACGGCGCCCAGGCCGGCCTCGAGTACGCCTACGACAAGTGCCTGGCCGGGTCGAACGGATCCGAGACGTACGAGCGCGGGTCCGACGGTGTCCAGCTCCCGGGCAGCACCGTGACCACGAAGGAAGCCAAGGACGGCGGGACCGTCGAGACCACGATCGACAGCGACCTGCAGTACATGGCCGAGCAGACGATCGCGTCCGCCGCGAAGTCCCTGCAGGCCGAGTCGGCGACGGCGACCGTCACGAGCGTGAAGACCGGCGAACTCCTGGCCGTCGCGGACTACCCGACGGTCGACCCGAACAACGTCGACGGCACGACCGACAAGGGTGCATTCGGCTCCCGGGCCCTCACGGCCACGTACGAGCCCGGGTCAACGATCAAGGCCGCCATCGCCGCCGCCCTCATCGACCAGGGCAAGTCGAGTCCGACCGACCAGGCCGTCGTGCCGTACACGCGCTCGTTCCCGTGGGGCGGGTCGATCCACGACTCCGAGTTCCACGACACCGAGAACCTCACGCTCACGGGGATCCTGCAGAACTCCTCGAACGTCGGGATCACCGAGCTCGGGGAACGCCTGACCGCCCAGCAGCGGTACGACTACATGCAGAAGTTCGGCCTGTTCGAGCCCGAGTCGGCGATCGACTACCCGGGCCAGCCGTCGATGGACTACGGCACGAGCCCGAACTGGGACCAGCAGACGAACATCAACTCGATGTTCGGCCAGGGCATCTCGACGACCGCGATCCAGGTGGCCAGCATCTTCCAGACCCTGGCGAACGACGGCGTCCGGATCCCGCTGCACCTCGTCAAGGGCTGCGAGACCGCCGACGGCAAGACGATCGACGCGCCCGACGTGCAGCCGACGCGCGTCGTGTCCGCGAACGCCGCGACGCAGGTGACGGACATGCTGCAGAGCGTGGTCACCGGCGGCACCCTCGTGGGGATGAAGCCGATCTCCGGCTACAACATCGCCGCGAAGACCGGCACCGCCGAGGTCGCCGAGGGGTCGAAGGGCTACGGCGGCCAGCGCATCACCTCGGTGGCCGGAATGGCACCCGCCGAGGACCCCCAGTATGTTGTCACGGTGACGTTCACGAAGCCGCAGGCCAACAAGTGGTCCAGCGGAGCGGCTCCGGCGTTCCGAACTCTCATGTCCCAGGTGCTCGAGAAGTACCGAGTAGCCCCCTCCACGACGCCGGCGAAGACCTACCCGACCACGTGGTGAGGAAGAAGGAGCACTTGTCCGCACGGATCCCCCCGGTCCTCCGACCCGAACACCCGACCCCGAGGGCCGTGGCCGAACTCGCGAACGCGTTCGGCCTGCGAGTCGTCGGCTCGGTCGACGCCGTCGAGACGACCGGCGTCACCCTCAGCGCCGCCGAGGTGCAGCCGGGTGACCTCTTCGTCGGCGTGCACGGTGCGAACCGGCACGGCGCGGAGTTCTCCGCCGAGGCCGCCGAGCGCGGCGCGGTCGCGGTGCTGACCGACGACGCCGGCGTGGAGCACGCCCAGGCGGCCGGTCTGCCGGTGCTCGTCGTCGACGACCCCCGTGCGGCCCTCGGCGACGTGTCGGCGTGGGTGTACCGCACCCACCCGGACGAGGCCACCGACCTGCCGCAGCTGTTCGCCGTCACCGGCACGAACGGCAAGACGAGCACGTCCTACATCCTCGAGGGGATCCTCAAGCAGCTCGGCCTCGTCACGGGCCTCAGCTCCACCGCCGAGCGGCACATCGGCGCGCTCAGCGTCACGAGCCGCCTCACCACGCCCGAGGCGAGCGAGATGCACGCCCTGCTCGCCCGGATGCGCGAGAGCGAGGTCCGCGCGGTCGCCGTCGAGGTGAGCGCCCAGGCCCTCAGCCGCCACCGCGTCGACGGCATCGTCTTCGACGTCGCGGCGTTCACGAACCTGTCGCACGACCACCTCGACGACTACGCCGACATGGAGGAGTACTACCAGGCGAAGCTCCCGCTGTTCCAGCCCGAACACGCCCGTCGCGGTGTCGTCTCGCTGGACACGGACTGGGGCCACCGCGTGGTGCAGGACTCCCGGATCCCGGTCACGACCATCACGGTCCACCCCGGCGTCGAGGCCGAGTGGCACGTCGACATCGTCGAGGCGCACGCCGCCTACACGGAGTTCCGCCTGACCGGTCCCGAGGGCCGTGCGCTCACCACCCGTGTGCCGCTGATCGGCTGGCACATGGCCGCGAACGCCGCGCTGGCGATCGTGATGCTGGTCGAGGGCGGGTTCGAGCTCGGCGCCATCGCGCACGCGCTCGAGACGAACCACCGCCGCTACCCGGACGAGGACGAGCGCGAGCAGCGCGGCGAGCGGACGAGCGCCATCGAGTGCTACCTGCCCGGTCGGACCGAGCGCGTCTCGGGCGACCGGGGCCCGAGCGTCTACGTCGACTTCGGCCACAGCGCCGACGCCTTCGAGAACACCCTCGCGGCCGTCCGGCAGTTCACCCCCGGCAAGGTCCTCATGCTCTTCGGCGCCGACGGCGACCGCGACAAGACCAAGCGCGGCGACATGGCCCGCGTGGCCGCGGCGGGGAGCGACATCCTCGTCGTCACCGACCACCACCCGCGCTTCGAGGACGCCGCGTCGATCCGGAAGACCCTCGTCGACGCCGCGCGCGAGGCTTTCCCCGAGCACGAGCTCCACGAGGTCAGCCCGCCCGAGGCCGCGATCCGCACCGCGGTGGGCCTCGTCGGCGAGGGGGACTCGATCCTCTGGGCCGGCCCCGGCCACCAGGACTACCGCGACATCCAGGGCGTCCGCACGCCGTACTCGGCACGCGACGAAGCCCGCCAGGCCCTCCGCGAGGCCGGTTGGGAACCGAACTCCGGCCCCACCGAGGAACTCCGATGATCGCCATGACCCTCGCCGAGATCGCGACAGCGGTCGACGGCGAGCTGATCCCGGGTGCCCAGGCGACCGACGTCGCCGACCAGGGCGACCTGGTCGTCGACGGCACCGTCGAGACCGACTCCCGCCTCGTGACGCCGGGCAGCGTGTTCTTCGCGCTCCCGGGCGAGGTCACCGACGGGCGACGCTTCGTCCCCGCGGCGACCGAGGCCGGCGCCGCGCTCGTCATCACGCCCGAGCGCGTCGAGACCACGGCACCGCAGATCGTCGTGGCGGACGGCTACGACGCCCTCGCCGCGCTCGCGCACGAGGTCGTCACGCGCGTCCGGATGGCGACCGCCGACCGCGTCGACGCCGACGGACGCCCGGCGCCGCTCAAGGTCGTCGGGATCACCGGCTCGAACGGCAAGACGAGCACGAAGAACATGCTCCGCACGATCCTCGAGCAGCACGGCGAGACCGTCGCGCCCCAGGGGTCGTTCAACAACCACGTCGGTGCGCCGATCTCGATGCTCCGCATCACCGAGGACACCCGGTACCTGGTCGTCGAGATGGGCGCGAGCGGCATCGGCCACATCGCCAAGCTCGTCGCGATCGCCGAGCCGGACGTCGGCGTCGTCCTCAAGGTCGGCCTCGCGCACGCCGGCGAGTTCGGCGGGATCGAGGCGACCCAGCGCGCCAAGTCCGAGATGGTCACCGACCTGCCCGGGAGCGCGACCGCGCTCCTCAACGTCGACGACGACCGTGTCGCGTCGATGCGCGACCTGACGGCCGCCCACGTCGTCGGCTTCGGCACGTCCGACGACGCCGACTACCGCATCACCGGCATCGAGACGGACCGCAACGGCACCCGTTTCACGCTCACCGCGCCTCCCGTCCGCCAGGAAGGCGACCCGTCTGCGGACGGACGGCCAGGAGGCACGGATCGCGTCGACGTGCAGCTCGCGATCCTGGGTGAGCACCACGCCATGAACGCGTCCGCCGCGCTCACGGTCGCCCACCTGTGGGGCGTCCCGCTCGCCGCCGGCGCCGCCGCGCTCGCGTCGATGACGCGCGCCGAGCGCTGGCGCATGGAGCTCCTCCCCGGCGGCCCCGACGGCGTCACCGTGATCAACGACGCCTACAACGCGTCGCCCGACTCGACCGCAGCGGCGCTGCGGACCCTGGCGCAGATCGTGCGCCCGGGGGAGCGGACCGTCGCCGTGCTCGGCGAGATGGCCGAGCTCGGCGAGTTCTCGACGGAGGAGCACGACCGCATCGGTCGGCTCGTCGTCCGTCTCGGCATCGGACAGCTCGTGGTCGTCGGCCGCGGCGCGATGCCCATCCACCAGGCCGCCACCCTCGAGGGATCGTGGGACGGCGAGTCCGTGTTCATCGAGGACGTCGACGACGCCGTCCACTCACTGCAGGACATGCTCCGCCCCGGCGACGTCGTCCTCGTCAAGTCCTCGAAGTCCGCCGAACTGCGATTCCTCGGCGACCGCCTCGGAGGTGTCACCGAATGATCGCCCTCCTGATCGCCGGCGCCGTGTCGCTGGTGTTCACACTGCTGCTCACGCCGCTGTTCATCAAGCTGTTCCACCGCCTCGGCTGGGGACAGTTCATCCGCGACGACGGCCCGCAGTCGCACCACACGAAGCGCGGCACGGCGACGATGGGCGGCATCGTCCTCATCATCGGCGCGGTGCTCGGCTACTTCGTCGGACACCTGGTCGGCCGAGACTCGGTCACGCTGTCCGGCCTGCTCGTCCTGTTCCTCATGGTCGGCCTCGGGTTCGTCGGGTTCATCGACGACTTCCTCAAGGTCCGTCGTCAGCGCAGTCTCGGGCTCGGCGGCTGGGCGAAGGTCCTCGGGCAGGTCATCGTCGGCGTCATCTTCGCGACCGTGGCGCTCGTCGTCCCGTCCGGCAACGGCAAGCCGCCGGCGTCGACGATGGTTTCGGCCATCCGGGACATCCCGTGGCTCGACTTCATGGCGCTCGGCACCGTGATCGGCACCGTGCTGTTCCTGGCGTGGATCGTCCTGCTGACGGTCTCGACGTCGAACGGCGTGAACGTGGCGGACGGGCTCGACGGTCTCGCGACCGGCTCGAGCATCCTGGCCATCGGCTCGTACGTGATCATCGGCTTCTGGCAGTCGAACCAGATCTGCGGCGGTGCCCGGCTCGACGCGAACACCGAGCACGCCTGCTACACCGTGACCAACCCGCTGGACCTCGCGGTGGTGGCGGCGGCGGTCTGCGGTGGCCTGATCGGCTTCCTCTGGTACAACACGTCGCCGGCGCAGATCTTCCTCGGCGACACCGGTTCGCTCGGGCTCGGCGGCGCACTGGCCGGCCTCGCGATCCTCAGCCGCACGGAGCTCCTGCTCATCCTCATCGGTGGCCTGTTCTTCATCGTCACCGGTTCGGTCATCCTGCAGCGGGCGTACTTCAAGATCACGCACGGCAAGCGCATCTTCCGGATGAGTCCGCTGCACCACCACTTCGAGTTGAAGGGGTGGGCCGAGGTGACCGTCGTCGTCCGGTTCTGGATCATCGCGGGACTCTGCGTCGCCGCGGGTGTCGGACTCTTCTACCTCGAATGGATCGCACGAGTTGGTTGACGCCGTGTCCTCGTCCCGCCTGGAGTCCCTGGACAGCTGGTACGCCGAGGGCTGGAAGGGGCTGAACGTCGCCGTGCTCGGCCTCGGGGCCACCGGGTTCTCGGTCGCCGACACCCTGGTCGAGCTCGGCAGCGCGGTGACGGTCTACTCGACCGACGCCCCGTCGGACAGCGTGGAGCTGCTCGACGTGATCGGTGCGCACTTCGTGCAGGTGCCCCTCGACTCGGTGCCCGCCGCCCTCGAGACCCAGGCGCCGGACGTCGTGATCGTGTCGCCGGGCCTGCCGCCGCACAACGCGACCGTGCAGTGGGCCGTGGCGAACAGCGTCGTGTGGGGGGACATCGAGCTCGCCTGGCGTGTCCGCGACAAGGTCGTGCGCGGCCCCATCGCTGCGCCCTGGGTGACCATCACGGGCACGAACGGGAAGACCACCACGACGCAGCTCGCGACCGCGATGTTCGAGGCCGGCGGGCTCCGCGCGGTGGCGTGCGGCAACATCGGCGTGCCCGTCCTCGACGTCGTGCGCGACCCGGACGGCTACGATGTCCTCGTCGTCGAGCTCTCCAGCCACCAGCTGCACTACATGCCGACGACCGGCGACGGTGCCGTGGTGCCCCTCGCCAGCGCCTGCCTGAACATCGCCGACGACCACCTCGAGTGGCACGGCTCCGCCGAGGCCTACCGGGCCGCGAAGGCCAAGGTCTACGAGCGCACGGTCCTCGCCTGCGTGTACAACACCACGGACGACGTCACCCGGCACATGGTCGAGGACGCCGACGTCGTCGAGGGGTGCCGTGCCGTGGGCTTCGGCCCGGGGATCCCCGCGCCCGGCGACGTCGGGATGGTCGAGGACGTCCTCTGCGACCGGGCCTTCACCGACGACCGACGGAACAGCGCGCTCGAGCTCGCGACCGTCGCCGACCTCGAGGCCGCCGGGCTCGCCAGCCCGCACATGACGATGAACGTCCTCGCCGCGGCCGCACTCGCCCGTGCGGCCTCCGTGCAGCCGAGCGCGATCCGCACCGCCGTGCAGGGCTTCCGCGCCGACCACCACCGCACCGAGCTGGTGGCCTCCGCCGAGGGCGTCAGCTGGGTGGACGACTCGAAGGCGACGAACCCGCACGCGGCCACGGCGTCGCTCGCGGCGTTCGACAAGGTGGTCTGGATCGTCGGGGGCCTGTTCAAGGGCGTCGACATCGACGGACTCGTCGAGCGCTTCGGGCCGGACGTCCGCGGCGTCGTCGTGATCGGGACCGATCGTGGCCCTGTACTCGAGGCATTCGCGCGACACGCGCCCGGGGTGCCGGTGCTGCAGGTCGAGGCAGCGGACACTGATCAGGTCATGCCCGAGGCGGTCCGGCATGCCGCATCGGTCGCGAGGCCGGGCGACACGGTCCTCCTCGCCCCGGCTGCGGCGTCGTTCGACCAGTTCGGCTCCTACGCGGACCGGGGGCGTCGATTCGCGGCGGCGGTCCACGAGCACCTGGGAGGAAACGCCGATGGCGACGACGGATCTCCCGAGCGGCCGTAGCGGCGGAGCGGCCCCCGGCCGACCGCACGCACCCGCACGCCGCCACAACGGGGCGGTCGTCGCCGTCAAGAACGTCTTCGTCGCCGAGTCGAGCACCTTCTACACGATCCTGGGCGTCACGCTCTTCCTCGTCGTCTTCGGCGTCGTCATGGTGCTGTCCTCGTCGAGCGTGGAGCAGTACGCCGCGACGCACGACTTCTTCGGCGCGGCCTCCCGCCAGGGCCTCTACGCCGTGCTCGGCGTCCCGCTCATGCTCATCGCCTCCCGCCTGCCCGCACGGTTCTGGCGGAAGTGGGCGATGTGGATCGTCGGCGTCGGCCTCGTCGTGCAGGCGCTCGTCGTCCTGACCCCGCTCGGCTACTCGATCCAGGGCAACCGGAACTGGATCCGCCTCGGCTCGTTCACCGCGCAGCCGTCCGAGATCCTCAAGCTCGCGCTCGTGCTGGGCATCGGCGCGATCATGTACGTCAAGCGGGAGAAGCTCGACGACTGGAAAGAGGTCTTCATCCCGATCGGCATCGCGTCGCTCGGGTCGATCGGCCTCGTCCTCGTCGGCGGCGACCAGGGCACCGCGATGATCATGCTCATCCTGGTGTTCGGCGCGCTCTACGTCGGCGGCGCCCGGGCGAAGCACCTGCTCGTCGGGGTGCTCGGCCTCGCCGTGCTGCTGCCGTTCGTCACGATGGCGTCGAGCTCCCGGTCGCACCGCATCAGCGCCTGGCTCTCCGGCTGCACCGACACGAGCCAGTACCAGGACCTCTGCTGGCAGCCGACCCACGGCATGTGGGCGCTGGCCTCCGGCGGCGTCTTCGGGGTGGGTCTCGGCAACTCCAAGGCGAAGTGGTCGTGGCTCCCCGAGGCTGACAACGACTACATCTTCGCGATCATCGGCGAGGAGCTCGGGCTCGTCGGCGCCGTCGTCGTGCTCGCCCTGTTCGTGGTCCTCGCGGTCGGCATGATCAAGATCATCCGGCAGTCGAACGACCCCTTCGTGAAGACCGTCACCGGTGGCGTGCTCGCGTGGATCATCGGCCAGGCGCTCGTCAACATCGCCGTGGTCCTCGGCCTGCTGCCGGTCCTCGGCGTCCCTCTCCCACTCATCTCGGCCGGTGGCTCCGCGCTGATCATGACCCTCGTCGCCATCGGCGTCGTCCTGTCCTTCGCCCGCGACCTCCCGGGCAAGAGCGACCTCCCGGGCAGGAACAGCGTCGGCCGCACCACCACGAACGGAACCCTCCGGTGAACACCTACCTCTTCGCGGGCGGCGGCACCGCCGGCCACGTGAACCCGCTGCTCGCGGTCGCCGACCGGCTGACCGAGCGCGAGCCCGACGCCGAGGTCCTCGTCCTCGGCACCGCAGAGGGCCTCGAGTCCCGGCTCGTCCCGATGCGCGGCTACGAGCTGCTGACGATCCCGCGCCTGCCGTTCCCGCGCAAGCCGAACGCCGCTGCCCTCCGCTTCCCCGGCGGGTTCCTCGGCGCCGTCCGTCGGATCGAGCAGATCATCCGCGAGCGCGAGGTCGACGTCGTCCTCGGTGTCGGGGGCTACGCGGCCGCACCGGCGTACATCGCCGCACGCCATACCGGCACCCCGATCGTCGTGCACGAGCAGAACGCCAAGCCCGGCCTGGCGAACCGCCTGGCAGCGTTCCTCACCGACCACGTGGGCGTGACCTTCTCGAACACGCGGCTCCGCCACGGCCGGGTCGTCGGCATGCCGCTCCGGCGCGAGATCGAGTCGCTCGACCGTCGTGCGAGCCGCGCAGAGGGCCTCGCCGAGTTCGGGCTCGACCCCGCGCGACCGGTCCTGCTCGTCACGGGCGGGTCCTCCGGCGCGCGGAGCATCAACCGCACCGTGAACCGGAGCGCCGCGACGATCGTCGGTGCCGGCTGGCAGGTCCTGCACGTCGTCGGCGGGAAGTCCGACATCGGCCCGAGCGACCTCGACGGGTACCACGTGCTGCCGTACTGCGACCGGATGGACCTGGCGTACGCCGCGAGCGACTTCGTGGTCTCGCGCGCCGGCGCCGGCATGGTCTGCGAGCTGACCGCCGTCGGGCTGCCGAGCGTCCTCGTGCCGTACCCTGTCGGCAACGGCGAGCAGCGGCACAACGCGAAGGACGTCGTCGACGCCGGGGGAGCGGTCCTCGTGGCCGACGCGGAATTCGACGAGGACTGGGTGACGTTCCAGCTGCTGAACACCCTGCAGGACCGGGCCCGCATCGCCGACATGACCGTCCGTGCCGGCAGCGTCGGACACCGCGACGGCGCCGACCGCATGACGGACCTCGTCCTCGACGCCGCGAAGCGCGCGACCGATGCGACGCGCGACGCGCACGACAGCACCACGGAGGAACGATGACCATCAAGCCGGACCTGACGCAGCCGATCCCCGACGAACTCGGCACAGTCCACTTCGTCGGCATCGGCGGCTCCGGCATGAGCGGCATCGCCCGACTCTTCCTCGCCGCCGGCCACCGCGTGACCGGCAGCGACTCGCGCGAGACCGCCACCACCGGCACCATGCGTGACCTCGGTGCCGAGGTGCACATCGGCCACGACGCCGCGAACGTCGGCGACGCGGACACCATCGTCGTCACGAGCGCGCTCTGGCCGGACAACCCGGAGCTCCTCGAGGCCCAGCGCCGTGGCCTGCCGGTCCTGCACCGGTCGCAGGCCCTCGCCGCCCTCATCGCCGAGCACCGCCTCGTCGCGGTCGCCGGCGCGCACGGCAAGACCACCTCGACCGGCATGATCGTCACCGCGCTCGTCGAGCTCGGGCTGGACCCGAGCTTCGTGAACGGTGGGGTCATCCAGTCCCTCGGCACGAGCTCGGCGCCCGGCTCGAGCGACCTGTTCGTCGTCGAGGCCGACGAGTCCGACGGCTCCTTCCTGCTCTACGACGTCGCGGTCGCCCTCATCACGAACGTCGACGCCGACCACCTCGACCACTACGGCAGCGAGGAGGCCTTCACCGAGGCCTTCGTCGAGTTCGCCGCGAAGGCGAGCGAGCGCGTCGTGATCTCGAGCGACGACGCCGGCGCGAAGGCGGTCACGGCCGGGATCCGCGCCCGCGAGGACGCGCCCGAGATCGTCACCTTCGGCGAGGCCGTCGACGCCGACGTCCGGATCGAGGGGATCACCGAGTCCGCCGGGGTCGAGGTCGACTTCCGCGCCGCGGGCGAGGCGCACCACCTGACGCTCCGGGTCCCCGGCCGCCACAACGCGATCAACGCCGTCGGCGCCTTCGCCGTCCTGACCGGACTCGGCGTCGCCGCCGAGGACGCGATCCGTGGCATCGAGGCCTTCGGCGGGACCCAGCGACGCTTCGAGCTGCACGGCGTCGAGCGCGGCGTCTCGGTCTACGACGACTACGCGCACCACCCGACCGAGGTGGCGGCGGCGCTCAAGGCCGCGCGGAACGTCGTGGGCGACGGCCGGATCATCGCGATCCACCAGCCGCATCTGTACTCGCGGACGCGCCTGATGGCCGGTGACTTCGCCAAGGTCTACGAGGAGCTCGCCGACCACACCGTCGTCCTCGACGTCTACGGCGCCCGCGAGGACCCGGAGCCCGGCGTCACCGGCGCCCTCGTGCAGGAGCGCTTCGCCGACCAGTCCCGCGTCGAGTTCCTGCCCGACTGGGACGAGGCCTCGGCGCGCGCGGCCGCGGTCGCGCGCGACGGCGACATCATCATGACCCTGAGCTGCGGCGACGTGTACCGCATCATCCCGCAGGTGCTCAGCGCCCTCCACGACGACGGGGCGCTGTCCCGGTGAAGCGTCCCGAGGGGTTCGACGAGCGGCCGGCCCGTCCGGACGCACCTGCCGACGGCGCGGGCGCGCCCCGGCAGCGTCGTGCCCCGCTGATCCCGCGGCGTCCGTCCCGCGAGCCCGAGCCGGAAGTCCAGGAGGCGCGGCTCGAGCCCGCCACCGAGGAACCGGTCGTCGAGACGGCAGACCCCACCGCCGCCGACACGTCGAACGGGTCGGCGCGCGACCGCGCCGGTGCCCTCGCCGGCGCCGCCGGCCGTCGCCTCGGCGCCGGACTGTCGTCCGTCGCCGGCCGGCTGCGCGAGTACACGCCCGACGAGGACCACCACGATCCCGAGGCCGAGCGCCTCGCCCGGGAGCGGCAGGAGACCGAGCGCCGCGACGCCGCGCGGCTCGCCCACCTGACCGACCTGCACGGCCCGGACGAGGACGGCCACGAGCGCCCGATCGGTGCCGGCGTCCGCGCTGCCGAGACCGCCCGGGAGGCCCGGGTGGCCAAGCGCCGTCGTCGCCTCCTCGAGCGCGCCGAGGTCCGCCGCTTCACCCGTCGCAGCCGGCACCGCCGCGCCGCCTGGATCACCGCAGCGAGCATCGTCCTCGTCTTCGGGATCTCGATCCTCGTCGCGGTGTTCTCGCCGTTGATGGCGCTCCAGACCATCGAGGTCAAGGGGACGAACCGCGTCGACGAGACCCAGCTCCGCCAGGCGCTCTCCGACCAGATCGGCACCCCGCTGGCCCGGCTCGACTTCGACGCCATCAAGAAGGACATCGCCGGCTTCCCGCTCATCGAGAGCTACGTGACGGAGGAAGCCCCGCCGCACACCCTCGTGGTCACCGTGACCGAGCGCACCCCGGTCGTCGCGGTGCGGTCGGGGAAGTCCTTCGACCTGGTCGACCCTGCAGGCATCGTCGTGCAGTCGTCGCCGAAGCAGCCCGCGAACATGCCCGTCGCCGACATCGGCAACGCGAAGCTCGGCTCGTCGGAGTTCCGCACGATGACCGAGGTCGTGCTCGCGCTCCCGTCGACCGTCCGTCAGCAGGTGACGAGCGTGAAGGGCTCGACCGCCGACGACGTGACCCTCACCCTCAAGGACGGCTCGAGCGTCGTCTGGGGGAACCCGGAGCAGTCCGACGCGAAGGCGGCCCTCCTCGCGGCCCTCGTGAAGGACCACGCGGCGCGGAACCCCGGCGTCGTCGTCGAGTACGACGTCAGCGCTCCGGACAACGGCATCATCCGCGCGAAGAAGTAGCGGAAGTCGTCGCGGAATCGCGCGACACGCGGCGTGGCGGGGCGACAGTGCCCGGAGCGCACCCGTAGCGTCGAAGCCAGCACCACATCTACCAGCAATGCCCCTGAACTTCAAGTAGAGGTTGAGGGTTCGACCGGAGGCCTGACTGACGTGACCACGAACCACAACTACCTCGCCGTCATCAAGGTCGTCGGCGTCGGCGGCGGCGGCGTGAACGCCGTCAACCGGATGATCGAGCTCGGCCTCCGCGGGGTGGAGTTCATCGCGATCAACACCGACGCGCAGGCGCTGCTCCTGAGCGACGCCGACGTCAAGCTCGACGTGGGCCGCGAGATCACCCGCGGCCTCGGCGCCGGAGCGGACCCCGAGGTCGGCCGTCGTGCCGCCGAGGACCACGCGGAGGAGATCGAAGAGGCCCTCGCCGGTGCCGACATGGTCTTCGTCACCGCCGGTGAGGGCGGTGGGACCGGCACGGGTGGTGCGCCCGTGGTCGCCCGCATCGCGAAGTCGATCGGCGCGCTCACCATCGGCGTCGTCACGAAGCCGTTCAGCTTCGAGGGCAAGCGTCGTCAGTCGCAGGCCGAGAACGGTGTCGCCGGCCTCAAGGACGAGGTCGACACGCTCATCGTCGTGCCGAACGACCGCCTGCTCGAGATCAGCGACCGCGGCATCTCGATGGTCGAGGCGTTCGCCACGGCCGACCAGGTGCTCCTCGCCGGTGTCCAGGGCATCACCGACCTGATCACCACCCCCGGCCTGATCAACCTCGACTTCGCCGACGTGAAGTCCGTCATGCAGGGTGCGGGTTCCGCGCTCATGGGCATCGGTTCCTCGCGGGGTGCCGACCGGGCGATCAAGGCGGCCGAACTGGCCGTCGCGAGCCCGCTGCTCGAGGCCTCGATCGACGGTGCGCACGGCGTGCTGCTCTCGATCCAGGGCGGTTCGAACCTCGGCATCTTCGAGATCAACGACGCGGCCCGTCTGGTGCAGGAGGCAGTCCACCCCGAGGCGAACATCATCTTCGGTGCCGTCATCGACGACACGCTCGGCGACGAGGTCCGCGTGACCGTCATCGCCGCGGGCTTCGACGGCGGCGAGCCCACCTCGCAGCAGAAGGAGCGCCGCTCCAGCTGGGTCGACCCCGAGGCCGGCGCGACCGTCCCCGTGGCGTCCGCCGGTGCGACCGGCGCGATCGAGGACTCGTCCTCGTCCGCCCCGTCGTGGGCGTCGCAGGAGCACGAGGCGCCCGCGCAGCGTGCCGCCGACCCGGCGTTCGACGACGATGACGACGAGCTCGACGTCCCCGACTTCCTGAAGTAACGAGCGTTGTCAGACGACCCGCGCCTCCCGTCCCCGTCAGCAGACGACGGACTGGAGGCGCGTCTCGCGTCCGTCAGGAGCGGCATCTCCGACGCGGCGCGCGCCGCAGGGCGCTCGGCCGACGAACTCACGCTCGTCGTCGTCACGAAGTTCCACCCGGCGTCGCTCGTCCGCGACCTCGCCGCGCTCGGCGTGACCGACGTGGGGGAGAACCGGCACCAGGAGGCGCAGGCGAAGGCCGCCGAGCTCACCGACCTCCCGCTGACCTGGCACTTCGTCGGACAGCTGCAGTCGAAGAAGGCCCGGCAGGTCCGGCGGTACGCACACGTCGTGCAGTCGCTCGACCGCGAGTCCGTGGTGGACGCGTTCGCGCCGACCGAGGCCGAACCCGAACCGCCGGTGATCGACGGCTTCGTGCAGGTCAACCTGACCGACGACCCCGACCGCGGTGGCGTCCGACCCGACGCCGTCGAGGCCATGGTGTCGCGGGTGCTCGCGACCGGCACGATCCGGCTCCGCGGGGTGATGGCCGTCGCGCCGCTCGACGAGGAGCCGCGCGCGGCCTTCGCCCGGCTCCGTGGGGTCTCCGAGCGCGTGGTGTCCCTCGCCCCCGCCGCGACGGACATCTCGGCCGGGATGAGCGGCGACTACGCCGACGCCGTGCTCGAGGGCGCGACACACCTGCGGATCGGGACCGCAATCACGGGAAATCGGCCGGTCGCGCCCTAGCCTCGTTGCAAGGGCATCCACGAGCACCGACCTCCGGAGGAACCATGGCCAACCCGCTGAAGAAGACGATGGTCTACCTGGGCCTCGCCGACGAGGAACTCGAGTACGAGGACGAGCAGCCGCAGCAGCAGCCCGCGCGGCAGCAGTCCGCTCCGGCCCCTGCCCCCGCGCCCGCTCCGGTCGCCGACGAGACCCCCGCGCCCGCCGCGGCACCGGTGGCGCCCGTCGCCGCCGAGCCCAAGGCGCACACCCACCAGCGCGGCGCCCAGGTCACCCCGCTCCGCCGCTCGCACACGTCCGCACAGAAGGCAGCACCGGTCCAGGAAATGAACGAGATCCTCACCGTCCACCCCCGCGAGTACAAGGACGCCCAGTCCATCGCCGAGAGCTTCCGCGACGGCATCCCCGTCATCATCAACCTCTCGCAGATGACCGAGGCCGACGCCCGCCGCATGATCGACTTCGCCTCCGGGCTGTCGCTCGGCCTCTACGGCAAGATCGAGCGCGTCACCAACAAGGTGTTCCTGCTGTCGCCGGCACACGTCGCGGTGAGCGGTGAGGCGCCTGAGGTAGAGTCCGACATCGAGGCGTCCTTCTTCGCCCAGTCCTGAGTCCCTCAGGCCCACCCGCCCCGTGCGGCTCGTCGCATGACGGTCCGCACCCGAGCTGAGCGAGCCCCATCGTGACCGCGATCCTCACGATCCTGTACTACCTCCTCCTGCTGTACATCCTCGTGCTGTGGGGGCGGTTCGTCCTCGACATCGTCCAGCAGTTCAACCGGTCCTGGCGGCCGCGCGGAGCACTCCTCGTCGTCGCCGACGTGGTGTACACCGTGACGGACCCGCCGATCCGGGCGGTCCGCCGGGTCCTCCCGCCGATGCGCATGGGCCCCGTGGCGCTCGACTTCGGCTGGACGATCGTGCTCCTCCTGGCGATCATCATCCGGTTCGTGATCGCCCTGCTCATCCCCGTGTTCGCCAACTAAGAGGACACGACACGCGCCACGCCCAGTGCGTGGTCACGGTTCACGGCCACCATCGGTGTACGGTGGTCGGGATCCGATGCTCGCCCCGGCGTGGCATCCGCACCGTTCGGCGCGACTGGTAGATTCGGTCGCACCGAGACGGTTCCACACGTTCAGCAGTTCTATTGAGGTGACGGCAATGGCTTTGACGCCGGAAGACGTAGTCAACAAGCGGTTCCAGCCGACGAAGTTCCGCGAGGGCTACGACCAGGACGAGGTCGACGACTTCCTCGACGAGGTCGTCGTCGAGCTCCGTCGCCTGACGGCCGAGAACGACGAGCTCCGCCAGCGCCTGCAGACGGCCGAGTCCGCGCCGAAGCCGGCCGAGGCCGAGCAGTCCGCTCCGACCCCCGAGCCCGAGCCGGAGCCCGCCCCCGTGGCAGCCGCGCCGGAGCCCGCTCCGGTCGCCGCCGCCGCGCCGGCCACCACGGTCCCGGCCGACGAGGACACCGAGGGCACCACGAACCTCCTGACGCTCGCCCGTCGTCTCCACGAGGAGCACGTCCGCGAAGGCGTCGAGAAGCGCGACGCGCTCATCGCCGAGGGCACCGCGCAGGCCGCCCGTCTCGTCTCCGAGGCCGAGGCCAAGCAGCGCCAGATCATCGCCGACACCGAGAACACGAACCGTCAGCGTGTCGCGGTGCTCGAGCAGGAGCAGCGCCAGCTCGAGGGCAAGATCGACGAGCTCCGCACGTTCGAGCGCGACTACCGTGCACAGCTCAAGAGCTACATCCAGGGTCAGCTCAACGAGCTGGACGGCTCGGGCACCGAGCAGTCCGGGCTCACCCCGGCGCCGGCATCGGCGCAGGGCTTCGGCAACTGACGTTGTCGCGACCAGCATCACGAGCGAAGGTCAGTGTCCGCGCGATCGCGGCACTGGCCTTCGCCGCTGCCGTCGTGGTGGCGCTCGACCAGGGCGTGAAGGCGCTCGTCGTCGCCAACCTGCCGTACGGCACCGTCGTCCCGGTCCTCGGGAACGCCCTGCAGCTGCTCTACGTCCGGAACCCCGGTGCCGCGTTCTCGTTCGCGGTGAACATGACGTGGGTGTTCTCGATCGTCTCGACCGCCGTCGTGGTCGCGATCATCGTGTTCGCCCGGCGGATCCGCTCGATGTGGTGGGCGCTCGTGCTCGGCATGCTCCTCGGCGGGGCGCTCGGCAACCTGCTCGACCGGCTCTTCCGTGAGCCCGGCTTCGGTCGCGGCCACGTGGTGGACTTCATCTCGACCCCGTGGATGATGCCCGCGATCTACAACATCGCCGACTCGTTCATCTGCATCAGCATGGTGGTCTTCGTCCTGCTGGTGATCCTCGGGGTGAACCTCGACGGCACCCGCGCGCTCTCCGCGAAGCAGCAGCGCGCGGTGGACGCGGTCCGCGCGCAGTCGGACGCCTCCGAGGCGGACGAGCACCGCGCCTCCCGGCCCCTGGTCGAGGACCCGCGCGCGCCGCGTGACGGGCGGGACACCCTCGGACACGACGCGACGTGACCGAGAGCCGTTCCCTGCCGGTCCCGGACGGGCTCGCCGGTGAGCGTGTCGACGCCGCCATCGCGAAGCTCCTCGGGTTCAGTCGTTCCTTCGCGGCCGAGGTCGTCTCGGCCGGCGGCGTGACCGTCGACGGGGTCACGGTGGACAAGTCCGACCGGTTGCACGCCGACTCCTGGCTGCAGGTCGAGTGGACGCCGAAGGAAGCCCCCCGGATCATCCCGGTCGAGGTCCCCGGCATGACGGTCGTGCACGACGACGACGACATCGTCGTGGTGGACAAGCCGATCGGCGTCGCCGCACACCCCTCGCCCGGCTGGGACGGCCCCACGGTCCCCGGTGGCCTCGCCGCCGCGGGCTTCACCATCGCGACCTCCGGCGCCGCCGAACGCGCGGGCATCGTGCACCGGCTCGACGTCGGCACCTCGGGACTGATGGTCGTGGCGAAGACCGAGCTGGCGTACACGCACCTCAAGCGCGCGTTCAAGGAGCGCACGGTCGAGAAGGTCTACCACGCCCTCGCGCAGGGGCACCCCGACCCCACTTCCGGCACGATCGACGCGCCCATCGGTCGACACCCCTCGAGCGACTGGAAGTTCGCGGTCACGGCCGACGGCAAGCCGAGCGTGACGCACTACGAGACCCTCGAGGCGTTCCGCTCCGCGACCCTGCTCGAGGTGCACCTCGAGACCGGTCGGACGCACCAGATCCGGGTGCACATGGCGGCGACCCGGCACCCGCTCGTGGGTGACACGATGTACGGGGCCGACCCGGTGCTCGCCGAGGAGCTCGGGCTCACGCGGCAGTGGCTCGACGCCGTCCGGCTCGGGTTCGAGCACCCGCGCACGGGGTCGTGGGTGTCGTACTCGGCGGAGTACCCCGACGACCTGCAGCGGGCGCTGGACCGCATCCGCGCCGCGTAGGCCGCGCGCCGGGCGCGCGCCGGGCCCGCGAGCGGGCACGTTCCGTCCCGCTCGGCGCGCCCAGGCGGCCGGTCCCGCCCGGTCGGCGCCGCGCGCGCGGCGTGTCGCGCCCGCTGGGCGTGGGCGGCGGGCTCGGCCGACCGAGGTCGCACGAAGTGCCGCTCTCGGCGCCGCGGAGCGGCACTTCGTGCGCTCTCGGCGGGACGCGCGCGGCGTGTTGCGCGCCCGCGACGGCGCGACGCCCTGACGGACGGGAGGCGCGGGTCGGCCCCGCGCCGCGCCTCCCATCCGCCTCGACGCGCCCGGCCGCGCCCGCCGAGGTCGCGAAATAGGTCGCTGTCGGCGCTGCGGAGCGGCACTTCGTGCGCTCTCGGCGGGACGCGCGCGGCGTGTTGCGCGCCCTCGGCGTCGCGCCCCGCCGTGCCGCGACCCCCTGACGGACGGGAGGCGCGGGTCGGGCCCGCACCGCGCCTCCCGTCCGTCTCGACGCGCCCGGGTTTGTCCCCGGTCGCGGTTAGGCTGTTGCCAGACCGCAGCAGCTCCCGCGAACCGGAGGTTCCGTGTCGGATTCCGACTCCTTCGTCCACCTGCACGTGCACAGTGAGTACTCGATGCTCGACGGCGCCGCCAGGCTCGGCGACCTCGTAGCCGAGACCGCTGCGCAGGGCATGCCCGCCGTGGCCGTGACCGACCACGGCAACATGTTCGGCGCGTTCGAGTTCTGGAAGGCCGCCAAGGCCGGCGGCGTCAAGCCGATCATCGGGACCGAGGCGTACATCACGCCGCGCACCCACCGGACCGACAAGACCCGTGTGCGCTGGGGCGACGGCGGCGGCGACGACGTGTCCGGCTCCGGCGCGTACACGCACATGACGATGTTCGCCGAGAACACGACGGGCATGCACAACCTGTTCCGGCTCTCGAGCAAGGCGTCGATCGAGGGGTACTACTTCAAGCCCCGCATGGACATCGAGCTGCTCGAGGAGTACCACGAGGGCATCATCGCCACGACGGGCTGCCCCTCGGGGGAGATCCAGACCCGGCTGCGGCTCGGCCAGTACGACGAAGCCGTCAAGGCCGCGGCGGACTACCGCGACATCTTCGGCAAGGAGAACTACTTCGCCGAGGTCATGGACCACGGGCTCGAGATCGAACGTCGGATCATGAGCGACCTGATCCGGCTGGCGAAGGACCTCGACATCCCGCTGGTCGGCACGAACGACCTGCACTACACGCACTCGCACGACGCCAAGTCGCACGCGGCGCTGCTCTGCGTCCAGTCCGGCTCGACCCTGAACGACCCGAACCGCTTCAAGTTCGACGCCGACGAGTTCTACCTGAAGACCCCGCAGCAGATGCGGCACCTCTTCCGCGACAACCCCGAGGCTTGCGACAACACGCTGCTCATCGCCGAGCGGTGCAACGTCGAGTTCGACACCGCGGCCAACTACATGCCGAAGTTCCCCGTGCCCGAGGGGGAGACCGAGCACTCGTGGTTCGAGAAAGAGGTGGCGAAGGGCCTCGAGTACCGGTACCCCGACGGCATCACGCGCGAGGTCCAGGAACGCGCCGACTACGAGGTCGGCATCATCAACCAGATGGGCTTCCCGGGGTACTTCCTCGTCGTCGCCGACTTCATCAACTGGTCGAAGAACAACGGCATCCGCGTCGGTCCCGGCCGTGGTTCCGGTGCCGGCTCGATGGTGGCGTACGCGATGCGCATCACCGACCTCGACCCGATCCGGCACGGCCTGATCTTCGAGCGCTTCCTCAACCCGGACCGCGTCTCGATGCCCGACTTCGACGTCGACTTCGACGACCGGCGCCGCGGTGAGGCGATCAAGTACGTCACCGAGAAGTACGGGTCGGCGCGTGTCGCGCAGATCGTCACGTACGGCACGATCAAGGCGAAGCAGGCGCTCAAGGACTCCTCGCGCGTCCTGGGCTTCCCGTTCGGCATGGGCGAGAAGCTCACCAAGGCGATGCCGCCGCCCGTGATGGGCAAGGACATCCCGCTCACCGGGATCTTCGACAAGGACCACCCGCGCTACAAGGAAGCAGTCGACGTCCGCACGGTCGTCGAGACCGATCCCGAGGCGAAGACGGTGTTCGACACCGCGCTCGGGCTCGAGGGGCTGAAGCGCCAATGGGGCGTGCACGCCGCCGGCGTCATCATGTCGAGCGACCCGCTGATCGACATCATCCCCGTGATGAAGCGCGAGCAGGACGGCCAGATCGTCACGCAGTTCGACTACCCGGCAGCGGAGTCGCTCGGCCTGATCAAGATGGACTTCCTGGGGCTCCGCAACCTCACGATCATCAGTGACGCCCTCGACAACATCAAGACGAACCGTGGGATCGAGCTCGACCTCGAGAACATGGGGCTCGAGGACCCCGAGGCGTACGCGCTCCTGCAGCGTGGCGACACCCTCGGTGTGTTCCAGCTCGACGGCGGACCGATGCGTGGGCTGCTGCGCCTGATGAAGCCCGACAACTTCGAGGACATCTCGGCGCTCATCGCCCTGTACCGTCCGGGCCCCATGGGTGCGAACTCGCACACGAACTACGCGCTCCGCAAGAACGGCGAGCAGCCGATCACGCCGATCCACCCGGAGCTCGAAGAGCCCCTGCAGGACATCATCGGCACGACCTACGGCCTGATCATCTACCAGGAGCAGGTCATGGCCATCGCGCAGAAGGTGGCCGGGTTCTCCCTCGGCCAAGCGGACATCCTCCGCCGCGCGATGGGCAAGAAGAAGAAGTCCGAGCTGGACAAGCAGTACGCCGGCTTCGAGAAGGGCATGCAGGACAACGGCTACTCGGCCGCTGCCATCAAGACCCTCTGGGACATCCTGCTGCCGTTCTCTGACTACGCGTTCAACAAGGCGCACTCGGCGGCGTACGGCGTGGTGTCCTTCTGGACCGCGTACCTCAAGGCGCACTACCCGGCCGAGTACATGGCTGCCCTGCTGACGAGCGTCGGCGACGCCCGCGACAAGCTCGCGCTGTACCTCAACGAGTGCCGCCGGATGGGCATCAAGGTCATGCCGCCGGACGTCAACGAGTCGATCGGCTTCTTCGCCGCCGTCGGTGAGGACATCCGTTTCGGCATGGGCGCGATCCGCAACGTCGGCTTCAACGTCGTCGACGACATCGTCCAGGCCCGCACCGAGAAGGGCGCGTTCGAGTCCTTCCACGACTTCCTCCGCAAGATCCCCATCTCGTCGGCGAACAAGCGCACGGTCGAGTCGCTCATCAAGGCCGGTGCGTTCGACGAGTTCGGCGATTCCCGCCGTGCACTCGTCGAGATCCACGAGGGCGCCGTCGAGGGTGCGGTGAAGGTCAAGCGCGACGAGGCCCACGGCAACGTCGGGTTCGACTTCGACTCGCTCTTCGCCGAGGTCGCCGAGGAACAGCCGTCGGCAGCCGTCGTGTCCCAGGTGCCCGACCGTCCGGAGTGGTCCAAGCGCGACAAGCTCGCGTTCGAACGGGACATGCTCGGCTTGTACGTCTCCGACCACCCGCTCGCCGGGCTCGAGATCGAGCTGGCGAAGCACCAATCGATCACCATCGCCGACCTCATCGCGGCCGACGACTCGGTCGAGGGTGAGACGGTCACCGTCGCGGGGCTCCTGACGAGCGTGCAGCACCGGGTGGCGAAGTCCAGCGGCAACCCGTACGGCATCGTCGACATCGAGGACTTCGGCGGCCAGATCGGCGTCATGTTCCTGGGCAAGACCTACCAGGAGTTCGGGCCGTCGCTCGTCGCCGACTCGATCGTGGTCCTGCGCGGTCGTGTCAACGTGCGCGACGACGGCAAGGCCCTGCACGCGGTGAGCATGTTCCAGCCGAACGTCGGTGACGCCATGGGGTCCGGCCCGCTCACGCTGAGCCTGCCCGAGCGGCAGGCGACGACGACGACGGTGACCGAACTCGCCGCCGTCCTCGGTCGGCACAGCGGCGAGACCGAGGTCCGGTTGAAGCTCATCAAGGACGACGTCGCGCGCACGTTCGAGCTGCCGTTCCCGGTGAACCTGACGCCCGACCTCTTCGGCGAGCTGAAGAGCCTGCTCGGGCCGCGCTGCCTGGTCTGACGATGGCCGGGCACCGCATCTTCGGCACGCCGTTCGCGGCGGTGTACCCGCACTACCTCGCGAAGGTGGAGCGCAAGGGGCACACCAAGGCCGAGCTCGACGCGGTGATCGAGTGGCTCACGGGGTTCGACGACGCCGCGCTCGAGAAGCACCTCGCCGATGAGAGCACGTTCGAGGACTTCTTCGCGGCCGCGCACCTCCATCCGAACGCACCGCTCATCACCGGCGTGATCTGCGGCGTCCGGATCGAGGAACTCGACGACCCGCTCATGCGGCAGATCCGGTACCTGGACAAGCTCGTCGACGAGGTCGCGAATGGCCGTCCGATGTCGAAGGTGCTCCGGACCGCGTGAACACCGTGGCGGGCGGTCCGGACGCCGGCACTCTGCGTGCCTTCGGCGTGGGCGACCAGCGGCTCGAACGGCTCGCGGGCGGGCGCGGGCTGACCTGGCGCGCCGGCGACGTCGTCCTCCGACCGCACGACGGCGCGACGGTGACGGACTGGCGGGCGGGCGTCCTCGCCGAGCTGGCGCACACCTCGACGTTCCGCACACCTCGACCCGTCCGAGCAGTCGACGGCCCCTGGCGCGCCGGCGCGTGGGAGGCGTGGGAGTGGCTACCCGGCCGCGCCGACGAGACCCGGGTCGCCGACGTCATCCGCGTCGGGAACGCCTTCCACCGAGCGATCGCACACCTCGATCGCCCCGCGTTCCTCGCCCCGTCCGCGCCGTGCCCCGCCGACGCGTGGGGCCGCGCCGACCGGATGGCCTGGGGAGCAGCGCGCCTGCCGGACGACTCCACGCTCGACCGCCTCGCCGCAGCCTTCCGGCCCGTCCGAGCGCCGTCACAGCTCGTCCACGGCGATCTGCTCGGCAACGTCCTCTTCGCCGATGCCGCCGTCCCCGCCGTCCCCGCCGTCATCGACTGGCCGCCGTCCTGGCGACCCGCCGGGTTCGGCGCGGCCGTCGCCGCGGTGGACGCGGTGTGCTGGCACGGCGTCCCGGTCACGCAGCTCGGCGCCCTCGGTGCCGACGTCGCGGAGTGGGACCAACTGCTGGTCCGCGCGCTCGCGTTCCGCATCGCGACGCTCCACCTGCTCGGCGCCTGGGACGCGGCAGCCGCCGCCCGACACCGCCCCGTCGTCGACGCGCTGGCCTGACGACGCGGGCCGCGGGCCTCGTCACCGCGGGCCAGGAGGCGCGGTGCCGGTCCGCCACCGACCTCCCGTCCGCGCTCGGTAGGCTTGACCACCTGATGATGCAGCGAATCGACCTCCGTGGCGGCCTCCCCGCCCGTGCCGAACTCCTCCGACTCATGCCGCGCGCCGCCGGTGACGTCTCGCACGCGGTGGACGCCGCCCGCGAGCTCGTCGACGCCGTCCGCGAGCACGGGGCGTCGGCGCTGTACGACCAGGCCGAACGGTTCGACGGGGGAGCGCCCGAGCACGTGCGGGTCCCGGCTGCCGAGATCGCCGCGGCCGTCGCCGGCCTCACGCCCGAGCTCCGGGAAGCGCTCGACGAGGCCATCCGCCGGGTCCGGGCAGCGAGTGCGGCGCAGGTGCCCGCCGCGTCCGTGACCACCCTGGCCGACGGCGCCGAGGTGCACCAGCGCTGGCAGCCGATGCGCCGCGTGGGCCTCTACGTGCCCGGTGGCAAGGCGGTGTACCCGTCGAGCGTCGTCATGAACGTCGTCCCCGCCCAGGTCGCCGGAGTGCGGTCGATCGCGCTCGTGTCGCCCCCGCAGCGCGACCACGGGGGAGCGGTGCACCCGACGATCCTCGCGGCCGCCGGCCTGCTCGGCATCGACGAGGTCTACGCCATGGGCGGCGCCGGAGCCGTCGGTGCACTGGCGTACGGCGTCCCGTCGATCGGCCTCGAGCCCGTCGACCTCGTCACGGGCCCCGGCAACAACTACGTCGCAGCGGCCAAGCGCCTCGTGCGCGGTGTCGTCGGCATCGACGCCGAGGCCGGCGCGACGGAGATCCTCGTGATCGCCGACGACACCGCGGACCCCGGGTACGTGGCCGCCGACCTCATCAGCCAGGCCGAGCACGACGAGCAGGCCGGCAGCGTGCTGGTGACGACGTCGGCGGCGTTCGCCGACGCGGTGGAGGCGGCCATCCCGGAACGTGCTGCGCGTGTCGGGACCGCGTCGCGCCTCCAGGTCGCCCTGGACGGACCGCAGTCCGCGATCGTGCTCGTGGACTCGCTCGCCGACGCGGCGACCGTGAGCAACGCCTACGGACCGGAGCACCTCGAGATCCAGACCGTCGACGACGACGCGGTCCTCGCTGACATCGACGCCGCGGGCGCCGTGTTCGTCGGGCCGAGCACGCCGGTCAGCCTCGGCGACTACCTGGCCGGGTCCAACCACGTGCTGCCGACCGGCGGGCAGGCGCGCTTCGGCTCCGGACTGTCCGCGTCGACGTTCCTCCGCCCGCAGCAGGTCATCCGCTACTCGCCCGAGGCCCTCGCCGAGGTCGCGCCGCACATCGTCGCCCTCGCGACCGAGGAGCAGCTCCCCGCGCACGGCGCCGCCGTGACGGAGCGCACGAACCGGTAGCCTGGGGTCGACATGTTCTGCCCCTTCTGCCGCCACCCGGACTCCCGCGTCGTCGACTCCCGGACGAGCGACGACGGAACCTCCATCCGTCGCCGTCGTCAGTGCCCGAACTGCGGCCGCCGTTTCTCGACCACCGAGACCGCTTCGCTCAACGTGGTGAAGCGCAACGGGGTGACCGAGCCGTTCAGCCGCGACAAGATCGTGTCCGGCGTGCGCAAGGCCTGCCAGGGACGCCCGGTGACCGACGGCGACCTGGCGATCCTCGCGCAGCGCGTCGAGGAGACCGTGCGGTCCTCGGGGTCGAGCCAGATCGACGCGAACGACATCGGGCTCGCGATCCTCGCGCCGCTCCGCGAACTCGACGAGGTCGCGTACCTCCGGTTCGCGAGCGTCTACCAGGCCTTCGACTCGCTCGAGGACTTCGAGGACGCCATCGGCCAGCTCCGCCGCGACCACCACGGCGCGGCCGACCCGGTCGCCGGTTCGTCCCCGGCCGGGGCCGGCGCGTGAGCGGCATCGCGGAACGGATCGTCCGCGGCGGGTACTCCGTCGTGTTCCGCTCGGTGTTCGCCAACATGGACCCCGAGCGCGCGCACCACATCGCGTTCGCGGTGATCAAGTGGCTGCCGCACCTGCCCGTCGTCGGACGACTCGTCGAGCGCTACTCGCGGCCCTCCGCCGCCGACGGCGTGACGACCATGGGGATCCACTTCCCGTCCCGCTTCGGCCTGGCCGCCGGGTTCGACAAGGACGCCCGGGGGATCGCCGGACTCGGTGTCCTCGGGTTCGGGCACGTCGAGGTCGGCACCATCACCGCCAAGCCGCAGCCCGGCAACGAGCGCCCGCGGCTCTTCCGGCTCATCCCCGACCGCGCCCTCATCAACCGCATGGGCTTCAACAACCACGGTGCCGCCGCAGCAGCACGTCGGTTGGAGCGTGCCCGCCGCAACCCCGGACGACCCGTCATCGGCGTGAACATCGGCAAGAGCCGGGTCGTCGCCGTCGAGGACGCCGTCGACGACTACCTCGAGTCGACGCGCAGGCTCGCGCCGTTCGCGGACTACCTCGCGGTCAACGTCAGCTCGCCGAACACGCCTGGGCTGCGCGGTCTGCAGGAGCTCGACCAGCTCCGCCCGCTGCTCACTGCCGTGCGCGACGCCGCCGGCAAGGTGCCCGTGCTGGTGAAGATCGCGCCGGATCTCACCGACGAGCAGATCGACGCGATCGCCGGACTGGCCGTCTCCCTCGGGTTGGCCGGCGTCATCGCGAACAACACCACGATCTCCCGCTCGGGACTCCGCACGCCGGCGGCGGACGTCGAGGCGATGGGTGCCGGGGGACTGTCCGGCGCACCGGTCGCGGCTCGGTCGCTCGAGGTCCTGCGGCGGGTCCGGGCCGCGGTGCCGTCGGACTTCTGCGTGATCGCGGTCGGCGGCGTCACGACCGAGCAGGACGTGCAGGACCGCATCGACGCCGGGGCGACCCTGGTGCAGGGCTACACGGCGTTCCTCTACGAGGGGCCGACCTGGGCGACGCGGATCAACCGGCTCCGGCGGCGGCGGTTGGGGCGCGCGGCGCGCTGACGTCGCGTGCGCGTCGCCGAGCGGGCGAAATACGTCACGCTCGACGCGTCGTGGCGGTGCGTTCTGCCCGCTCGGCGAGTCGTACGCGGCGAGTCGTGACCGGTCGGGGTCGCGGGTCTGGGGCCGGGTCTGCGTGTCCGTCGTCGGGTCCGGGTGTCCGTCGTCGAGGTCGCACGACACGCCGCGTGTGCTGTGGCGAGGTCGCGCAATGCGCCGTCGCGCGCGCCGCGGAGCGGCACTTCCCGCGACCTCGCCGATGCGTACCGGGTGGATCGCATGGCCGCGTCGAGCACCTGACGGAGGGGAGGCGCGGGTCGGGGCCGCACCGCGCCTCCCGTCCGGTGGGCGGTCGGCGCGTGCCCCGGCAGGTGGCCGGCAGGCCGGCGAGTGGGCGGAATGTGCCGTCCGGCGCCCGCGAGCGTGACGGATACTGCCCGCTCGGCGGGGGCCGGCGGGGGCCGGCGGGTCCGGCGGGGCCGGCGGGGGCGGCGGGGCCGGCGGGGGCCGCGCGCCGGGAACGACGCAGCGCCGCCCGGCGGACCGGACGGCGCTGCGATGGGGAGCGATCAGACGGTGGGGTACTGCCCGCGCTTGACCTGCGGCTTCGGCAGGCGCAGGAAGCGCAGCTGCCACGCCCGCGTGAGGATGTAGAGGAACGTCCCGCGCTGCATCGAGCCGAACTTGGCCGTCAGCTTCTTGCGGAACGACAGCCAGAGCACGATGCAGTCGAGCACGAAGAGCGCCACGAACGCCCACACGAGCAGCAGCGAGTACGACGCGATCACGGTCTGCGACGCGGCAAACCCGACGATGAGGAACAGCACGAGCACCGGCATCATGATCTCGCCGACGTTCCAGCGGGCGTCGATCCAGTCGCGCACGAACTTGCGCTGCTCGCCCTTGTCCTTCGCGGGGAGGTAGCGCTCCTCGCCGTTGGCCATGCCGACGCGGGCCTTCTCGCGCTCGTTCGTGAGCCGGGCACGAGCCGCCTTCTTGTCCTCGGCGGAGCCGCCGACGATGGGACGGCGGTTCGCCGCCTCGCGCTCGCGACGGGTCGGCGTCGGACGGCCCTTCCCCTGTTCGAGGAGCTCGGCCTCGGACGGGTTGACGGTCGTGTTGGTCTTGGGGGCTGCCTTCGCCACGATGCGTTCCTGACTGCGGTCTGCGTGCTGGATCGTCCTCTAGATTACGGGACATGACCGACACCGACCAGCACGCCGCCGCCACCGACCCCGCACTCCTCGACGCCCTCCGCGAACACGTGCAGGGATCGCTGCCCTCGACGATCGCCGACCTGTCCGACCTGGTGCGGATCCCGTCGGTGTCGTGGTCGGCGTACGACGAGTCGAACGTGCTCGCGAGCGCCCGTGCCGTGGCGGACCTGGCCCGGAGCACCGGCGTCTTCGCGGACGACCAGGTCGAGATCATCCGGTCGGCGATCAGTGACGACGACCCGCACGAGCTCGGTCAGCCCGCGGTCCTCGCGGTCCGCCCGGCCCGCAACGGCAAGCCGACCGTGATGCTCTACGCCCACCACGACGTCCAGCCGCAGGGCGACGACGCGCTCTGGGAGACCCCGCCGTTCGAGCCGACGCTGCGTGGCGACCGCCTGTACGGCCGCGGTGCCTCGGACGACAAGGCCGGCGTGATGACCCACATCGCGTCGCTCCGGGCGCTGCACGCGCAGTTCGGGGACGACCTGGAGCTCGGCGTCGTCCTGTTCATCGAGGGCGAGGAGGAGTTCGGCTCGCGGTCGTTCCGCACGTTCCTCCGCGAGCAGCAGGAGCACCTCGCCGCCGACGTCATCGTCGTCGCGGACAGCGACAACTGGTCGACCGAGGTCCCGTCGATCACCGTCTCCCTGCGCGGCAACGTCACCTTCAAGCTGACCCTGACGACCCTCGAGCACGCGAGCCACAGCGGCATGTTCGGGGGAGCGGCGCCGGACGCCATGATCCCGATGGTCCGTCTGCTCGCCTCGCTGCACGACGACGACGGCGCCGTCGCGGTCGAGGGCCTCTCCTCGTACGACGCCGACGTGCCCGAGCGCACCGAGGAGCAGCTCGCCGCCGACGCGGCACTGCTCCCGGGGGTCCGTCCGGTCGGCCGTGGCGACGTGCTCTCGCGGATGTGGTTCCAGCCGTCGATCACCGTGACGGGCATGGACGTACCGAGCGTCGCGAACGCGTCGAACACCCTGCTGCCGACGGTCTCCGCCCGGGTCTCGGTGCGGGTCGCGCCGGGACAGGCCGCGACGGACGCGTACGCCGCGGTCGAGCGGCACCTGCGGGCGCACGTGCCGTTCGGCGCCCGGATGGAGATCAGCGAGCCGGACGCCGGAGACGGGTTCCTCGTGGACACCGCCGGGTGGGCGGTCCAGGAAGCGCGGACCGCGATGGCCGAGGGCTGGGGCGAGTCGCCCGTCGAGCAGGGCATCGGCGGCTCGATCCCGTTCGTCTCGGACCTCGCCGCCCAGTTCCCGGAGGCGCAGATCCTCGTGACCGGCGTCGAGGACCCGGACACCCGCGCGCACAGCCCGAACGAGTCGCAGCACCTCGGCGTCCTGCACCGCGCCATCGCATCGGAGACGATCCTGCTCGCGCGTCTCGCGACTCGCGGCTGACGGTGCTTACAATCGGTCCAAGCGCGGTGAACGACACCGCACGGAGGGAGACGCGCGGATGAGCGACACCATCACCGACCACGCACCGACGACCGAGGCGCCGTCGCACGGCGTCCTGCTCAGCGACGCGGCCGCGGCGAAGGTGGCGAGCCTCCTCGAACAGGAAGGCCGCGACGACCTCCGCCTGCGCCTCGCCGTCCAGCCCGGCGGGTGCTCCGGCCTGATCTACCAGCTCTACTTCGACGAGCGCCTGCTCGACGGCGACTCCACGGCCGAGTTCGGCGACGGCGTCGAGGTCGTCGTCGACAAGATGAGCGTCCCGTACCTCGACGGCGCCTCGATCGACTTCGAGGACACCATCCAGAAGCAGGGCTTCACGATCGACAACCCCAACGCGCAGGGCAGCTGCGCGTGCGGTGACAGCTTCCACTGATCTCCGTCGACCCGACACGAGCGGGGAGTGACCGACACGGTCGCTCCCCGCTCGTTCGTTCCCGGGCGTGGCATCCCGCACGACCAGGGAAAACCCGCCCGGACGGAGTGCGGATCGCGGCCCGAGGTGTGTCGCGTGTGCGCGAGCGGTCCCGAGCTGCGAGTAAGCTAGGAGTGTTCCAACCAAGCTGGGAGCGAGCCATGCGCGACCTTCGCGTCGCGGCCTGCTCCGGTTTCACGTTCTTCCGAGAGGTAACAGTGCGTTCGAATCGCCGTATACGTTGGGCGGCCGTCCCGGTGGCCGTCGGTCTGGTCATCGCACTGGCTGGTTGCACGCAGCAGCAGCTGAACGGATGGCTCCCCGGCACGGAGGAGACGAAGGACGTCACCAACCACACGAGCCGTATCGTCGGCCTGTGGACCACCAGCTGGGTCGTGCTGCTCGCGGTCGGTCTGATCGTGTGGGGCCTCATCATCTGGGCAGCGATCGTCTACCGCCGCCGCAAGGGCCAGACCGGCCTGCCGGTGCAGATGCGCTACAACATGCCGCTCGAGATCTTCTACACGATCGTGCCGCTGATCCTCGTGCTCGGCTTCTTCGCCTTCACCGCCAAGGACCAGGCCGCGATCGAGCAGCCGTTCAAGAACGCCGACGCGACGATCCACGTCTACGGCAAGCGCTGGGCGTGGGACTTCAACTACATCAACGAGGACGACAAGTCCAAGAGCGTCTACTACCAGGGCATCCAGGCCCAGGAAGAAGAGAACGCCAACGGCGCGATCGACGAGTCGCAGCTCCCGACCCTCTACCTGCCCAAGGGCAAGAAGGTCCACATCGAGCTCTCGTCCCGCGACGTCGACCACTCGTTCTGGATCATCGACTTCCTCTACAAGAAGGACATGCTCCCGGGCAAGACGAACGACGAGTACTTCATCCCGCAGAAGCTCGGTACCTACCAGGGCAAGTGCGCGGAGCTGTGCGGTGAGTACCACTCGCTCATGCTCTTCCAGGTGAAGGTCGTCACCCCGGCCGAGTACCAGAAGTACCTCGACTCGCTCGAGGAGCAGGGCAAGGTCGGTCTGCTCGGCAACGAGTACAACACCAACACGAACGAACCCAACGACAAGACGCCCGTCACGGCGTCGAGCGACAACAAGTAGGGGCTCCGTCAGATGACCACGTCACTCGTCGGCCAGCCGGCTGCAGGGACCACGACACTGGACTTCCAGGCGTCGAAGGTCGGCCGGAAGGGCAACATCATCGTCCGGTGGATCACCTCCACGGACCACAAGACCATCGGGTACATGTACCTGATCGCCTCGTTCATCTTCTTCCTGCTCGCGGGTGTGATGGCGCTCGTCATCCGTGCCCAGCTCTTCGAGCCCGGCCTGCACGTGGTCGCGACGAAGGAGCAGTACAACCAGCTCTTCACGATGCACGGCACGATCATGCTGCTGATGTTCGCGACCCCGCTCTTCTCGGGCTTCGCGAACGCGATCATGCCGCTGCAGATCGGTGCGCCGGACGTCGCCTTCCCGCGTCTGAACGGGTTCGCCTTCTGGCTCTACCTGTTCGGCTCGCTCATCGCCGTCGGCGGCTTCCTCACCCCGCAGGGCGCCGCGTCGTTCGGGTGGTTCGCCTACGCGCCACTGAGTGACACGACGTTCACACCAGGGCTCGGCGGCACCCTCTGGGTCTTCGGCCTCGGCATGACCGGCTTCTCGACGATCCTCGGTGCGGTGAACTTCATCACCACGATCATCACGATGCGTGCCCCGGGTCTGACCATGTTCCGCATGTCGATCTTCACGTGGAATACCCTCGTGACCGCGCTGCTCGTGCTGATGGCCTTCCCGGTCCTCGCCGCCGCGCTGTTCGGCCTCGGTCTCGACCGCGTGTTCGACGCGCAGATCTTCAACCCGGCGAACGGCGGAGCCCTGCTCTGGCAGCACCTCTTCTGGTTCTTCGGCCACCCCGAGGTGTACATCATCGCGCTGCCGTTCTTCGGCATCGTCTCCGAGGTCTTCCCGGTGTTCAGCCGCAAGCCGATCTTCGGGTACAAGACCCTCGTCTACGCGACCATCGCCATCGCGGCCCTCTCGGTCACTGTGTGGGCGCACCACATGTACGTCACCGGTGGCGTCCTGCTCCCGTGGTTCTCGCTCATGACGATGCTCATCGCGGTCCCGACCGGCGTGAAGATCTTCAACTGGGTCGGCACGATGTGGCGCGGTTCGGTCACGTTCGAGACGCCACTGCTCTGGGCCGTCGGCTTCCTCATCACCTTCACGTTCGGTGGTCTCACCGGTGTGATCCTGGCGTCGCCGCCGCTCGACTTCCACGTGTCCGACTCGTACTTCGTCGTCGCGCACTTCCACTACGTGGTCTTCGGAACCGTCGTGTTCGCGATGTTCTCCGGCTTCTACTTCTGGTGGCCGAAGTGGACGGGCAAGATGCTCAACGAGCGCCTCGGCAAGATCCACTTCTGGCTCCTGTTCATCGGCTTCCACACGACGTTCCTCATCCAGCACTGGCTGGGCGTCATCGGCATGCCGCGTCGTTACGCGACCTACCTGCCGAACGACGGGTTCACCTGGATGAACCAGCTGTCGACGATCGGCTCGATGATCCTCGCGATCTCGTTCCTGCCGTTCATCTTCAACGTCTACGTGACCGCCCGGAACGCGCCGAAGGTCGCCGTGAACGACCCGTGGGGCTACGGCCGCTCGCTCGAGTGGGCGACCAGCTGCCCGCCGCCGCGGCACAACTTCACGTCGATCCCGCGCATCCGTTCGGAGTCGCCGGCGTTCGACCTCAACCACCCCGAAGCGGGTGTGCCGATCGGTGTGGGTCCGGCCAAGGACGCCCCCGACGCTCCGACCTACGACGCCGCGAAGGGCGAGGTGAAGTAAGGCGATGCGCGCCAACACCAACCTGTTCTGGATCCTCTTCGGGTTCTTCATCCTCGCGGACGCCGCGTACACCATCTGGTCGCTGCTCTACTACGGTCACCCGGAGTGGGTCGGCACGGTGGCCATCGGCCTCACCGGGATCATGTCCGCGTTCATCGCGTTCTACCTCGGCAAGGTCATGTCCTCCCAGGGCGGTGTCCTCCCCGAGGACCGCCCCGACGCCAACATCGAGGACGGCGACGCCGAGCTCGGGCACTTCAGCCCGTGGTCGTGGTGGCCCATCCTGCTCGCGGGTGCCACGGCGCTCTGCTTCCTCGGTGTCGCAGCCGGGCTGTGGATCGTCCCGATCGGGCTCGCCTGCGTGGCGATCACCCTCGTCGGCTGGGTCTACGAGTACTACCGCGGCAACTTCGGTCACTGACCTGGACCTCCAGCGCACCTGACTTCGGGCGGCACCACACCGGTGCCGCCCGAAGTGCGTCCAGCACCACACCGGAACCGCAGCACGACCTCCGGAACGCAGGCACACCAACGAACCTGCTCGTCCGGGAATCAACCGGTCCGCCCACGCCTTGGCCTCAAGCGGACCACCCCCACCACAGCGAAAGGAGTCACCTCCGGTGACCGACAAGCGCACTCTCATCATCTTCGGCGCGACGGGCGACCTCGCCTCCCGCCTGCTGCTGCCGGGCCTTGGCACGTTCCTGCAGAGCGGTCGAGCGGTGCCCGTCCAGCTCATCGGCACGGGCCGCAGCGCCCGCAGCGAGGAGCAGTGGAAGGACGTCGTCACGAAGTCCTTCGCGTCGCAGGACGTGAAGGGCCCGGAGGTCGACGCCACCCTCGCGTCGACGCAGTTCATCCAGGGTGACCCGACCGACCCCGAGCACCTCAAGGCGCTCTTCGCCGCGGCCGACGCCGACGCCGAGCCGATCCTCTACTTCGCGTTGCCGCCGCAGATCGCCTCCGACATCTGCGAGGCGCTCCAGCAGGTCGAGCTGCCCGAGGGCACGACCCTCGCGTTCGAGAAGCCCTTCGGTACGGACGTCGCCAGCGCGAAGGCCCTCAACGAGACGGTCCTCAAGCTCGTCCCCGAGGAGCGCGTGCACCGCACCGACCACTTCCTCGGTCGCACCACGGTCCTGAACATCATCGGTCTGCGCTTCGCGAACCGCCTGTTCGAGCCGATCTGGAACGCCGACAACATCGAGAAGGTCGACATCTTCTACGACGAGACCCTCGGTCTCGAGAACCGCGCCCAGTACTACGACGAGGCCGGCGCGATGGTCGACATGATCCAGTCGCACCTGCTGCAGATCCTCGGCATCGTGACGATGGACGCCCCCGCGGACATCGACGCGGTCGAGTTCCGCTCGTCCCTGGCCCGGGTGCTCCGTTCGACCGAGCTCAAGGGCGGCGACCCGAAGATCGCGTCGCGTCGTGCGGTCTACACGGCCGGCACCATCGACGGCAAGGAGCTGCCCTCGTACCAGGACGAGGACGGCGTCGACAAGTCGCGCGGCACCGAGACGCTCGCCGAGATCTCGGTCGAGGTGGACACCGCCCGCTGGAAGGGCGTGCCGTTCACGCTCCGTTCCGGCAAGGCACTCGGCAACAGCCGCAAGGAGGTGCTGATCACCTTCAAGCCCGTGACGCGCCTGCCCTCCGGCCTGTCCGGTCGGCCGAAGACGGACACGCTCCGCATCGTGCTCAACCCCGACGAGATCGAGCTGACGGTGTCGGCCAACGGCGGCGGCAACCCGTTCGAGATGGGCCAGGTCACCCTGTCGTCCTCCTTCGCGGACGGTGAGCTCACCCCCTACGGCGAGGTCCTCAACGGGATCTTCCACGACGACCCGCTGCTCTCGATCCGCGGTGACGTGGCCGAGCGCTGCTGGGAGATCGTCGAGCCGGTCGTCGACGCCTGGAAGGCGGACGAGGTCCCGCTCGAGGAGTACCGCGCGGGGTCGCGCGGTCCGGCGGACTGGGAGTCCTCGTCCTGACGGACGCGACGGTGACGCCCTGATCGGGCGGTGACGACGGACGGGAGGCACGGTGCCAGCTGGCACCGTGCCTCCCGTCCGTCTGCGGTCACGACCACCGCGTCAGGCGGGTGTGCCGGCCCGCTCGCCCTCTCCGGTCCACGACCGGGTGCCGCCGTCGTGCACGGCGAGTCGCGTCCGGTGGCCGGCCGCCGTGCCGCGCGCCCGCGCGATCGCGTCCGCGGCGGACACGAGCGTGAGGTGCGACAGCGCCTGCGGGGTGTTCCCGATGTGGTGGCCGGTCGCGACGTCGATCTCCTCGGAGAGCATGCCGACGTCGTTCGCGTAGCCGACGAGCACGTCCATCAGCCGCTCGGCGTCCTCGACGCGCCCGGACGCGGCGTACTGCTCGACGAGCCAGAAGGAGCACGCGAGGAACGGGTGCTCGCTGCCGGAGAGCCCGTCGAAGCCGGACGAGGTGCGGTACCGGAGCACGAGGCCGTCGTCGCCGGTCCGGAGGTCCTGCTCGATCGCGGTGACGGTCCCGGTCATCCGCGGGTCACCGGGCTTCACGTAGCCGATCTGCGGCAGGACGAGCAGGCTGGCGTCGACCTCGTCGGTGTCGTAGTGCTGGCGGTAGCTGCCGCGCTCGGCGTTCCACCCGTGCTCCTCGATCTCGGCGCGCACCTCGGCGCGGAGGGTCCGCCAGCGGTCGACGGGGCCCTCGAGGCCGAACTCCTCGACGGCTGCGACGCCGCGGTCGAACGCCGCCCAGATCATCGCGCGCGAGTGCGTGAAGTGTCGACGGGGCCCGCGCATCTCCCAGATGCCGTTGTCGGGCTCCTGCCAGTGCTCCTCGACGTACCCGAGCAGGGCGCGCTGGAGTGCCCACGAGTCGGCGTTCTCCTCGACGCCGAGCTCGCGGGCGTCGTGGAGCGCCGCGAGGACCTCGCCGAAGACGTCCCCCTGGTACTGCGTGTAGGCGCCGTTGCCGATCCGGACGGGCGTGGAGCCCGCGTACCCGGGCAGGTTCGGCAGTTCGCGTTCGGGGAGCTCGCGCTCCCCGGCGATGCCGTACATGATCTGCACGTCGGCGGGGTCGCCGGCGATCGCGCGGAGGAGCCAGCCGCGCCAGTGCATCGCCTCGTCGCGGTACCCGTGCGCGATGAGGGACGCGAGGGCGAGCGAGGCGTCGCGGAGCCAGACGTAGCGGTAGTCCCAGTTGCGTTCGCCGCCGGGGTCCTCGGGGAGGCTGGTCGTCGCGGCCGCCACGACCCCGCCGGTCTCGGCGTGGGTCATCGCACGGAGCAGGAGGAGCGACCGGCGGGCCGCCTCGGCGTACCGGCCCTCGGTCCGGGCGGTGGCCATCCAGTCCCGCCACCAGCGCACGGTGCGGTGCAGGGCCTCGTCGACGTCGAGGGGCTCCGGCGGCTCGCGGTGCGACGGGTACCACGTGAGGACGGTGTCGAGCACGTCGCCGTCGTGCACGGTGGTGGTGGCGGTGTGCCGGTGGTCGTCGGCGCGGAAGCGGACCCCGCGGACGATCACGGACCCGGGTCCCGCCGTGGCCAGCAGTGCCGGGTCCTCGTCGCCGCCGATCTGCCGGACCCAGGGGAGTGCGAGGGCGTAGTCGAACCGGATGCGCAGCGTCTGTCGGAGCTCCACGCTGCCGCGGAGCCCCCGCACCCGCCGGACGATCGTCGCCCGGTGCGCACCGATCGGCATGAACTCGGTGACCTCGACCACGCCGGTGCTCGTCGTCCACACGGTCGCGAGCACGAGCGTGTCGTGGTCGTACCGGCGGGTCGCGGTCGCGTCCGGGTCCGTGGGTCGAAGGGTCCAGTGCCCGTGGTCCTCGGTGCCGAGGATCGAGGCGAAGGTCGACGGGCTGTCGAAGCGGGGCAGGCACGCCCAGTCGACGGTGCCGTCGCGCCCGACGAGCGCGGCGGTGTAGGTGTCGCCGATCAGCGCGTGGTCCTCGATGCGGTTGGTCGGTGTGTCAGCCGGGCTCATGGGCCGATCCAACCACCGCCGCCTCGGGAGGCCGGGGTGGTTGCTGAGGGATGGCTCAGGCCGGGTCGTCCGGGTCGGCGCGGGTGATGCCGACCCGTGCCAGCTCGGACCACATGCCGGCGCCGTCCGGGGCGTAGACCCAGGGCGCCGAGGACTCGCGCGAGCGTTCCTGGGCGCGGGACCGCCCACCGGCGAGGACGGCCTCGCTCGTGGAGAGCTGGCGGATGGCGACGCCCGCGACGCTCTCGGGGTGCGCCCGGGCGAACTCGCCGTAGAGCGACTCGTCGTGCTGCCCGTCGTCGCCGACGAGGAGCCACTGCACGTGCGGGAAGTCCTGGGCGAGTCGTTCGAGGTTCTGCTGCTTGTGGAGCTGGCCGCTGCGGAAGAACCGGTCGTGCGTGGGACCCCAGTCGGTGAGCAGCAGGGTGCCGGAGGGGTAGAGGTTCCGGCTGAGGAAGCGCTGCAGTGTCGGCGCGACGTTCCAGGCGCCGGTGGAGAGGTAGACCGTCGGGGCGCCGGGGTGCTGCGCGAGGACGCGTTCGTACAGCACCGACATGCCCGGGACGGGCCGGCGCCCGTGCTCCGTGAGCACGAAGGAGTTCCAGGCCGCGAGCATCGGGCGGGGGAGCGAGGTCACCATGACGGTGTCGTCGATGTCCGACAGCAGTCCGAACCGCGTGTCCGGGTGCACGATGAAGACGTCGGCCTCGACGTCGCGCATGCCCCCGGCGGACAGCTTGATGGTGCGCCAGCCCGGCTCGAGGTCGATCGGCACGATGGTGTCGACCACGCCGCCGCGGTCGGACTGCACCACGTGCGAGGTCCCGCCGGCGGTGATCGTGACCTCGGCGTCGTCGACCGCGACGCTCGTGAAGCTCCGCCAGCCGCGCACGCCGTAGAAGGAGGCGTCGGATGCGAGGCCCCGACGCGTGAGGAGGACCCGGCAGAGGACGCGGACCCACCCGGGTGCGCCGTAGCCGGTGTACGGGATGACGGTCGGCACCAGCCCCCGGCGGCGCGCCCGGTGCTCGCGGAACTCCTGGACGGCGTCCTCGATGCGGGCCGCCCGGTGGAGGATCGGCTCGGCCAACGACGGCTCGTGGGGCGTCGGGTCGGGCATCGCCCCATCATTCCACGTCCGACCTGGCACACGTACGACCTCACACATGTACTGGGAGAGTCGCAGCGATATTCCAGCCGGTCTCTGCGACAGTTGTGACCGTCACACCCACATGAGTCGCGCTGTCGGCGCAAGAGGAGAACACGTGCTCGTCACCGAGGTATCGAACGCACTGCCGGGGGGATCATCACTGCTCAGGAACGAGCCGGTCCAAGCCCGCAGTTCGGCGCGCCTCGCCGGCCTCCTCGACGCCGCGGCCGCGGTGATCGACGAGATCGGGTTCGAGCGCCTCACCACCGCGATGGTCGCCGAGCGGGCGGGGGCGTCCATCGGTACCGTCTACCGCTACTTCCCGGACCGCATCGCCGTGGTCGAGGCACTCGCGATCCGGAGCACCCAGCGCCTGGCCGAGCGGTTCATCACCGCCCTCGACACCAGCGAGGCGACGACCTGGCAGGCCGCCTGCGACGCGCTCATCGACGTCACCGCCGAGATGTACCGCACCGAGCCGGGCTTCCGGGCGATCCGCTTCGGCGACGCGGCGGACACCGGCACGGGCGACGCCGAGGACCGGATGGCGGCACTGGGGAGCGCCGTCGCCCACATCATGCACGAGCGGTTCGGCGTCCCGACGGGGGAGCGCATCGAGCGGACCTGGGTGGTCCTCGCCGAGTCGTCGCACGCCGTCCTCGCGCGGGCGCACCGTGACCCGGCGAACCCCGAGACCGCACTCATCGAGGAGTACCGGGCGATGAGCCGCGGGCACCTCGAAGCGGTGATCGCGGCCTCCTGACACGCCGAGCGGCAATCCGACGACGCCCGTCCTCCGAACAGGAGAGACGGGCGTCGTCGCGTCCGGACGCTGCGCACGCGCTGTCCGGGACACGACACACGCCGTCACGGCTGAACGGGTGTCACACCCGACGGGTACTCTCACTCGGAGTCGGGCTACCTCCGAACAGAAGGGCACCCATGATCGAGTTCCGCTCGGTGCGCAAGACCTACCCGGACGGCACCAACGCGGTCGACGACTTCAGCCTCGTCATCCCCTCGAGGACCACGACGGTCTTCGTCGGGTCGAGTGGCTGCGGCAAGACCACGCTGCTCCGGATGATCAACCGCATGGTCGACCCCAGCGCAGGTGCCGTCGAGATCGACGGGGAGGACGTCGCGGGCGTCGACCCGGTCAAGCTCCGTCGCAGCATCGGCTACGTGATGCAGAACGCCGGGCTGCTGCCGCACCGCAAGGTCGTCGACAACATCGCCACGGTGCCGCTGCTGACGGGGGTCCCGAAGGCCGACGCGCGCCAGCGTGCCCTCGAACTCATGGACACGGTCGGGCTCGACCGTGCCTTCGCGAACCGGTACCCCTCGCAGCTCTCCGGCGGACAGCAGCAGCGCGTCGGCGTCGCCCGCGGACTCGCGGTCGACCCGAACATCCTGCTCATGGACGAGCCCTTCGGTGCCGTCGACCCGCTCGTGCGGAACGACCTGCAGGACGAGCTCATCAGGCTCCAGCGCGAGCTCGGCAAGACCGTGGTCTTCGTCACGCACGACATCGACGAGGCCTTCAAGCTCGGCGACCAGGTCGTCATCCTCAAGAAGGGCGGCGAGATCGCCCAGCTCGGCACCCCCGCCGAGATCCTCGCCGAGCCCGCCGACGACTTCGTCGCGAACTTCATCGGCGCCGGTCGCGGCCGCCGTGCGCTCCGCGTCGAGCAGACGCCGACGGGGCCGATCGTCGTCGACGGTGAAGGACGTGCCGCCGGTGTGCTCACCGGTCCGGTGCAGGTCGTGGACGCGGCCGAGGCAGTGCCCCAGGAGCAGCGGGGCGACGCGTGAACTGGGTCCTCGGCAACACGGACACGATCAGCGACAACCTGATCGCGCACGTCTGGCTGGCGATCCCGCCGATCGTCATCAGCTTCCTGCTGTCCGTCCCGATCGGCCTGCTCGTGTCGCGCCTGCGGAAGCGCAACGGCGTGGCTCGGGGGACCGCCTCGACGATCGTCGTCGTCGCGAGCCTCTTCTACACGATCCCGGCGCTGCCCCTCTTCCTGGTGCTGCCCGCGATCATCGGCACGAGCACCCTCGACCCGGTGAACGTCGTGATCGCGATGACCATCTTCGGTGTGGCCCTGATGGCCCGGTCCGCCGCCGACGCCATCGACGCGGTCGACCAGGACGTCGTGGGGGCGTCCGAGGCGCTCGGGTACTCGCCCGCGCAGCGGTTCTTCAAGGTGGAGCTGCCGCTCGCCGGTCCGGTCCTCCTCGCGGGCATCCGGGTGGTGTCGGTGTCCACGATCAGCCTCATCACGGTCGGCGCGCTCATCGGCGTGCCGAACCTCGGGTTCCTGCTCACCGACGGCCTCAAGCGCGGCATCAGCGCCGAGATCCTCACGGGCATCGTCCTGACCATCGTGCTCGCGCTCGTGTTCGACGCGCTGCTCGTGGCCGTGGGTCGGCTCGCGATGCCGTGGACACGGGGGAGCGGCCGCAACGCCCGTGCCGTCCGACGCCGCGCCGCTGACGACGTCCGAGCGAACGAGGTCTCCGCATGAACCTCTTCGCCCAGGGCATCGCCTGGATCTTCGACCCGGCGAACAACGTCGGGTCCGACGCCGTCGGCGTCCGGCTCTGGGAGCACGTGTGGATCACGTTGCTCACGGTCGCCATCGCCGTCGCGATCGCCGTGCCGGTCGGCCTGCTGATCGGGCACACCGGTAAGGGACGCTCGATCGCGGTGGGCGTCTCCGGCGGCATCCGCGCGCTGCCGACCCTCGGCGTCCTGACGCTGCTCGCACTCTCGATCGGCCTAGGACTCGGGGCGCCGCTCATCGCACTCGTCATCCTCGCGATCCCGTCGGTGCTCGCCGGCGCGTACTCCGGCGTCGAGGCGATCGACCGCGTCGTGATCGACGCCGCCAAGGCGCAGGGCATGACCGGGTGGCAGATCCTCGGCAAGGTCGAGATCCCGCTCGCCCTGCCGCTCATCGTCGGCGGCATCCGTGCCGCCGTGCTGCAGGTCGTCGCCACCGCGACCCTCGTCGGCTACATCAACGCCGGCGGACTCGGCGGCTACGCCTTCTCCGGCATCGCCAACTCGGACTACGCGGAGGTGCTCGGCGGTTCCCTCCTGGTGATCGCCCTCGCCATCGCGTTCGAGATCGTCTTCGCCGCGCTGCAGCGGCTCGCCGTCCCCGCGGGTGTCTCCGCCGGGTCGGCGCGTCTGTCGCGTCGGAGCACCCGCAGCTCAGCACCACGAGCATCAACCCCTGTGGAAGGAACCCACCCGTGATCACAGCAACGACCCGGCGTCTCGCCGCGACGATCGCCGTCGCGTCCGCGGCCGCCATCGCCCTCGCGGGCTGCTCGTCGAGCGACCCGCTCTCCTCCGGCTCCGGCGGCGGGGACTCCAAGACCATCGTCGTCGGCTCGCAGGCGTACCCGTCGAACGAGATCATCGCCGAGCTCTACGCGCAGGAGCTCGAGCACGAGGGCTTCACCGTCACCAAGAAGCTCAACATCGGTCAGCGCAAGGCGTACTGGCCCGAGGTCGCGAAGGGGAGCATCAACGTCTTCCCGGAGTACAACGGCAACCTGCTCAACTACCTCCTGCAGGAGGACGGTAAGTCCACCACGACCGAGACGACGACGGACGGCATCAACACCGCACTGAAGTCGGCACTGCCGTCGGACGTCAAGGCGCTGCCGTCGGCCGACGCCTCGGACGCCGACACCTACACGGTGACCCAGGCGACGGCGGACAAGTACGGCTTGAAGTCGATCGCCGACCTCTCGAAGATCGGCGGGACGATCTCGATCGCCGCCAACCCGGAGTTCGCCACCGCCGCCTACGGTCCGAAGGGCCTCAAGGAGAAGTACGGCATCACCGGCGAGGTCAACCAGCAGAACGACTCCGGTGGCCCGCTCACGATCAAGGCGATCCAGGACGGTGACTCGCAGGTCGCGGACATCTACTCCGCCAGCGCCTCGATCAAGACCGAGAAGCTCGTCACGCTCGAGGACCCGGAGCACCTCGTGCCGGCGAACAACGTGACCCCGATCGTGTCGAAGGACCTCGACTCGAAGGCCGCGGACGCCATCGAGAAGGTGAACAAGCTCCTCACGACCGACGCGCTCATCGAGCTCAACCGTCAGAACTCGGTGGACCAGAAGTCGGCGGCCTCGGTCGCCAAGGCGTTCCTGCAGGACAACGACCTGCTGTAGCACTCAGTCAGCAAAAAACGACAGGTGTCGGGCAACTGCCCGGCACCTGTCGTCGTTCCGGGATCAGGTACCCGCACCGTTGTTCCGCACGGTTGTGCCGTGCAGTCCCGCTGCACATCCGTGCACTGAGGGTTCTACAACTTGTCGAACCATGTGTCCGCGAGGTAGCGTGTTCGTGTCCCAACGGTTGTGACAGCAGAAGTTCCCCTCCACAGGAAGCAACTGACGTGCACCAACAGCGCGCGGCGAACCGGCTCGGAAACGCCGCATGAACGACATCCTCGATCCGCTCCTCCTGTCGCGGTGGCAGTTCGGTCTGACGACGATCTACCACTTCCTCTTCGTCCCGTTGACGATCGGCATGGCCGTCGTCGTGGCCGTGTTCCAGACGGCCTGGTACCGGACGGGGCGCGCGCACTACCTCCAGCTGACCCGGTTCTTCGGGCGCATCTTCCTCATCAACTTCGCGATGGGCGTCGTGACGGGGATCGTGCAGGAGTTCCAGTTCGGCATGAACTGGTCGAACTACTCCCGGTTCGTCGGTGACGTGTTCGGCGCCCCGCTCGCGCTCGAGGGCATCCTCGCGTTCTTCTTCGAGGCGGCGTTCATCGGCATCTGGATCTTCGGGTGGGACCGCCTGCCGAAGGGCCTGCACCTCGCGAGCATCTGGTGCGTCAGCGCCGGCACGATCATGTCGGCGTACTTCATCATCGCCGCGAACGCGTTCATGCAGCACCCGGTCGGCTTCTCCATGAACGAGGCCAAGGGGCGTGCGGAGCTCACGGACATCTGGGCCGTGCTCGGCAACAAGGTCGCGCTGGCCGCCTTCCCGCACACCCTGTTCGCGTGCTTCATGGTCGCCGCCGCGGTGATCATCTCGGTCGCTGCGTACCACCTGGCGCGCAACCAGAACCTCGAGACGATGATGCCGGCGCTGAAGTTCGGCATGTGGACGATGCTGGCCGCGGGGGCGCTCACGGTGCTCACCGGCGACCAGCTCGGCCTCACGATGGTCGACACCCAGCCGATGAAGATGGCCGCTGCCGAGGCGCTGTACAACACCGCCACCGGCAAGGACGCCTCGTTCTCGATCTTCACGCTCGGCACCCCGGACGGCGTGCACGAGCTGTTCTCGATCCGTGTGCCGTACCTGCTCTCGTTCCTGTCGACGCACACCTTCAACGGCACGGTCGAGGGCATCAACGACCTGCAGGCGCAGTACTCGCAGGTCTACGGCCCAGGCGACTACAAGCCGATCATCTGGGTGACCTACTGGTCGTTCCGCTGGATGATCGCGCTCGGTGTCGGCGCGGTGCTGGTCTCGCTCGTCGGGCTCTGGCTGACCCGCAAGGGCCGGTTCCCGACCCAGCGGTGGGTCTGGCGCATCGCCACCTGGACCGTCCCGCTGCCGATGGCCGCGATGATCGTCGGCTGGATCTTCACGGAGATGGGCCGCCAGCCGTGGCTCGTGTTCGGGTTGCTCAAGACGAGTGACGGCGTCTCGCCGAACGTCACCGGGGTCGAGGTCCTCATCTCGCTCATCGTCTTCACGCTCATCTACGGCTCCCTGGCGGTGGTCGAGTTCCGGCTCATCAAGAAGGTCGCGCAAGAGGGCCCCGCCGCCCCGGCGGAGGTCGACGAGGAGACCGGCGAGGTCAAGCACGAAGTGACGGTCTACTGATGGATCTCCCCGTTCTCTGGTTCGCGATCGTCGGCGTCTTCTTCGTCGGCTACTTCGTCCTCGACGGCTTCGACTTCGGTGTCGGCATGTCCCTGCCGTTCCTCGGCAAGGACGACACCGACCGTCGGGTCCTGATCAACACGATCGGCCCGGTGTGGGACCTCAACGAGACCTGGGTCATCGTCGCGGGCGCCTGCCTGTTCGCGGCGTTCCCCGAGTGGTACGCCACGATGTTCTCCGGGTTCTACCTGGCGCTCCTGCTCATCCTCGCGGCGCTCATCGCCCGCGGCGTCTCGTTCGAGTACCGGCACCAGAACAAGCACCTCGAGTGGAAGCGCCGGTTCGACCTCATGATCATCGTCGGCAGTGCGGTGCCGTCGTTCCTCTGGGGCGTCGCGTTCGGCAACGTGGTCCGGGGCATCCCGATGGACGCCGGCCACAACTACACCGGCACGGTGTTCGACCTGCTCAACCCCTTCGCGCTGCTCACCGGCGTGGCGACGCTGCTGGTGTTCTTCACGCACGGCGTCGTCTTCGTCGCGCTGAAGACCGAGGGTGAGATCCGTGCGCGTGCGAAGCGCCTCGCGACCCGGGCGGGCGTGCTGACGATCGTCGTCGGCGCAGCGTTCCTGGTCTGGATGGCCTTCGTGCGGTCCACCCCGACGTCGATCGTCCTGTCGGTCGTCGCCGCGCTCGCCCTGGTCCTCGCGGTGCTCTGCACCGCCTGGGGCAAGGAGGGCCGGGCGTTCACGCTCATGGCGGTCACCATCGCCGCGATCGTCCTGGCGATGTTCACCGCGATCTTCCCGGACGTCATGCCCGCGACGAACGACCCGGCGAACAGCCTGAACGTCTACAACGCCTCGAGCGGCTCGTACACGCTCACGGTGATGAGCTGGGTGGCACTGATCTTCGTGCCCCTCGTGTTCGCCTACCAGGCGTGGACGTACTGGATCTTCCGCAAGCGCGTGTCCCGGGCCCACGTGACCCAGGCCGCGCACTAGGCGGCGACGGTGAAGCCGCTCGACCCGCGCCTGCTGCGGCTGTCGCGGACGGCCCGTGGCTTCATCGTCGCGGCCGCCGGTACCGGTGTCCTCCGCACGCTCGCGACCATCGCGATCGCGTGGGGGATCGCCGCGGCGGTGACCCTCGGCGTGGACGCCGTCCGTGACGGCAGCGTCCCGGACGCGTTCACCCCGGCGCTCGCGCTCCTCGGCACGGCGTTCGTCGTCCGGGCCGTGGCCGCCTGGGCCACCGACGACCTCGCCGCACGTGCGGCGGCGAAGGTGAAGAGCGAGCTGCGCGCGACCGTCCTGGCCCGGGCGGCCGAGCGCGGACCGTCGTGGCTCGCCGAGCGCTCGAGTGCGGCCTTCGCGACCACGCTCGGGCCCGGGCTCGACGCCCTCGACGCCTACTTCGGCCGGTACCTGCCGCAGCTGGCCCTCACCGCGATCGCCACGCCGATGCTCGTCGTCGCGATCGGGCTCGGCGACCTGACCAGCGGCCTGATCGTGCTCTGCGCCCTGCCGGTGATCCCGGTGTTCATGATCCTCATCGGCCTCGCGACGCAGGCGCTCCAGCGGAAGCAGTCGGACGCGCTCGCGAAGCTCGGCGGTGCCTTCACCGAGGCGGTCGAGGGGCTGGCGACGCTCAAGGTCTTCGGCCGTGCGCGGCGCCAGGTCGGACGCATCGGCACCGTCACCGACGAGTACCGGCGTGGCACCGTCGGGGTCCTGCGGCTGTCGTTCGTGAGCGGGTTCGCGCTCGAGCTCGCCGCGAGCCTGTCCGTCGCGCTCGTCGCGGTGTCGATCGGCATCCGACTCGTCGACGGCTCGCTCGGGCTCGGCGCCGCGATGTTCGTGCTCGTCCTCGCTCCGGAGGCCTTCGCCCCGATCCGCCAGGTCGGCGCCGACTTCCACGCGGCACAGGACGGCGTCGAGGCCTCGACCGCCGTGCTCGACGTCCTCGACGACACCACGGCGCCCGCGGCACGTCCCGGAGCCGTCCCCGCCGCGGACCACCTGGTGCTGGACCGACTCACCGTGCGACGTCCCGACGTCGTGATCGGTCCGCTCGACCTCCGCGCCCGACCGGGCACGATCGTCGTCCTGGCCGGATCGAGCGGCTCCGGCAAGTCCAGTCTCATCGCCGCGGTCCGCGGTGCCCTGCCCCACGACGGCACGGTGACCGTGCCGGGTCCCGACGGCAGCACGGTCGCCGAGCGCACGACCTGGGCCGACCAGCGCCCACGACTCGTCCGCGGCACGATCGCCGAGAACGTCGCGCTCAGCGCGACCCCCGACGAGCCAGCGGTCCGCACCGCCCTGGGCGAGGCGGGGCTGGGACTCGACCCGCGCCTCCAGGTCGGTTCCGGCGGCAGCGGCCTGTCCGGCGGCCAGGCGCAGCGCGTCGCGGTGGCGGGTGCCCTGTACCGCGCGCGGCGGACGGGAACGCAGCTCGTGCTGCTCGACGAGCCGACCTCCGCGCTGGACGCCGACGCCGAGGCGCACGTCGTCCGCACGCTCCGCCGCCTCGCCGACGACGGGGCCGTCGTCGTGGTCGCGAGCCACCGGCCCGCGGTCGTCGCGGCGGCGGACGTCCGCGTCGACGTGCGGCCGGACGGCGCGGTCGCGGTCACCCGTGTCGACGGGCGACCGGGTGGCGCGGTCGCGGTCACCCGGGCGGACGGGGTGCGGGCATGAGCCGGGAGGCGCGAGGGGCCCACGACGCCGGTTCCGGTCCGACGCGCCAGCGGCGGGGCGGCCGTGCCAGCGGGGACGCCTCCGTCCTGCGGCTCGCGATGCCGCACGGGGCCGGTTGGGCCAAGGCGGTCACGGCCGGTGCGCTCAGTGCGGTCTGCGCCGTGGCGCTCCTCGCCGCGAGCGGGTACCTCATCACGCGTGCGGCCGAGCACCCGCCGATCCTCTACCTGACGCTCGTGATGGTGGGCGTCCGCGCGTTCGCGCTCGGCCGTGCGGCGCTCCGGTACGTGGACCGCCTCGCCGGACACGACGCCTCGTTCCGGCAGCTCGCGGTCGTGCGCACCGAGATGTACCGCCGACTGTCGTCGATCGCTCCGGCGGGACTCGGCTCCACCGGTCGCGGCGACCTCCTCACGCGGCTCGTCACCGACACCGACCGGCTGCAGGACCTGCCCATCCGCGTCGTCGGTCCGCTCGTGTCCGCCGGCGTGGCCGCGCTGCTCTCCGTCGTCGCGGTCGCGTTCGTGTCGGTGCCGGCGGCGCTCGTGCTGCTCGTCGCCCTCGCCGTGGCCGCACTGCTCGGGTCGGTCGTCACCCTCTCGATCGCACGGCGCTCCGACGAGCAGACGGCCGCGGAACGCGGGCACGTCGCCGACCTCGTGCTCGACACGGTGCGGACGCTCGACGTCTTCGCCGCCTACGGCACGCTCGACGAACGGCTCGACCACATCGCCCGGCTCGACGCCCGGGTGACCGCGGCCGTGCGGCGCCGGGGGACGGTCGAGTCACTCGTCGGGGCCCTGGTCGGCCTCGTCGGCGGTGGCGCGGTCATCGGGATCCTGGCCGTCGGCGTCCCCGCGGTCGTCACCGGCGCGCTCGACGGACCGCTCTGGGCCCTCGCCGTGTTCGTGCCGCTCGCCCTGTTCGAGGTCGTCGGCGGGGTCCCGCTCGCGGTGCTGACGCTACGCCGGGTCCGAGCCGCGGCCGACCGGGTGGAGCGGGTCGTCCCGGCGGAGGTGCCGGCCGGCATCGTCCCGGAGCCGGACGCGGACGCCGATCCCGCTTCGCTCGTGGTCGACGGGCCCGTCGCCGTCTCGCTGCGCGACGTGACGGTGCGCTGGCCCGGTGCCGCGGCGGCCGCCGTCGACCGGGTGTCGTTGGACCTCCGACCCGGCGAGGTCGTCGTGCTCGAGGGACCGAGCGGCGCGGGCAAGTCGACGCTCGTGGACGCGCTCGTCCGGTTCGTCGACCACGAGGGCTCGTACACGCTCGACGGGGTCGAGGCGAGGGACATGCACCCCGACGCCGTCCGCGCCCGCGTCGGGTTGATCGAGCAGGACCCGTTCGTGTTCGACCAGTCCGTGCGGCAGAACCTGCTGTTCGCCCGCGACACCGCGACCGACGAGGACCTGCTCGCCGTGCTCGACCGGGTCGGGCTCGGGTCGTGGGTGCAGCGACGCGGTGGACTCGACGCGGGCGTGGGGGAGCGCGGTGCCCTCGTGTCCGGCGGGCAGGCGCACCGGCTCGCGCTCGCCCGGGCGCTCCTGCACGCGTTCCCGGTGCTCGTGCTCGACGAGCCGACGGCCGACATCGACCCCGACCTCGGCGACACCGTGCTGCGCGACCTCGTCGGGGCCGCGCGGCAGGACGGCAGGACGGTCGTCATCGTGTCGCACGTGCCGGTGGCGGCGGACCTCGTCGACCGGAAGCTGCGGATGCGCGACGGGCGGCTCGCGGCGGTGTGAGCCGCGCACCTGTCGGCGGTGGGTCGACTCCGGTGCGGTGATCCGTTCCTCCAGGCTTATATCCTTGATGACCGGAGCGCGTCCGACGGACGTGATCCGTGCCTCCAGACTGAATGAGAGTTCCGTGACCACCGAGCCGTACCCCGAGGACCCGAACGCCTACGACTTCCGTCGCCTGCAGGAGAAGTGGCAGCCGCGCTGGGAGGAGCTCGGGCTCTTCACGACCGACCTCGACGACACGCGTCCGCGGAAGTACATCCTCGAGATGTTCCCGTACCCGTCCGGCGACCTGCACATGGGGCACGCCGAGAACTGGGCGCTCGGCGACTTCGTGGCGCGGTACTGGCGGCAGCAGGGCTTCAACGTGCTGCACCCGATCGGTTGGGACTCGTTCGGGCTGCCGGCCGAGAACGCGGCGATCAAGCGCGGGGTCGACCCGAAGGACTGGACCTACGCGAACATCGAGCAGCAGAAGGCGTCGTTCAAGCGCTACGCGCCGTCGTTCGACTGGACCACCGAGATCCACACCTCGGACCCCGAGTACTACAAGTGGAACCAGTGGCTGTTCCTGAAGATGTACGAGAAGGGGCTGGCCTACCGCAAGGACAGCTGGGTCAACTGGGACCCGGTGGACCAGACCGTCCTCGCGAACGAGCAGGTGCTGCCGGACGGCACCTCGGACCGCTCCGGTGCCGTCGTGGTCAAGAAGAAGCTGACGCAGTGGTACTTCAAGATCACCGAGTACGCGGACCGGCTGCTCGACGACCTCAACCAGCTCGAGGGCCGGTGGCCGGCGAAGGTCATCGCGCAGCAACGGAACTGGATCGGGCGCTCGGTCGGCGCGGACGTCGACTTCGTGATCGAAGGCCGCGATGAGCCCGTCACGGTGTTCACCACGCGTCCGGACACGATCCACGGGGTGACGTTCCTCGTGGTGGCGCCGGACTCGGACCTGGCTGCTGCGCTGGTGGCTGACGCATCCGTGTCGGACGACGTCCGGGCTGCGTTCGACGCGTACCTCGTCGCCACGCAGAAGACCTCGGAGATCGACCGGCAGAACGCCGACCGCCCGAAGACCGGTGTGCCGCTCGGTCGCTTCGCGATCCACCCGCTGACGGGGGAGCGCCTGCCGATCTGGGCCGCCGACTACGTGCTGGCCGACTACGGCCACGGTGCGGTCATGGCGGTCCCGGCGCACGACCAGCGCGACCTCGACTTCGCGCGGGCGTTCGACCTGCCGGTGAAGGTCGTCGTCGACACGAACGCCGCGGTGACCGGGGCGATCCCGGTGATCCCCGAGGGTGCCTCGCTCGAGGACCTGCCCGCGCTCGACCCGGTGTCGACGGGTGAGGCCCTGACCGGCACCGGTCGGATGATCAACTCCGGCCCGCTCGACGGCATGTCCAAGCAGCACGCGATCACCGCGGCGATCTCCCTGCTCGAGGAGCGCGGCACCGGCCGTGCAGCCAAGACCTACCGTCTTCGCGACTGGCTCATCTCGCGCCAGCGCTTCTGGGGCACCCCGATCCCGATCATCCACGGCGCCGACGGCACCGAGCACCCGGTGCCGATGGACCAGCTGCCCGTCCGGCTGCCCGACACCGACGGGCTCGACCTCAAGCCGAAGGGCACCTCGCCGCTCGGTGGCGCGACCGACTGGGTGAACGTGCCGAACCCGGTGGACGGCACCCCCGCGCTCCGCGACACCGACACGATGGACACCTTCGTCGACTCGTCGTGGTACTTCCTGCGCTTCCTGGCGGCGAACGACGACACGCAGGCGTTCGACCCCGCCGTCGCACGCAAGTGGGCCCCGGTCGACCAGTACATCGGCGGCATCGAGCACGCGATCCTGCACCTGCTCTACGCGCGCTTCGTGACCAAGGTGCTGTTCGACCTCGGCTACCTCGACTTCACCGAGCCGTTCTCGGCGTTGCTCAACCAGGGCATGGTGCTGTCCGGCGGCTCGAAGATGTCGAAGTCGAAGGGTGGCGTCTCGCTCGGTGACGAGCTCGACGCGAACGGTGTCGACGCGATCCGCCTGGTGATGGGCTTCGCCGGGCCGCCCGAGGACGACATCAACTGGGAGGACGTCTCCCCGTCGGCCTCGGCCCGCTTCCTCGCCCGTGCCTACCGGCTGGCGCTCGACGTCACGTCGTCGCCGGACGTCGTGTGGGCGGACGGCGACCGGGCCCTGCGGCAGGTCACGCACCGGTTCCTGGCCGATGCGCCGGGGCTGATGGAGTCGTTCAAGTTCAACGTCGTGATCGCGCGGCTCATGGACCTGGTGAACGTCACCCGCAAGGCGATCGACAACGGTCCGGGCGCGGCTGACCCCGCCGTCCGCGAGGCCGTCGAGACCATCGCGCTCGGCCTGAGCGTCTTCGCGCCGTACACCGGCGAGGAGATGTGGGAGAAGCTGGGCTACGAGGCCACCGTCGCCACGTACGGCTGGCGGAAGGCCGACCCGACGCTGCTCGTGCAGGAGTCGCTGACCGCGGTCGTGCAGGTCAACGGCAAGGTGCGGGACTCGTTCGAGGTGTCGAAGTCGATCGAGCCGTCGGAGCTGGAGGCGCTCGCACGGGCGTCGGCGAACGTCCAGCGGTACATCGGGGACCGCGAGATCGTGAAGGTGATCGTGCGGGCGCCGAAGCTCGTCAACATCGCGATCAAGGGGTAGCGCGCCGTTCGTCCTCCACAGGTGGGGCTGGAGGACGGTCGTCCACCGATCGTCGTTGCGGGGTCCGGCCGGGTGGTCGGGCTCCGTAGCGTGCGGGCATGTCGTCTGGTGATGGTGGAGCCACGGGACCGTCCGGCGGGGCTGGGGCGGTGTCGGCGGGTGGGTCTGCGCGGTCGTGGGGCGCTGGGCTGGCGTTGTCGCCGCGGACGGCGGTCCTGCTGGCGGGGCTCGTCGTCCTGGTCGCCGGGGTCGTGGTGGCGGTCGGGTCGTGGTCGGGTTCGTCATCGTCGGCGGGCGGTGGGGGCGACGGTCCGCTGTCGGTGGCGGGCGCTCCGTCGGCGGTGCCGTCCCGTTCTCCGGGTGGGGGTCCTCCGTCCTCGTCGGCGGCCCCGCTCGTGGTCGTGCACGTCGTCGGGGCGGTGGCACGTCCGGGCGTCGTGACGCTGCCCGGGGGCAGCCGTGTGTCCGACGCGGTCGAGCGGGCCGGGGGCGCTCGTGACGACGCGGACCTGGCTCGGCTGAACCTCGCGCGAGTGCTGGTGGACGGCGAGCGGTTGTACGTGCCGAAGGTGGGGGAGACGGACATCCCGGCAGCGCTCGACGGTTCGAGCAGTTCGAGCGATTCGGCCGGTGCCGGTGGTGGCGCCGGGTCTGCCGACGATGCCGTTGTCGATCTCAACACGGCCGATCAGACATTGCTCGAGACCCTGCCCGGGATCGGGCCGTCGCTCGCGGGCCGGATCCTCGCGTGGCGCGACGAGCACGGACGGTTCGCCGCCGTCGAGGACCTGCTCGACGTCAGCGGCATCGGTGACGTCCGGTTCGCGGAGCTCCGCGACCGCGTGCGGGTCTGATCGGGGCCGGTGGTGGCGGTCGACCTCGCTCCCGGCGTGCGGGACCTGCGAGTGGCCGGTCCGGCCTCGGCCGCGTGGGTGTGCGCGGCGGTGCTGGTCGGGGTGCCCGGCAGCGCGGGGTGGTCCGGGCTCGTTGGCGCGGCCGTCGCGTGTGGCGGCATCGCATGGCTGGTGGTCGGCTGTCCGCGGCGGGCTCTGGGCGTCGTGGGGCTCGTGGTGGCGTCGGCCGCGTTCTGCACCACGGTGGCGGTCGCCGTGGTGGTGGGTGACGACCGGCGGAGCCCTGCCGTCCTCGACGGTGTCCGGACGGCCGCCGTCGAGGTCGTGCTCGACCGGGACCTCGCGCCGGGTGACCGGTCGGTCGTCGGGACCCTGGTGGCTGCGGAGGACGTCGACGGGCTGCGCGTGCCGGTTCGGGTCGTCCCCACGGCGCGCGGCGCGGGCGGGGCTGTCGCCGCGGGGAGTCGGGTGCACGGGGTGGCGACGCTCGAAGCGGACGAGCCGGGGAGCACGACGTCGTTCGTGGTGTTCCTGCGCGGCGGGGTCCGGACCGACCCGCCGACGGGACTCCTCGCGGCCACCGATCGAGCGCGCCGGGCGTTCGTGTCCGCGAGCGCGACCCTGCCGGAACCCGGAGCCTCGTTGTTGCGCGGTCTGGCGATCGGCGACCGGAGCGGACTCGACCCCGCGACCGAGGCCGCGATGGAGACCTCGGCGCTCACTCACCTGACCGCCGTGTCCGGCGCGAACTGCGCGGTGATCGTGGGACTCGTGGTCGTGCTGGGGCGGGTCGTCGGCCTCCCTCGAGCAGGTCGGGCGGTGGTGGCGATCGCGCTCCTGCTGGCGTTCGTGGTGCTGGTCCGTCCAGACCCCTCGATCGTGCGGGCGACGGTGATGGCGGTGGTCGTGCTAGTGGTGCACCTCGCGGGACGTCCGGTACGTGGGGTCCCGCTGATCGCCCTCGCCGTGGTCGGGATGCTCGTCGTCGACCCCTGGTACGCCCGGTCGTTCGCGTTCGCCCTGTCGGTGCTCGCGACGAGTGGGATCGTGGTGCTCGGTCCGCCGCTGACGGCGCTGTTCGCACGACGGATGTGGACGCCGGTGGCGGCAGCGCTCGCGATCCCCGTCGCGGCGCAGCTCGCCTGCTGGCCGGTCACGATCCCGTTGTCGGCCACGTTCCCGACCTACGCTGTCCCGGCGAACCTGCTGACCGAGCCGCTCGCGCCCATCGTCACGGTGGTCGGGCTCGCCGCGTGCCTGACCGCGCCGCTGTGGCCGTGGGGCGGTTCGGTGCTCGCCGCGGTGGCGTGGGTGCCCGCCAGCGCGATCGGAGGCATCGCGCACGGAGCGGCTGCGCTCCCGTACGCCGCAGCGCCTTGGCCAGCCGGAGTGCTCGGGGTGGTCGGCGCCGCCGTCGTGAGCGGCTCGGTCGCGGTGGCGGTCCTCGCGCCCCGAGCGGTCCGCTTCCGCCTGCTCCTCGCCGCGTGCACGGTCGCAGCGGTCGGGATCGTGTCCGTCGCCGTGCCCCGAATCGTCGTGCGCGCGGGGCTGCCCGGCGACTGGGCCGTCGCCGCGTGCGACGTGGGGCAGGGCGACGCGGTGCTCGTCCGCGGCGGGAGCGGCACCGCACTGGTGGACGTCGGCGACGATCCGGAGCGACTCGGCGCCTGCCTGGACCTCCTCGGCGTCGACCGGGTCGACCTGCTCGTGCTGACGCACTTCGACCGGGACCACGTCGGTGCGGTCGCGTCGGTCGCGGACCGTGTGACGACCGCGCTCGTCGGTCCGACGGGTCGGGCCGAGGACGAGCGCGTCCTCCGGTCGCTCGTCGACGCGGGCATCGACGTCCGGACGGCCGACGACACGACGTCGGGCGCGCTCGGGCCGCTCCGGTGGCGGGTGCTGTGGCCGCGGTCGGGCGCGCGGGACGCCGGGAACGACGCAAGTCTGGTCCTCCGCACGGAACCCGGGCCGGGCTGCACGTCGTGTGTCAGCGGGCTGTTCCTCGGAGACCTGGGGGAGACCGCGCAGCGACGGCTCCGCGGTGTCCTGGCGACCCAGGCCGACACCGGGGCGCAGGCCCTGCCCGGGACCACGATCGAGGTCGTGAAGGTGGCGCACCACGGTTCGGCCGACCAGGACCCGGTGCTCTACCGCGAGACCGCGGCCGCGGTGGGGCTCATCGGCGTCGGTGCGGACAACACGTACGGCCACCCGACCCGCTCGGCGCTGGACGTGCTCGAGGCCGCGGGCACCCGTGCGTACCGGACCGACCAGCAGGGGACCGTGGTCGTCGGACGGGACGGACCCGACGCCCTCCGGGTGTGGACGGAGCGTTCGGCGTCAGCGGTCGCCCGTAGGATCGAGGCATGGCCGCCAAGAAGCCCGTCCGCGCCGCAGCGAGGATCGACCAGGTGCCCTGGTCGGGCATCCGCCCTGCGCCGGTGGTGCTCGTCACGGGGCCCGAGACCTTCCTCGCCGAGCGGGCGAGCAGCGTCCTGCGCGACCTGCTCCTGGGCGAGGACCCCGCGCTCGAGGTGCACGACCTCGAAGCCGACCAGTACGCTCCCGGCCTCCTCGCCACCCTCGCGAGTCCGTCCCTGTTCGGCGAGCCCCGGTTGGTCCGGGTCACCAACGTCGAGAAGTGCACCGACGCGTTCATCACCGAGACGATCTCGTACCTCGGTGCCCCGGCGGACGACGTCACGCTCGTGCTGCGCCACGGCGGGGGAGTGCGCGGCAAGAAGCTGCTCGACACGATCCGCAGCGGTGTCGGCGGGGGCGTCGAGGTGCAGTGCGACGAGCTCAAGCGCGAGACCGACCGGATCGACTTCGTCACGGCGGAGTTCCGCGCTGCCCGACGCAAGATCGCGCCCTCGGCGGTGCGCACCCTCGTCGCGGCGTTCGCGGACGACCTGGCCGAGCTCGCGGCCGCGTGCCGGCAGCTCCTCGCGGACGAAGCCGCTGAGATCACGGACAAGGTCGTCGACAAGTACTACGGCGGTCGCGTCGAGACGAACGCGTTCAAGGTCGCCGACATCGCACTCGCCGGCCGTTCGGCTCCGGCCATCGTCGAGTTGCGGCACGCGCTCTCCACGGGCGAGGCGCCGGTGCCGATCGTGGCGGCGTTCGCGTCGAAGATCCGCACGATGGCGAAGGTCAGTGCCTTCCGCGGGCCGAGCGGTCAGGCCGCCTCGGCACTCGGCATGGCGCCGTGGCAGGTGCAGCGGGCGCAGCGTGACGTCGCGGGGTGGAGCGAGTCCGGGCTCGCGAACGCGATCATCAGCATCGCCGAGGCCGACACCGCGGTGAAGGGTGGCTCGCGCGACGCGCACTACGCGCTCGAGGTCATGGTCCGCACCATCGCCCGGCGCGGCGAGGCGCGCTGAGGCGAGCCGCGCCTCCTGAACTGCGCACGCGACGCGAGTCGGACGGCACCGCACGCGCGTTGCGACGTTCTGCGTGTCGATCGACACGCAGCATGTCGAAACGCGCGTGTCACGCCGCCAGGCGCCCCGCGCCGCGCGCCAGGCGGCCCGCGCGCCGCGCACGCGAACAGGCCCCGCACCGAACGGTGCGGGGCCTGTTCGACCAGAAGGGTCAGTGCGTCAGAGCGACGCGACCTTCTTCGCGATGGCCGACTTGCGGTTCGCGGCCTGGTTCTTGTGGATGACGCCCTTGCTCACGGCCTTGTCGAGCTTCTTCGACGCGAGGGTCAGGGCCGCGACGGCCTTGTCCTTGTCGCCGGCGACGACGGCCTCGTTCGTGTGACGGATGACCGTCTTGAGCTCCGAACGGTAGGCCTTGTTGCGCTCCTGGGCCTTGAGGTTGGTCTTGATGCGCTTCATCTGCGACTTGATGTTCGCCATGCGTGTTGCTCCTTGATCGTCTCTACGGGTGGTCGCGACCGCTGGGTAGAGGGGCCCTTGGTCGCATCGCGTTCCACCCGTGGGCGGGGAACGCGGAAGCCAGCCACCAACATTACCAGGCCGGAGCGTCTGGACCAAAGCACCGAAACGCCGAAACCGTGCCGCAACAACCGTTCGCTACCGTGACGAGCATGCCATCGCTCGCGCCCCGTATCGAGACCGTCCCCGCCTCCGGCATCCGCCGCGTGTTCGAGCAAGCCGCCCGCATGCAGGCCGAGCAGACGGACCAGGCGACCGGGACAGACATCGCGATGCTCGTCATCGGCGAACCCGACGTGCCCGTCGCGGCGCACATCGGCGAGGCCGCCCGGCGCGCCTGGACCGAGGACCGCACCGACTACACCCCGAACGGCGGCATCGCCCCGCTGCGGGAGGCCATCCGCGACAAGCTCCGCCGCGAGAACCGGATCGAGGTCGACGTCGAGCAGATCTGGATGACGATCGGCGCGACGCAAGCGCTCTTCCAGGCGATGACCCTCGTGCTGAGCCCCGGTGACGAGGTCCTCGTGCCGGACCCCGGCTACACGACCTTCACGATGAACGCCCACATCATCGGAGCGACGCCGGTGCCGTACCGGCTCGAGCCGCAGCACGGGTTCGAGCCGGACCTGCAGGCCCTCGAGGCGAGCATCACCGAGCGGACCCGCGCCCTCGTCGTGAACTCGCCCTCGAACCCGCTCGGCTCGGTGTTCGGCGAGCAGACCCTCCGCGACCTGCTCGCCCTGGCGAAGCGGCACGACCTCTGGGTGATCAGCGACGAGGTCTACGAGTACTTCACCTACGGCACCCGCCACGTCAGCCTGGCGAGCCTCGACGAGGACGACCGCGTCTTCACCGCCTTCTCGCTGAGCAAGACCTACGCGATGACGGGCGTCCGTGTCGGGTACCTCGTCACGCCGAAGGGACTCGGCCCGACGATGCGGACGACCCAGGAGGCGATGATCAGCTGCGTCGCCGAACCCGACCAGTGGGCGGCCCTCGCGGCGATCGTGGGGGACCACTCCGCCGTGCAGGACGCCCGCGAGCACTACCGCGCCAACCTCGGCGTCGCGAAGGAGGTGCTCGACGCCGCCGGCATCCACTACCTCGACCCGCGGGGCGCCTTCTACCTGTGGATCGACATGTCCCACGCCTCGCAGGGCGACGTCGCGGAGTGGGCGCTCGGGTTCCTCCAGCGGGAGCGGGTCGCCGTGGCGCCGGGGAGCGCGTTCGGGCGGACCGGCGAGGGCTGGATCCGCGTCTGCCTCGCGGCGACGCCGGCGGACCTGCGCCGCGGACTGGGTGCGCTGCCGGCGCCGGAGCACGCCATCGTCTGACCGGACGTGCGCGCCGCCGCCGCGCGGACGTGGGACAATCGTTCGACCGTCCGACCCACCCCGAGGAACCGTGAGCCCACAAGCATCCGCGCCGCTCGAGCCCGCCTCGACCCCGGCCGACGCGATCCGCAACTTCTGCATCATCGCGCACATCGACCACGGCAAGTCCACGCTGGCCGACCGCATGCTGCAGATCACCGGCATCGTCGAGGACCGCGCCATGCGTGCGCAGTACCTCGACCGCATGGACATCGAGCGCGAGCGCGGCATCACGATCAAGTCCCAGGCGGTGCGCATGCCGTGGGAGCTCGACGGGCAGACGTACGCCCTCAACATGATCGACACGCCCGGTCACGTGGACTTCTCGTACGAGGTGTCCCGGTCGCTCGCGGCGTGCGAGGGAGCGATCCTCCTGGTCGACGCGGCGCAGGGCATCGAGGCGCAGACGCTCGCCAACCTCTACCTGGCGCTCGAGAACGACCTCGAGATCATCCCGGTCCTCAACAAGATCGACCTGCCGGCGGCCGAGCCGGAGAAGTACGCGGCCGAGCTCGCGCAGCTCATCGGCGGCTCGCCGAACGACGTCCTGCGCGTGTCCGGCAAGACCGGCGTGGGCGTCGCCGAGCTGCTCGACCGGGTCGTCGGCTCCGTGCCGGCCCCCGTGGGCGACGTGGACGCTCCGCCCCGCGCGATGATCTTCGACTCGGTCTACGACAGCTACCGCGGCGTCGTGACCTACGTGCGGATGGTGGACGGCACGATCCACCCGCGCGAGAAGGTCCAGATGATGTCGACCAAGTCGACGCACGAGATCCTCGAGATCGGGGTGTCCGCGCCCGAGCCGAAGCCGACGAAGGGCCTCTCCGTCGGCGAGGTCGGGTACCTCATCACCGGGGTGAAGGACGTCCGCCAGTCGAAGGTCGGCGACACGGTCACGACGGCGCAGAAGCCCGCGACCGAGGCGCTGGCCGGGTACACCGACCCGAAGCCGATGGTGTTCTCGGGCCTGTACCCGATCGACGGCTCGGACTACCCCGACCTCCGCGAGGCGCTCGACAAGCTCAAGCTGTCCGACGCCGCCCTCGTGTACGAGCCGGAGACGTCGGTGGCGCTCGGCTTCGGCTTCCGCTGCGGCTTCCTCGGCCTGCTCCACCTCGAGATCATCACCGAGCGCCTCAGCCGCGAGTTCGGGCTCGACCTCATCACCACGGCCCCGAGCGTGATCTACGAGGTCACGAACGAGGACAACACCGTGACCGAGGTCACGAACCCGTCCGAGTTCCCCGGCGGCCGCATCGTCGAGGTCCGCGAGCCGATGGTCCGTGCGGCCATCCTCGCGCCGAAGGACTACGTGGGCGCGATCATGGAGCTGTGCCAGTCGCGCCGCGGATCGCTGCTCGGCATGGAGTACCTCGGCGAGGACCGCGTCGAGATCCGGTACGAGATGCCCCTCGGCGAGATCGTCTTCGACTTCTTCGACCAGCTGAAGAGCAAGACCCAGGGCTACGCGTCGCTCGACTACGAGCCCACGGGGGACCAGGCGGCCGACCTCGTGAAGGTCGACATCCTGCTCCAGGGCGAGCAGGTCGACGCGTTCAGCGCGATCGTGCACCGCGACAAGGCGTACGCCTACGGCACGCTGATGACCGAGCGCCTGCGCAAGCTCATCCCGCGCCAGCAGTTCGAGGTCCCGATCCAGGCCGCCATCGGCGCCCGGATCATCGCCCGCGAGAGCATCCGGGCGATGCGCAAGGACGTCCTCGCGAAGTGCTACGGCGGTGACATCACCCGCAAGCGCAAGCTCCTCGAGAAGCAGAAGGAGGGCAAGAAGCGCATGAAGATGGTGGGTCGTGTCGAGGTCCCGCAGGAAGCCTTCATCGCGGCGCTCTCCGGCGACGTCGAAGAGAAGAAGAAGTAGCGGAGCGCGTCAGACGCGGCGGGCGCGAGCCCGCAACGCTGCCAGGCCCAGTGCCGGGAGGCTCGCCGCGGCCAGTCCCGCGAGTGCGGTCCGCAGGATGACGAGTCCGGCAGCCGTGTCGTAGTCGGCCTGCGCCGCCGCGGCGAACCCGGCCACCACCGACCCGACCACCATCGCCAGCGTGCAGAACCCGAGCACGTAGGGCAGCCGGCGTGCCGAGTGTCGGCGCACCGCGAGCACGAGCGTCACCCCGAACAGGAGCACACCCGCTCCGGCGCTGCACGCCCCGAACGCCGCGATGGCGTTCGCGGTGTCGAACACGTCGACGTCCCCCGGCGGCGTCGTGACGTACCGGGAGGGAGCGCCGAGGCCGGCCGTCGCCCACTCGACCGCGGCCCGTGCCGTCGCCGCGAGCCCGAACGCCGCGAGCGTCAGGACGGCGAACGCGGCCGTCGTGCGGTCGACGGACCGCGAGCGAGCGAGGGGGGAGCGGGGCACGCACCCACGATAGGGGCGTGTCGGACGGGTGTCGGGCCTCCAGTTCGGGGCGCGCGGAAAGCGGACCGCCGGTTGCGCACCCGAGGACGACTCGGTTCGATCCGGGGGACGAGTCCCCAGTACAGTGGCCGCATGAGTACCCGCGGGAGCTACCGGACCGCCCTGACGTACGGAGCCGTGGGTGCGACCCAGGCGCCGGACCTCATGACGTACCCGCCGGAGGGGTTCGCCCCGTCCGAGTCGCGCTCCCGGATCGGCCACGGCGACCAGCGCTTCGAGACCGCGGTGACCCAGGCCCTGACCTGGCAGATCCAGGAGCGCAGCGGGATCCGCGTGCACGTCGAGGAGCAGCCCGACGACGACGAGGTCCGCTACAACCCGGTGACCTTCGACGAGGACGGCGTGCCGATCGCCCCGGCCTCGATCGGGACGCCCCGGGTGGAGAAGTTCGCCCCGGACGGCACGCCGCTCGTGACGGCGGGGACGAGCGCGACGCTGACGATGCACGCGTTCGGCCAGACGGTGCAGGCGCCGGTCCGGGTCGTCTCGATCATCGACGAGACCGACCGCAAGGGCTTCGCGTACGGCACGCTCGAGGGGCACCCGCTCTCGGGCGAGGAGTCCTTCGTCGTCGAGCGGACCCCGGACGGCTCGGTGTGGTTGCAGATCCGGCAGTTCTCGCAGCCGTCGAGCCGGAAGTGGCAGTTCGTGGCCCCGTTGCTCCGTCGGCAGCAGCGCGTGATGGCGCAGAAGTACCTCGAAGCGCTCCGCGGCGACTAGGTCTGCTCGGCTAGGAGCCCTCGCCGACCGGGCGGAGCGGCGGCAGCGCCACGATGGCGTCCTCGATGAGCGACGCGTCGTCGACGCAGTTCCGGGCGATCGTCACAGCTCCCGTGGCGCGGAGCGCGTCGACGTCGAACACACCGGTCGCCACCGCCAGGAACGGGATCCCGACGGCCTCGGCCGCCTCGCCGTCCCGCGGGGTGTCCCCGACGATGACGGCCCGGGTGCCCGCGAGGGCCTCGGCAGCACGCGCGGTCACTCCGCTGCGCTCGACCTCGGCGTCCCCGAAGTACGAGTGCTCCCAGTCGAACGCGTCGACGTCGAACCCGGCGCCCTGCAGCTTCACGCGGGCACGGTAGGGGGAGTTGCCGGTCAGCAGTCCGTTGCGCCAGCCGAGCTCGGCGAACCGTCGGACGAGGGCGATCGCACCCGGAGCCGGGCTCCGGTGGTCGCCGGACACGTGCCGTTCCTCGGTCAGGTCGTGCAGGTGGCGGCTCACGGTGGGGATGAGCGAGTCGTCCAGGTCGTGGGCCCGGACGTGCTCGGCGATGAGCCCGGCGTCGGTGCGGCCGTGCTGGTGTCCGACGCGGAGGACGAGGTCGCGACCCACCGCCCGCTCGAGCGCGAGGTGGTAGAGGTTGCCCGGCGAGGAGGCGTTCATCACGAGGGTGCCGTCGATGTCCCACAGCACCGTGGTGGGGACGGGGTGGTGCTCCATGTCTCCATCATGACGGACAATGGAGTCCATGCCGAGTGCTCTCCCGATCGCCGATCCCGCACCAGCGGACGGGCTGCTCTCGCCCGCGGCGTCCGCGGGTGACGTCCCGTTCGGCGTGTACGTGCACGTGCCGTTCTGCCGCGTGCGGTGCGGCTACTGCGACTTCAACACCTACACGGCGTCCGAGCTCCGCGGGGTCCGGCGGGACGACTACGCCGGGCACGCCGTGCAGGAGATCCGCTTCGCGGCGGACGTCCTCGCCCGCTCCGGCGTCCCGCGGCGCCCGGTGTCGACGGTGTTCTTCGGCGGAGGGACGCCGACGATGCTGCCGGCGTCCGACCTCGTGATGATCCTGCGGGCGATCGACGACACCTGGGGCATCCTGCCCGGGGCCGAGGTCACGACCGAGGCGAACCCGGACTCCGTCGACGAGTCGTCCCTGGCGACGCTGCGCGCCGGTGGGTTCACCCGCGTGAGCTACGGCATGCAGTCCGCGGTGCCGCACGTGCTCGCGACGCTCGACCGGACGCACGACCCCGAGCGCGTGCCGCTCGTCGTGGACGCCGCGAAGCAGCAGGGGCTCGACGTCTCGCTCGACCTCATCTACTCGACGCCGGGCGAGTCCCTCGACGACTGGCGCACCTCGCTCGACGCGGCCCTGGCGTGTGCGCCCGACCACGTCTCGGCGTACTCGCTCATCGTCGAGGACGGCACCGCGATGGGCCGGATGGTCGCACGCGGCGAGCTGCCGGCGCCGGACGACGACCTCGCGGCGGACATGTACGAGCTGGCCGACCAGGTCCTCGGCGACGCCGGGTACTCCTGGTACGAGGTCTCGAACTGGTCCCGCGGCGACCACCACGCGAGCCGGCACAACCTGTCCTACTGGAAGGGCCACGACTGGTGGGGCGTCGGCCCGGGCGCGCACTCCGCGGTCGCCGGCACCCGCTGGTGGAACGTGAAGCACCCGGCCGCGTACGCGAACCGGGTGCTCCAGGGCGAGTCGCCCGCGGCCGGCCGCGAGACCCTCGACGACGAGACCCGGTACGTCGAGCGCGTGCTGCTCGCCGCGCGGGTCCGCGGTGAGCTGGCGACGAGCGAGCTGGGCCAGGAGGCACGGGGCCGGGTCGCCGGCCTCATCGCACGTGGTCTCGTGGACGGGTCGGCCGCGGTGCGGGGACGGATCGAGTTGACCCTGCGGGGTCGCCTGCTCGCGGACGCGGTGGTCCGCGAGCTGCTCGACTGAGCTACTGCTTGATGAACTCGATCGAGAGCGGGTAGCGGTAGAACTGCCCGCGGTTGGCGGCGACGGCGGCCATGATCCCGAAGATGATCGTCAGGATCCCGATCACCGGCAGGAGCACCGCGCCGATCAGCACGATGGTCAAGAGGCCCGCGGCGACGTAGGCGATCGCCATCGTGATGTGGAAGTTCAGTGCCACGCGCGTGTGCTCGCGGATGAAGCCGCCGCGATCGCGCAGGACGAGGTAGGCCACGAGCGGCGCGACGAAGTTGAAGAAGATCCCGCCGATGTGCGTGAGCGTGGCCCAGAGGCGCTGGTCCTCGGGCGACATGGGCTGGGGCGGCTGGTACCCGCCCGGGAACTGGGGGCCACCGGGCTGCTGTCCGTAGGTCATGGCGGAAGCGTACTGGCAGGCGTGTGGAGAAGTCCCGGTCCGTCGGTGGTCGGGCGTAGGATCAGCAGTCGACACGTCCGAGTGCCAGATCGAGTGGAAGGGGTCCGGGTGGTCAGCGAACGCAGCCTCGAGGTCCTCAAGGCCATCGTGCGGGACTACGTCGCGTCACGCGAGCCGGTCGGTTCGAAGACGATCGTCGAGCGACACGCCTTCGGGGTCAGCGCCGCCACGATCCGGAACGACATGGCCCAGCTCGAGGACGAGCAGCTCATCGCGGCACCGCACACCTCGTCCGGTCGCGTCCCCACCGACAAGGGGTACCGCGTCTTCGTCGACCACCTCGCCGGCGCGCGGCCGCTGTCCAGCGCCCAGCGGCACGCGATCGAGACGTTCCTCGGGGCGCCGAACGACCTCGACGAGGTCCTCGGCCGCACGGTCCGGCTGCTCAGCCAGCTCACGAACCAGGTCGCCCTCGTGCAGTACCCCTCGATGGTGCGCGCGCGTGTCCAGCACATCGAGCTCGTCCGCCTCGGCGACAACCGCCTGATGGTCGTGCTCATCACCGACACCGCCCGGGTCGAGCAGCGCGTCGTCGAGACCGACGTGGCGCTCGACGAGGGCTCGCTCACCGAACTCCGCACGGTGGTGAACGGCGCCGGCGTCGGGCTGCTGCTGCAGGACGTCTCGACGGCGCTCCGCGCGGTGCCGCAGCAGATCCGCCCCGACGCCCAACCGCTCGCCGGGGTCGTCGTCGCGACCCTCATCGAGCAGGTCGCCGCCAACCGGCAGGACCGCCTGGTGATGGCCGGTGCGGCGAACCTCGCCAAGAGCGAGCAGGACTTCTCGGGCGGGCTCTTCCCGGTGCTCGAGGCGATCGAGGAACAGGTGACCCTGCTCCGCCTGTTCGGTGAGATGCAGATCGACGACGGCGTCGCGGCGCGCATCGGCGTGGAGAACGCCGAGTACGGGCTCGACGCGACGAGCATCGTCGCCGGCGGGTACCTGGCCGGCGGCGAACTCGCCCGGCTCGGCGTGCTCGGGCCGACCCGGATGGACTACGGCACGAACATGGCCGCCGTGCGCGCCGTCGCACGGTACCTGTCCAAACTCCTGGGTGAACATTGACCAGGTGCCCACGCGCCTGAGCGAGCCGGTCCCGACGGGGCGACCCGCGCCTCCAGGCCCACCGACGACCACCAGAACCGCGGCGACCGCCGCACCCGACCGACCGAACCGAACCGACTGAGGGATACGTGGCAGACCACTACGACGTCCTCGGCGTCCAGAAGGACGCCTCCGATGCCGACATCAAGAAGGCGTACCGCCGTCTGGCGCGCGAACTGCACCCGGACGTGAACCCGAGCCCCGACGCGGCCGAGCGCTTCAAGGACGTGACGCACGCGTACGACGTGCTGAGCGATCCCGAGCAGCGCCGCCGGTACGACGCCGGGCCCCAGGCCGACAGCCCCTTCGGTGGCGGAGCCGGCGGGTTCAGCGACATCTTCGACGCGTTCTTCGGTGGCGGTGGCGCCGGCGGTCGTGGCAACGGCCCGCGCAGCCGTGCCGAGCGCGGACAGGACGCCCTGCTCCGCATCGACGTCGACCTCGACGAGGTCGTCTTCGGTACCCACAAGGACGTCGAGGTCGACACCGCGGTGCTGTGCGAGACGTGCGGCGGTTCCTGCTGCGCGCCGGGCACGAGCGCGCAGACGTGCGACATCTGCGGCGGCACCGGCCACATCCAGCGCCAGGTCCGCTCGCTCCTCGGCAACGTCGTGACGAGCGCGCCCTGCGGCACCTGCCGCGGGTACGGCACCGTCATCCCGAACCCGTGCCCGACGTGCCAGGGCCAGGGACGCGTCCGCGCCCGCCGCACGGTGCCGGTCGACGTCCCCGCCGGGGTCGACTCCGGGCTCCGCCTGCAGATGCCCGGCCAGGGCGAGGTCGGTCCGGCCGGCGGCCCCTCCGGTGACCTCTACCTCGAGATCCGGGTGCGCCACCACGACGTGTTCAGCCGCGACGGGGACGACCTGCTCGCCACGCTCGAGGTCGCGATGACCGACGCCGTGCTCGGGACGACCGCGACGATCGACGGGCTCGACGGCCCGGTCGAGCTCGAGGTCCGGCCGGGTGTGCAGAGCGCCGACGTCCTCGTGATCAAGGACCGCGGCATCACGAAGCTCCGGGGCAACGGTCGCGGCGACCTCCGTGTCGGTGTGCAGGTCGTGACGCCGACGAAGCTCTCGCACAAGGAACGGCAGCTCGTCGAGCAGCTCGCGAAGTCGCACAAGGCCGCGAAGCCGCAGCTCGCCCGCTTCCAGCAGGGCATGTTCGGCAAGCTCCGCGACCGGTTCTTCAACTTCTGATGGCGTCGCTCTACCTCGTCGGGTCGCTCGACGGCGTCACGGTCGGCGACACCGTCCCGCTCGACGGGGCGGAGGGACGCCACGCCGTCACGGTCGCCCGGGTCCGGGTGGGGGAGACGCTGCGCCTGTCCGACGGTCGTGGCACCGTCGTGACCGGGGCTGTGACCGCGCTCGGGCGGGACACGCTCTCGTTGGCGGTGTCCACGGTCGCCGTCGACGACGCACCCACACCGACGCTCACGCTCGTGCAGGCGCTCGCGAAGGGCGGCCGCGACGAGATGGCGGTGCAGGCGGCGACCGAGATCGGTGTCGACCGGATCGTGCCGTGGTCGGCGGCCCGCAGCGTCTCCCGCTGGGACGGCGCGAAGGTCGAGAAGGGCCGCGCCCGTTGGACGGCGATCGCGCACGAGGCGTCGAAGCAGGCGATCCGTTCCCGGGTGCCCGTCGTCGACGCGCCGGTGACGACCGGGCAGCTCGCGGCTCCGGCTCCCGGTGCGGCCGAGAGTGCTCGCGCCGTCCTCGTGCTGGACCCGGTCGGCGACGTCCGGCTCTCCGAGTGGGAACCGCCGAGCGACGTCGCCGAGATCGTGCTCGTCGTCGGACCCGAGGGCGGCATCGACGGTTCCGAGTTCGACCGGCTGGTGGCCGCCGGGGCCGTCCGGGTCCGCCTCGGCGACACGGTGCTCCGGACGTCCACCGCCGGCCCGGCCGCGCTCGCGGTTCTCCAGACGCTGCTCGGTCGCTGGTAGCGCCCGGATCGGGAAGGCGTGGCGTCGGTACCGCGTTCTACGATGGAGCCATGAGCACCAGCACGCCCAGCATCTTCTCCCGGATCATCGCGCGCGAGATCCCGGCGACCGTCGTCGCCGAGGACGACCGCGTGATCGCCATCGAGGACATCGCGCCGAAGGCACCCGTCCACGTGCTCGTCATCCCCAAGACCGAGCAGTACCGGAACGTCACCGAGCTCGCAGCCGGTGACCCGGACCTCCTCGCCCACCTGGTCGCCACCGCGCAGCGCATCGCCGACGAGCGCGCCGGCGGCCAGTACCGACTCGTCTTCAACACCGGCGAAGCCGCCGGTCAGACCGTGTTCCACGTGCACGCGCACGTACTCGCAGGTGAACTGCAGGAAGGCACCCTTGCCGGCTAACGAACCAGCACCCACCCCGGCCGACCCGACGGACGTGTCGGCCTCGATCCAGGTCGACGGCATCGCCATGGTGCAGCTGCTCGGCCCCCAGGACCGACTGCTCAAGACCGTCGAACGCCAGTACCCGGGCGTCCGCGTGCTCGTGCGTGGCAACGAGGTCACGCTGACCGGGCCCGAACGCGACGTCGCGCGCGCGCACGCCCTGGTCGACGAGCTCGTCGGCATGGTGAAGCGCGGGCAGGACATCGGGCCGTCCGACATCCCCGTCTCCGCGAAGCTCCTGGACGAGGACCGCAAGCCGTCCGACACCTTCGGCACGCCGATCGTGTCGAGCCGCGGCAAGTCCGTGCGGCCGAAGACCGACGGGCAGCGGGCCTACGTCGACGCCATCGACGAGCACACGATCACGTTCGGCATCGGCCCCGCCGGTACCGGCAAGACGTACCTGGCGATGGCGAAGGCCGTCCAGGCGCTGCAGCGGCGCGAGGTCACCCGGATCATCCTGACGCGCCCCGCGGTCGAGGCCGGCGAGCGGCTCGGCTTCCTGCCGGGCACCCTCACCGACAAGATCGACCCGTACCTGCGTCCGCTCTACGACGCGCTCAACGAGATGATGGACCCCGAGCTGGTGCCGAAGCTCCTGGCCGCCGGCACGGTCGAGGTTGCCCCGCTGGCGTACATGCGCGGACGCACGCTGAACGACTCGTTCGTGGTCCTCGACGAGGCGCAGAACACGACGCCCGAGCAGATGAAGATGTTCCTGACGCGGCTCGGGTTCGGCTCGAAGATGGTCGTCACGGGTGACATCACCCAGGTCGACCTGCCGGGCAACCTGTCCGGGCTCCGGCTCGTCACGCGCATCCTCGGCGAGGTCGACGACATCCACTTCGCCCGCCTCGGCAGCGAGGACGTCGTCCGCCACACGCTCGTCGGACGGATCGTGGACGCCTACACCGTCTACGACGAGGAACGCCTCGCCGAGCAGTCCGGGTACCGCCCGGGCGGCCGGGGCAGCGCCGCCACGCCGAACCCCGCCGGTGCGAACCGCGCCGAGCGACGGGGGCGTCCGCCGCAGGACCGCCAGCGCTCCCCGTACCCCCAGAACGACTCCCGAGGAGGGAACCGGTGAGCATCGAGCTCAACAACGAGTCCGGCGTCGAGGTCGACGAGGCAGCCATCCAGCGCCTCGCCGCCTTCGCGCTCGACGCGCTCCACGTCCACGCCGATGCGGAGCTCGCGATCGTGCTCGTCGACGAGGGCGCGATGGAGCAGCTGCACGTCCGGTGGATGGACGAACCCGGGCCGACCGACGTCCTGAGCTTCCCGATGGACGAACTCCGTCCGGGCACCGAGGACGACCCGACGCCCGCCGGGCTGCTCGGCGACATCGTGCTCTGCCCGCAGGTTGCCGAGGAACAGGCGAAGACCGCCGGGCACTCGAGCACCGACGAGATGCTCCTGCTGACCTGCCACGGCATCCTGCACCTGCTCGGGTTCGACCACGCCGAGCCGGACGAGAAGGCGGAGATGTTCGGGCTGCAGGGCGAGATCCTCACGGCCTTCGCCGCCCAGCGCCGCGGGCGGTGAGCTGATGCTGCTCGTCGTCGGCCTGCTGGCGGTGGCGTTCGTGCTGGTCGTCGTCGGTGGCCTGCTCGCCGCGTCCGACGCTGCGCTCTCCGTCCTTTCCCGCGCCGACCTCGACGAGATCGCGCGGGAGAGCAAGCACCGCCGCGCCATCGAGGCGGTCGGCGACGACGTCGGGGCACACGTCAACGCGCTCAACTTCTTCCGGGTGCTCGCCGAGACCGCCGCCGCCGTGCTCGTCACGATCGCGCTCGTGATGGTCTTCGACACGTGGTGGGTCGCGCTCATCGTGGCCGCCGCGATCATGACCGCGGTGTCGTTCGTCCTCGTCGGGTCCAGCCCGCGCAGCGTCGGTCGCGCGCACGCCGAACGGCTCATCGCGACCACGGGCGGGCTCGTCCGGGCCGTGCGCATCGTGCTCGGTCCGCTCGCCGGCCTGCTCGTGGCGATCGGCGACCGCGTCACGCCCGGGCGCGGGGGCAGCGCGTCGACGGTGTCGAGCGAGGAGCAGCTGCTGTCGCTCGTCGACGAGGCCACCGAGAGCAACGTCCTCGAGCAGGACGACCGCGAGCTCATCCACTCGGTCTTCGAGTTCAGCGACACCCTCGTGCGCGAGGTGATGGTGCCGCGCACCGACATGCTCACCGTCGACGGGTCGGACACCCTCGCGAGCGGCATGGAGCAGTTCCTCGCCGCGGGCGTCTCCCGCATGCCCGTCACCGGCAAGGGCAGCGACGACGTGCTCGGGGTCCTCTACCTGCGCGACGTGGCCCGGGCCCTGTACGAGCGCCCGGGGTCCGGTACCAAGCGGGTCACGACGCTCCTCCGCCCGGCGGAGTTCGTGCCGGAGTCGAAGGCCGCCGACGACACCCTGCGCCACATGCAGGTCGCGAAGAACCACCTCGTGCTCGTCGTCGACGAGTACGGCGGCGTCGCCGGGCTCGTCACGATGGAAGACCTCATCGAGGAGCTCGTCGGCGACATCTCGGACGAGTACGACCGCGCCGTGGTCGACCGGGTCGAGGTCGAGCCGGGCGTCTGGCGGATCTCCGCCCGACTGCCCATCGACGACCTCGGCGACCTGTTCGGCATCGAGCTCGAGGACGACGACGTCGACACCGCCGGCGGGCTGCTCACCAAGGAGCTCGGCCACCTGGCGATCAGCGGCGACAGCGTCACCGTGTCCGGCGTCGTGCTCACGGCCGACCGGGTCGAGGGCAAGCGCCGCCACCTCATCACCGTGCTCGCCGAGCGCACGCCCGGACTCGCGGACGTCGAGGACGCCTTCGACGACGCAGCATCCACCACGACGGGAACCACGCACGCATGACCGACACCACGCCAGCCACCGCCGGACCGACCGAGCCGTACCGCGCCGGGTTCGTCTCGTTCGTGGGGCGCCCGAACGTCGGGAAGTCCACGCTGACGAACGCGCTCGTCGGCCAGAAGGTCGCGATCACCTCGTCGAAGCCGCAGACCACCCGCCGCGCCATCCGCGGGATCGTGCACCGACCGAACGGCCAGGTCATCATCGTCGACACCCCCGGCGTGCACCGACCGCGCACCCTGCTCGGCGAGCGGCTGAACGACCTCGTGCAGTCCACCCTCGGGGACGTCGACGTCATCGGGCTCTGCGTCCCGGCGAACGAGCCGATCGGCCCCGGCGACCGGTTCATCAACGACACGCTGGACCAGTACCCGCGTGCGAAGAAGGTCGCCATCGTCACGAAGATCGACCGGGCCGCCAAGGACAAGGTCGGGGAGCAACTGCTCGCGGTGTCGAAGCTGCGCGAGTGGGACGCCATCGTGCCGACCTCGGGCACGAGGGGACTGCAGCTCGAGGACCTGCTCGGCGTGATCACGTCGCTGCTGCCCGAGTCGCCCCAGCTCTACGACGACGCCGCGGTGACCGAGGAGACCGACGAGGAGCGGATCGGCGAACTCATCCGCGAAGCCGCGCTCGAGGGCGTGCGCGACGAACTGCCGCACTCGCTCGCCGTCGTGATCGAGGACGTCGTCGAGCCCGACGAGGACGACGAACCGGACGGCCCGCTGCGCATCTTCGCGAACCTCTTCGTCGAGCGGGACAGTCAGAAGGCGATCGTCATCGGCCGCAAGGGGGAGCGTCTCAAGGACGTCGGGTCGCGGGCCCGCACCGAGATCGAGGCGCTGCTCGGCGGCCGCCACGTGTACCTCAACATCCGGGTGAAGGTCGCGAAGGAGTGGCAGCGCGACCCGAAGCAGCTCGGGCGACTCGGCTTCTGACCCGATCGTCTGCTGACGTCAACCTGGAGGCGGACGCGCACCGCGCCTCCTGGACGTACCGTGGTGTGGTGTTCCGTCCCATGCTGCGCGCGCAGGTGATCACCGACGTCGTGATCGCGGTCCTGCTCGGCGCGCTCGTGCTCGTCGTGACCGCGCGGGGACTGGACTCGCCGTTCGCGCTCTTGACGGTCCTCGGCATGACGGCCGCGCTGGCGCTCCGGCGCCTGTCGCCGGGGCTCGCGCTCGGTGTGGCGTGGGTGTTCGCCGTCCTCGAGATGGTCACCCTGCAGATGCCCGACCTGTCGAACGCGTTCATCGCCGGGGTGGTGTACTCGACGAGCCGCTACGGCAGCCGGCGCGTCCGGCTGGCGGGCCTGGTGTCGTCGATCGTCGGCCCGGTGACGGCGGCCGTCTACCTCGGTCTCGACGACTACCGGCAGCGGCAGGGCATCGTGACGGCGACGACGCCCGAGCAGGAGTCGCTCAAGGTCGCGATCGCGTACTTCGCGATCGTGCTGCTGCTGCTCCTCCTGCCGTGGCTCGCCGGTCTCGTGCTCCGCACCCGGCGGTCGGCGAGCATGAGCCGAGAGGCCCAGCTCCTCGCCGAGCGCGACGCCGCACGGGCCGATCGTGCCGTCGCCGTGGAGCAGGAACGCGTCCGGATCGCCCGGGACATGCACGACATCGTCGCGCACTCGCTGGCGGTCGTGATCGCCCAGGCGGACGGTGCCCGGTACGCGTTGAAGGCGGATCCCGCCATCGCCGACGAAGCGCTCGGGACGATCTCGAGCACCGCCCGCCGTGCCCTCGGCGACGTGCGCGAACTGCTCGGTGCGCTGCGGCACGAGCAGGGCACCGCACCGACCCCGGAGATCGACGACATCGACCGGCTGATCGGCGAGATGCGTGGCGTCGGCCTCGACGTGCGGGTCGAGCGCGAGGGCGATTCGTCGGGCCTGCCGACCACGACACAGCTCGCCGTCTACCGGATCGTCCAGGAGAGCCTGACGAACGCGTGGAAGCACGGCGAGCCGAACACCCCGGTGCGCGCGAGCCTCACGTACCGGCCGGACACCGTCGAGATCACAGTCGTCAACCGGCGCGCCGATGACGGCACGCGCGGGCCCGGCACCGGACACGGGCTGGTCGGCATGCGCGAACGTGCCACCATGACCGGGGGGACGATGACCGCGGGACCGCGGGGCGACGACTTCGCGGTCGCGGTCCGGATGCCGTCCGTCCCCGCGAGCGGCCAGATGCCGCGCGGGCTCGTCCCGACCACACCCTCGACCCTCCAGGAGCGCACCGGCCGATGAACGACACCCCGATCCGCATCGCGCTCGTCGACGACCAGGCCCTGTTCCGCACCGGCATCCGGATGCTCATCGACTCGCAGGCCGACCTGCAGTTCGTCGGCGAGGCCGGCGACGGTGCCGAGGGCGTGGAGCTCGTGCGGCGCGGGCGTCCCGACGTCGTACTCATGGACGTCCGCATGCCGGTGATGGACGGCATCACCGCCACCGCCCGCATCGTCGAGGACAGCGGGACCGACGGCGCGAAGGTGCTCGTGCTCACCACGTTCGACTTCGACGAGGCAGCGGCGAAGGCGATCCGAGCCGGCGCGAGCGGGTTCGTGCTGAAGGACGCCGACCCGGAGTTCCTGCTCGCGGCGATCCGCACGGTGCACGCCGGGACCGCGGTGTTCGCGGCGTCGGCGACCCGTGAGCTCCTCCGCCGTTACGAGGACACGAGCGAGCAGGCGGCCTCGGTGCCGGCCGCGTTCGCGGACCTGACGCCGCGCGAACGGGAGATCTTCGACCTGGCGGCGCGGGGCTTCAGCAACAGCGAGATCGCGCAGCACGAGTACGTGAGCGAGGCGACGGTGAAGACGCACATCTCGCGCGTCCTCACGAAGCTCGAGCTGCGGGACCGGGTGCGGCTCGTGGTGTTCGCGCACGAGCACGGTTTGGTCGCGAAGGCCGACTGACGGCGGCTGCGCGCTGCGCGCTGACGGTCCGTCATCCGCCAGGATGACTTCTCCCCAGGCAGTGGAGCCGAGCGGACGATCCACAGGAGCCGCTGGGCCGACGCGGGGCGTGCCTCCTGGCCGTCATCGTGGAGTCATGACCACGAGCAGCAGACCGATCATCCGTCTCGACCGCGTTTCGAAGTTCTACGGCGATGCTGTACGGCGGGTGACGGCGTTGGACGATGTGAGTGTCGACATCGGTGCGGGGGAGTTCACGGCGGTGATGGGGCCGTCGGGTTCGGGGAAGTCGACGTTGATGCACGTCGCGGCGGGGCTCGACCAGGTGTCGTCGGGTCGGATCTGGATCGACGGGGTGGACGTCACGGGGTTGGGTGACAGGGAGTTGACGGAGTTGCGGCGTCGTCGGTTGGGGTTCGTGTTCCAGTCGTTCAACCTGGTGCCGACGTTGGACGTGGGGGAGAACATCCGGTTGCCGTTCCTGTTGGGCGGGCACAAGGTGACTCGTGAGGAGTCGGCGTGGATCGATCGTCTCGTCGAGATGCTGGGGTTGGGGGATCGGTTGTCGCATCGTCCGCACCAGTTGTCGGGTGGGCAGCAGCAGCGGGTGGCGATCGCGCGGGCGTTGGCGTCGCGGCCGGCGGTGGTGGTCGCGGACGAGCCGACGGGGGCGTTGGATTCGCGGACGGGTCGTGATGTGTTGCAGATCTTGCGGGGTGCGGTGTCAGAGTGGGGGCAGAGCGTGGTGATGGTGACGCATGATCCGGTGGCTGCGGCGAATGCTGATCGGATCCTGTTCCTGGCGGATGGTCGTGTGGTGGGGGATCGTCCGGCGATGGATGCCGCGGCGATCTCGACCACGATGCTCGGGATGGAGACCGCAGCGTGAACGGCGTCCGCGCGTTCGCCCCGACCGTCCTCGTCGCGGCGCTCGGCACCACCTTCGGGTCGGCACTGGTCATCGCGCCGGGGATCGTCACCGAGGCCCTGGCGGCCTCCGGTCTCTCCGAGCTCGGCCCGGTGAAGGCGATCCTCTCGGTCGTCGGGTGGCTCTTCCTCGGCATCGCCCTCTACGTCGGTGCGATCGTCACGGCGAACACCTGCGCCACGCTCATCGCCGGGCAGACCCGCATCATCGCGCTGCAGCGGCTCGTCGGGGCGACCGGCGCCTCGTTGCGTGCACGGATCAACCGGACCGGCCTCGTCGTCGGGGTACTCGGCGGTCTGATCGGGGCGGTCGTCGGCACGGGGCTCAGTGCGCTCTTCGTCGTCGTGCTGCGGGGCAACGGGTTCCTGCCGGACACCGCGTACACGATCGTGCCGTGGGAGCTCGTGCTCCCGGTCGTGGCGGTTGTCCTCGCGACCTGGGGTGCGTTCGCGGCCGGTTCGCGGCGGGTGCTCACCGTGACCCCGCTCGAGGCGCTCTCGTCGAGCGTCGAACCGAGTCACGACGACGTCCGCTCCGGGACCGCTCGGAAGGTCTGGGCGATCGTGCTCATGGCTGCGGGTGGCCTGCTCCTGCTCGTCGGGCTGCTCGCGAGCGGGCTCTCGCCCATCGCGGTCCTGCCGGCAGCGCTCGGGGGCTTCGTCTCCTTCGCCGGGGTGGCCGTCGGTGCGACGATCGTGATGCCGCCCGTCCTGCAGCTCATCGGACGCATCGGGGCCCGTGACCCCGTCGTCCTGCTCGCCGGCCGCAACGCCATGCGCGCGCCCGGCCGGTCCGCACGGGCGACCATCGGGCTCGTCATCGGCGTCACCCTGCTCGTCACCTTCGCCGTGGCGCTCGGGATCATGCAGCACGTGCTCGGTGCCCAGCTGCAGGCCATGGACCAGGGGCAGATGACGAAGGAGATGCTCGAGGGGCAGCGTGACTTCTTCGTCCAGCTGAACGCCGTCGTGAGCGTCATCGTCGGGTTCTCCGCCGTGATCGCCGCGGTGGGGGTCGTGAACGCGCTCGCCCTCGGGGTGCTGCAGCGCCGCCGGGAGCTCGGGCTGCTGCGGGTGCTCGGGCTGACCGGGGCGCAGGTCCGACGGATGATCGTCACCGAGGCCGTCCAGATGGTCGTCGCAGCCGTCGTCACCGGGCTCGTGCTCGGAACCTTCTACGGGTGGGTCGGTGGGCAGACGCTGCTCGGTTCGCTCGGCTTCGCGACGACGCCGGTGCTGCCGCCGTTGACGGTGGGGATCGTGGTCGTAGGAGCGTTGGTCCTCGCGGTGGTCGCGACGATCGCGCCGGTGCGGCGTGCGATGCGGGTGCCGCCGACGGAGGCGCTGGCGGTCGATTGACGCGCCGCACGCGGTCGTTCGGGTCGCTCGGATCGCACGTTCGGTCGCTCGGGCCGGCCGAGGTCGCCGAGGTCGCCGAGGTCGCCGAGGTCGCACGATCGGTCGCTCGGGCCGGCCGAGGTCGCACGAAGTGTCGCTCGCGGCGCCAGCGGGCGACGGTTCGTGCGACCTCGACGCGCCGGCCACGGCATGTCGTGCGACCTCGGCGCCCCCGCTGCGGGACGCGGGTCGTGCGACCGCGGCGCCCCGCGACCTCGGCGCCCCGCGGCGGCTCGGTCTGTCACACGGACCGCCGCCGGTGCTACCGTTGACGCGATGTACTCGGCGCTCCTCCTCCTTCGCTGCCGCGACGAGGCCTGACACAACGGCCCACCTCGTCGCGGAGTCCGTCGTGGCCTGACCCACACCTGACGACGAAAGCGACGAAACGATGCAGAACACCCAGCGCCCCTCCGGGATGCCGATCCACAAGTACGTCCCGTTCCACGACCAGATCCGTGTCGACCTCCCGGACCGCACCTGGCCGACGAAGCGCATCGACGAGGCACCGCGGTGGTGCGCGGTCGACCTGCGCGACGGCAACCAGGCCCTGATCGACCCGATGGACTCCGAGCGCAAGCGCGCCATGTTCGACCTGCTCGTCCGGATGGGCTACAAGGAGATCGAGGTCGGGTTCCCGAGCGCCTCGCAGACCGACTTCGACTTCGTCCGCTCGCTCATCGACGAGGGCGCGATCCCCGACGACGTCACGATCCAGGTGCTGACCCAGGCACGCGAGCACCTCATCAACCGCACGTACGAGGCGATCGACGGCGCGAAGCAGGCCATCGTGCACCTGTACAACTCGACGTCGATCGTCCAGCGCGAGGTCGTGTTCCGCACCGACGTGCAGGGCGTCGTCGACATCGCGGTGTCCGGTGCGAAGCTGTGCCGTGCGGCCGAGGCGAACCTGCAGCACGACACGAAGGTGTTCTACGAGTACTCGCCCGAGTCGTACACGGGCACCGAGCTCGAGGTCGCGGTCCAGATCTGCAACGCCGTGCTCGAGGTCTTCGAGCCGACGCCCGACCGCAAGGTGATCATCAACCTGCCGGCGACCGTCGAGATGGCGACGCCGAACGTCTACGCCGACTCGATCGAGTGGATGTCGCGCAACCTCGCCCACCGCGACGACGTCATCCTCTCCCTGCACCCCCACAACGACCGCGGCACCGCCGTCGCGGCCGCGGAGCTCGGGTACATGGCCGGCGCCGACCGCATCGAGGGCTGCCTGTTCGGCAACGGTGAGCGCACCGGCAACGTCGACCTGGTCGCACTCGGCATGAACCTGTTCACGCAGGGGATCGACCCCGAGATCGACTTCTCGGACATCGACCAGATCAAGCGCACGGTCGAGTACTGCAACCAGCTGCCGGTGCCGGAGCGCCAGCCGTGGGCGGGCGACCTCGTCTACACGGCGTTCAGCGGCTCGCACCAGGACGCCATCAACAAGGGCTTCGAGGCCATGAAGGCCAAGGCCGCGGCCGCCGGCAAGGACATCGACGAGATCGCGTGGGCGGTGCCGTACCTGCCCGTCGACCCGAAGGACATCGGCCGCTCCTACGAGGCCGTGATCCGCGTCAACTCCCAGTCCGGCAAGGGCGGCGTCGCCTACCTGCTCAAGACGGACCACTCGATCGACCTGCCCCGCAAGCTGCAGATCGAGTTCTCCGGCGTCGTGCAGCAGCGCACCGATGCCGAGGGCGGCGAGTTCTCGTCCGAGCGCATCTGGGACCTCTTCCGCGACGAGTACCTGCCCGCGGCCGACGAGTCCGACAAGTGGGGCCGCTACGAGATCACGAAGACGGCGACGTCGAGCGACTTCGACGGCACGACGAAGCTCTCGGTCGCCCTGCGCGTCGACGACGGCTCGATCGCGTCCGACGCCGTCGGGACGGGCCCGATCGACGCGTTCCTCACGGTCATGCGGGAGCAGGGCGTCGACGTGACGCTCTACGACTACTCGGAGCACACGATGAGCGCCTCGGGTGACGCGCAAGCCGCGTCCTACGTCGAGCTCGACGTCGACGGCGTCCGGCTGTGGGGCGTCGGGATCGACGCCGACATCGCCACCGCGTCGCTCAAGGCGATCGTCTCGGCGGTCAACCGCGCGGTGCGCGCGGGGGCTGCGTCCGGCGCGTCGGAGCTGGTCTCGGCGTAACGCGTTCCGTCCAGGAGGCGCGGTGCGGGTCCGACCCGCACCGCGCCTCCTGTGCGTGGGCGCGCTGGTGCGTGCGTGCGTGTGCGCCGCGAGCGGGAGGTTTCTGTCCCGCTCGTCGGTGGCGAGCGGCGCCTTCCGCCCGCTCGGCGGACGTGAGCGACGTGTCGCGCCCGCTCGACGCCCGCCCGATCGCGCGCCGCGAGCGGCGCGGCGCGGAGCGTCGGTGGCGCGGGGGATACTGGACCAATGCCGCTGTACCGGGACGAGTGCGTCGTGTTGCGCACCCACAAGCTCGGTGAAGCCGACCGCATCGTCACGATGCTGAGCCGGCAGCACGGCAAGATCCGGGCGGTGGCGAAGGGCGTCCGGCGGACCGCGTCGAAGTTCGGGTCCCGGCTCGAGCCGTTCATGGTCGTCGACGCCCAGTTCTACGAGGGCCGCTCGCTCGACATCGTCACGCAGGCCGAGTCGCTCGGTTCGTACGGCGCGCAGATCGTCGCCGACTACGGGGCCTACACCGCCGCCAGCGCGATGGTCGAGACCGCCGACCGCCTGAGCGAGGCGGACGCCGGACTGCAGCAGTACCTGCTCCTCGTCGGGGCGCTCCGGTCGCTGGCGCGCGGCGAGCACGTGACGAGTGCGACGCTCGACTCGTACCTGTTGCGCGCGATGAGCATCGCAGGGTGGGCGCCGTCGTTCCGCGACTGCGCGGTCACCGGCGAGCCCGGGCCGCACTCGGCGTTCGTCGTGCAGCTCGGCGGCGTGGTGGCGGACCACGCGGCGCCTCCGGGGACACCGCGGCTCGACCCGGACACCCTGCAGCTCCTGGGCTCCCTGCTCGCCGGCGACTGGAGCACGGTGGACGCGTCGGACGAGCGCACGCGCTCCCGGGCGTCCGGCGTGGTGGCGGCGTACGCCCAGTGGCACCTGGAACGATCGCTCCGGTCGCTGCCGCACGTCGACCGCACCGAGCACCCGTCCCCGGTCCATCCGACACCGGGTGGTGTGCCCGCCGCGGTCGCCGCGACCCCGGCACCCACGCTGCCGGAGCCGCCGGTCCCGTCCGGCAACGCGACCGACCACGCGACCGACCACGCGCCCGGCAACACGCCCGGCAACGCGCCCGGCAACACGCCCGGCAACGCGACCGGCAACGTGCCGGGCAACGCGCCCGACCAGCCGTCCGACCACGGAGGAACCCCTGCATGAGCCCTCGCCGGTACGCCGAGTCCGAGCCGCTGAAGCCCGTCGACTGGACGGGTGAGCACCCTCCGGCGATCCCGCTGCAGTTCGTCCCCGAGCACGTCGCGATCGTGATGGACGGCAACGGCCGATGGGCGAACCAGCGCGGCCTCACCCGGGTCGAGGGGCACCGCGCGGGCGAGGCATCGCTCCTCGACGTGGTCGCCGGCGCCGTGCAGATCGGCGTCAAGCACGTCTCGGCGTACGCGTTCTCGACCGAGAACTGGAAGCGCTCACCCGACGAGGTCCGCTTCCTGATGGGCTTCAACCGCGAGGTCCTGCACCGCCGCCGCGACCAACTGAACGCGTGGGGCGTCCGGATCCGGTGGGCGGGACGTCGGCCGCGGCTCTGGCGCAGCGTGATCGACGAGCTGCAGACCGCCGAGCGCATGACCGCCGACAACGACGTCTGCACGCTGACGATGTGCGTCAACTACGGCGGTCGGAACGAGATCGTCGACGCGGTCCGGGGCATGGCCGAGGACGTCGCCGCCGGGCGCCTCAAGCCGAGCCAGGTCACCGAGAAGGCCCTCGCGAAGCGGCTGTACGTGCCGGAGCTGCCGGACGTCGACCTCTTCCTGCGGAGCTCGGGGGAGCAGCGGACGTCCAACTTCATGCTGTGGCAGTCGGCGTACGCCGAGATGGTGTTCCTCGACCGGCTGTGGCCGGACTTCCGTCGCACCGACCTGTGGGGAGCGATCGAGCAGTACGCGCGCCGCGATCGACGGTTCGGCGGGGCGGTGGACGCACCGACGGCCTGACAGGAGGCGCGGGTCGGCGCCGACCCGTGCCTCCCGTCCGACGGTCCCCGGCTCAGCCGAGCAGGTGCGCCGCGCCGCGGACCGCGTCGAGCGCGGCGCGGACGCTCGGCACCCGGTCCGCGCCCCGTGCCACCACCACTTCGACGCGCCGCGCGAGCTCGTCGCTCGCCGGCGTGACCGAGACGCCGGGCGGCACCACGGTGGTCGTGAGCGCGAGGCGGGGGAGCAGGGCCACACCGAGGCCCGCCGCGACCAACCCGACGACCGCCGCGGCGTTGTCCGTCTCGAGGACGATGTCCGGGGTGAAGCCGGAGGCGGCGCACGACGCGAGCAGGTGCCCTCGGCACCGCGGGCACCCGCCGATCCAGCGCGCCTCGCGGAAGGCGGCGAGGTCCGCGACCGCGGCGGTACCGCGCGCGGACCCGCTCAGCGCCGGGGCAGGCGTCACGAGGACGAGCGGGTCGCGACCGAGCACCCGGGTCGTGAGCGTCGGGTCGGCGCCGACGTCGTCGCCCTGCAACGCGTGCGAGAACGTCAGCGCCACGTCGACCTCGCCGCGGCGGAGGAGCTCGACGGCCTCCGGCGGTTCGGCCTCGATGTACGAGGTCACCACGCCCGGGCTCGTGGCCGACATCGCGGCGAGCACCGGCGGCACGAGGGTCGACGACGCGCTCGGGAACCCGGCGATCCGCACCCGTCCGCGGGCGAGGCCGCCGACGGCGTCGAGGTCCTCCTGCGCTGCCGCGAGGGCTGCCTGCACCGCGAGGGCGTGGTCGGCGAGGACCCGTCCCGACTCGGTGAGCGTGACGCCGCGCGCTCCGCGGAGCACGAGCTCGTGGCCGGTGCGGCGTTCGGCGCGGGCGAGCAGCTGGCTCACCGCGGGCTGGCTGTACCCGAGGGCGGCGGCCGCGCGGCTGATCGAGCCGGCGTCACGGACGGCGCGCAGCACACGGAGGAGTTGGGGATCGAGGTCGTCCACAACGTCATGTTATGGGGGATCGAAGAAGCCTGCCCTGGTGTGATGGGCGGTCCCGCGCCACCGTGGAGGCATGGACTCCTTCGTCGATGGCTCCGGTTACCTGGCGGCCTGCACCGCCGGACTCCCCACGCGCGGCACGCTCGCCGCCATGCGCGCCGACCTCGACGAGTGGGAGCACGCCGCGTCCACGCCGGTCGCGTACGGTGCGCTCGTCGAGGAGGGCCGCTCGCTCTTCGCGCGCATCGTCGGCGTGGATCGGGCCCGGGTCGCCACCGGGTCGCAGACCTCCGCCATGGTCGCGGTCGTCGCCGCTGCGCTGCCGGACGGCGCCGAGGTCGTCGTCCCCGACGGCGACTTCAGTTCGCTCGTGTTCCCGTTCCTCGCCCAGGCGCACCGCGGGATCCGGGTCCGGAGCGTCCCGCTCGCCTCCCTCGCCGACGCGGTGCGGCCCGGGACGTCGCTCGTCGCCTGGTCCGCGGTGCAGTCGTCGAGCGGCGTCGTCACCGGTCCGGGGCCGGTCCTCGAAGCGGCTCGTACCGTCGGCGCGCTCACGCTGTGCGACCTCACGCAGGCCGCCGGCGTGCTCCCGGCGGACGCTGCCCCGTTCGACGTGACCGTCACGCACGCGTACAAGTGGCTGTGCGCGCCGCGCGGGGTCGCCTTCTCGACGTTCTCGGACGCCGCGCTCGAACGGCTCCGCCCCGTGCAGGCCGGGTGGTACGCGGGCGCCGACTTGTGGGCGTCCTGCTACGGCCCCGCGATGCGGCTCGCCGACGACGCGCGTCGGTTCGACGTCTCGCCGGCGTGGCAGGCGTGGCCGGGCGCGGTGGCTGCGCTCCGGCACGTCGCCGCGCTCGATGCGACGTCGTCCTGGAGGCACGCCACGCGTCTCACGGACCGGCTCGCCGACACGCTCGGGTCACCTCGGAGCGGGCAGGCGATCACGACGTTCGCGGACGCCGACGGCGCGGCCCTCCGGGCCCTCGCGGCAGCCGGGATCACCGCGAGCGGGCGGGCCGGTCGGCTCCGGCTGGCGTTCCACCTCTGGAACGACGAGGACGACGTGACGCGCGTGGCGGACGCGCTGGGCGCCGTGGACGGCTTCAGACCGGAGGGGTGAGGCGCGTTCTCCACAGGGACCGCGCCTCCCGTCCGCCGAGGCCCGTGGGGCCGGTACGCTTGCCCGGTACGTTTCCGAACCGGGCACCCAGCTCGGCGACCTCTGGAGCATCCCGTGGCACAGTCCTCCCGTCTCGACAGCGTCATCGCCCTGGCCAAGGGCCGTGGCTTCGTCTTCCAGTCGGGGGAGATCTACGGCGGATCGCGCTCCGCGTGGGACTACGGGCCCCTCGGCGTCGAGCTGAAGGAGAACATCAAGCGGCAGTGGTGGCAGCGGTTCGTCCGCGGCCGCGGTGACATGGTCGGCCTCGACTCGGCCGTGATCCTGCCGCGCAAGGTGTGGGAAGCGTCCGGGCACGTCGCGACGTTCACCGACCCGCTCGTCGAGTGCCTGCACTGCCACCACCGGTTCCGCGAAGACCACCTCATCGAGGCGTTCGTGGCGAAGAAGGACCGGCAGCCCGAGGGTGGCATGGCCGAGATCGCGTGCCCGAACTGCGGCACCCGCGGCCAGTGGACCGAGCCGCGCGAGTTCTCCGGCATGCTCAAGACCTACCTCGGCCCGGTCGAGTCGGAAGAGGGCCTGAACTTCCTCCGCCCCGAGACCGCGCAGGGCATCTTCGTGGACTTCGCGCAGGTCGTGACGACCAGCCGCATGAAGCCCCCGTTCGGCATCGGCCAGGTCGGCAAGGCCTTCCGCAACGAGATCACGCCCGGCAACTTCATCTTCCGGACGCGTGAGTTCGAGCAGATGGAGATCGAGTACTTCGTGCCGCCGGCCTCCGCGCAGGAGCACTACGAGCAGTGGATCGCCGACTCGGTCGCGTTCTTCACCGACCTCGGCATCGACCCGGAGAACCTGCGGCGCTTCGACGTCCCGGACGGGGAACGCGCGCACTACTCCGACGCCACCGCCGACATCGAGTACCGCTTCGGGTTCGCGGGCACCGAGTGGGGCGAGCTCATGGGCGTCGCGAACCGCACGGACTTCGACCTCAACAACCACATCGAGTCCTCCGGCAAGGACCTCCGGTACTTCGACCAGGCCGCGAACGAGAAGTACGTGCCGTACGTCATCGAGCCGTCGTTCGGTCTCACCCGCGCGCTCATGGCGTTCCTGCTCGACGCCTACCACGAGGACGAGGCGCCGAACGCGAAGGGCGGCGTCGACAAGCGCACGGTCCTGCGGCTCGACCCGCGGCTCGCTCCGGTCAAGGCCGCCGTCCTGCCGCTGTCCCGCAACGAGCAGCTGTCGCCGGTGGCGCGTGGCCTCGCGGACGACCTGCGCAGGTACTGGAACGTGGACTTCGACGACGCGGGGGCGATCGGGCGTCGCTACCGTCGCCACGACGAGATCGGCACGCCGTTCTGCATCACGGTGGACTTCGACACGCTCGAGGACAAGGCCGTGACGGTGCGCGAGCGCGACACGATGTCGCAGGAGCGGGTGGCGCTCGACCAGCTGCAGGGGTACCTCGCGGCGCGGTTGCTCGGCGCGTAGGCGCGGTGCGGCCGCGTCGGCGCCGCTTCGCGCGTCGGCGCGGCCGTTCGCACAACCAAAGGCACCCCGAACCACGCTGATGCGCGGCGCGGGGTGCTTTTGGTTGTGCGCCGCGCCCGCCGCGCCCGGCAGCGCGGGAATGCGGCTGCGGCGGCCCCGGTTGCGACCAGCATGAACGACTCTGTGAAGGTCGATGTCTGGTCGGACATCGCCTGCCCCTGGTGCTACATCGGCAAGCGGAAGTTCGAGGCCGGCGTCGCCGCCTTCGCCTCGACCCCGAACGGCGCCCCGGTCGAGGTCGAGTACCACTCCTTCGAGCTCAGCCCCGACACCCCCGTGGACTTCGAGGGCACCGAGGCCGAGTTCCTCTCCGGCCACAAGGGCATGCCCGTCGAGCAGGCGCAGCAGATGCTCGACCAGGTCTCCGGCATCGCCGCGAGCGTGGGCCTCGACTACGACTTCGAGTCGATGCACCACACCAACACGGTGAAGGCGCACCAGGTCATCCACCTGGCGAAGGAACAGGGCAAGCAGCTCGAGATGGTTGAGCGCCTCTTCGCCGCCTACTTCGAGCGCGGTGAGCACGTCGGGCAGGACGAGTCGCTGGCGTCCCTCGCGGCCGAGGTCGGCCTCGACCCGGACGAGGTACGCGCCACGCTCCGCGACGACTCGCAGCTCGCGGCCGTCCGCGCCGACCAGGCGCAGGCGCAGTCGTACGGCATCAACGGCGTCCCGTTCTTCGTCATCGACGGCAAGTACGGCGTCTCCGGCGCGCAGGACCCGGCTGCGTTCGAGCAGGTGCTGACGCAGGTCGTCGCCCTCCGCGGGACGACCCCGTCGGACGTCGCCGAGGCCGAGCAGCGGTCCGCCGAGGACGCGGCAGCAGACGCGGAGGCGACCCGATGACGGACGTCCGCGTCGACGGCTCGGCCGAGCCGCGCCTCCAGTCCGACGGCCAGGAGGCGCGACCCGCCCTGCTCACGCTCGTCGCGCCCGGCGGTGCGCCGGTGTGCGAGGGCGACTCGTGCTTCGTGCCCGGCGCCGAGGGCGTCTGGACCGAGGTCCCCGACTGAGCGGGTGCTAGCGGACGGGCTCCTCGTCGGTGATGTCGGCGACCGTCGCGCCGTAGGCCGCGACCAGGTCGTCGGCGTCGACGAAGGCGCTCGCGCCGTGCCGACCGGCGCCGAGGGCGACCCGGCGTCCGACGATCCGCTCGTCGGCGTAGACCGGCAGGTCGCCCGTCGCACCGATGGGCGTGATGGTGCCGCGTTCGTAGCCCGAGGCCTCGAGCGCGGTGGCGGCGTCGGGCATCGAGAGCTTGTTGACGCCGACGACGGTGCGGAGCTTCTTCCAGGCGATGGCACGGCCACCGGGCACGAGGGCGAGCAGGAAGCCGCCGTCGTGCCGCTTCACGACGAGGGTCTTCACGATGTCGCCGGGCTCGATGCCGAGCAGTGCGGCTGCCCCGTGCAGGGAGTCCGCGGCGGGTCGTTCGACCACGTCGACCCGGAGCCCCCGGGCCCGTGCGTCGGCGTCGAACCTGGTGATGGCGTCGGTCGTCATGTGGAGAACGCTACCGGCGCGCACCGACGTGGGAGGATGGGAGACGTATGACGATCACTGACGCACCCGGGACGGCGACCCGTCCGGCGAAGCCCCTGCGCATCGGCCCCATCGAGGTCGACGTGCCGGTCGTGCTCGCGCCGATGGCGGGCATCACGAACATGGCCTACCGCCGGCTCTGCCGCGAGTACGGCGCCGGCTTGTACGTGTGCGAGATGATCACCTCGCGCGCGCTCGTCGAACGGACCCCCGTGTCGATGCAGCTCATCCAGCACCACGAGTCCGAGACCCCGCGGTCGATCCAGCTGTACGGCGTCGAGCCGAACACGGTGGCCGAGGCGGCGACGATCCTCGTGGGCGAGGACCGCGCCGACCACATCGACCTCAACTTCGGGTGCCCCGTGCCGAAGGTCACGCGCAAGGGCGGGGGAGCGGCCCTGCCCTGGAAGCTCGACCTCTTCAAGGAACTCGTCACGAAGACCGTCCGTGCCGCCGGGGACGTCCCCGTCACCGTGAAGATGCGCAAGGGCATCGACGGCGACCACCTCACGTACCTCGACGCCGCCCGCATCGCGCGGGACGCCGGCGTCGCGGCCGTCTCCCTGCACGCCCGCACCGCCAACGAGCACTACTCGGGCCACGCGGACTGGTCGGCGATCGCGACGCTGAAGGAGACCATCACCGACATCCCGGTGCTCGGCAACGGCGACATCTGGTCCGCTGCCGACGCGCTGCGCATGGTCGACGAGACCGGGGCGGACGGCGTCGTCGTCGGGCGCGGGTGCCTCGGTCGGCCGTGGCTGTTCGGCGACCTCGCGGCGGCGTTCCGCGGCGAGGGGTTGCGGTACATGCCGTCCCTCGGCGAGGTGGCGGTGGCGTTCAAGCGGCACGCCGAACTGCTCGTCGAGTTCTTCGGCAGCGAGGAGCACGGCTGCCGCGACGTCCGGAAGCACGTCGCCTGGTACTTCAAGGGGTACCCGATCGGCGGCGACGTCCGGTCCGGGCTCGCGATGGCGTCCAGCCTGCAGGAGATCGACGACCTGCTCGGGCAGCTCGACCACGACGCTCCCTACCCCGGTGCCGACGCCGAAGGGCCCCGAGGTCGTGCGGGCCACCCGAAGCGCACCGCGCTGCCCGACCGCTGGCTCGAGTCGCGCGACGTCGACAGCGAGTTCCGCAAGGTCCTCGCCGCCGCCGAGCTGCACCACAGCGGCGGATGAGCGCCACGAGTTCGTACGGGCCGGCCGACGCCGAACGCTGGCTGCCCGAGACCCACGGCAACCGTCGGTCGGACTTCGCCCGTGACCGCGCCCGGCTCCTGCACTCGAGCGCGCTGCGACGGCTCGCCGCGAAGACCCAGGTGCTCAGTCCGACGACCGGGCTCGACTTCGCCCGGAACCGCCTGACGCACTCGCTCGAGGTCGCCCAGGTCGGCCGCGAGCTCGCCGACTCGCTCGGTCTCGACCCCGACGTCGTGGACACCGCCTGCCTCGCGCACGACATCGGGCACCCGCCGTTCGGCCACAACGGCGAGACGGCCGTGAACGCGTGGGCGGCGGGCATCGGCGGGTTCGAGGGGAACGCGCAGACGCTGCGGCTCCTCACCCGGCTCGAGCCGAAGGTGTACGGCGCCGAGCCCGAGCACCACCGTCCGTACGGGCTGAACCTCACGCGGGCATCGCTCGACGCCAGCTGCAAGTACCCGTGGCCGGCGGCCCAGGGCGTGTCCGAGGCGTCGTCCGGCCGCACCAAGTTCGGCTTCTACGACGACGACCACGACGCGTTCGAGTGGCTCCGTGCCGGTGCTCCCCGTCGGCAGCGCTGCATCGAGGCGCAGGTCATGGACCTGTCGGACGACATCGCGTACTCGGTGCACGACTTCGAGGACGCCGTCGTCGCGGGGTTCATCGACGTCGCTGCCCTGGGCGACCGTGTCGGCGAGAACGACATCGTGTCGGCCATGCACGCCTGGGTCGGCTCGGACCTCAGCCGCGACGAGCTGCTCGAGGCGTTCGACCGGCTCCGCTCGTTGCCGCTGTGGATGACCTCCTACGACGGGTCGCGACGAGACCTGGCGCGGCTGAAGAACCTCACCTCGCAGCTGATCGGTCGGTTCGCGCGGACGGCGACCGCGGCGACGCGGGAGTCCTACGCCTCGGGCTCCCTCGTGCGCTTCGCGGCGTCGGTCGTGACCCCGCCCGAGATCATCGGCGAGATCGCCGTGCTGAAGGGCATCGTCGCGGCGTTCGTGATGACGCAGGGCGATCGGCAGCCCGTGTACGAGGACCAGCGGCGCATCCTGACCGAGCTCCTCGACGCCCTGGCGGCGAGCGGCAGCGCCGACCTCGAGCCGGGCTTCGCGGCGGACTGGCGTGCTGCGTCCGACGACGCCGGGCGGTTGCGGGCCGTGGTCGACCAGGTGGCGAGCCTGACCGACCAGGGTGCGCTGGCGTGGCACAAGCGGCTCGTGGTGGGGGACCGCGAGACGGTGCACATCCCGGTCTGACGGTCGCGCGCAGGCCACGTGCGCCGCGCCCTGGATGCGACCCGCGGCGGGGCGGCGCCGGCGGGGCGGGGCCGAGCCGTGCCTCCTGGCCGCTGTCCACAGGTCTCGTGACGGTCGGCCGACGTCGGTCGCACGAACTAGGATAGAGGGGTGGCTGGGAGGATCGCGCGGAACGACATCGACGAGGTCCGCTCGCGTGTCAACATCGCCGACGTCGTCGGCGACTACGTGACCCTGAAGTCCGCCGGGGTGGGCTCGTTGAAGGGCCTCTGCCCCTTCCACGACGAACGCTCCCCGTCGTTCCACGTCCGTCCCCAGGTCGGGCGGTACCACTGCTTCGGCTGCGGCGAGGACGGCGACGTCTTCGACTTCGTCATCAAGCAGGACCACACGACCTTCCAGGAAGCCGTCGAGCGGATGGCCGCGAAGATCGGCTTCACGCTCCACTACGAAGAGGGCGACGGCCCCCGCACCGACTACAACGCCCGTGCGCGGCTCATCGCCGCGAACGAGGCGGCGCAGCAGTTCTACACCGCGCAGCTCACGACGGCGGCGGCCGAGCCGGCCCGGCAGTTCCTCGGTGAGCGCGGGTTCGACCCCGCGGCGGCGCAGCACTTCGGCGTCGGCTTCGCCCCGAAGTCGTACGACGCACTGCGGGACCACCTGCGCGGTCGTGGGTTCTCGCTCGAGGAGATCGTCTCCGCCGGACTCGTCAGCCAGGGCGATCGGTCGCCGTACGACCGGTTCCGCGGGCGCCTCATGTGGCCGATCCGCGACGTCACCGGGGCGACGATCGGCTTCGGTGCGCGGCGGCTGCTCGAGGACGACAAGGGCCCCAAGTACCTCAACACGCCCGAGACCCCGATCTACCACAAGAGCCAGGTGCTCTACGGGCTCGACCTCGCCCGGCGGGACATCTCGAAGCAGAAGCAGGTCGTGATCGTCGAGGGGTACACGGACGTCATGGCGTGCCACCTCGCCGGCATCACCACCGCGGTCGCCACCTGTGGCACGTCGTTCGGCGTCGACCACATAAAGGTGCTCCGGCCGATGCTCGGCGACTCGGCCAGCCGCGACCTCTCGCAGCTCGGCAACATCGTCTTCACGTTCGACCCGGACGAGGCCGGGCAGCGCGCTGCCTCACGGGCGTTCGCGGAAGAGAGCCGCTTCGCCTCGCAGACCTACGTCGCGGTCGCGCCGGGAGGGCTCGACCCGTGCGACCTCCGGCTGGCGCGGGGTGATGCCGCGGTCACGCGCCTCATCGAGACGAAGCGCCCGATGTTCGAGTTCATCATCCGTCGCCGACTCGCCGCGCACGACATCGAGACGGCCGAGGGGCGCGTCGCCGGCCTCCGCGACGCCGCACCGGTCGTCGCGGGCATCCGCGACCGGACGCTCGCGACGGCGTACACGCGCGAGACGGCCAAGTGGCTCGGCCTCGACATCCCCGAAGTGCGTCGCGCGGTCGAGAACGCCCGGCAGCGCGCCGGTGCGTCGACGACCGACCACCGCTCAGGAGGCACGGCTCCAGCCACGCACGCCGGCTCCGGTGGCGAGGCGGTCGCCGTTCCGGACGAGCCCGTGGCCGGGCTCCGACTCCTGCCGAGCGACCCGATCACCCGCATGGAGCGCGACGCCGTGATGGCGATGGTGCAGCAGCCCGGGCACGTCGGGGCGCCGCTCCTCGGGTTGGCGGCGGCCGCGACCTTCTCGGCGCCGATGCTGTCCGTCGTGCGGGACGCCGTCGTGGCGAACGTCGACGCGATCGGCGCGGGGGACTGGCTCGAACGGTTGCTGCAGGACGTGCCGGGGCCGTTCCGCGGCCTCGTGCAGGAGCTCGCGCTCGCACCGATCCCGGCCCGCACCGACGAAGACCTGGCCATCTACGCGCGGAGCATCGTCGTCGCGCTGGTGGAGCGGGACCTGCTCGCGCGGAAGGCATCGCTGCTCGGGCAGTTGCAGCGGGCGGATCCGAACGAGCAGGCCGATCGGCGGGCGGAGATCCAGCGGCAGCTCGTGGACATCGACGCGCAGCGGATGCGGTTGCGCGCGGACGCCGAGGCAGCGGCGAACTCGTAGGCGGGTCGCGGCGCCCACCTGGCTGCCGCGCGGTCGGGCGCCCGTGGTCGCCCGTGGTCGCCCGCGCGGGGTCGCTCGCGCGGGGTTGTTCGCCCGGGGTCGCTCGCCGAGGTCCCACGACACGCCGCGTGCGTGTCGCCGAGGTCGCGCGAACGGCCGGTCGGTAGCGCTCGGAGCGGCACTTCGTGCGACCTCGGGCCAGGGCCAGCCACGCGCGCGAGGTGGGCCCGCGCGCGGTGGACGTGACCGGAGCGTCACCGGGGGATGCGGTGCGGACTGGTGCCGCGCCTCCAGGGTGGCGAGGTCGCACGACACGCCGCCGGGCCGCCGCCGAGGTCCCACGAACGGCCGTCCGGGCGGCCCGGGAGCGGCGCTTGGTGCGACCTCGCTGCTGCCGGCCGGCGCCGTCGCAGGCCGGGATGCCGAGCGGGCGGGACGCGCCGCGTGCGGCTCGGCGAGCGGGCGGAACATGCCGCATGCCGGGCGTGAGGGGTGTGCATTTCGCCCGCTCGCGACCCGGCGAACCCGGCGAACCCGGCGAACCCGCCGAGCCGCCGAACCGCCGCCGGCGACCTCGAGCGGGCAGAATGCGCCGGATGCCGGGCGCGAGCGGTGCGGACATCGCCCGCTCGCGCGCCGGGGCGCCGGCGCCGGCCGGGGCCGGCAGAGCCCCGCGTTGCATCACGCAACAATCCTGCGCGACGCGCCGCTCGGACACGCACGGATGATGCAACACGCGACGCGACCGTGCATTACAGCGGTGTAAACAAATCTCCCTCGGTTCGTGCAGTTCCGTGACAGGGTGATAGCAATGAGCGTTCCTGGCCGGGCACACAGTCGATCCACCTCCGGCCCAGGACCCTTGCATTCATCACCAAGAGAGGCATCGGACATGGCATCCGTGACCAAGTGGGGCAAGCGCGGCATCGCGCTTGGCGCCGGAGTGGCAGCGACGGCGCTGGTGCTCAGCGGCTGCGCGAGCAGCAGCGTGAGCGACACCGCCCTGAACGGCATCAGCATCGGGACGACCGACAAGATCACGTCGCTCGACCCGGCGGGCTCGTACGACAACGGCTCGTTCGCCGTGCAGAACCAGGTCTTCCCGTTCCTGATGAACACGCCGGTGGGCAGCCCCGACGTCAAGCCGGACATCGCGACCAAGGGCGAGTTCACGAACGACACCACGTACACGGTGACGCTCAAGAAGGGCCTGAAGTTCGCGAACGGGAACGACCTCACGTCGAGCGACGTGAAGTTCTCGTTCGAGCGCGAGCTGAAGATCAACAACGAGAACGGGCCGCAGTCCCTGCTCGCCAACCTCAAGAGCATCGACACGCCGGACGACACGACGGTCGTGTTCCACCTCGACCACGCCGACCAGACCTGGCCGCAGGTGCTCTCCAGCCCCGCCGGCCCGATCGTCGACGAGCAGGTCTTCTCGGCCGACAAGCTCACGTCGGCTGCGGACATCGTCAAGGGCAAGGCGTTCGCCGGGCAGTACTCGATCAGCTCCTACAAGGAGAACGACACGATCCAGTACAAGGCGAACAAGAACTACGACGGCCTCCTGGGCAAGCCGAAGACCGACGAGGTCACGGCGAGCTACTACACCAAGGAGACCGACCTCAAGCTCGCCGTGCAGCAGGGCGACGTCGACGTCGCCTACCGCTCGCTGACGCCGACCGACATCGCCGACCTCCGCAAGGACGACAAGGTGAAGGTCACCGACGGCCCCGGCGGTGAGATCCGGTACCTGGTCTTCAACTTCAACACGCAGCCGTTCGGCGCGAAGCAGTCGGACGCCGACGAGACGAAGGCCCTGGCCGTGCGCCAGGCCGTGGCGGACGTCGTCGACCGCGAGAAGCTCGCCAAGGACGTCTACAACGACACCTACTCGCCGCTCTACTCGATGGTGCCGGACGGCCTCACCGGTGCCGCGAAGCCCTTCGAGGAGCTCTACGGCGACGGCGACGGCGGCGCGGACGTCGACAAGGCGAAGGAGACCCTGTCGAAGGCGGGCGTCACCGGCAAGGTGCAGCTCGACATCCAGTACGCACCGGACCACTACGGTTCGACGTCGGACGACGAGTACGCCGAGCTCAAGACCCAGCTCGAGAACTCCGGCCTGTTCACCGTGAACATCCAGTCGACGGTCTACACGACCTACGCACAGGAGCGCACGAAGGACGCCTACCCGGTGTACCAGCTCGGCTGGTTCCCGGACTTCTCGGACGCCGACAACTACCTGTCGCCGTTCTTCACGAAGGACAACTTCGTGCAGAACCACTACGACGACCCGACGATCCAGCAGCTCATCTCCGAGGAGCAGCAGGAGTCCGACAAGGACAAGCGCGCCGACCTCATCGAGCAGGCGCAGGAGCGTGAGGCGACGCAGATCTCGACGCTGCCGCTGCTGCAGGGCAAGTCGGTCGCCGTCGCGGCCAAGGACGTCAAGGGCCTGACCCTCGACTCCTCGTACAAGTTCCGGTACGCGACCCTCTCCAAGTAAGCCCGGTTCCGGTCCACGGGGGCGCTCTCACGAGGAGCGCCCCCGTGACCGCGTCCCCCACGGCACCGAAAGGCACCCGTCCCCGTGACCCTCAGCACCCCAGAGGCGAGCTCGGAACTGGCCACCGACCCCACCAAGCCCGAGGCACAGCGCAGTGCCAAGAGCAGCGGCGGCGGACTCGGCCGGTACGTCCTCGTCCGGTTCCTCCTCATCTTCCCGACCGTCTTCATCCTGGTGACGCTCGTGTTCTTCCTGATGCGCGTCATCGGGAACCCGATCACCGCATCGGTCGGCGGCCGACTCACGCCGTCCCAGCTGCAGGAACGCCTGCACGCCGCGGGCTACGACCGCCCGGTCTTCGTCCAGTACATCGAGTACCTCGGCAACATCGTCCGCGGCGACTTCGGCACGACGGCCACCGACAACCGGCCGATCACCGAGATCATCGTCACGTACGGCGGCGCGACCGCCGAGCTCGTCTTCTACGCGCTCATCGTCGCGCTGCTGCTCGGCATCCCGCTCGGCATGCTCGCCGCGTACATGCGCGACAAGTGGCCGGACGTCCTGTTCCGCGCGCTCGCGATCCTCACCTACGCGACGCCGGTGTTCTTCGGCGGCCTGCTGCTCAAGCTCGTCTTCTCGGTGTGGCTCGGCTGGCTCCCGCTCGGCGACCGCGCGTCCACGCGGGTGTCGCTCGTCCTCGACAACATCCAGGGCGCGACGGGCATCTACCTCATCGACGCCCTGCGCACCGGCAACGCCCAGATCATCGGGGACGTGCTGGCGCACGCCGTCCTGCCGGCACTGACCCTGGGGCTCCTCACCGCCGGCATCTTCCTGCGCCTGGTGCGCGCGAACATGATCGGGACGCTCGGTTCCGAGTACGTCGACGCGGCCCGCTCGCGCGGCGTTCGGGAGGCGCGGCTCGTCCGCACGCACGCGTTCCGTCCCGCCCTCGTGCCGATCATCACGGTGATGGGACTCCAGATCGCCATGCTCCTGGGCGGTTCCGTCCTCACCGAGACCACCTTCGGGTGGCGCGGGCTCGGCTTCGAGCTCAACCAGTACCTGTCGGCCCGCGACTTCGTCGCGGTCCAGGGCATCGTCGCGATGCTCGCGGTGATCGTCGCGGTGACGAACTTCATCGTGGACGTCGTCGCGGCCCTCATCGACCCGAGAGTGAGGTTCTAGAGATGGCTGACACCTCCCTCGTCGACCGCCACGAGCCGCTCTGGAAGCGGCTGCCCGTCGTGCTGCAGCTCCGTCGGAGCACGGGCTGGCAGCGCGCCATGCTCATCACCGGCGTGGTCATCTGCGCGCTGTACCTCCTCGTCGCGATCGCCGCGCCGCTCATCGCTCCGTACGGCTTCGGCCAGCTGCAGGGCGCCGACGGCCAGAGCTTCCCGCGCACCGGTGCACCGAGCGCCACGCACATCTGGGGCACGACCGTCGGCGGCTTCGACGTCTTCAGCCGCGTCGTCTACGGCGCCCGGACCGCGGTGCTCGTGGTCATCGTGGCCGTCGTCGTGTCGATCATCATCGGCGTCCTGCTCGGCATGGTCTCCGGTTACATCGGCGGCTGGCTCGACCGGATCCTCGTCGTCGTGGCGGACGCGATCTACGCGTTCCCCTCGCTGCTCCTCGCCATCGTGGTGTCGATCGTCATCTCGGGCGGCAACTCGAGCTACTCGGGCGGCATCATCGCCGCGGCGATCTCGATCACGGTCGTGTACGTCCCGCAGTACTTCCGGGTCGTCCGCGCCGAGGCCGTGCGGCTCAAGAACGAGGCGTTCGTCGAGTCCGCGCGGGTGATGGGCACGAACCCGTGGCGCATCATGACCCGGCACGTGCTGCGGAACTCGACGCGCTCCCTCCCGCTGATCCTCACGCTGAACGCGAGCGACGCGATCCTGACGCTCGCGGGCCTCGGGTTCCTGGGCTTCGGCATCGGCCCGACCAGCGGCGCGGAGTGGGGCTACGACCTCAGCCGTGCGCTGTCCGACGTCGCGAGCGGCGTCTGGTGGACCGGCGTCTTCCCGGGTGTCGCGATCGTGGTGCTCGTCCTCGGCGTGACGTTCATCGGCGAGAGCCTCAACGACATCTCCGACCCGCGTCTGCGTGCGCGACGCCGGCTCAAGCAGCTGGTGTCCCGCAAGCAGACGGCCAGCACGGAAGGGGCGACCGCATGACGGACGCGACCAACCAGTCCCGCGCCTCCACGCGCCTCCAGGCCGGCGACACCACGACGGAACCGGTCGTCGTCGTCGACGACCTGACCGTCACCTTCGCGACCGACGGCGGTGCCGTCGACGCGGTCAAGGGCGTCAGCATCGACGTCCGCCCCGGCGAGGTCCTCGCCCTCGTCGGCGAGTCCGGCTCGGGCAAGTCCGTCACGGCGCGGAGCATCCTGCGCCTCATGCCGGAGACGGCGACGCTCGGCGGTGCGGTGTTCCTCGACGGCACGGACGTCGTGACGGTCGGTGCGCAGAAGCTCCGGAGCCTGCGTGGCACCGCCGGCGCGATGGTGTTCCAGGAGCCCTCCACGGCGCTGAACCCGGTCTTCACGGTCGGGTGGCAGATCGCCGAGGGGCTCCGGGCCCACGGCGGCGTCTCCGCGAAGGAGGCCCGCGCGAAGGCGATCGACTACCTCCGCCGCGTCGGCATCCCCGATCCCGAGACCCGGGTCGACCACTACCCGCACCAGTTCTCCGGCGGTCAGAAGCAGCGCGTCGTCATCGCGAGCGCGCTCGCCCTCGAACCGTCGGTGATCATCGCCGACGAGCCGACCACCGCCCTCGACGTGACGGTCCAGGCGGAGATCCTCGACCTGCTCCGCCGGTGCCGCGACGAGTTCGGCGCGGCGATCGTCATCATCACGCACAACATGGGCGTCGTCGCCGACCTGGCCGACCGCGTCGCTGTGATGTACCAGGGCGAGGTCGTCGAAGAGGCCCCGGTCGCCGAGCTGTTCGCGGCGCCGCAGGCCGACTACACGAAGCGCCTGCTCGCCGCCGTGCCGCGGCTCGAGGCCTCCACCGGGGTCGCCCGCCGTGCGGCGATCAGTGACGACGTCGAGCCGCTCGTCCGCGCACGCGGGCTCGAGATCGAGTACCCGGGCCGGCTCGGGTCGCACGCGTTCAAGGCGGTCAAGGGTGTCGACCTCGACATCCGTCCCGGCGAGGTCCTCGGCCTCGTGGGGGAGTCCGGCTCCGGCAAGACGACCATCGGCCGCGCGATCGCCGGGTTGACGAAGATCACCGGCGGGTCGCTCCAGGTGCTCGGCACCGAGATGCTCGGGTACCGCGAACGCGACTTCAAGCGGCACCGCAAGGACATCGGGTTCGTCTTCCAGGACCCGGCGACCTCGTTCAACCCGCTGCTCACGATCTCGGAGTGCGTTGCCGAACCGCTCGTCGTGCACGGCGAGGTGTCGAGCCCGCGTGCCGCCCGGAAGCGTGTCGGCGAACTGCTCGAGGCCGTGCAGCTCCCGGCGGCCTACGGCGACCGGTACCCGCACGAGCTGTCCGGCGGCCAGCGGCAGCGTGCGTCGCTCGCGCGGTCGCTCGCGCTCCGGCCGAAGCTCCTCATCGCCGACGAGCCGACGAGTGCGCTCGACGTGTCCGTCCAGGCGCGCGTGCTCGAGCTGTTCCTCGAGCTGCAGCAGGACCTCGGGTTCGCGTCGCTGTTCATCAGCCACGACCTCGCCGTGGTCGGCGCGCTCTCCGACCGGATCGCCGTGCTCTACCGCGGCGACCTGGTCGAGACGGGCACCACGGCCGAGGTCCTCGGCTCGCCGCAGCACCCGTACACGCAGCGTCTCCTGGCGTCACTCCCGGTGCCGGATCCGGCGGAACAGGCGGAGCGACGGCGTACGCTGGTTGAACTGGAGAACGCCGGGTCCTGACCCGACGCGACCATCCCCGGAGGCGCGGCTGACGTCGACGACGCACGCCGCGCCTCCTGGGCGGTCACCTCCACCGCAACACGCACGACGGTCGGTGCAGCCCGGTCCGTCGCGAACCGCCGCCAGGGGGCGGCGTGGAAGGGGACCCATGATCGCGGTCAACGGACCGGCGGTCGTCGCGGACGACGTGTCGATCGAGTACCGGAGCGGACGGGGGACGGATGCGATCCGGGCCGTCGACGGCGTGAGCCTCACGGTCCGTCAGGGGGAGATCCTGGCCGTGCTCGGCGAGTCCGGGTCCGGCAAGTCGACGTTCGCCGCGGCGATCGCCGGCCAGCTCGGCACCACCGGCGAGGGCGACGGCGCCCACCGTCGGCACATCGTCGGGGGCGAACTCACGGTGCTCGGGCAGAAGACGCGCGGGCTCCGACCGACGTCCCGCAAGCTCGAGCGGCTCAGCGGCCGCATCGGCTACCTGCCGCAGGACGGCGCGGACCGGCTCAGCCCGGACCTCACCGTCGGCGAGGCGATCGCGGAACCGATCTACGCCCGTGACCGCCGGTTCGACCGCAAGGAGGCCGGCCTCATCGTCGCCCGCCTGGTCGACGCGGTGCACCTGCCGCTCGGGGTGATGCGGCTCAACACGTGGGAGCTCTCGAGCGGGCAGCGGCAGCGCGTCGCCCTCGCGAAGGCGCTCGTGCTCGAGCCCCAGCTGCTCGTCGCCGACGAACCCGCCCGCGGCGTGGACGTGCTCGTGCGGCAGTCGGTGCTCGAGGCGCTGGCGACCCTGCAGCGGAACCGGCAGTTCTCGGCGGTCGTGGTGTCGAGCGACCTGCGCGAGGCCCGGGCACTGGCCGACCGGGTGGCGATCATGGCCGAGAGCCGGCTCGTCGGCCTCGGCACCTTCGACGAGGTCCTCGACAACCCCGTCGACCCCTACGTCAAGACGCTCGCGTCGACGGCGGCCCGTCCGGTGAAGCGTCGGCAGCCGGCGTCGGCCGCACCCCGTCGGTCCTCGGCGCCGCGTCGGCCGGTCGCCGCCGGCACCGGTCCGCGCGCGGAGCGGCAGGAGAACGCATGAGCGCGGGTGCGTCGTCGGGTACGTCTTCGTCGTCGGGCGCGCGCGGGCACCGGGCCGTGGTGACCGACGCGGGTGCCGAGCTGCCGGTCGCCCCGCCGACCGCCGGCCCGATCGCGATCCTGCCCGCCGGGGACGGCACCGCCCTCCACGAGGACGCCGTCGCCGCAGCCGGTGGGACCGTCGCTCCGCTCGGGGCGGACACCGCCGGACTGGTGTGGCTCGACCCTCGCGATCCCGCGGGACTCGCCGACGCGCTCGACGCCGCACCGTCCATCGGCTGGGTCCAGCTGCCGTTCGCCGGCGTCGACGCCTTCGCCTCGCTGATCGCCGAGCACGGGGACCGTGTGCTGTTCACCTCGGCCAAGGGCGCGTACGCCGAACCCGTCGCCGAGCACGCCCTCGCGCTGACGCTCGGGACGCTACGGGTGCTGCAGAAGCGTGCCCGGGCGCGGTCGTGGGCGACCGAGCCCGAGGGTGTCTCGCTCTACGGCCGGAACGTGGTCGTCATCGGCGCCGGTGGCATCGCGCTGGAGTACATCCGCCTGCTCGCGCCGTTCGAGGTCTCGGTCACCGTGGTGCGCCGGTCGTCCTCGCCGGTTCCCGGGGCGGACCGGACCGTCACGACCGACCAGCTCGACGACGTCCTGCCCGATGCCGACGTGGTCATGATCGCCGCGGCGATGACCTCGGGGACCGCGAAGCTGTTCGGGCCCGCGCAGTTCGCGATCATGAAGCCGTCGGCACGGCTCGTGAACATCGCGCGTGGGGGACTGGTCGACACCTCCGCGCTCGTGGACGCCCTGCGCAGCGGTGCGATCGCGGCGGCCGGACTCGACGTCACCGACCCGGAGCCGTTGCCGGACGGACACCCGCTCTGGGACGAGCCGGGCGCGATCATCACGCCGCACCAGGCCGACACGCCGGAGATGGTGGCGCCGCTGCTGGCCGAGCGCGTGCGGGTGAACACCGTGGCGTTCCTCGGCGCGGCAGGCGAGGGCTTCGTCGGCGTGGTGGACCCGGTCGCGGGGTACTGAGCGCGGCACGCCCGGGATGCGTGGCGGATGCGCGGGGTCTGTCCCGGGTGCTGCTATGCTGTTACCCGTTGTTCGCACGACATTCGCCAGCGGACAGTGATCCTCGATAGCTCAATTGGCAGAGCAGCCGGCTGTTAACCGGCAGGTTGTTGGTTCGAGTCCAACTCGGGGAGCAGCACGGCCCTCACCTTCGGGTGGGGGCCTTTTGCGTGGCGTCGGAGCTCGCAGCGGACGCATGGCCGGAAGCTGTTAGCGTTCACAGGTGATCACCGTGCGCCGAGCCCTCGCCGCGGGCGTCGTCGCGGCCGCGGCGATCGGCCTCGTGGGGTGCACGACCGGCGCGGAGTCCGAGCCGGGCGACTCGCTCGACACCACCGCCACCTCGGGCGTCGCGGTGTCCGGCACGGCACCGATCGTCTTCGCGTTCGTCTGCGACGTGGGGACGTCGGACCGCTCCGAGACGTACACGACCTACTCCGCCGTGTGGGACGACGAGCGCACCGACTGCCGGGCGCAGCGGATCACCGGCACCGAGATGTCGACGCAGCAGCGCTCCGCGGTCGACGCTGCCGAGGGGGACGCCACGCTCGAGGAACTCGCGACCACCTGCGCGGTGCGGGGGACCGGGCCGTGGGCAGCCTCCGTCGACTCGTCGGCCGAGGCGCACGTCGCGGCCGGTCTGCTCGAGTACTGCCCGGGGCATCCGGAGACCGAGCACCTGCGGGACGCGATCGCTGCCTGGCGGGGGTGAGCCGCGCCTCCTGGGCTCTGCAGATCAGCGCCGGGCCGACGCGGTCGGCCGTCGACCGGACCCGGGCAGACGGGACGAGCGCCGTCAGCCCTCGGGGTGGTCGCGCCCCGGCAGCCAAGACTTGCCCGGCCCGCCCCAGCTGTTCTTCCTGATGGCCTTCGCGACCTGCTTGCCGTACGGGTGCACGAGCCGGTCCGCGTAGAGGTACCCGTCGAGGTGGTCGTACTCGTGCTGGAAGATGCGGGCGAGCCATCCGTGGGCCTCGACCTCGAACGGCGTGCCGTGCTCGTCGACGGCACGGAGGAGCGCGCCCTCGGAGCGGCGGAGCGGGAACCGTTCGCCCGGGACCGAGAGGCAGCCCTCGGACTCCTCGTCCTCGTCGAGCTCCTCCACAGCCTCGGGAACGGCGGGGGTCGTCCACAGGACGGGGTTCACCGCGACGCCGCGGTGCAGGACCTCGTCATCATCGGTCCATGAGTACACGAACAGCCGCTTGCCGACGCCGACCTGCGGGCCGGCCAGTCCGACCCCGGGTGCGAGGTCCATCGTCTCGAACATGTCGGCGACCAGCGATCGCAGGTCGTCGTCGAAGTCGGTGACCTCGGCTGCACGCTCGTGCAGGACGGGTTCGCCGGAGATGCGGATCGGGAGAACGGCCATTCACCCAGGTTATCCGGCGGGGAACGGTAGCCTCGACGCGTGACGACGGACCTCCAGCTGCCCGACGCGGTGAACCTCACGCCGTTCCAGGCGCTCATGATCCCCGTCGCGCTCATCGGGGCCGTGTTCCTCTCACTGGGGGCGCAGTTCCAGAGCCGCGGGGTGCAGCGGGTGGAAGCGCGGCTCGGTCGGCAGTCGAAGGGCCTCAGCGTCCGGCACGTCGTCGGGCTGGTCTCGAGCGGCTACTGGGTGCTCGGCACGCTCATGCTCGGCATCGCCGTGGTCCTGCAGCTGGTGAGCATCACGTACGCGCCGCTCATCGTCGTGCAGCCGCTCGGCGCCGTGGCCCTCGTGATCACGACCTGGTTCTCGTCGCGGTCCTCCGGGGTGCCGCTCGGCCGTCGGGCACGGCGAGCGGTCTGGACGTGCATCATCGGCGTCGGCATCTTCGTCGGCATCGCGGCCTTCGTCGGGCACGAGAGCGCGATCACGAGCCGACAGCTCGTCACCGTGCTCGTGATCCTGGCCGTGGTGCTGGTGCTCGTGCTGGTGTCGTTCCGCCTCGTCGCGAAGCACAAGAACGCGCTGTACTACATCGTCGGCGCCGGCGTCCTCTACGGGTTCGTCGCGACGCTGGCCAAGGTCGTGCTGAACCGGTTCGTGAACGGCACGTTCGACTGGCTGACCGTGCTCGCGATCGTCGGGGTGGTCGTCGCCGCCTCGCTGGGCGGGTACTTCGTGCAGAACGCGTACTCGAGCGGGTCGGCCGACCTCGTGATCGCGGGGCTGACGGTCATCGACCCGATCGTCGCCGTCGGCATCGGGGTGATCGTCCTGGGCGAGGCCGCCGGCGCCCCGGTCTTCGCCGTCTTCGGCTTCGTCGTCGCAGCCGCGATCGCGATCACCGGGGTGTTCCTCCTCGCCAAGCACCACCCGCAGACCCGCTCCTGAGCCGTCGTCCCGTGGGGTGACGGCGTCCACCGCGAGGCGGACGCGCTGCCCGAGCGGCGTGCGGTAGCGTCGTCGAACGACCAGCAATCGCCCACGAGAGGACGACGCCAGCCGTGTCAGACGACGCCACCACCGCCACCGCCGGACCGACGGGTGCGACGGGCGGTCGACGACCGCTGCGCGTCCTCATCGCAGCGGACACCTTCGCACCCGACGTCAACGGAGCCGCGACCTTCGCCGAGCAGCTCGCCATCGGCCTCGCCGAACGCGGGCACGAGGTCCAGATCGTCGCCCCGGCGGCGAGCCGCCACTACGGCACCTTCGACGAGGAGCTCCACGGCGTGACCCTCGTCGTGCACCGCCTGAAGTCCTACAAGTGGCCGCTGCACGCGTGGCTGCGCTTCGTGTGGCCGTGGAGCGTGAAGAAGTGGACCGCCCCGATCCTCGACGCGTTCCAGCCCGATGTCCTGCACATCCAGTCGCACGTCGTCGTCGGCCGGGGCATGGTGCCCGAGGCGCACGCGCGCGGCATCCGGGTGATCGCCACGAACCACTTCATGCCCGAGAACCTCCTCGAGTACACGCCGTTCGGCAAGCGCACGGTGCCGATCGCCGTGAAGATCGCGTGGAACGACGCCGCCAAGACCTACCGGCTCGCCGACGCGATCACGACCCCGACGAACCTCGCCGCCGATTACCTGCGCCGGGCCATCGCCGGGCAGCGGGTCTTGGCGATCTCGTGCGGGATCGACGCCACGCGGTACGTCGCACGCGAGGGGCGGCCTGCGGGCAACGACATCGTCTTCGTCGGTCGGGTCGCACCCGAGAAGAACCTCGACGTCCTCGTGAAGGCCCTCGCGCTGCTGCCGTCCGAGCTCGGAGCCACGCTGACGATCGTCGGCGACGGCGAGATGATCCCGAAGCTCCGGCAGCAGGCGAAGGAGCTCGGGCTCGAGGACCGCATCCGGTTCCTCGGCTTCGTCTCGGACGAGGTCAAGCAGCAGGCGCTCACCAACTCGACCGTGTTCGCGATGCCCTCCACCGCCGAGCTGCAGAGCATCGCCTCGCTCGAGGGCATGGCCTCCGGCCTCCCCGTCGTCGCGGCGGACTCGATGGCGCTCCCGCACCTCATCGACGGCAACGGGTACCTGTTCACCCCCGGTGACGAGCACGACCTCGCGGCGAAGCTCACGGCGGTGCTGACCGCGTCGGACGAGGACTACGTCACGATGCGCGACCGCAGCCTGGCGATGATCGAGGCACACGACATCAACCGCACGCTCTCGACGTTCGAGTCGCTGTATCGTGGGGAACCGGTGGCCTGACGGTCCCCGGCACGGGGCGGTAGCCAAGCTGGTCAAGGCAGTCGGCTCATAACCGAACGATTCGCGGGTTCAAGTCCCGCCCGCCCTACATGTCAAAAGCCGACGCGGGTTCGAGCAACAGCAAGCGACCGCACCCGCCCCGCGTGCATCTCCCGAGGAAGCGCGACACTCAGCAGCAACAGGACGACCACAGCCCGACGCCCAACGTGACGTTCGAGGTGACCCGTGGTGGCACCGGCGTGCGCGTGAACGCCTTCCGGATCGGCTTCATGGGTGCGCTCGGCGTGCTCGTCGCCGTCGTCGCGGGGGCGATCGTCAACGAGCTCTCCACCGTGCTCGTCTACGTCGGCGTCGCGCTGTTCCTGGCGCTCGGCATCGACCCGCTGGTGTCCTTCCTCGAACGGTTCGTGCCGCGCTGGGTGGCCATCACCGTCGTGGTCGTCGGGGTCCTCGCCGCGTTCGCCGGGGTGGTGTTCGCGGTCGTGCCGATCCTCGTGCAGCAGGCGACGAACCTCATCCAGAACTTCCCCGACATCGTGCAGGACATCTCGAGGCAGGAGTGGGTGCAGAACCTCTCCGACCAGCTGTCCGGGTCGTTCGACATCGACCACGCGCTGCAGTCCGTGCAGTCCTTCGTCGAGAACCCCGGCAACCTGCTGAGCCTCGGCGGCGGGATCCTCGCGGTCGGCAGCGGGATCCTGACCGGTCTCACGGGCGCCGTCATCGTCATCATCCTGATGCTCTACTTCCTCGCGTCGATGCGCGGCATGAAGTCGATGACCTACCGCTTCGTCCCGGCGTCCCGTCGCGAGAACTTCATCGACGTCAGCGAGCAGATCACCCAGGCGGTCGGTCGCTACGTCGTCGGGCAGATCTCCCAGGCGCTCATCAACGGCATCCTCAGCCTGGTGTTCCTGCTCATCATCGGTGCTCCGCTGCCCGTGCTGCTGGCCTCGTTCGCGTTCCTCGGGTCGCTCATCCCGCTCGTGGGCACGCTCGCGTCGGCCATCGTCATCTCGCTGCTGTGCCTGTTCGCCTCGCCCGCGACGGCCCTCGCCGCCGCGATCTACTACCTCGTGTACATGCAGGTCGAGGCGTACGTGATCTCGCCGCGGATCATGTCGCGTGCCGTGCAGGTCCCCGGCGCCCTCGTCGTCATCGCAGCGGTCGCGGGCGGGACGATCGGCGGGGTGCTCGGCGCGCTCGTGGCCCTGCCGGTCGCCGCGTCGGTGATCATCATCGTCCAGAAGGTCATCTACCCCCGCCAAGAGCAGTCGTGACCGCCTTCGACGAGCACCGAGCCGACCGTGACCGCTGGGCGACCAGCGCTCGGGGTCCGCTCGCGCTCGTGAACGCCCAGCGTGTCGACCACGCCCAGCCCGTGTGGCCGGTCCCGGGGCAGTGGGCGCCGGCACCCGGCGGCCTGACGGTCACCGCCGACGCGGGTGACGGAGTGGTCGTCGACGGCGACCCGGTGGACGGCACCGTGCTCGTCGCCGGCGACGAGGCGGTCGTCCCGTCGGTCGTCGCCTTCCCGGACGGCCTCGCTGGCACCGTCTCCCGCGGCGCGCTGCGCGTGTGGGACCCGGCGTCCGACGCGATCGCCCGCTTCGCACGGATCGCCCGGTTCGACCACTCCGCCGCGTGGGTCACGTCCGGCAGGTACACGCCGGGTGTCCCAGGAGGCGCGGCGAGCGTCGTCGACGCAGCCGGCGATCCGCTCGAGGTCGCCGGACACGTCGAGACCACCCTGGGCGGATCGGCCGTCCGGTTGGTGGCGGTCCGCTCCGCGGCCTTCCGCGGCGCCGCGCGGCTGCAGCTCATCGTGCAGGACGCCACGAGCGCCCTGCCCGAGGGCGATCCCGGCAGCACCTACTCGATGGGCCGGTTCCTGTACCTCGACGACCCCGGTGTCGCTTCCGACGTCGAGCTCGACTGGAACCTCCTCGTCCTGCCGCCGTGCGCGTTCTCGTACCAGTTCGCCTGCCCGATCCCGCCCGCCGAGAACCGGATCCCGGTGCCGGTCACCGCGGGGGAGCGGCACCCGCTCGACGCGTCGGGGCACGTCTTCCACTGACTCTGTCGCGGTGCCTGGTGTTCCCAGCGCGCAGCCTGCATAATGGGCGTGTCCGCAAGGACATCACAATCGGATATCGATGGTTCCGAAACGAGAACCTCCAGTTCAGGTCGATGGGGAAGTCGCACCTGACGAATCGGAGGAATCGTGAACGGAACGACCACCGGGGTGCTCTACGTGCACTCCGCACCACGCGCGCTCTGCCCGCACGTCGAATGGGCGGCAGGTCGCGCCATGAGCCGCGCCGTGAACTTCTCGTGGCTCGACCAGCCCGCTCAGGACGGCGCGCGTCGGACCGAGTTCACCTGGACCGGTTCCGTCGGCACGGGTGCGGCGATCGCCTCGGCCCTGCGCGGCTGGGAGCACCTCCGGTACGAGGTCACCGAGGAACCCACCTCCGAGTCGGACGGCGGCCGCTGGATGCACACGCCCGACCTCGGGGTGTTCTACGCGCAGACCGACGTCACCGGCAACATGGTCGTCCCCGAGGACCGCGTCCGCTACGCGATGGAGGTGGCGGGGAGCAACGCCCTCGAACTCCACCGCGAGCTCCGACTCGCCCTGGGTCAGGCCTGGGACGACGAACTCGAACCGTTCCGCCACGCCGCCGAGGGCAACCCGGTCGTCTGGCTGCACCGCGTCGGCTGAGTCGCGCCTGATCCTCCGTCACGGACGCCGCCCCTCGGGGCGGCGTTCGTGCGTCCGCGGCCGCCCGCCCGCCCCGAGTCTCGCCTCGGCGGACAGTTTCGCGCTTCCGGAGCCGCGAAACCGTCCGCGGGGCCGAGTCTCGGCGCACCGACGCGGCCACACGCCACGGGCCGCGGCCGCGGGGAGCGCGCCGCGCCCAGACCGAGCAGGGACGGACGGAGGCCCGCCCCGACGACGCGGGACGGGCCTCCAGGGCCGACGGACGGGACCGACGGACCCGACGGACCGACGGACCGGACTCAGACGCTCCGGAACGCGACCACGGCGTTGTGCCCACCGAACCCGAACGAGTTGCTCACCGCGAGCAGGTCGCCCTGCGGGAGCTCGCGCGGCGCCGTGGCGACGTCCATCACGATCTCCGGGTCCTGCTGGGTGAGGTTGATCGTCGGCGGCGCGACGCGGTTGTGCAGCGCGAGGGCCGTGAACGCGGCCTCGATCGCACCGGCACCACCGAGGAGGTGCCCCGTCGACGCCTTCGTGGCGGACACCACGACGTTGTCGAGGTGGTCGCCGAACACCCGGCGCATGGCGTGGTACTCGGCGACGTCGCCCACCGGGGTCGAGGTGGCGTGCGCGTTGACGTGCACGACGTCCTCGCGCGCGGCACCGGCGTGCTCGAGCGCCTGCAGGACGGCACGGGCGGCAGCACTGCCCTCGGGGTCCGGCGCGGTGATGTGGAACGCGTCCGAGGTGATGCCGGCGCCGGCGACCTCGGCGTAGATCGTCGCGCCGCGGGCCTCGGCGTGCTCCTTGGTCTCGAGGATGAGCGCCGCGGCGCCGTCCGCGAGCACGAAGCCGTCGCGCGTGACGTCGTACGGACGCGAGGCGGTCTGGGGGGAGTCGTTGCGGCGGGAGAGCGCCTGCATCGACGCGAACGCCGCGAGGGGCAGCGGGTGCAGGGCGGCCTCGGCGCCGCCGGTGATGACGATGTCGGCCTCGCCGGTGGCGACGTGGCGGTAGGCCTCGGCGAGGGACTCGGTCGAGGACGCGCACGCCGAGAGGTAGGTGCGGGCGCCGCCGCGGGCGCCGAACTCCATCTCGATGGCGGCGGCCGGGCCGTTCGCCATGAGCATCGGGACCGTCATCGGCAGGACGCGACGGGGGCCCTTCTCACGCAGGGTGTCCCACGCGTCGAGCAGGGTGTTGACGCCGCCGATGCCGGTGGCCCAGTCGACGATGAGGCGCTCGGGGACGACGGTCTCGGCGTCGATGCCGGCGTCGGCCCAGGCCTCGCGCGCGGCGACGAGCGACAGCTGCGACGAGGGGTCGAGGCGCTTCGACTCGGGGCGGGTGAGCTGGTCGGTGAGGAACCGGCGCGCCTGGCCGGCGAACTCGACGGGGAGCTCGAGCTCGGCGTAGCGCGGGTCCTCGATGCGGGTGATGCCGGACGTGCCGGCGAGCAGCGCGTCCCACGTGTCCGGGGCGGTCGCGGCGAGGGGCGTGATCGCACCGATCCCGGTGACGACGACGGTCTTGTTGGTCATGGAACGACGTGTTCTTTCGTGAGGACGTCCGACCGCTCGTGGCGGTGCCGGACGGAGCCGGGGCGGACCGACGAACGCCGGACCGGGGCGGCCCGACGAACGCCGGACCTGTGTGGACCGACGAGTGTCGGTCCGGTGGACGAGATGAGCGCCGCGGCCCGCGGTCGGTCCGCCGGGGCCGCGGCGCTCAGGAAGCTCGCGTCAGGCCTGGGCCTTGACGATGTAGTCGACGGCGTCGCCGACGGTCTTGAGGTTCTTGACCTCTTCGTCGGGGATCTTGACGTCGAACTTCTCTTCGGCGTTGACGACGATGGTCATCATCGAGATCGAGTCGATGTCGAGGTCGTCGGTGAACGACTTGTCGGCCGCGACGGTGTCGGTCGCGATGCCGGTCTCGTCGTTGATCAGCTCGGCCAGGCCGGCGAGGACTTCTTCGTTGGACAGGGCCATGGGGATTCTCCTTGAGGGGGTGTCGTTTGACCGTGGACCAGCCTAGGGCACGCAGCGGTCGCGTGCCCGGAGGCTCGTCGGAGGGTGGCCGCGCGGGTGCGTGGCCGGGATGGGCTAGGGGAGGACGACGACCTGGGCGCCGAAGACGAGACCGGCGCCGAAGCCGATCTGCAGGGCGAGGCCGCCGGAGAGCTCGGGGTTCTCCTCGAGCAGGCGGTGCGTGGCGAGCGGGATGCTCGCGGCGGAGGTGTTGCCGGTGGTGGTGATGTCGCGCGCGATCACGACGGACTCGGGCAGGCCGAGCTGCTTCGCGAACTCGTCGATGATGCGGATGTTCGCCTGGTGCGGCACGAACGCGGCGAGGTCGGACGGCTGGATGCCGGCGGACTCGAGCGCCTCACGGGCGACCTTGACCATCTCCCAGACGGCCCAGCGGAACACGGTCTGACCGGCCTGCCGTATCGTCGGCCGCGCGGCCCCCGCTTCCCACTCGTTGTAGGTCGAGGTCATGCCGATCGCGTCCCACTTCGACCCGTCGGAGCCCCAGATCGTCGGGGCGATCCCGGGGAAGTCGCTCGGGCCGACGATCGCCGCTCCGGCACCGTCGCCGAGCAGGAACGAGATCGAGCGGTCGGTCGGGTCGACGATGTCGCTGAGCTTCTCGGCACCGACGACCAGCACGTGGTCGGCGATGCCGGACTTCACGAACGAGTCCGCCTGGGCGATGCCGTACGCGTACCCGGCGCACGCGGCGCTGATGTCGTAGGCCGCGGCGGGGGCGGCACCGATGCGCTCGGCGAGCAGCGACGCCATCGACGGCGTGGCGACGGTGTGGGTCACGGTGCTCACGAGCACGACGCCGATCTGGTCCGGCGTCAGGCCGGCCTTGGCGATCGCGTCGAGCGCGGCGGCCTCGGCGAGGTCGACCGCCTCGACGTCCTTGCCGGCGCGCATGCGGGTGATGATCCCGGTGCGCTGGCGGATCCACTCGTCGGAGGAGTCGATCGGCCCGACGAGGTCGTCGTTCGGCACGGCGTTCTCGCCGCGGGCGGCGCCGAAGGCCAGGATGCGGGTGAACTCGTGGCCGCGACGCTGCTGCAGCAACGGACGGGAGGCGCGGGTCGGCTCCGTCCCCTCGGTCGCGGTGGTCGGGATGGGGGCGTCGGTCATGCGGTTGCGTCTGCTTCCTGGCCCGCGCTCTGCAGCAGGTCGATCGCTGCGGGCAGGTCGTCGGGGGTCTTGATCGCGACGGTCGGCGTCCCGCGCAGACCGCGCTTCGCCAGGCCGACGAGGGCACCGGCGGGTGCGAGTTCGATGATGCCCGTGACACCGGCGGCTGCGAAGGACTCCATCACGGCGTCCCAGTGCACGGGGCTCTGGATCTGCTGGACCATGAGGTCGACGAAGCGACGACCGTCGTCGACACGGGAACCGTCGGCGTTCGTCCAGATCGGCAGCGACGGGTCCTGCACGGTCGCGGCGGCGGCGACCGGGGCGACACGCTCGACGGCGGACGCCATGTACCGGGTGTGGAACGCACCGGCCACGGCGAGGGGGATCACGCGGGCCTTCGCGGGCGGGTCGGCGGCGAGGGCGGCGATCGCGTCGGCGGGTCCGGCGACGACGGTCTGACCGCCGCCGTTGTGGTTCGCGGGGACGAGGCCGTTCGCCTCGAGCGCGGCGGCGACGGCATCGGCGTCCCCACCGAGGACGGCGGCCATCGACGTGGGCTCCAGCGCGGCGGCGTCCGCCATCGCCCGGCCGCGTTCGGCGACGAGGGCGACGGCGTCGGTCGGCTCGAGGATCCCGGCGACCCCGGCGGCGGTGAACTCGCCGACCGAGTGGCCGGCGACCCCGCCCACGAGGGCTCGGCGGCCGTCGGCGAGCAGGGCGTCGGCCGTGATGAGACCGGCGGCGACGATGAGCGGCTGCGCGAGCGCCGTGTCCTTGATGGTCTCGGCGTCGGACTCGGTGCCGTGGGCGGCGAGGTCGACGCCGATGGCCTCGGACCACGCCCCCACGCGGTCACGGACGGTGGCGTCCTCGAGCCAGGGGGCGAGGAAACCGGGGGTCTGGGAGCCCTGTCCGGGCGCGACGACGACGATCACCGGACAATCCTGCCCGTCGGCCCGCGCCGCACCCGTGTGGGCTTCCCACAGCGATGACCGCTCGACATTGTGCATTTCCTAGCGACGATGCGGCATAGGACGTCGTTCATCGGCGGTGCGGGATGCGACGCCGCCCGGCGGTCGACTCGGACATGGCGCCGAGGATGAGCGCCGACTGCACGATGAGGGCGTCCCGTGCGTGCGTGGCGTCCCACCCGATGATGTCCGCCACGCGGCGGAGCCGGTAGCGCACCGTGTTCGGGTGCACGAACAGCTCGCGCGCCGTGGCTTCGAGCGACCGGCCGGTGTCGAGGTAGCACCAGAGTGTCTGCAGGAGCTCCGTCGACTGGTCCTTGAGCGGCACGTAGATGCGCTGCACGAGAGCGGACCGGGCGAGCGGGTCGCCGGCGAGGGCCCGCTCCGGGAGCAGGTCGTCGGCCAGGGCCGGACGAGGAGCACCGCGCCATGCCCGCGCGACCGCGAAGCCGGCGAGGGCGCCCTTCGCGCTGGTGGACGCGTCGACCACGCCGGGCACCTCGTTGCCGAGGACGAGGTGTCCCTCGCCGAACGAGGGCTCGAGCGCCTGGGCGATGGCGGTGAAGGACACCGGCTCCTCGCCCTCGGGGACGTCGTCGCGCGGCGTGGCACGGCCGATCACCACGACGAGGCGGGAGCCCTGCACGCCGATGAGCACGTCGGCGTCCATGTGCCGCGCGGTGCGACGGATCTGGTCGACCTCGAGCTGCTTCGGCGCGTTGCCGACCAGGACCGCGACCTCGCCGTGACCGTGCCAGCCGAGGGCCGCGATGCGCGACGGGAGTTCGTCGTCGTACTCGCCCGACAGGATGGAGTCGACCACGAGGGCCTCGAGCCGGGCGTCCCACAGCCCACGGGCCTCGGCCGCGCGGGCGTAGACGTCGGCGGCCGCGAAGGCGATGTCCCGCGAGTACTTGAGGATCGCCTCCTGCAGCATCTCGTCGTCCTTGGCGCGTTCCTCGACCACGGTGACGACCACGCGGATGAGCTGGAGCGTCTGCTGCAGGCTCACCGAGCGCAGGAGTTCCCGCGGCGCGGAGCCGAAGACGTCCGCCGCGGCGATCCACGGGGTCGACGCGGTGCCCTCGAGCCAGCTGATGAACGAGGTGATGCCCGCCTGGGCCACGAGCCCCACGGCGGAGCGTCGGCCCGGAGGCATCTCGCTGTACCAGGGGAGGGTGTCCTCGAGCCGCTTGATGGTGGCGGTGGAGAGTTCCCCGGACACCTGACGGAGCCAGGAGAGCGCCCGCTCGCGCGCGCTCTCCTGGCTCTCGGAGTCCGGTCGGACCGACGTCACTCGCTGATCAGCTCTCGCCGCCCGCGCTGCCCGTGGTGCCGGCGGTCACGTCGTGCAGGCGGTACTTGTCGATCGCCTGCTGGACGAGCGCGCCGTCGACCTTGCCCTGCTTCGCGAGCTGCTGCAGCGTCCGCACGACGACCGAGGGGCCGTCGATGTGGAAGAAGCGGCGCGCTGCCGGACGGGTGTCCGAGAAGCCGAAGCCGTCGGCGCCGAGGGTGGCGTAGTCGGTCGGGACGAACGGGCGGATCTGCTCCTGCACGGCGTGCATGAAGTCGCTCACCGCGACGACCGGGCCCTCGGTGCCGAGCAGCCGCTCGGTCACGTACGGGGTGCGCGGTGCCTCGTTCGGGTTGAGGAAGGCGTGCTGCTCCGCGTCGAGACCGTCGCGGTACAGCTCGCCCCAGCTCGTGACGCTCCAGACGTCGGCCGACACGCCCCAGTCCTCGGCGAGGAGCTGCTGCGCCTCGAGGATCCACGGGACGGCGACACCCGACGCGAGCAGCTGGGCCTTCGGGCCGTCGTGCTCGCTGCGGTTGAGCAGGTACATGCCCTTGACGATGCCGTCGACGTCGATGCCCTCGGGCTCGGCCGGCTGGACGATCGGCTCGTTGTAGACCGTCAGGTAGTACATGACGTTCGGGTCGGCGTGCTTGGCGCTGCCGTCCTCGTTCGTGCCGTACATCCGGTCGAGGCCGGCCTGGACGATGTGCCCGATCTCGTAGCCGTACGCGGGGTCGTAGGACACCACGGCCGGGTTCGTCGTCGCGAGGAGCAGCGAGTGGCCGTCGGCGTGCTGCAGGCCCTCGCCCGTGAGCGTCGTGCGACCGGCGGTGGCGCCGATCATGAAGCCACGGGTCATCTGGTCGCCGGCGGCCCAGATGGCGTCGCCGGTGCGCTGGAACCCGAACATCGAGTAGAAGACGTAGACCGGGATGAGCGGCTCGCCCTGCGTCGAGTACGAGGTGCCGACCGCGGTGAACGCCGCGAGGGCGCCCGCCTCGTTGATGCCGACGTGGATGATCTGTCCCTGCGGGCTCTCCTTGTAGGCGAGGAGGAGCTCACGGTCGACCGACGTGTAGTGCTGGCCGTTCGGGTTGTAGATCTTCGCCGTCGGGAAGTACGCGTCCATGCCGAACGTGCGTGCCTCGTCGGGGATGATCGGCACCACGCGGTCGCCGAAGTCGGGGGAGCGGAGCAGGTCCTTCAGCAGTCGGGCGAACGCCATGGTGGTGGCGATCTCCTGCTTGCCGGAGCCCTTCTTGACGACCTGGTACTTCGAGTCCTCGGGGAGGGTGATCGACGTGTACTTGGTGCGACGCTCCGGCACGTACCCGCCGAGCTCACGCCGGCGCTCGTGCATGTACTGGATCGCCTCGTCGTCGTTCCCGGGGTGGTAGTACGGCGGCGTGTAGGGGTTCTCCTCGAGCTGTGCGTCCGTGATCGGGATGCGCATCTCGTCGCGGAACTGCTTGAGGTTGTCGAGCGTGAGCTTCTTCATCTGGTGCGTCGCGTTGCGCCCCTCGAAGCTCGGGCCGAGGCCGTAGCCCTTGACCGTCTTCGCGAGGATGACGGTCGGCTGACCCTTGTGCTCGGTCGCGGCCTTGAACGCGGCGTAGACCTTGCGGTAGTCGTGCCCACCGCGCTTGAGGTTCCAGATCTGGTCGTCCGTGTAGTCCTTGACCAGCTCGAGCGCCTTCGGGTCGCGCCCGAAGAAGTTCTCGCGGACGTACGCGCCGTTCTCGGCCTTGTACGTCTGGTAGTCGCCGTCCGGTGTCTGGTTCATCAGGTTGAGGAGCGCACCCTCGGTGTCGCGGGCGAGCAGGTCGTCCCACTCGCGGCCCCAGACGACCTTGATGACGTTCCAGCCCGCACCGCGGAAGAACGCCTCGAGCTCCTGGATGATCTTGCCGTTGCCGCGGACCGGACCGTCGAGACGCTGCAGGTTGCAGTTGATCACGAAGTTCAGGTTGTCGAGGCCGTCGTTCGCGGCGACCTGGAGCTGTCCGCGCGACTCGACCTCGTCCATCTCGCCGTCGCCGAGGAACGCCCAGACCTGCTGGTCGGAGGCGTCCTTGATGCCGCGGTTGGAGAGGTACTTCGCCTGCTGCGCCTGGTAGATCGCGTTGATCGGGCCGATGCCCATCGACACGGTCGGGAACTGCCAGAAGTGCGGCATGAGGCGCGGGTGCGGGTAGGACGAGAGTCCGCCGCCGGCGTGGGACTTCTCCTGCCGGAAGCCGTCGAGCTGGTCCTCGCCGAGGCGCCCTTCCATGTAGGCACGGGCGTACATGCCGGGGGACGCGTGCCCCTGGAAGAACACCTGGTCGCCGCCGGACGGGTGGTCCTGCGCGCGGAAGAAGTGGTTGTAGCCGACCTCGTACATGGCGGCGCTCGACGCGTAGGTCGAGATGTGGCCGCCGACCGCGATCCCGGGGCGCTGCGCGCGGTGCACGGTGATCGCGGCGTTCCACCGGATCCACCGGCGGTAGCGGCGCTCGAGCTCCTCGTCGCCCGGGAACTCGGGCTCGTTCTCCGGCGCGATGGTGTTCACGTAGTCCGTGGTCGGGACCATCGGCACACCGAGGTGCAGTTCCTTGGACCGCTTGAGCAGGCTCAGCATGATCTCGCGGCCACGCTGGTGGCCGTGGGTCTGCACCAGCCCGTCGAGGGACTCACGCCATTCGGCGGTCTCCTCCGGGTCCTGGTCGCTGCTGCCGTGGCTGTACGGGTCCTGGTCGTTCACCGTCACCCTTGACCTCGTTCGTTCTCGTGGTGGTGGACATGGCGGGCCACCGGTTGGTCGGGTCACGACCGGATGGGGCCCCGACCACTCTAGGCCCCCGCACCGACCCAGAGGCTGATGGTGACGTGTGGGTGGACAGGTGCTTGCATTCGGGTGACGTCGGCGTACGATTGCCGATCGTGCACACGCGACCCGTGCGTGCGCGAGGACACCGGGCACACCCCACGCCCGAGGAAGAAGCAACGCACTGATGGCACTGGAGATCGGCTCGCTCGCGCCGGACTTCGAACTCCCGAACCAGTTCGGGGAGCACGTTCGCCTCAGCGACTTCCGTGGCGTCCGCCCGGTCGCGCTGGTCTTCTTCCCGCTCGCGTTCTCGTCGACCTGCACGAACGAGCTCTGCGCCCTCCAGGACAACATCGCGATGTTCCAGGACCAGCGCGTCGAACTCGTCGGCATCTCGGTCGACTCGAAGGCGACGCTCCGGTCGTTCGCCGAGTCGAACGGCTACGACTTCGAACTCCTCGCGGACTTCTGGCCGCACGGCGCCGTCTCGAAGGAGTACGGCGTCTTCCTCGAGCACAAGGGCTTCGCCACCCGCGCGACCTTCGTCATCGACGTGCAGGGTCGCATCAAGGCCTCGATCATCTCCGAGCCGGGCGTCGCCCGTGACGTGACGGAGTACAAGGCCGCGCTCGACCGCCTGGCGGCCTGCGCCGCACCAGTCCCCGTCGGCTAGCGTTCCGAACACCTCCTGAGGCGACGCACGACGCGTCGCGGACCGGAGGCACGGTGCACGCCGTCGACGACCGCCCACCCGCGCGGGTGGTCACCGCCGAGCCGTACGCGCCGTTCCCGGTCACCGCCGACGCCGACCGGTGGGGCCTGCAACGCACCGTCGTCCCGACGGACGTCGGCCCGGTCGTCGTGCACCACCGACCCGGTCCCGCCGCGCTGCTCCTGCTGCACGGTGTCGCCGGGTCGTGGACCACGTGGACCCCGCTCCTGTCGGCGGCGGACGGCATCGACGACCGCGGCCTCGTGCTCGTCGACCTGCCGGGCTGGGGCGCGTCACCGGTACCGGTCGAGCCGCTCGGGGTCGACCGGGCGGCGTCGGTGCTGACCACGGTGCTCGACGCCCTCGCGGTCCCGGACGTCGACGTCGTCGGCCACTCGATGGGCGCCTTCGTCGGCATGCACCTGGCCGTCGTGGCACCCGGACGCGTGCGCTCCGTCGCGCTCGTCTCCGGCACGACCGTGGCGACCGCCGGAGCGTCCCGGCACCCCGTGCGCGGGCTCCTGACGCTCCCCGCGTTCACGCTGCTGCGGGCGGGCCTCGCGATCACCGGGGAGACGGCACGGCCGCTCCTGCGCGGACTCCGGGCGATCGGCCTCCTGCCAGTCCTCGCCGCTCCCGTCTTCTCGCACGTGCGCCGGCTCGACCCGAGCGTGCTCGAGGCGTTCGTCGACGAGCTCCGTCCGGCCGGCTTCACCGGAGCCGCTCGTGCCGCGGCCGCCTACGACCTGGACCGCTGGCGCGGCGTGACGTGCCCGGTCACGGCGATCGCCGGGCGGGACGACGTGTTCGCCCGGGTGTCCGACCTCGCGGCGCTCCGGGGCCTGCTGCCCGACGTCCGGACGGTGCTGCTCGACGACTGCGGACACTTCGCCCACGTCGAGCACCCGACCGCGGTGGCGCGCACGCTCGACCTCGTCCGGTCCGCACGTCCGTCGTAGGCTCCGGGGGTGCACCCGCCCATCGACCCCCACGACCACGGCTGGCTCGACCGTCCCGACGGCGCCCGGATCCACTGGGAGGAGTCCGGCAACCCGACCGGCCGCCCGGCGCTGTACCTGCACGGCGGCCCGGGATCCGGTCTCGGCGCCGGGGGCTACCGACAGCGGTTCGACCCCGAGGTGTACCGGATCATCGGGCTCGACCAGCGCGGGTGCGGGCGGAGCACCCCGTGGGCGATCGACGACCTCGGATCGCTCGACCGCAACACGACGGCGGCCCTGATCGAGGACGTCGAGGCGCTGCGGCGACACCTCAGCGTCGAGCGCTGGCTGCTGCACGGTGTCTCGTGGGGCAGCACCCTCGCGCTCGCCTACGCCCTCGAGCACCCCGAGCGCGTCACCGAGGTCGTGCTCGTCGCGGTGACCACCGGTTCCCGTCGCGAGGTCGACTGGATCACCGAGGGGGTCGGGTCGGTGTTCCCGGAGGCCTGGGCGCGGTTCACCGCCGACGTCCCGGCGGGCGTGCGGCCGGTCGAGCACCACGCCCGACTGCTGCGTTCGTCCGACCCCGCCGTCCGGGACGCCGCAACCGACAGCTGGGACACGTGGGAGTCGACCCACGTCTCGCTCGACCCGGCGTGGCGCCCGGGGCAGCTGCACGCCGATCCCCGGGACCGGCGCAACTTCGCCACCCTGGTCACCCACTACTGGGCGAACGACTGCTTCCTCGGTCCGGACGAGGTCCTCCGGCGCGCCGGCGAGCTCGCCGGGATCCCCGGCGTGCTCGTGCACGGGCGGCGTGACGTCAGCGGGCCGGTCATCACGCCATGGCTGCTGCACCGGGCGTGGCCGGGCAGCCGCCTCGAGGTCGTCGAGGACGAGGGACACGGCGGGCCCACCGAGGTCGCGATCGCGCAGCGCGCCATCGACGGGTTCGCTCGCCGGTCAGGCGTGCACGGGGAACGTCGCCGCGACGCGTGACCGCACCTCGGTGAGCACGGCCTGCCGCATCACCGGGGAGAACAGCGAGTGGTCGCCGTCCGGCACCCGCACGAGTTCCACCCTGCCGGTCCGGCCCCGGGTGCCCCACCGCCGGAGGGCACGCGGACCACCGAGGCGCTCGAACAGCTCGACGTCCACGGGCGACGCGATGAGCACGACGTCGGTGCCGTGCTCGACGAGCGGACGGACGTGTCCGACGACCCCGCCGACCCGGTCGCGACGGGCGACCCGGTCGCGCACCCACTCGGGTACGACGGCGTTCCACCAGCGACGGAGCACCAGCCTCAGTGGCGACGGTTCGTCGATCGCGCGGAGGGCATCGGCGTACGCGCCCACCGCGGCCGGCTGGCGGCGGTAGTCGTTCGGGCTGATCTCGAGGACCATGCGCGGTGCGGCGTCCGCAGAGCGCCCCGCGAGCCACGCGCCGGCGCACATGCCCACGAGCACGAGCCGTCGGGAGTCCACGGCGAGGGAATCGACCACCGCCTGCTGGTCGTCGATCCACTCCTGCGCGAACATCGCGGACCGCTCGTCCTCGTGGACCGCGGAGCTCTCACCGGTGCCGCTGCGGTCGACCCGGACCACCCGGGCACCGTCGCGGGCGAGGGTCCGTGCGAGGGCGACCTGGTAGTCGGACGCGCCGACGTGGTGCTCGGCGGCGCCGTTGTGCAGCACGACGACCGGGGCGTCCTCGTGCTGGCCGGAGGCGACGGTCTCGATGGCGAAGAGCCGTTCCGGGCCCATCCGGACCATGCGCTCCGACGTGCGGGCGTCCACGTCGAGGACCTCGTCGAGTGCCGGCGGCAGGACCGGCAGGGCCACCGTCGGCGCCCACGCGTCCGTCCACGCCACGACGGTGTCGACGGCGGAACCCGGGATCCGGGCGACCATGCTCGTGCCGTCGAGGAGCTCGGCGCTCCCGGTGACCTCGGTCGTCGACACGTCGCCGAGCGCTGCGGGGGCGCTGCTGCCCGGGCGCACGAGGGCGATGGTCGGGCCGGTGCGCGCCCGGTAGGTGAGCGCGCCGAGGGCCGCCGCTTCGGTGGGGTCGACGTCCATGCCGACGAGGCTCTCGACGCCGTCGACCACGCGGTCGGCGCCGATCGTGATCGTCGCCAGTGCTCGCTGCTTCCGCAGCCAGGCGCGGCCGGAGGCGGGCGCGTCCCAGAGGACCAGGCCGTCCGTGTCGGAGGCCGCGGCGGCGGCGATCGGCGCGGCGGAGGCCAGGCCGACGTACGCGATCCGCTCGACCCCGGCGTCACGCAGCACCGCTGCGGCGCGACGTGCCGACCGGACCTGCGCGTCGGGATCGCCGTCGGGTGCGGAGTCCCCACGTCCGGACGGGTCGTACCGCACCGAGGCCACGCCACGCGCCTCCAGTCGGTCCGCCAGCAGGCGGAGGGTCCGGTACGCGATGACGCCCTCCTGCCCGAGCGGCGGACAGATCACGACGCCAGCGCGCGCCGCGACGGGGAGCTGCACGGCGACGCGGAGGGCCGGGCGACCCGTCCAGCCGTGGTGGGTGCTCACAGGGCCAGGGCCGCGCGGACCGGAGCCGGCCACGCGTCGGGGTCGGTGCCGTGGGCGGCGAAGAGGGCGATCGTGATGCGCTCCAGGCCGAACGCGACGCAGGCGCTGTGCGCGACCTCGCCGTCGGCGGTGCGGATGCCGAACGACGTGCCGAAGTGGTCCTCGTGCAGGTTCGCCGAGCCGATCGCGGTCGCCGGGTGCTCCGGGCCGTAGACGGGCGTGACGAACTCGAACTTGAGCGCCTGCTCGACCTGGTTCCGGGCGAGCATCTGCCCGACCCGTCCGAAGAACGGGTCGTTCGCGGGGACGACGTCGATCTCGAGGCCGAACGACTCGAGCAGCGCGCGCATGACCGGGATGCGGTCGTCACGGTGGTGCTGGGCCGAGCCGGGCGTGCCGATGTGCACGAACTCGTGCATGTGGAACGCCTGCAGCCGCATCGGGTCGAGCGAGGGCTCGCGCCGGAACGAGTCGCCGACGATGTCGAAGGTGCGGCCGTCCTGCGGGACGCGGTCCCCGACGAGCCCGTAGACCGGGTGGCAGACCGCCGGGGTCAGCATCAGGTCGGCCGGCTCGAGGAAGCCCTCCCACCGCTCCCCGCGCTCGCGGGCGGCGAGCAGGGCACGGTGCGTGCGGTCGTCACCGGTGAAGCCGGAGATCGACGCGGCGAGGTCCGGGAAGGACGCGATGTAGTCGGTGCGCTCGAACGCCGCGAGCGGCTCCACGGGCGGGAAGCGCAGGACCTCGGCGTCGAGGTCCCGCTGGCTGGCCACGGCCGCGGTGTCGACCGCCGTGTACACGCGCTCGAACACGCCCGTGCGGCCGTAGAGCCCCGGCGACCCGAGGTCGATGAGCACGCCGTCGGCGAGCAGCCCTGCACGCAGCGCGGCGCGGGCGGCGTCGAGGTCGGACGCGGGTGCGGACGGCGTCGTGGTCGTCGGTTCGGTGATGGTCACAGGATGGCTCCGGTCATGAGTGCCAGTGCGGCGTCGTTCTGCAGGAGACGGTCGTTGCTCACCATCACGGCGGCACCGTGCGCGTCTCGGAGGTGCCGGGCGATGCTGAGCTCCCCGGTGGCGGCGAACCCGGCGATGCCGACGATCCGCAGCGCCTGGGTGACGAGGTCGGTGACCCGCTCGGAGGAGCCGATCTTCAGCGCGTTCGCGGCCAGCGCGTACGCCGTCGACTCGAGCACCTCGGGGTCGTCGGCCACCTGGTCGAACCGGGCCGCGGCGTGCCGGACGGCGTCGGCCATGGTCTGCAGGTCGACCAGGAGCTCGGCGAGCCGGAGGGCTCCAGGAGGGGTCTGGCCGACGGCGGCACGCGCCTGCTTGCGGACGGCTCGACGGGCACGGTCCGCAGCGTCCGCCGCGATGCCGAGCCACACCGACGCCCAGAGCACGTGCGACACGGGGAGGACGGTGCGGGCGGAGATCGTCGCGTAGTCGTCGCGGAGGACGCGGTCCTCGTGGGTCTCGGTGTCGAGCAGCCAGCCGTTGCTGCACGTGCCGCGGAGCCCGAGCGTATCCCAGGTCGAGGTCTGCGTGAGCGTGGTCTCCGCCGGCAGCGCGATGACGAGCCGCTGGTCGGACGCCGGCGCGTCGAGGTCGCGCCGGGCGGTGACGAGGATCGCGTCGGCCTCGGTCGCGTACGAGATGACCGGGGCGTCCTTGCGGAGCCGGATGCGTCCGGCCTGGTCGGGCTCGATCGCGCAGGTGCTCCGACGGGCGTCGCCGCCGATGCCGCGCTCGGTGGTGGACGACGCGACGAGGGCGCCTCCCCGCACGGCCTCGATCATCGCGGTGACGCCGAGGGCCACGCCGCCGTGCCGCCAGAGCGCCATGGCCTGGCCGTGGTGCATCGCGAACACCATCGCCGTCGCGGCGCACGCACGTCCGAGTTCGGTCGCGATGACGGAGAGCTCGGCGAGGGTCGCCCCTTCACCGCCGTGCTCGACCGGGACCGCCGCGGCGAGGAGACCGTGCTCCTTCATCGCGGCGATCGCTTCGCGCGGGGGACGGGCGTCACGGTCGACCTCGTCGGCGTACCGGGCGGCGATGTCGACCACGAGGGCGGTGCGCTCGGCGAACCGGTCGACGGCGGAGACGGTCGTCCCGGCGCTCGCCGGACGCTCCTCGGTGATCACGCCGCCGTCTCCGCTGCCGTGGCGATGGACTCGATGGTGGCGAAGGTCGACCGGTGCAGCGCGGCGTCGGGGAACTCCACGTCGAGTTCGTTCTCGACCGCGAGCATCACGTTCACGGTCGCGTGCGAGGTCAGCCCGAGGGCGTAGAGGTCGGCGATCGACGCCACGTCCATGGCGTCGACGACGAGCCGTCCGTGGTCGACGAGGGCTCGCCGGACGGCCAGTTCGGTCGTCGGGGCGACGAGTGCGACGGCGGTCGCTGCGGAGGTCGGGTCCTGGTGCATGCTGGCAACGATAAGGAGGACGGCGGCCCGGAAAGCCGCCGTGCGGGTGCGTGAAACCGCACGCGCCGCGCCGGACCTGAGTGCCCTGACAGGGAGCGACCCAGGGGGCTGCGTCAGCGCTCGGAGAGGGCGACGGCGGTGGCGATCGCCAGTCCCCGTTCGTGGGACAACGAGACCGCGATCGACGTGCAGCCGATCGCCTCGGCGAGCTCCGCCGCACGACCGGTCAGCTCGACGACGGGGGCGCCGACGGTGTCGAGCACGACGGCGACGTCGGTCAGCGGGACGGCGTCCGAACGCTCCGGCCGGAGCAGTTTCAGCACGGCCTCCTTGCCGGCGAAGCGGGCTGCGAGGCGCTCCGGGTCGTCCCCGGCGTCGGCGCGCTCCTGCCGGGTGAAGACCCGGGCGAGGTAGCGCTCGCCGTGCGCGGTGATCCCGGCGATCACGTCCTCGACCGCGGCGAGGTCGGTGCCGGTCCGGATCGTGGCCATGGGCCGAGCGTACGCGGGCTCGGGGAGCACTGCATTCCCCGGACGGCATGGGCGTCACCGGGCGTTCGTATGATCGACGGCAGAGACCACCGAGGGGGAACCGATGGCATCACCGTGGACGGGCATCATCGAGGACGCGCGGCACTACCCGTCGCCGCACAACTCGCAACCGATCGTCGTGCGCGTCGAGGACGACCGCACCGCGACCGTGTTCTACGACCTGCGCAGGGGGCTGCCGGCCGAGTCGTTCGGCATCCCGTTCGGCCACGTCTGCGCCGGGGTGTTCCTGGCCGGGCTCGACGTGGTCGCCCGGGCGCACGGGTTCACCGTGCAGGAACGGCTGGACCACGCCGAGATGGACTTCGGGCGGCTGGACGCCGGCGTCGGTTCCGGCGCGGCCGACGACCACCTGCACCGACTGGGCACGGTCGCGTTGCGTCCGCGCGCCGCCACGGCGGACGACCGGGAGGCACTGGCCCGCTTCCTCGCACGGCGCACCTCGCGCAGGCCCTACGACGCGACCCTGGTGGACGAGTCCGCGATCCGGGCTTCGGCCGCCATCGCGTCGGCGGCCGGCCAGCGCTTCCGCACCACCGCCGACCTGGCCACCGTCGACGAGATCGTCCGGGTCAACCAGGAGACCCTGTTCGACGACCTGCAGCACGACGCCGTGCACGACGAGATCCTGCACTGGCTGCGGTTCTCGAAGCGGCAGGCGGCGGAGTCCGGTGACGGGCTGTCGGCGGAGACGATGCTCATGCCCGGACCGGTGCTGCGGTTCGCGATGGAGCACCGCGGGCTCTGGGAGGCACCCGGCGTCGGCGGGGTCTTCAAGCGCGTGTACCTGTCGACGATGCGCGGCGTCCGGCAGCTCGGGTGGCTCGAGGGACCGTTCTCGTCGCCGGCGGACTACGTCGAGGCCGGACGCACCTTCATGCGGATCTGGCTCGACCTCACGGCACGGGGTGTCGCCCTGCACCCGTTCGGCACCGTGATCACGAACCCCCGGTCGCACGCCGCGTTCGTCGAGCGCGCCGGCGTCGACGAGTCCGACGGTCGGATGGCGTGGATGCTCTTCCGCTTCGGCCACAGCGCCCCGCCACCGCTGGCGCACCGCCGACCCGCGGCGGCGATGACGATCGGGGGTGCCCGGTGAAGCGCGCGGCGGTGTTCTCGGTGGTCTGGGTCGTCGAGACGGTCGTGGCGCTGTTCATGCCGCGCGTCGGCACCCACAAGCTCCTGCTCACGCCGGGCATCGAGCCGCTCCGCTGGACCCTCGGACGCTGGCGTGCGTGGCGGACGGCCGAGCGGGCTGCGAAGCGGGTGCCCGCCTACGGGGCGTTCCTGGCGGAGGCGGGGCGTGCCTCCCGTCTGGACACACGCGGCGGGATCGCCGCAGCGATCTCGGGGCTGCCCGAGATGGACAAGGAGTCGTACGTCAAGCGGTGGAGCATCCCGGAGCGCTGCGTCGACGGTCGGCTGCCCCGGCGCGGTGTCGTCGTCGACGAGTCGAGCGGGTCGAGCGGCACGCCGACGAGCTGGGTGCGCGGCCCCGACGAACGGCAGGCGACCCGGCAGCTGCTGCAGCTCGGGTTCTCGCGGACCGCGAAGGACCTGCCGAAGCAGCCGTTCGTGCTCAACGCGTTCTCGCTCGGCGCCTGGGCCACGGGCATGAACGTGACGGCGTCGCTCACCGAGTCGTCGATGATCAAGTCGATCGGGCCGGACCGCGACAAGATCGTGCAGACGATGCGCGAGTTCGGCACCGACTTCACGTACATCATCTGCAGCTACCCGCCGTTCCTGAAGGCACTGTTCGAGGACGACCGGCTCGACTGGAGCGAGTACACGATCGTCGCGGCGTTCGGCGGCGAGGGCATCAGCGAGAACATGCGCGCGCACATCGAGCAGTACGCGCAGGCCGTGCTCGGGTCGTACGGGGCGAGCGACCTCGAGATCAACCTCGGCATCGAGACGCCGTTCAGCGTGCAGCTGCGTCGGGCGATCGCGGCGTCGCCGGAGCTCTCCGCCGCGCTGACGAAGCAGGCCGAGTACGGCGTGCTGCCGATGGTGTTCCAGTTCAACCCGTTCGGGTACCTCATCGAGACGAACGAGCTCGGGGAGCTCGTCGTGACGATCACCCGGTCCGAGAACATCAGCCCCCGCATCCGGTACAACATCCACGACCGCGGGCACGTTGTGCGGATGCGCTCGCTGCGTCGGACCCTGCGCGAGCACGGGTTCGACGAACTCGCCGACGCCGCCGAGCTCGACCTGCCGCTGCTGTTCCACTACGGGCGGTCCGACCTGTCCGTCGACTACAACGGGGCGGTCGTCGCGCCGGACGTCGTGCGCGACGTGGTCTACGGCGACCCGGCGCTGCTCGAGGCCGTCGAGAACCACCGGCTGATCAGCTACGAGGACGACCGAGGTGACCGGCAGCTGCACATCGCGTTCCAGCTCGCGTCCGGCGCATCGGGGTTCGACGCCGACGGTGCTCGAGGCGCGGTGGTCGCCGAGCTGCGGCGGTTGAACAAAGACTTCTCGAACGCGATCCGGACGGCGCCGCCGGGCACGCTGCCGACCGTGGCGTTCTACCCGTACCGCACCGGACCCTTCCGCGAGGACGGCCGCAAGCTCAAGAACGAGTACGTGTGGCAGCTGCCGGCCGGTTCGGTGGACGAGTGGGACCTCGACCTGGCGTGGACCGCCCCGACGGAGGCCTGACCCGGGTCAGCGGTACTGCGGCGGCCAGTCGAAGGGCGGCGGCAGGTGCGGGACCTCGCCGATCGTCGTGACGTCGAGCACGACCTCGCGGCGGTTCGTCAGCGCGATGGAGCGCGGGTCGCCGATGAACCTGCGGCCGTCGACCCACACCGTCAGCTCCCCTCGGAGCCCACCGACGTGCGCGGGGCCGAGCGAGACGCCCCACTCGTCGAAGAACTGCCCGAGCGTGAAGGTCTGCCGGGTGGGGGACTCGACGTGCAGGATGCCCGAGGTGTCGTGCGTGTGCAGCTGCGCGGCGAACCGTCGGGTGTCCGAGTGTCCGACGTTCGCCGGCACCGTCACGGGGACGTCGCCGTCGAGGATCGTCAGGTGGGTGTGGACGTGCTCGGCGAGTCGCTCGCCCCAGACGTTGCGCAGTCCGGCGTCGGCCGCGTGCTCGGCGAGGGCCGTCGGCGCGGGCCACGGGGGAGCGGACCGCGCAGTGCTGTCCGCCGGTGCCGTCCCGCCCGCGATGAGCGCCAGGACCGTGAGGGCCGCGAGCGCTGCGCCGACGGCCGCCGGCTTCACCACCGGTCGTGCACGGCGGCGCGGAACCACTCGTCGTACAGCTCGCGGACGGTCTCGTCGAGGCCCGGGACCTCGGGCAGCGAGCCCGCGCCGGCGTTCGACCGGGCCTGCTCCGGGTTGCGTGCGCCGGGGATCGCCGCGGTCACGCCGTCCTGGGCGATGATCCACGCGAGCGCCGCCTGCGGGACCGAGACACCATCGGGCAGCGATGCCGCGAAGGCCTGGGCAGCGCGCACCCCGTCCTCGAAGTCGACGCCGCTGAAGGTCTCGCCCTGGTCGAACGCCTCGCCGTGGCGGTTGTAGTTGCGGTGGTCGCCCTCAGCGAAGGACGTGTCCGCCGTGTACTTGCCGGACAGCAACCCCGATGCCAGCGGGACGCGCGCGAGGATGCCGACCCGCGCCTCCTGGGCCGCCGGCAGCACGCGGTCGAGCGGCTTGAGACGGAACGCGTTGAGGATGATCTGGACGGTGGCGACGCCGGGGCGGGCGATCGCGGTGAGCGCCTGGTCGGCGGTCTCGACGCTGACGCCGTAGGCAGCGACCGAGCCGTCGGCGACGAGCGCGTCGAGGGCGTCGTACACGGCGTCGTCGGCGACGACCTCGGTCGGCGGGCAGTGCAGCTGGACGAGGTCGAGGGTGTCCTGCCGCAGGTTCCGGCGCGAGCGGTCGACCCACTCGCGGAAGTTCGCGGCGACGTAGTTGGACGGGACCTGGTCGGCGCGACGGCCCATCTTCGTCGTGACAGTGAGCGGGACGTCGGGGTTGGCCGCCCGCCACGCGCCGATCAGTTGTTCGCTCCGGCCGTCGCCGTACACGTCGGCGGTGTCGAACAGCGTGACACCGGACTCGACGGATGCGTCCATGACGGCGTTCGCGTCGGCGTCGGAGACCGGGCCCCAGTCACCGCCGAACTGCCAGGTGCCGAGGCCGACGACGGACACGGGGCGGCCGGTACGGCCGAGGGTGCGACTCTGCATGACGGCGAGCGTACCCAGGACGGTGCCGGGCGGGATCAGGTGGGGGTGGCGACGCCGCGGCCGAGCAGTCGTTTGGCGGCCCGGGCGCGGGGGATCACCCAGAGTGCGCTCCACAGGCCGAGGCCGATCCAGAGCAGGATCAGCATCGTCGTGATGACCGGCCCGTGCTGGTCCCGCATCGACCACGTCATCAGGATCCAGATCGTCGAGAGCACGATCTTGCCCCAGCCGGCGACCTCTCGCTCGGCCTGGGCCTGCACGAGGGGGATCCACTCGGCGGCCGGCACGGTCGGGGGCACCTCGCCGTCGAGCACCCAGTTGCGGACGACGACGCTCCGGTCGTACCCGCCCTCGGCGCGCCAGGAGCGGAGCTGCAGGACGACGGCGATCGCGATGCCCACCGCTGCCGCCGGGACGCCGAGGCCGACGAGGAGCGCCGGGGTCGGTTCCGTCCACGACGACGCCACGAGGACGACGAGCACGACGGCGAAGGCGGCACCGGTCCCACCGGCACCGAGCAGCCGCAGGCGGCCGGCCTCGTCGAGGACTCCGACTCCGTTCACGCAGATGACGCTACCCGGCGAGGACCGGGATCTCCCGGGGCGGCCGCTGTGCATCCGGCCGGTGGCGTCGGCGGGGCGCTGGCGGCGTCGAACCACGGATCCGACATCGAACCGGGACCCGGCGGTTGTTCGGTGTCGGATTCGTGGTTCGACGGGGGAGCGCGGTGCCCGGGGACGCGGGTCGCGCGGGATGCGGCGCGAGCCTCAGCCCTGTGCGAGCAACCAGCACATGCCGGCCGCGGCGAACGCCATCGCCCAGCTCACCAGGCTTCCGATGAGGAAGTACTCGGCCTGGTACCCGGTCGTCTCGCGGCGGATCTCCGGGAAGCGGACGATGCCCTTGGCCGCGATCAGTGCCGCGACCACGGGGAAGGCCCCGACCAGCGAGAACCCGGCGAGCAGCAGGCGCTCGATCGGGCCGATCATGCGGCCGCCCTGCAGCAGGACCGTGCCCTCGCTGCCGTCGCCGTCCGCAGCGGTACGGGCGTCGCCACGGGGTCGTCGGGCGAACAGCCGCCACGCCGGCCCGCCCTCGACTGACTGGCTGACGGTGTCGGGGGAGAGCCCCGGCGGGAGGGCCTGGGCGACGACGACGTTGGCCGAGTCGACCAGGAACAGCGCCGCTCCGACGCCGCCGACGATCGCGGCGAGCGGGACGGCGGCGACGAACGCCGGCGCGGAACCGCGCTGCCACTCGACGACGAACCCCGAGGGATCGACGGACGGGACCGTCAGCAGCAGCACGGCGAGCGCGACCGCGAGCAGGACCGACGGCCACGAGCCCGAACGGCGCCACCAGACCCGTGGCGGCGTGGTCGACGGCCGGGCGTCGGTCGGCCGCACCGGCGTCGTCGTGGCGATCCACAGGGCGGCGAGCATGATCGCGGTGGCCACCGCCCCGACGGGGAGGCCGAGGCCCGGCACGGCGACGACGGCCATCCCGATCCACAGCAGCAGGACCACGATCACGGTCAGGACGCGGCGTGGTGCGGCGTCGGTGCCGGTCCGGGTGCGCACGACGTCGGCCGTCCCGATCAGGGCGAGGAGGACCCCGGCGAGCATCAGCGGCCCCCGTCCCCGAGGACCCGCAGGCCCTCGACCAGTGCGGCGACGCCCGACTTCTGCACGGACTGGGACACCGCCGACGGGGTGATGCCCTCGTCAGCAGCGATCTGCGCCTGGGTCCGGCCCTGGACCAGCCCGAGGGCGATCCGCCGTGCACGCGGGGTCAGGCGCGCGACGATGTGGTCGCGGCTCAGGAAGTAGGCGTTCACCAGTCGCTCCGTCGGTCCGTGGCGGTCCTCGGCGTCGTGGTACCAGGCCCGGAGGAACGCGGTCCGGCCGTCCTCGCGCCGGTGTGTCTCGTTGATGGCGTCGCGTGCGGACCACCACCCGGGGCCGTCCTGCAGGGGACCGACCGCACCCGTGCCGATCGTCTGCACCGTGCCGCGCCCGATCCCGAACCGGATCTGCACGGTCGGCGGCAGTGCGAGGATCGCGGTCGTGGTCGCGACGAGTGCGTCGGTCAGCGTGGCGTAGATCACCTGGAACTCGTCGCCGACGGTGGCGCGCAGCGGATCGACCGCCTCGACCGCTGGGGTACCGTCGAAGGCGCGCTCGACGTCGCGCTGGGCCGCTGCGCGGTCGTCGAGGGTGCGGGAGTCGACGAGGTCGACGATCACCGCGATCACGGGGTCGGAGTGCACGTGTTAAGGATACGACTTCACATCGCCGAAAGTAAGCCTGTGGCTGAACATCGGGCGGGGTGTCCGACGCCGTAGACTCGACGTGAGGGCCTTTAGCTCAGCTGGTAGAGCGCCACGTTTACACCGTGGATGTCGTCGGTTCGATCCCGGCAGGGCCCACCGTTCCCGACGTGGTGCGCGTCGCACGCGGACCCGCGATCTTCGCCGTCTGCTCGGCGACGAGTCCGCGCATCCGAGTGGCCTGGTCGTCGTCGAGGTCGTTCCAGGCGGTGTCGATCCGGTCGGCGACGTCGTCGTACACCCGTTGCACCTCGACGCGGGCGCGGTCGACGTCCAGGCCGGACTGATCGGCGAGCTTCGACCAGTGGTCGAGTGTCAGCTCCTGCGTGTACTGCGCGCCACCGATGCGCATCGCGAGCTGCTCGTCGTACCCGGGCCAGAGGCGCGTGGGCAGGGCGTCGTAGAGCGGCGCGAGTTCCACCCCCGCCGGTCGGAGCAGGACCGAGTAGTTCTTCGCGTGCGCGTCAGCGTTGCCGATCGCGGCGTTGAACGCGGCCTGCCGAGGAAGTCGTGCGCGGCCGTGCCCGACGCATCGTGCTGCAGCAGGAGCTGGAGGATCGGCTTCGCTCCGATGCGGTACTTGTCGGCACCGGACCTGGCGAGTGCCTGTGCGAGGTCCTCCATGTGGAGTCGCGCGGCGAAGCCGGACGGTTGCAGTGCCCGGTCGAAGCGCTCAACGAGGTACGCCTGCTCGCCGACCACGTCGAGCACGTCGGCTCGCGGGGCGACGATGCCGATGTCCGCTGCCAGGCGCTCGGCCGCGACCTCTGCCTGCTCGGCTCCCCGGTTGGCGGAGAACGCCGGCTTGATGATGTGCGTCGACGGGACCGACGCGTTCGGCCAGAACCAGGTACCGGCGACGTTCGCGAGCGCGAACTTCGGCTGCGTACCGGCGAGAGAGAACCGGGCCGGGTCGCTCCGCTCCCACCAGCGATCCGGATCGTCGTGCAGGCTGCTGATCCGGAACGCGATCGCGTCGTCGTCGGCCAGCAGCAGCGCGGTGGCCGTCGGCTGCGGCAACTCCGGTGCGGGGAGGAGCACCAGCCCGCCGGCGACGTCGCCGCCGACCTCTTCGAGGAGGTCGAACGTGCTCGTCGAGCGGGCTCCAGTGACGCGGCGCATCCAGTCGCGGGCTTCGGGCCGATCGGGCAGGAGGTTGTCGAGGAACCGGCCCGGTGCCCGGTCGGAGATCCTGCCGTCCCGGGGCAGGGACAGCGACACGGGTGTGTCCGGGGCGGCATCGTCGTAGCGGAGCGTGATCCGGCCGCTCCCGTCGACGGCGAACTCGCCGACGTACTGCCCTTCGAGCCAGGCGTGGAGCACCCGGTTCACGCGGAGTCCCGGACGGCTCCGGTGGGCAACGCCAGGGGGCGCACGTCGAGCGCGTTCACGACCCGGAGGACGGTGAGCATGGTGTCGACCGGTCGTCCGGCCTCGACGGCGGCGACGTCACCGGGTGTCGTGCCGGCACGGTCGGCCAGTTGTGCGCGGCTGAGGCCGTGGATCGCCCGTTCGTCGGCGACGACCCGCGCCAGGCGCTCGGGCGAGTTGAGGTACCGCCGCTGTGGTCGAGCGAGACGCTCGGCGACGACGTCGTCCTGGTGTTCCAGTGCCGCCCGGACCAGGAGTTCTCCGAGCGTGAAGCCCGTCGGGAGGTCCGCTCCGCGGAACCACGCACGGATGAGCGCTGCCGGTCGGTCGGAGGCGCGGAGTCGGCCGAGGTACGCGGCTATGCGTCGGCGGTCGGACCCGGTCACCTCACGGACGGTCTGGTCGCTCAGTGCACGGAGGAACAGGCGCCGCGTGCGCTCGCTCATCGGTCGGGTGCTGACGGCCGGCGTCGTGGCGACGCCCTCGTCGAGGACCCACGCGCGTCCGACCCGTCGAGCCGGGAGGCGGCCCTGCTGCGCGAGCGCGCGAGCGCGGCGCGGCGAGATGCCGTGCTGCGCCGCGTACTCGGAGATGGTGGTCACGGGTGCGAATCTACGCCGTGCGGAACAGGAAGTGCAATCGATGACGCTCGTCGATCGAAGCGGGTCCTTACGTGACCGCAAGCCCGGTGCGAGTCCGCTCGTGCCGCTCGTTCAGTCGAGGAGGCTCCACCAGTACCGGATCTTCCGGACGAGCCACACTATTGATGTGATCAACCCCGTGAGGATGAGTCCGGCCCATCCGATGGCAACAGCGCCGCCGATCGCGTTCACCACGACGTCCGGGGCATTGACCAGTCCTGCGATGATCAAGAGCACGAACAGGGTCGCGGTGATCACCGAGAACACGTTGAACAACGCCCACAGATCGATCCGCCGCACGTAGCGACGCGTCACTCGCTCGACCAGTCGAGCGCGCATGATGCGCATCATCGCCACGTGCTGCGGAAGCGCGTCACTGCCACGGATGACGCGGTCGATCCGCTCCAACTGGGTCAAGCGTGAACGCTCCTGGAACCCGAACAGAGTGGGCATCGCGGCGAGGAAGGCGACGAGCACACTGAGCAGTGTGATGACGTTCCCGGCGCTCTTCCCAGTGAGCCAAGCCAGCAGATCCATTGCGCCTCCCGAGCACAGCATCGTGGTCAGAGACGGGATCGACCATCTGACTGATCACACTTGGCGGTGATCCGCACGAGGCGGTGCGCCCGAGAGCCTCCCGTCAGCGCCCGTCCGCCGAGCGAGCCCGCTCATCGTCCTGACGCATGTGCTCGATCAAGGTCGCCGTTGCATCGCGCAGGTCGCGGAGCATCCGCCGGAGCCCGAGGATCACGAACACCGCGACGATCGACAGCACCCAGAACATGGTTCCCGGGATCCACGGCGCATCCTCCGGGTGTCCGTCCAGCAGCGCGGCGAGCGTGAGCCACGCCATGACCGCTCCGATCAGCCAGCACATGCCCGCACCGAACCAAACCCCGGCCCAGCCGACCCGGACCCCACGACGGTCGTCACGGATCCGCTCTTCGGGCGTCAACTGGCTGCGGAGGATCTTCACGCATCGAGACTGCCCGACGGCAGCCACGGGCTGCAACCGGGACCCGGGTGACGTGAGCAGCCAGCCTTCCGGAATGCAGACGCGACCGCCTGCGGGACGGGAGGCGCGGCGCGGCCCCGCACCGCGCCTCCCGTCCGCCACCTGGTGACGGTTCCCGCTCAGGAGACCTGACCGGCGCGCGCGCCGGCCCACAGGTCGACGTCCGCGATCCCGACGGAGTGCTCGTCGATGGTGCGGAGCTCCTCGTCGGTGAAGGACGTGTTCGCCAGGGCGGCGACGTTGTCCTCGACCTGGGACACGCGCGAGGCGCCGATGACGAGCGACGTGACCCGCTCGTCGCGGAGCGCCCAGGCCAGCGCGAGCTGCGCGAGGGACTGGCCGCGTGCGGCGGCGACGTCGTTCAGGGCACGGAGGTGGGCGACCACCTCCGGTGTGATGCTCGACGCGTCGAGGGACTTGCCGGCGGCGGCGCGGGAGTCCTCCGGGACGCCGTCGAGGTACTTGCCGGTCAGGAGCCCCTGCGCGAGCGCGGTGAAGCCGATGACGCCGAAGCCGAGTTCGCTCGCGGCGTCGAGCAGCCCCTCGGTCTCGATCCAGCGGTTCAGCATCGAGTACGAGGGCTGGTGGATGAGCAGGGGCGTGCCGAGGTCGCGCAGGATCGCGGCGGCCTGGCGGCTGCGCTCCGCGTCGTACGACGAGATGCCGACGTAGAGCGCCTTGCCCTGCTGGACCGCGGTGTGCAGGGCGCCCATCGTCTCCTCGAGCGGGGTGGACGCGTCGAGGCGGTGCGAGTAGAAGACATCCACGTAGTCGAGGCCCGTGCGCTGCAGCGACTGGTCGAGGGAGGCGAGGACGTACTTGCGGGAGCCGCCGCCCTGGCCGTAGGGACCGGGCCACATGTCCCAGCCGGCCTTCGTCGACACGATCATCTCGTCGCGGTACGGCCGGAAGTCCTCACGCATGAGGCGCCCGAAGTTGATCTCGGCGGCACCGTAGGGCGGCCCGTAGTTGTTCGCGAGGTCGTGGTGGGTGATGCCGAGGTCGAAGGCACGGCGACTCACGGCACGCTGCGTCTCGAAGGCGACGTCGTCGCCGAAGTTGTGCCAGTAGCCGAGCGAGAGCAGCGGCAGGTCGAGGCCGGAGTTCCCGGTACGGCGGTAGGGCATCGTGTCGTAGCGGTCGCTGCTGGCGGTATAGGTCATGCCGTCCATCGTGGCAGGACGCGCGGCCCCGTCGTTCAGGACGCGGTGATCACGTTCGGCGCGAAGCGGCACCAGTAGTCGGTGATGGGGCCGTCGGACTCGCGGATGCCGACGCCGTACGACTCGCCGTCCACCACCCAGGAGCCGAGGACCGGGTGGTTGTGGCCGCGTGACCCGGGGAAGTCCGGCAGCTCGTGGTACTGCTGCCACACCCGTTCGCCGCCGGTGCCGGCGCGGCGGTACTCCGAGCCGTTCGTCGTCACCGAGCCGTCCGCGCGGTGCACGGCGATGCCGTCGCCCTCGCGCCCGAACACCGGCTTCACGACGAAGTCCGTCATGCCGTTCGGGCCGTCGGCGAACGCCGGCAGCAGGTTCTCGTGGCCCGGGAACAGCCGCCAGAGCGCGACCAGCAGCAGCTTGTTCGACAGGAACATCTTCCACGCGGGCTCGTACCACCGGCCGAGGCGGCCGCGGTCGCTGACGAGGAACGCGCCGAACTCCTGGTCGCCCTCGGCGCGGTCGTCCCCGGAGACGAGGTCCTCCCACGGGTAGAGCTTGAACAGGTTCCGGATGACCGGGTACTGCGTGCCGTCCTCGTCGCCGGGCAGCGTGAAGACGCTCCGCGACGAGCCGACGGGCTCGGCGCTGCCCACGAACTGCCGGGCGACCGCGTGCCACCCGATGTCCTTCATCTCGATGCCGGTGTGCTCCCACCCGGCCTCGCCGGCGAGGTCCCGCATGTACGCGACGGTGTTCCAGTCCTCGCCGGCGGTATCGAGGTCGGAGTGGGCGACGAAGAGCCGACCGCCCTCCTCGGCGCGGAGCGATGCGTGGAGCAAGGTGCGCCAGCGGGCGACCATCGCCTCGTGGATGCCGTTCCACTGATCGGTGTCGGCGGGCAACGTCCCGTCGGCGATGCGGTCCTGCAGCCAGTGCCACTGCGTCACCGAGGCCTCGATGAGCCCCGTGGGGGTGTCGCCGTTGTACTCGAGCATCTTCGCGGGGGAGCCGTCGCCCGCGTACGCCAGGTCGAAGCGGGCGTACACGTCCGGTTCGCCCTGCTCGAGCGACCACGCGGCGAGGTCGAAGCCCTCGCGGGTGAGCCCGAGGGTGCCGAGTTCGCCGGAGGCGAGGTACCGGGCGGCCTCGAGGCACATGCGGTGCAGCTCCTCGGTCTGCCGTTCGAGCGCCTCGATCTCGGGCAGCGTGAACACGTACGCCGCGCCGTCGTTCCAGTACTCGACCGCGGTGCCGTCCTCGCGCACCGACCGTGAGTAGATGAGGCCGGTCTGCTGGATCCGTCGCTGCCAGTCCGGGCGCTCGGTGAACTCGACGCGCTCCATCAGCCGCCGAACCCGCCGTGCTCGCCGGACCCGCCGAAGCCGCCCTTCGTCACCGAGCTGCCGCGGGACGAGATGCCCGACTCCGCGGTCTTGCCCGACGGGAGGCTGGCGGTGCCGCCCGACACAGCGTCGCCGACGGCCGGGACCTTCGTCGCGCGGCTGCCGCTGAGCGGGAGGTAGTACCAGCCGGCGTGCCCGCCGTGGTTGTTGCAGTCGTCGTCCGGCAGGCGCTTCTGCGTCGAGTTGTCGCGGCAGATCTTCGCGTAGTCGCTGTCGACCCCGGACCCCTCCCCGCAGCCGGTCAACGACGCGGCGAGGGCTGCGACGACCCCGATCGAGACGACACGGGACGCGCGACGACGAACACTCACGAACGGGAACAGTACCGGGGCGGGCGGCACCGTTTCGGCTCGACACCGCCTTCGCAGCGCGACCTGTCCGTTCACTCAGCTCCCGCGACACCGCGTCCGCCATGCTCGGGACATGGAGTGGTGGTCGGTCGTCGTCGCGATCGTGGGCGGGTTCGTCATCGTGTGGGGCGTCGTGGTGATCGCCCTGGTGGTCGCCGCACGTCGATCGGGCGACGGCCTCCGGCTGGTCGAGGCGCTCCGGCTCGTGCCCGACGTCGTCCGGCTGGTCCGGCGGCTCGTCGCCGACCCGACGGTGCCGCGGGGGGGTGCGCATCGCCCTGGTCGCACTCCTCGGGTACCTGCTGCTGCCGATCGACCTCGTGCCTGACTTCGTGCCGGTGATCGGGTACCTCGACGACGCGATCGTCGTCGCACTCGTGTTCCGGTTCGTCACGCGGCGGGCCGGTGCGGCGGCATTGGACCGGCACTGGCCGGGTACGCCGGAGGGGTTGCGTGCCGTGCGCGTCGCGGTGGGGCTGTCGGGGTCGTGACCGGCGCCCGGCTGCACCTCCCGGGTCAGCCCGCCGTCACCCGCAGGTCCTGCGCGAGCATCACGATGATCCCGCTCGGCCCGCGCACGTACGCCAGTCGGTACACGCCCTGGTAGTCCGCAACCCCGCGCAGGGGTCCGTACCCGTGTCGCGCGACCACCGCGAGGGCTGCGTCGATGTCCTCGACGGCGAACGCGACGCGGTGCATCCCGATCTCGTTCGGCAGCGTCGGCTCGGTCTCGATCGCCGTCGGGTGCAGGTACTCGAAGAACTCGAGCCGGCCGTGCCCGTCGGGCGTCTGCAGCATCGCGATCCGCGCGTGGTTGCCGTCGAGTCCCACCGCGGTGTCGGCCCAGTCTCCGCGCACCTCGTCGCGACCGACGACCTCGAGCCCGAGGTCCGTGAAGAAGACGATCGCCTCGTCGAGGTCGCGGACGGCGATGCCGACGTTCTCCAGCGAGATGCTCACACCGCGCACACTACCGAGCAACGGTCCGGCGCGTCGCGACCGCGGCCCCCACGACCGCGGTCGCGGACGACCGGACTCCCCACACACCGCTCAGCATGCTCCGGTCGCCCAGTGGGTGCATCCTCCGGAGGGATGAAAAGCTGATGGCCACTCAGCGAGCGCTGCGGCTCTCGGCCCACACCGGGTCGGACTGGAGGCACGGTTCGGGCCCGCACCGCGCCTCCAGGCCGTCACCCGGTCGCGTTCACCGCCCCAGCTGCGCGCGCAGGTAGGGAGCGGTCCGACTCGTGGCGGACGCCGCGACCGCGGCCGGCGTGCCGGCGGCGACCACCTGCCCGCCCGCGTCCCCGCCGGCGGGACCCATGTCGATGACGTGGTCGGCCGCCGCGACGACGTCCATGCTGTGCTCGACGACCACGACCGTGTTGCCGGCGTCCGTGAGCCGCGACAGCTGCTCGGACAGCAGCTCGACGTCGGCCGGGTGGAGGCCGGTGGTCGGCTCGTCGAGCAGGTAGAGCGTGTGGCCGGACCGGGCGCGCTGCAGTTCGGTGGCGAGCTTGATGCGCTGCGCTTCGCCGCCGGACAGCTCCGGGGCGGGCTGGCCGAGTCGGAGGTAGCCGAGACCGACCTGGCGCAGCGTCTCGAGCCCGCGCGCCGCGGCCGGGAGGCCGGCGAGGAACGGTGCCGCCTCGTCGACGGTCATGCCGAGCACGTCGGCGATGCTCGCGCCGTCCCACCGGACCTCGAGCGTCTCGGCGTTGTACCGGGCACCGTGGCACTCCGGGCACGGCGCCCAGCTGCCGGGCAGGAAGAGCAGCTCGACGGAGACGGACCCCTCGCCCTGGCACACCTCGCACCGGCCGCCCGCGACGTTGAACGAGAACCGTCCGGCGCCCCAGCCGCGCTCCCGTGCGGCATCGGTGGCGGCGAAGGCCTGGCGGACGGCGTCGAACAGGCCCGTGTAGGTGGCGAGGTTCGACCGGGGCGTGCGGCCGATCGGCTTCTGGTCGACCTGGACGACCCGGGTCACGAGCGGGTGCGAGGCGCCCTCGGTGGCCAGGACGCCACCGACGAGCGAGGACTTCCCGGAGCCGCTCACCCCCGTGACCGCGGTGAGGACCCCGAGCGGGACGTCGACGTCGAGACCGTGCAGGTTGTGCAGCGTCACGTCGTGGAGCGCCAGGGTGGCGACCGGCTCCCGCGGTGTGCGCACGGCAGGTGGGCCGGCCGGGTGGAGGAACCGCCGCGTCACCGACCCCTCGACGTGCTGGAGGCCGTCGACGGGACCGCTGTACAGGACGGTGCCGCCACCGGAGCCCGCGCCCGGCCCGACGTCGACGATCCAGTCGGCGCGGCGGACGATGCTCATGTCGTGCTCGACCACGAAGACGCTGTTGCCGCCGGCGCGCAGGTCGTCGAGCACCTGCACGAGGGACTCGGCGTCGGCGGGGTGCAGGCCGGCGCTCGGCTCGTCGAGGACGTACACGACACCGAACAACCCGGAGCGGAGCTGCGTCGCGATCCGGAGCCGCTGCGTCTCACCGGGGGAGAGCGTCGGCGTCGACCGGTCGAGCGCGAGGTACCCGAGCCCGAGGCCGAGGAGGACGTCGAGGCGCGTGACGAGGTCGCCCGCGATCGCGACGGCCACCTCGGTGTGCTCGCCCGAGGACGCACGGGAGGTCGCCGCCGAGGCGTCCGTGATCGCGGCGATCGGCCGGAGCGCGTCGGCGAGCGCCGTGATCGGCAGCGCGTTGAGGTCGGCGATGCTGTGCCCGCCGACCGTCACGGCGAGGGCCGCCCGGGTGAGCCCGGTGCCGCCGCACAGGCCGCACGGTCCGGACTCGACGTACTGCAGGGCCTTGGTGCGCTGGGTCTCGCTCTGGGAGTCCGCGAGGGTGTGCAGCACGAACTGCCGGGCGCTCCAGAACCGACCGCGGTAGGGCTTGGCGACCCGGTCGCGCTTCGGGTGCACCTCGACCACCGGCTGCTCCTCGGTGAAGAGCAGCCAGTCGCGGTCGGCGCGGGGGAGGTCCCGCCACGGCCGGTCGATGTCGTAGCCGAGCACCGCCGTCACGTCGCGGAGGTTCTTGCCCTGCCAGGCACCGGGCCACGCGGTGATCGCGCCGTCGCGGATGCTGAGCGAGTCGTCGTGGACCGCGGACGCCTCGGTGACCTCGTGCGCGGTGCCGAGTCCGTGGCAGCGGGGACAGGCCCCGGCGGCGGTGTTCGGCGAGAACGAGTCGGACTCGAGCCGGTCGGCTCCCGGCGGGTAGGTGCCGGCGCGGGAGAAGAGCATGCGCATCGAGTTCGACAGGGTCGTCAGCGTGCCCACGGTGGAGCGGGCACTCGGGGCACCGCGGCGCTGCTGCAGGGCGACGGCCGGGGGGAGTCCCGAGATCGACTCCACGTGCGGGGTGGACCCCTGCGCGATGAGCCGCCGGGCGTACGGGGCGACGGACTCGAGGAACCGGCGCTGCGCCTCGGCGAACACGGTGCCGAACGCGAGGCTCGACTTGCCGGAGCCGGAGACGCCGGTGAAGGCGATGATGCGGTCGCGGGGGATGTCGACGTCCACGTCCTGCAGGTTGTGCTCGCGGGCGCCGCGGACGCGGATGAACTCGTCGGGGCGGGGGTCGGGCATCCTCACGATGCTAGGCCGAGGCGGCTGGGTGCTCGGGTGCTCGGGTGCTGGTGGTGCGCGGGGACCGACCGGTGCGGGTGGTGTGAGGGGACCGTCCGGAGGTCATCCCGACCGTCGTCGATCCGCCGCCGCCAGTGCCCGGCGCATCCGCTCCGCGTCGCCGGCCGCCCACCCGCCGGAACTCGCCAGCGGCAACTCCGTCATGTGCCGACGCAGGTGCTCCGGGTAGTCCCGCACGACCCGGTCGGGGTCGTCCCGCACCGTGGCGTACAGCGCGAACAGGTCGGCGACGACCAGCCGGCCGTCCGAGCCGCGCATCACGTTCGCCGGGTTGTCGTCGAGCGGACCCCACCACGGCTGCTCCCGGGCGCCACGCGCGTGCACGGCGTCGATGTGCTCGGCGAGCGCCGCCACGTCCGGCTCACGGGCACCGATCGACCGGTGGAAGGCCGCCCCCTCGGCCGCGGACACCGGCGCGAGGTACTCCATCACCGTGAGGTCGGACCCGCCCTCGAGCACGCGGTGGTCGACCAGCACGGGGACCTGACGGGTGTGCGCCGCCACACGGTAGAGCATCGCCGAGTACGGCCCGGCGGGGTCGAACGGGCTGACCCGCGCCGCGAGCCGACCGGAGGGGGAACGGAACGCGCACGCCCAGTCCCCGGTGCCGCACGGCGTCCACCCGAGGCCCTCGAGTGTCCGGACCACCTCGGTCCACGGCATCTCGGCGGTGAGGTGCTCGTCGTACGCGTCGTCGCTGTCCACCGCCCCATCCTGCACGACCCGCCCACGGGCTTCCGCACGCGCCGACGGTCTGGGACGATCGACGCGACACGGACGACGGCGCCCGTGCACCATCCGCGAGGAGTCCACCATGACCGTCCGACTCAACCCGTACATCGGCCTCCGCGACCAGGCCCGTGACGCGCTCGACTTCTACCACGGCGTCTTCGGCGGCGAACTCACCGTCAACACCTTCGGCGAGGCCGGGATGGCACAGGACCCCGCCGACGCCGACAAGGTCATGCACGGCCAGCTCGAGGGCGAGAACGGTCTGCTGCTCATGGCCTCCGACGCACCGACCGGCATGGAGGGCCCCGACGTCAGCAACATCTCGGTGTCCCTGAGCGGTGACGACGAAGCAGCCCTCACGCGCTACTGGAACGGGCTCGCCGACGGGGCGAAGACGATCATCGAACCCCTCACGAAGGCCCCGTGGGGCGACACGTTCGGCATGGTCACCGACCGCTTCGGCGTGACCTGGCTCGTCAACATCAGCGGCGCGGCGGGCTGATCGCGTCCGCCGGGGCGCTCGCCGGGACCGGCCACCGGGGGACCCAGCACCGGACGCGTGCGGCGTAGCGCCGGAAGTCGTCGCCGAACCGGTGGTCGAGGTCGGCCTCTTCGAGCGGGCGGACGACGCAGTTCCAGACGATCGACCCGGCGAGCGCGTACACGACGACCATCCACGAGGTGAGCAGGAGCCCGACGGCGACGCCCTGGGCGATCCCGGCGAGCGCCATCGGGTTGCGCACCGATCGGTACGGACCGGCGATCACGAGCCGGTTCGGCATCGCGGACGGCAGCGGGGTCCCGGCGCCCTGCGTCGACATCGCCGCTGCGGACGCGATGCCGAGCGCACTTGCGGCGACGAGTGCGACGGCTCCGGTGACGACAGCGGTGGTCACGACGCCGTCGGGCAGCGTCGGGTGGAGCCGCCAGCGGTGCTCGGCGGCGGCGATGACGAGCGGCAGGACCCCGAGGAAGAGCCCCCAGAAGACGGTGATCTGCAGGACGGTGCCGAGGACGTGGCGGCGGCGACCCGCGTCGGGGTCGGCGGTGCGGAACCGCAGCGGGCCGGTCGTCAGCCACTCGGTCGGGACCCGGCCGAGCACGACGAGCGCCAGGGCGAGGGCGGACCCGACGGTCGCGCCGATCATCACGAGCACACCGGCACCGGCCTCGGTCGTCGCGGTGGCCCAGACGGCCAGGGCGGCCATGACCAGCGCGGTCCACCCGGTCGTGACCACCGCGGCGGCGCGACTGCCGGCCGCCGCGAGCGCCGATGCCACGACGAAGAGCGGGACGTCGAACACCGCGACGACGACGGGGTCGAGCGAGCCGAGGGTCGCCGACCGGACCCCGGGGAGGGTGCACACCGCGATCCACCAGAGGGCCCCCGCGACCGACTGGACCGCGAAGTACCGTCGGCCCCAGGACATGCGAGCACGGTAGCAGTGCGGGATCCCGGCAACGGACACCGCAAGAATCGCGCAACGCCCCGGTCCCCGCGTTGTCGACCGTGCTCGAGCCGACCTACCGTTCCGGCTGTGTGCGAGGACGCACACGTCCCCCTGCGAGACCTGGAGGCGGCATGTCCGCACGCACCGCATCTCCGTCCACGTTCGGCTCACGGCTGCGCGACGACGTCGTCCACGCCCGCGAGTACACGCTGTTCACGCTGCTGCTCGGGTCGCCGTTCCTGCCGCGTGCGGTACGCCGGTTGATCGCGTCCGCCGCGGGCGCCGACCTCGCGTCGAGCCCCGGTCCGCTGTTCTCACTGACGGGGGACCCGAAGAACCTCGTGGTCGGCCGGGGCGTGTACTTCAACCGGAACGTCACGGTCGAGGCCGTCGCGCCGGTCCGGATCGGCGACCACACCGCGATCGGGATGCAGGTGCTCGTGATGACGAGCCACCACGAGATCGGCGACGACGGGGCGTGGAGCGAGACCGCCTCGGGCCGGTCGGTCGACATCGGCGAGCGGGTCTGGATCGGTGGGCGTGCCGTCGTGCTGCCCGGGACGGTCATCGAGGACGACGTGGTGATCGCGGCCGGGGCGGTCGTCCGGGGGCGGCTCACCTCCCACGGGGTCTACGCGGGGGTGCCGGCGCGGCGAATCCGCGAACTCGGCCTCCCGGGCGCCGCCCCCGCCCCCGCACCTGCGGCCGCAGCGGCGACGCCCGCGGTCCCGGCCGCAGGCGTCGCTCCGGCGGTCAGTCCTGCCGGTTGATCTGGCCCAGCCAGCGCCCGAACGACGGCTTGCGCTCGTCGTGCAGGACGGAGACCGTCGTCGCCGGCGTGCAGCTCCGCTGGACGTCGACGGCCGTGCTCTCGTGGAGGTCGTGGCTCATGGTGTGCTCCTTCGCGTTCGGTGGTGGATGAGACACCCGGGACGCGCGTTCCATTCCCGGGTGCGTGCAGCCCGTGGGCCGTGCCCGGTCAGGGCGTCACCATGCCGCCGTTCACGTTGAGGGTCTCGCCGGCGACGTAGCTCGACTCGTGCGAGGCGAGGAACACGTAGGCGGGCGCGAGCTCGGCCGGCTGCGCGGCGCGGCCCATCGGCGACTCGCTCGACCCGAACTCGGGCAGCGACTCCGGATCGACGCCGCCGCTCGGCTGCAGGACGGTCCAGGTGGGTCCGGGAGCCACGATGTTCACCCGGATCCCACGCTCGACGAGTGCCTGCGACAGCCCCTTCGAGAGGTTGTTGATCGCGCCCTTCGACGCCGCGTAGTCGAGCCGGTCCGGAGCGGGCGCGTACGCCTCCATCGACGCCGTCGTGGTGATCGTCGACCCCGGCTGCAGGTGGGGGAGTGCAGCGCGGACCAGGCGGAACAGCCCGAACACGTTGACGTCGAACGTCGCCTCGAACTGCTCGTCGGTGAGGTCCTCGACCTCGGGCTGCCAGCGCTGCTTGCCGGCCACGCTCACGAGCGCGTCGAGGCCGCCGAGTCCCGCGACGGCCTGCTCCACCAGCGTGGTCGCGTACGACCGGTCGCGCAGGTCACCTGGTACCGCGACGGCGGTCCGGCCCGCGGCGCGGATCTGCTCGATGACGTGGTCCGCGTCGGACTGCTCCTCCGGGAGGTACGCGAGCGCGACGTCGGCACCCTCGCGTGCGAACGCGATGGCGACGGCGCCACCGATACCGGAGTCCGCGCCGGTGATCAGCGCCTTCCGACCGGCGAGCCGGCCGGTTCCCCGGTAGGTCTCCTCACCGAGGTCCGGTACCGGCCGCATGCGGCTCTGGAGGCCCGGCTCGGCTTGCGTCTGCGGCTCCGGCTGGACGTCGGGGTAGCGGGTGCGCGGGTCGGCTGGCTCGTACTGGTCGCGGGGCATGGTGCGGGTCCTCTCATCGGTTCCCTCCCACAGAACCGGACGGCATCTGGACCGCCGCCCAGGAGTGCGGTGTCCGGTCAGTGCCGCGCGCGACGGCGGGGTGCGACACCGTCGCTCTTGTCGGCCGCGTGGAACGCCTCGACGAGCTGCGCGACGAGGTCCGGCTGCTCGACGACGAGGCCGTGCGTCGCCCTCGGGACCACCGCGAGTTCGCCGTCCGGCAGTGCCTCGAGCATCTGGGCGAGGTGGTCGAGCCGCACCTCGTCGTCGTCCCCGCACAGGATGAGGACCGGGACGTCGAGGCCGCGGAGCTGCGCCACCGTCACCGCGGGTTCCGCCGTGTGCAGCACCCGCGACTTGACGGTGACGACCTCCCAGTGCTCCGGAGGGTCGGGGGACACCTCGGCGTAGGCGTCCGCCATGAACCGGGGCGGGTCACCGTCGAGGACGCCCTCGTGCCAGCCGTCGACGGAGAAGGGTGCACCGCCGAACACGAGCGACCGCACCAGGTCCGGGTGGGCGAGCGCGAGGTGCAGCCCGACGATCGCGCCGTCGCTCCACCCGACGAGGTGCACGGGACCGGCGCCGAGGGACCGCACGGTGCCGGCGAGTTCCTCGGCCATGTCCGCGAAGTGCCACGGGCCGTCGACGTCGGGAGAGCGACCGTGCCCGGCTCGGTCGACGAGCACGACACGGGCGCCACCGAACGCCTCGGCCAGCGCCGACATCGACCGGGAATCGGTGCCACCGGGGTGGAGCAGCACGATCGGGGTGCCCGGACCACCCGGGTCGGAGGTCCAGGGTTCGGTCATGCCGGAGTCTCCCACGTCGAGGACCCGGGCGTACGGTGTGCGCCATGCCGAACCAACTCAAGAAGCCGGACATGTACGAGGAGCTCCGCAAGGAGGGCAACTCGAAGGAGAAGGCCGCCCGCATCAGCAACGCCGCCGCGGCGCGGGGCGAGCACGCCGTGGCGAAGAGGGGCGGCGAGTCCGGGTCCTACGACGACTGGACCGTGGCGGACCTCAAGCGACGCGCGAAGGAGCTCGGCATCACCGGGTACTCGTCGAAGCGGAAGGCCGAGCTCGTCGAGGCGCTCCGGGAGCACTGACGGTACCGGGAGCACTGACGGCATCTGGCACCATGGAGTCGTGAACGAGACGGGCATGCCGCGCTTCCGACGGATCTGGTCGACGGTGCAGGTGGGCGTGCTCGCCGTGGCCATCGTGTTCTGCGTCGTGATGCTCGTGATCGGACAGGGCAAGCTCGATCGCGTGTACGCCGTGGCCGCGGTGTTCTTCGGTCTCGCCCTCATCGGGCACAGCACGTACCTGTGGCTGGTCGCGCGGAACGGCCGCGGCCGCCCCTGAGCCTCAGGCGTTCGCGAAGACGCGCACCCAGTCCACCGTCATCTGCTGCGGGAAGCGCGTCGACGCGTCGGGTGACCCGGGCCACGAGCCGCCGACGGCCACGTTGAGGACGACGAAGAACGGCTTGTCGAACACCCACGGGTCCGCCCCGACGTCGGCACGGGTCAGCGTCCGGTACGCCGTGCCGTCGACCGACCACGTGATCGAGTCCGGACGCCAGTCGACGCCGAACACGTGGAAGTCGTCGGCGAACGGAGCCCCCGTGGGGTTCGTGGACGCCGCCGAGATGCCCTGCGCGCCGGAGTACCCCGGACCGTGCACCGTGCCGTGGACCACGGTCGGTTCGTACCCGACGTTCTCCATCACGTCGATCTCGCCGCAGGCCGGCCACCCGACCGACCCGATGTCCGCGCCGAGCATCCAGAACGCGGGCCAGATCCCCTGCCCCCGGGGGATCCGGATGCGCGCCTCGATCCGGCCGTACTGCGCCGTCGAGGTGCCCTCGGTCTTCAGTCGTGCCGAGGTGAACGAACCGTCGGCCTCACGCCGAGCGGTGATCACGAGGTTGCCGGCACCGTCGAGCGCCGCGTTCCGCCGGGAGTCCGTGTAGGTCTGCAGTTCCCCGTTGCCCCACCCGCCCGCGCCGAGGTCGTACCGCCAGACGGCGCTGTTCGGCGCACTGCCTGCTGGCCCGTCGAACTCGTCCGCGGCGAGCAGGGTGCCCGCTGCCGCCACGGCCGGTGTGGAGCGGCTCGCGATGCTCGTGCCGACGATCGCGGCGGTGGTCCCGGCGATGCCGGCGGTCATGAACCGGCGACGGTCGATGCGGTCGTCCACGTCGTCCTCCTCAGGTGTGCGCGTGGGTGGTCAGGGTCGGTAGGCGATGCAGAGCACCGTGACGTCGTCGGGGTGCTCGCCGCGGTGGGCGAGCTCGGTGATCCCGTCGACGAGCTGCTGGGGGTGCGAGCGTTCGGCGACCCAGGCCTCGAAGCGGTCGAGCGCGTCGAGGTCCCCGCCGAAGAGGTCGAGCACCCCGTCGCTGACGCTCACGACGACGTCGCCGGGCTCGAGGTCGGTCGTCTCGCTCGACCACGAGGTCCCGACGCCGATCGGCAGGTGCCCGGACCGCAGCGACCGGACCGTGCCGTCGGCACGCCGGAGCAGGCTCAACCCGTGGCCGGCGTCGACCCAGCGGGCGTGGCCGTCGCGGTCGATCCGCACGTGGAAGCACGTCGTGAACTGTGCGCTCTCGACGTCGGACGTCCCGGTCGCCAGGCCGGCGGCCGCTCGACGGACCGCCGTGGCCGCGTCCGGTTCGTCGACGGTGCTGCGCACGAGGGACCGGACCGCGGCGGCGATCATGCCGGCGCCGACGCCCTTGCCCATCACGTCGCCGAGCGTGAAGGCCGCGCCGTCCGGTGTCGGGAACCAGTCGTAGAAGTCGCCGCCGACGGTCCGTGCCGGGATGCACACCCCGAGTGCGTGGAGTTCCGGTGGGAGTCCCTCCGTGGACGCGGGCAGCAGGGACTGCTGGACGAGGGCGGCCCGGTCGATCTCACCCTCGGCCACGCGACGACGACGCTGTGCGGTGCTGAGCCGGACGTCCGCCTGCCGGGCGAGCTCGTTGGTCACGGCCGCCGTCGCGCCGTACACGACGACCGCGAAGGCGAGCCGGACGAGTTCGCTCGGACGCGGTTCGGTGGGTTCCAGCACGTACGGCAGCAGCAGCGTGGCGCAGGTCCCGAGCAGCGGGTACAGCACGTGGCGCCGACCTGGGCTCGCCGCCATCCAGATCACCGGCAGGACGACGACGGCGAGGAACACCGAACGGGTGTCGCCCGTGCCGTACCGGAGCAGCCCGATCGCGATGAAGTCGATCGCCGGGACGACCAGCTCGGCGCGGGCGGCGCCCGGCCAGCGCGCCATGACAGCTGCCGCCAGCAGTCCGCCGAGGGCGAGTGCCACGCCGGTCCACATCCGCGGCGCGTCGGTGACCGGGAGCCAGGGCGTGAGTGTGCTGGTCACCGCGGCGGCCACCACGAGGGCGGCGACGACGGACTGCTTCGCCAGGGGCGCCCACGAGGCGCGGAGCCCGACGAGCGCGATGGGCCCGGTGTCCTCCCGTGCGGTCACGGTCCAGGTCCTGGGGGTCGCGGTCGAGCCGGCCGTGCTGGTCATCGGGTCGAGTCAAGCCCCTCCGGCCCGGCGGGGCAAGCCCGTGCCCGGGTCACCCGAAGTGGAAGGCGAACGGCGCGAGCAACCCCGCGACCCAGACGAGCACCATCACGAGGGCGCCGATCGCGATGAACCGTCGGCGGCGTCGGAGCCTCGGACTCGGTTCGTCGCCCCACATCTGTGCGCGGACGAGGACCCGGTTCGCCTGCTCGACGACCTTGCGCACCTCGGGGTCGTCGAGTTCCAGCACGCCGTCGCGGGCGTGCTGGGTGATGACGGTCGCCTCGTCGACGGTGAGGTCGTCCTTGCGCATGCGCCCATCGTGGCAGGCGGCCCGCGTCAGCGCACCCCGTCGCGCGTCACGGCCACCCGGAGCGGCAGGCCCGCGGCGAGCGCCGCGACACGCGGATCGCGCAGGGGACGCCCTCCGACCGTCGGCAGGTCGAGGTAGCCACGGCTGACCGTGTGCCGGAGCGCACCGGTGGGCACGGGTCCGTCGCCGGTGCGCATGCGCCACGCCTGCGGTCGGCGACGGAGGAGGTCTGCGTCGGAGGCGGTGTCGGGGTCGGCGACGAGGCGCGCCCAGACCTCGTCCTCGGTGCTCCGGGCGAGCTCGGTCGGAGACAGCGCACCGCGGTCGAGCAGCCGCCCGACGAGGTCGCGGAGCACGGTCACGGGCACGAGGTTCGCCGCGGAGCGCTGCGCGAGTGCCTCGCGGATGGCCAGGTCGGCCAGCTCGAGGGCGTCGTCCGGATCCGCGTCGACCGTCCCGCCGACGAGCCGCAGGCGACCGAGCAGCACGTGCGGCGGCGTCTGCGTCCGTCCGTGCGCCTGGCCGCTCCGGAGGAACGAGTCCAGGTGGTCGAGCTTCAGTCCGCCCGGGACCGACGTCAGCACCGACGGCACGCGGCCCTCGTCGACCGCGATGACCTGGTCGGCGTCGATACCCGGGACCTCGTCCGCGAGGCGCCGGATCGCGGTTCGTCCGAGGGAGTGGTGCTCGAGGCCGCCCAGACCCTCCAACGTGTGGCTGAACGGCAGGTGCCCGACGTCGTGCAGGAGTGCGGTCGTGCGGGCGAGGTGGTCGTCCGGGGCGAAGGCGGTGACGAGCGCGAGCACCCCGAGGGAGTGTTCGAGCCGCGAGTACGACTGGGTCGTCGTGAGCGCGGCACCGCCGGCGTGGGCGATGAACGCGAGCCGTCGCACCGTCCAGGTCTCGAGCAGTCGTCGTTCGAGCGGGGTGAGCCGCACCTCCACCCGCCAGAGCGGATCGAACCAGACCCCGTCGATCCCGAGCGTGTCCACCGCGTCCCCGTGCACCGTTCCCCCTCGTCGCCTGCCCCTCGACGCTACCGGACCCGCCGTGCAGCACGCGCCCTGTGCGGGGACGGAGCCGCCACCGCGTAGCAAGGACCCATGGCACATCGGTTCCGCGGGAAGATCGTCGTCGTCACCGGAGCATCGAGCGGGATCGGCAGGGCCGCCGCGCACGAGTTCGCACGGCAGGGCGCGACGCTCGTGCTGGCCGCCCGCAGCCACGACTCGCTCGAGGCCGCCGCCGCCGAGTGCCGGGCGCTCGGGGCCGAGGCAGTCGCGATCCCCACAGACGTCGCCGACGAGCACGCCGTCCGCGACCTCGTCGCGACCACCACGACCCGCTTCGGACGGATCGACGTCTTCGTGGGGAACGCCGCCCTGTTCGTCTACGGCCTCTTCGAGCAGACACCGACCGAGGCCTTCAAGCGCGTCGTCGACACGAACCTGTACGGCCACCTGCACGCGATCACCGCCCTGCTCCCGCACTGGAAGCAGCGGGGCGAGGGCACCTACGTCCTCGTCGGCTCGATCCAGTCGCTGCTGTCCGCGCCGTACCAGTCCGCCTACGTGACGAGCAAACACGCGGCCCTCGGCCTGGTCGACGTCCTCGGCGACGAGTTCGCCGGCACGGGCATCCGCTTCGCCGCGCTCCTGCCGTCGACCATCGACACGCCGATCTACCAGAACGGCGCCAACTACACCGGCAAGATCTCGCACCCGTTGCCGCCGACGGTGTCCGTCGAGCGTGCCGGCCGCGCGGTCGTCCGGACGGCACTGCACCCCAAGCGCTACCGGTTCGTCGGCCGGATCCAGGCGTCGCTCGTGCCGCTGCAGTACGTGTTCCCCGGGCTGTTCCACAAGATCACCAAGCCGATGGTGCATACGTTCGCGCTCCGCGGCAGGGGAGCGCCGACCGACGGCAACCTCTGGACCCCGGCCGACGCCGGCAACGCGACGAACGGCGGCTGGGTCGCGAAGCGCCGCCGCGTCACGCGCCCGCTCCTCGTCCTCGGGGCAGTCGCGACGGTCGCGGGGCTCGCCCTGGGCCGACGCCGCTGACGGACGGGAGGCGCGGGGCGGGCCCGCACCGCGCCTCCAGGCCGTCCCGTGCGAGCGTCCGCACACCGTGACGGGCCGTGCGGGCCGCACCGAGCGCGGAACCTCGCACGCTGCGACGGCTAGAAGAGCGTCGCGCTCGCCCGGCGCGCGCCCTCGCCGAGGGACTCGAGCTTCGCGGCGGCGATCTGCGGGTGGATGCGGCCGCCGAGGCCGCAGTCGGTGCCGGCGATGACGCGCTCCCGGCCGACGACCGAGGCGAACCGCTCGATGCGCTGCGCGACGAGGTCCGGGTGCTCGACGACGTTCGTGGCGTGGCCGACCACGCCGGGCACGATGACCTTGCCGTCCGGCAGCGCGACGCCCTGCCAGACCGTCCACTCGTGCTCGTGGCGAGCGTTGGCGGCCTCGAACGAGTACGCGCCGGCATCGATGTCGAGCATGAGGTCGACGATGTGCCGGAGCTCGATGTCGGTGGTGTGCGGGCCGTGCCACGAGCCCCAGCAGAGGTGGAAGCGCACCCGCGAGGTGTCGAGGCCGCGCAGCGCGTGGTTGAGCGCCTCGACGCGGATGCGGGTGAAGGCGCGGTAGTCCTCGATGCTCGGCTCCGGGTTGATCTGGTCCCAGTTCTCGGCGATCGAGGGGTCGTCGATCTGCAGGACGAGGCCGGCGTCGAGGATGATCCGGTACTCCTCGCGCAGGGCGTCGGCCCAGGCCCAGATGTGCTCCTCGTCGGTGGCGTAGTACTCGTTCGCGACCCGGGCGGCGGACCCGGGGGAGAGCGCCGTGATGAAACCGTTCGCGGCGCCGGCCGCCTCGACGGCGTGCCGGAGGTTGGCGGCGTCCGTCCGGGCTGCCTCGTGCCCGGTGTACGCGATCGGGCCGGTCGTCGTCGGGAACGCGGTGGCGTTCTTGCCCGTGCCGATGCCCGAGCCCGGGTCGGTGTAGGCCTCGCGGAAGATCGTCCAGTCGCGGCGGTCGGGGAAGCTCGTGAGCCGGACGTGTCCGGGCTCGGAGCGGACCGGCTCCTGCGTGAAGATGTCCTCCTCGGTCAGGCTGAGGCCGCTGACGCGCTGGAACGAGTACCCCCACCAGGCGCCGTAGTCGACGCTGTTCGACATCGCCTTGCCGAACTCGCCGTCGCCGGGCTGCGTGATGCCGAGCGCGGTCTGGCGGGCGACGACGTCGTCGACCGCGGCGCTCGTGAGCGCACGGACCTCGTCGGTGGTCTCCAGCGTGAAGCCGTCGGCGGCGAGGGGCCGGGCGGCGTTCGCGGCGATGAGCTCCGGCGTGCGGGGCAACGAGCCGGCGGTGGTGGCCTGGACGTGGTCGGTGTTCTCGAAGGACATGCTGCCCAATCTGGCACGGGGGCCCCGGGAGCGGTCCGACTCGGGAGAATGGGACACCGTGCCCCGTCCCACCACCCGCATCCCGCTCAACACCCTCGCCGTCCCGTTCGGCCTCGCCGGCTTCGCCGAGACCTGGTCGTACGCCACCCCCGTCCTCGACCTGCCGGCCGTCCTCCCGCAGGTCTTCTGGGGCATCGCCGCCGTCGCCTGGACCTGGCTGCTCGCCGCGCACGCCGTCCGCGGGGTCCGGGTGCGCGCGCACGACCGGCTCGTCGATCAACTGCGGCACCCCGCGCAGGGTCCCCTCGCGGCACTGGTCCCGGCGACCGCGATGCTGCTCGGGGTCGACCTCGCGCACGGCTGGCCGGTCGGCGGGAGGGTGCTCGTCCTCGTCGCCGTGGCGGTCGCCGCCGGGTTCGCCGCCTGGCTCCTCGCGACCTGGTTCGAGGGCCGGCTCGCCCTCGAGTCGGTGCACGGCGGCTACCTCCTGCCGACCGTCGCAGCGGCGCTCGTCGGCTCGGTCGCCACGCACGAGGTCGGGCTCACCTGGCTCTCCTGGGCCTGCTTCGGCGTCGGCGTGTTCTTCTGGGTCGTGATGACCGGGCTGCTGCTCATCCGGCTGTCCTTCCGCCCCGCGCTGCCCGCACCGCTCGTGCCGACGATGGCGATCCTCGTGGCACCGCCGTCGGTCGCCACGGTCGCGGTGTTCGCGCTGACGGACGACGTGCTCACGGTCCCGGTGCAGGCGATCACCGGGCTCGGCGTGCTGCTCGTCGCGGTGCAGGTCGCCCTGCTGCCGCGGTACGTGCGGCTGCCCTTCTCGCTCGGGTTCTGGTCGTTCGTGTTCCCGGCGGCGGCGGTCGCGACGGCCGCGATCGAGTGGCTGCGGGTGCTCGACGTGCGGTGGGCGTGGATCCCCACCGCGGGGGTGCTCGCCCTGCTCTCGGTGCTGGTCGCGGTCGTCGGGTCGCGGTCGATCGCGCTGGCCGTGCGGCACCTGCTGCCCCAGGCGGAGGGCGTCCTGCAGGCCGCCGACGACGAGGACGCCGAGCCGGGCCCGGTGACGGGCGCGAGCCGGACGGTCTGAACGCGACCACGGTTCGGGAGGCGCGGTGCGCGTCCGACGCGCACCGCGCCTCCCGAGCCGGTCGCGCGCACCGCGTGACGTCCGGAGACGACGTGCGTCGCCACCCGGCCGTGACACGACGTACCGTCGTGGCATGACCACGACGACGCCGACCGCAGCCGACTTCCGCTCCATGTGGGCCGCGTGGCACGACGCCCACGAGGCGGCCCGGGCGAGTGCGCACGGCTTCCTCGCGATCACGAGCATCCGGTGGCTGACGGGCACGCCGGAGCGCTTCGACGACGCGCCCGGGGAGTGGTCGACCTCGGAGGCGGGACCGGTCGTCACCCTCGACGACGGCGAGTCGATCGAGGTCGACGGCGTCGCGGTGACGGGCACGCACCGGTTCGGTCCGCTGCCCGAGCGGTCGAGCACGACCATCGCGTGGCAGGACGGCGACGAGCGGGTCGTCATCGAGGTCGCCCGGCGTGGCGGCAGTGACGTCCTCCGACCGCGGCACCCCTCGAACCCGACGCGGACCGGGTACACCGGGACGCCGTCGTACTCGCCGGACCCGTCGTTCGCGGTCGCGGCGCACTTCGAGCCGTTCGACACGCCGCGCTCGGTGACCGTCGGGTCGGTCGTCGACGGGCTGCAGCACGTGTACGAGGCGCCGGGCGTGCTGACGTTCGACCTCGACGGGCCGCGGTCGCTCCTGGCGTTCAACGGGTACGGCGACGGGCTCCTGGTGCTGTTCACCGACCGGACGAGCGGCGTGACCACGTACGCGGCCAACCGGAGCCTGGACGTCCCGGCGCCGGACGCGTCGGGCGCGACGACGATCGACTTCAACCGGGCGACGAACCTGCCGTGCGCCTACACGCCGCACGCGACGTGCCCGTTGCCGCCGGCGGAGAACCGGCTCGACGTCGCGGTGGAGGCGGGGGAGCAGCTGCCGGCGTGAGGCGCGCGGGGCGGCGCGGCGGCGCGGCGGGCGCGGCGGGCGCGGGGTGAAAGGCGCGCGGTGTTCGACACCGCACCACCGGATCGACGCGCGGAACGTCGCACCATGCACGTGCATCGGATGCGCGGGCATCGTCCGACACTCCACCAGGTGATCGACGGGTGCGATGTCGCAGCATGCACACGCACCCGCGGGCGACGCCCGGCTCAGGGCACCCCGACGCGAGCCCAACCACTCGTCGCCCGCCACGCGCCCGGGTCGAACGAGAACACGCTGCCCATCCCCGGCTGGTCGAGCGCCCGGGTGACCGGCACGCCCCGCAGGTCGGCGAGCAGCAGCGCCCCGACCGCACCGTGCGAAACGATCGTGACGTCGCCGGCGTCGGTCAGCGCCCGCACGGCACGGACGATGCGGTCCTGGGCGTCGACGGCGCGCTCCCACCCGCGCACCGAGTCCTCCGGCGTGGCGAATAACGCGTCGACGACCCCGTCGAACTCCGCGGGCGGCAGGTAGCCCGTCGCGCTCCGGTCGATCTCGCCGAGCGCGGGGTCCGTCGAGTGCACGAGCCCCACCGCCTCCGCGAGGATCGCCGCCGTGTCGACCGCCTTCTGCTCGGTGCTCGACACGATCCGCTGGACCCCGGGTCGCCAGGCGACGGCCGCGGCTCCGGCAGCGCGGGCACGCCCGTCGGGGGAGAGCCCCCACGACTCGATCGGCCTCGCGGGGTCGACGACCACCTCGGCGTGGGTCAGGAAGAACGAGGGCACGGCGTCACTCCAGGTCGTCGGCGGCCGACGGGTCGACGACCCGGACACCGTCGACCTCGCCGATCCGGGCGATGAGCAGGGACCCCTCGGCCCGGCCGGCGACGTCGATCCGGACCGCGGTGGCGTCGACCCGGTCGGTGTCCTGCCGCACGAGCCGGGCGACCCGCCACCCGCCGGCCGTCGCGAGGGCGAGCACGTCCGGCAGCACCCCGCGGCCGGCGTCGTAGACCACGTCGAGCGTCATCGACTGCTCGGCGGAGCGGGACAGCGCGCGGACGATCGCGGTGTAGCCGAACACGACGACGAAGTGCAGGGCGGTGACGACGAGTGCGAGCAGCCAGAGGCCGGCGCCCGCGGCCATGCCGATCGCCGCGGTCTCCCACACCGCGGCGGCCGTGGTGAGGCCCCGGACGGCTCCGCGTCGGGTGAGGATCAGCCCGGCGCCGAGGAACCCGACACCGGAGACGATCTGCGCCGCGACGCGCGAGGGGTCGAGCACGACGTGGTCCGGCACGAGGACGTCGCTGAACCCGTACTTGCTCACGAGCAGCATGAGGGCCGACGCGGTCCCGACGATCGCCTGCGTGCGGATGCCGGCGCTCTTCGACCGGAGCTGCCGCTCGAGGCCGATGAGCGACGCGAGGGCGAACGCGAGCAGGACCTCGCCGATCTGGACCCACCCCTGTCCGGCGAGGGGCTCCGTGAGCTGTTGGATCGTCACGCCGACCGACGATACGCCGGCACCCGGCGGACGGGAGGCGCGGTGCGGGCCCGACCCGCGCCTCCCGTCCGTCAGGGGGTCGCCGTAGGGTGAGCGCGTGGAGTTCCCGGGGGAGGCGGCCGACGCGCGTGACGCGTCGACCTCTCCGGGGTCACCCCGGGGCACGCAGGACCAGCAGGACGACACGCCCCGAGCGGGACGGCGCGCTCCGCGCGCGACGCCGCACGGAGGCACCGACGGGTCCCCCGGGAACCCCACGCCACTGACCGTCGTCGCCGGTGCCCTCGCCGACGCGTTCCTGACCGCGGAGCACTGGGGACCGGACGACCTGACCGCCGCCGGCTGGGCGGTGGTCGGCGTCGAGCGCGCCTACGTCGGGCTCGCGGTCGCAGCGGCCCTCGCCGCACACCCGCGACCACCGGTCGACGCACCGCGACAGCTCGCGGCGGTGCTCGAGGCGTCGCCGCGCCTCGCCGAGCTGCACCGCGCACGCGAGGCGCGCCGACCGGTCCGGGTCGTCGCGCGCCGGGCGACCGCGGTCCGGGCGCGTCCGGAGACCGCGAGCCGACTGCTGGTCGACACGCTGCCCGAGCTCGCGCGCGAGCTCGACCTCACCGTCGGGCGGCTGCTCTGGCTCGCGGACACCCGCTCGTGGAACCGGCGACCGGGGCCGTCGAGCCCGCTCCACCACCACCGCTGCGAGTGGATCCGTCGACCCGGACGCACGCCGCGGCTGCTCGAGAAGCCGATGGACATGCTCCGCCGGACGCAGCGGACGATCCTCGACGAGCTCCTCACCGCGCTGCCGGTGCACGACGCGGCGCACGGCTTCGTCGGCGGTCGGAGCGTCGTGACCGGAGCCGCGGCGCACACCGGGCGGCAGATCGTCGTCACGGCAGACCTGACGTCCTTCTTCGCGAGCGTCACCGCGCCCACCGTGTACGGGGTCTTCCGCGCGGCGGGCTTCGCGGAGCCGCTCGCACACGTCCTCACCGGGGTGTGCACGCACCGGGTGCCGGTGCACGTCCTCAGCGCGATGCCGGACGGCGGCAGCCCCGAGGAACGGCAGGCGCTGCGCGCGATGCTCCGCGAAGCCCACCTGCCGCAGGGCGCGCCGACCTCACCGGCGCTGGCGAACACCGCGCTCCGGCACCTGGACGCACGGCTCGCGGGGTGGGCGGCCTCGGTCGGCGCGGTCTACACCCGGTACGCCGACGACCTGACGTTCAGCGGCGACGAGCGGCTCGCGGCACGACCGGACGCGTTCCTCCGCGGGGTCGACCGGATCGTCACGGAGCAGGGACTCCGGCTGAACCCGTCGAAGACCCGGGCGCGGCGACGGGGCACACGGCAGTCGGTCACCGGGGTCGTCGTCAACGACCGGACGTCACCGGGTCGGCGGGAGGTCGACCGCCTGCACGCGATCCTGCACAACGCCGCCGAGCACGGTCCGGAGTCGCAGAACCGTGCTGGACACCCCGACTTCCGGGCGCACCTGCTCGGGCGGATCGGGTGGGTCGAGCAGGTCCACCCCGGACGCGCACGGCGCCTGCACGAGGAGTTCGCCCGCATCACGTGGTGATCCCGGGCCGTCTCCGTGCGGGTGTGACGCCGGGTTGCAGCGGGCACGGGCACGACGCCCGACCGCCGGTAGCGTGCCGCCATGTGCCCGAGTGAGATCCCGGCCGACGCCCGCTACGAGGAACTGATCGCGCCGCTGCGACCGGTGATCGAGCGGATCGCCCTCGACGCCCGGCAGCGGGAACGCGAGGAACGGCTCGCCACCGACCAGCTCGGGTGGCTCGTCGACGCCGGGTTCGCGCGCTGGCGCACCCCCGTCGCGTGGAGCGGGGTCGGGGCCCGGCTGTCGGACGTGTTCCGGGCGGTCGCCGAGATCGCCGAGGTCGACCCGAACCTCGCGCACGTGTGGCGGAACCACTTCTCGTTCATCGAGGACCGGGTGCACGCCGAGGGGAGTGCCTCCGACCGGGCGATCGTCGAACGACTCGGTGGCAGGGAGTTCGTCGGCGGTGGGTGGAGCGAGACGCCGAACCCGGCCGGAGCGGACATCAGCACGCGGCTCACCCCGGACCCGGACGGCGGCTGGCGCGTCACCGGCCGGAAGTTCTACTCGACGGGGAGCATCTACGCCCGGTGGATCACGGTGCTGGCGCTCGACGACGCCGGAGCACGGTTCGTCGCGCTCGTGGACGCCCGCGACCCGGGCGTGCGGATCGGCGACGACTGGGACGGGTTCGGCCAGCGGATCACCGGCAGCGGGAGCGTGACGTACACCGACGTGCGCGTGCCCGACGAGCGGGTCCTGCCGTACGCGACGCGCTACCCGTACCAGGAGCAGTACTACCAGACGGTGATGCACGCGATCCTCGTCGGCATCGGGCGTGCGGCCCTCCGCGAGGGGATCGAGGCGCTGCGCTCCCGGCAGCGCGGGCACCACAACGGCACGACCACGGACCCGACCGCCGACCCCGAGCTGCTCAGCACGATCGGCACCGTCGCGGCCCGGGTGTACGCCGCCGACGCCGCGTTCACCGCGAGCCTCGGACCTGTGGACGCCGCCGTCGACCGCCACACCGGACTCCGGGCCGCCGGGGCGGACCCCTCGACGGACCCGGTGCTGCGCGACGCGCTCGAGCGGAGCTGGATGGCGGTCGCCCAGGCGCAGACGGTGGTCACCGACGCCGTGCTCGACGCGACGACGCTCGTGTTCGACGCCCTCGGGTCGAGCGGCACGTTCCGCTCCCTGGGGCTCGACCGGCACTGGCGGAACGCCCGGACCCTGGCGTCGCACAACCCGCGCGTGCACAAGCGGCGCATCGTCGGGGACCTGCTCGTGAACGGCGCCAGCCCGCTCGACCGCGTGTAACCCGCCGTCACGAGGCGCAACCGGACGACACCTGCACCCGCCGGGTCCGCGCTGCCCCGTACGGTCGTCGGCAACGGCCCGCCACGGACGCTGGGGAGGCGACGGTGGCGGGCCGCTCTGCACGCGTACGGAGGGACCACCGTGACCGAGACACCCGCACCGACCATCGTCGCCGTACCGGACGCCGACCTCGCCGCCGCCGTCGCCCGACCCGGTGGGATCGCCCGGCTCGCCGACCGGATCCGGGCCTCGGGCGCCGCGGTCGTCGCGATCGGCACCGACCGGTTCGACGCCGAACGCGGTCGTGGCCACCGGCTCGACCCGACCACCGCGGCGCTCGCCCTCGGCCGTGCACTGCCCACGCACGGGCTGCTCGTCGCCGCGGCCCCGACCCGGGAGCACCCGTACAACGTCGCCCGCCGGGTGCTCTCCCTCGACCACGTCCTGGACGCCCGGGTCGGACTCGTCGTCGGAGCGCGGGACCACGGCCTGCCGGCGACGGGGGAGCAGCACGACCCGGCCGAGTTTGCCGAGGTGGTGCGCGGCCTCTGGCGGACGTGGCCGCTCGACAGCATCGTCGGCGACCGCGAGGCCGGCCGGTTCGCCGACACGACCCGGATCCTCCCGCTCGACCACGACGGCGGGCCGGACGGGTACCGGGTCCGGGGGCCGTTGACGACGCCGTCGAGCCGGCAGGGCGAACCCGTCCTCGCGGTCTGGCACGACGTCGCACACGAGGGTGCCGACCTGGTGCTCGGCGGGGCCGCGCGCCCGCTCGTCCCGTTGCCGGGCGGGGCCGGTGCGTCCGAGCCGAGCCGCGCCTCCCGGACCCCGACCGGCCCCGGTGCCGACCGGCGGACGCTGCGTGACCTGCTCGGTCTGCCGGTCCCCGCGCCGGTCGGCGCATGAGCGCCGACGCCGACGCCGGGCTCGTCCTCGGCGTCAACCTGCAGGGCTTCGGCCAGCGACCGGCGGCCTGGCGGACCCAGGACGTCGAGCCGACCGACCTGCTCACCGCCGGGTTCTGGGAGGACCTCGGCCGGACCGCCGAACGCGGGCTGCTGGACATGGTGTTCTTCGCGGACCACCCCGCGCTCGGCGACCCCAACGTCCGCGCGTACGGGCTGCTCGAGCCGTTCGTGGCGCTCGGGGCGATCGCCGACGCGACCACGCACCTCGGACTCGTCGGGACGGCGTCGACGACCTACAACGACCCGGTCGACCTCGCCGAGCGGCTCCTGTCCCTCGACACGGTCTCCGGCGGCCGCGTGGCGTGGAACGCCGTGACGACCTACGACCGGTCGGTGTCGGCGAACTTCGGCGTCGCGACGAACCCGGAGCGACCCGAGCGGTACGCCCGTGCCGGCGAGGTCGTCGACCTCGTGCAGGCGCTCTGGCGGTCCGCCGCCACCGGGGTGCCCGTCGACCACCACGGCGAGTTCACCGAGTTCGCGGGAGCGATCACCGTCCCGCCGTCGGCGCAGGGACACCCAGTGGTGTTCCAGGCCGGGGGATCGCCGCACGGACGAGACCTCGCCGCGCGCGTCGCCGAGGGCGTGTTCGCCGTCGAGCTGACGCCCGAGCCCGCCCGGGAGCACTACCGCGCCGTCAAGCAGGCGGCCCGGACGTACGGCCGGCGGGCGGCGGACGTGGCGATCGTCCCGGGGCTGTCGCTCGTGCTCGGCAGCACCGAGGCCGAGGCGCAGCGGCGGTTCGACGAGCTCGAGGCCCTCGCCCCGGACGGCTACTCCCTGCGGGCGCTCGGGACGCACCTCGACGCCGACCTCACCGACCTCGACCCGGACGCGCCGGTCCCCGCGGCGATCCTCGACCGCGAGGTGGACCCCGTCACCTACGGCCCCTCGCTCGGGTACCACGAGACCGTCGTGCGCTGGGTCCGCGCGCACAACACGTCCCTGCGGGAGGTCCTGCGCGGCTTCGGCGGGTACGGCGCCCGGATCGTCGTCGGCACCCCGGAGCAGGCCGCCGACACCATCGAGGAGTGGTACCGGACCGGGGCCGCCGACGGCTTCAACCTGATGATCGACGAGTACCCGCGCGGCCTCGAGACCGTGGTCGACGAGCTCGTGCCGATCCTGCAGCGGCGCGGTGTGTTTCACCGCGAGTACGAGGACGTCACGTTGCGCGGGCGGCTCGGTGCGCGGGCGCGCGGGCTGTAGGGCGCCCGTCGCGTGACGCCGTGTGACGTGGCGACCGGGCTCGCCGCGTCACACGGGGCAACGCCCGGTCACGCTCCGCAACACCCGTCGTGCCCGGGCCCGGTCGGTCATAGCGTCGCCACCATGACCGACTACCTCGACCGCGAGCACGACAAGACCTTCACGAAGGTCTACAAGCAGCAGACCCCGGACATCCTCTCGGCCTTCGTGCAGTTCGACGAGTCGGTGTTCCGGGCCGAGGGTCGCGAGATCCCGCTGAAGTACCGGGAGCTCATCGCACTGGCGGTCGGCATCACCACGCAGTGCGTCTACTGCATCGACGGCCACAGCCAGCGCGCGGTCACGGCCGGCGCGAACGAGGCCGAGCTCGCCGAGGCCGCCTGGGTCGCCACGGCCATCCGCGCCGGCGGCGGGTTCGCCCACGGCCGCCTCGGCTTCAAGTTCGGCGCCGACGCCGCGGCTCCCTCCGACTCCGCGACCTCCGCGTCGCACCAGCACTGACCACCGACCACAACCGACGGAAGCGCACCCCATGCCCGACCGCATCACCCTCGTCACCGCCCTGCAGGGCGCCGGCTGGCACCCCGCCGCCTGGCGTACCGCCGGCCCCGCGGCGCAGCGCCTCACCAGCCTCCGGCACTGGCGCGACGTCGTCGTGGAGCAGGACCGCCTCGGCGTCGACGCCGTCACGATCGAGGACTCCTTCACCGCCGGTCCGGTGGACGCGGCGGGCGACCTCGACACGAGCACGGTCGTCGGCCGCCTCGACGCCCTCCTCGTCGCGAACGCGGTCGCCCCCGCGACCCGCGCGCTCGGTCTGGTACCGACCGTCTCGGTGACGCACACCGAACCGTTCCACGTCGCCACGGGCCTCCAGACCCTCGACCACGTCTCGCAGGGGCGAGCCGGGTGGCGGATCCAGGTGAGTCCGACGCCCCGCGAAGCAGCGCTCTTCGGGCGCCGTCCCGGCGGCGACGAGGCGGCGACCCTCTTCGACGAGGCGCGCGAGGTCGCCGAGGTCGTCTCGCGACTCTGGGACAGCTGGGACGACGACGCGATCATCCGTGACGTGGCCACCGGCCGGTTCATCGACCGCGACCGCATCCACAACGCCGCGTTCGCGGGGGCCTTCGTCTCGGTCCACGGCGCGTCGATCGTGCCGCGGTCGCCGCAGGGCCGTCCGCCGGTCTTCTCGCTGGCGCACCGCGCCGACGCGGCCGCGTTCGCGGTGGACGCTGCGGACGTCGTGCTGGTGACGCCCGGCTACGAGGGACGGGAGGCGCGGGACCTGTTGGACGAGGTCCGTCACCTCGAGCAGGCGGCCGGCTCGGACGTCCGTCGTCCGGTCCTCGCCGACCTCGCGGTGCTCATCGGGTCGTCGTCGGCCGCCGCCGCCGACGCGCTGGCCTCGCTCGACACGGCTGCCGGTGCCCCGTACGCGTCGACGTCCGACACGTCCGTGCTGGCGACGACCGTGCCCGAGCTCGTGACGCTCATCGGGGACCTGCGGGACCTCGGGTTCGCCGGTGTCCGACTCCGCCCGCTGCGCATCCCGCTCGACTCCACGGCGATCGCCCGCGAGCTCGTCCCCGCGCTCGTCACGGCCGGCCTCCGAGCCGACGTGGCCTCGCGTCCCACCGCCGACCTGCGCACGCGGCTCGGCATCGCCCCGGCGGTCAGCCGGTACGCGTCCGCATCCGCCCCCGTGGAGGTCTCAGCATGAGCGCCAAGCGTCAGGTCCACCTCGCCGCCCACTTCCCGGGCGTCAACAACACCACGATCTGGAGCGACGACCGGGCCGAGAGCCAGATCGCGTTCTCGTCGTTCGAGCACTTCGCCCGGAACGCCGAGCGCGGGCTGTTCGACTACCTGTTCCTCGCCGAGGGCCTGCGGCTCCGCGAGCAGAAGGGCCGCATCCACGACCTCGACGTCGTCGGGCGCCCGAACACGCTCGCGGTCCTCGCCGCCCTCGCCGGGGTCACCGACCACATCGGGCTCGTCGGCACGCTGCAGACCACGTTCAACGAGCCGCTCGAGCTCGCGAAGCAGCTCGCGACGCTCGACCACCTCACCGACGGACGCGCCGGCTGGAACGTCGTGACCAGCTCGGACGCGTTCCACGGCGCGAACTTCCGTCGTGGCGGGTTCCTGGACCACGCCGACCGGTACACGCGGGCGGCGGAGTTCATCGAGCTGTCCCGCGAGCTCTGGGACTCGTGGGAGTCCGACGCCGTCGTGGCCTCGGCCGTGTTCGCCGACCGCTCCCGGATCCGCGACGTCGACCACCACGGGCCGCAGTTCGACGTGACCGGGACGTTCCCGGTGCCCCGGAGCCCGCAGGGGCACCCGGTGGTCGTGCAGGCCGGCGACTCCGACGAGGGGCGCGACCTCGCCGCGGCGCACGCCGAGGTGATCTTCTCGCTGCACACCGAGTTCGACGACGCGAAGTCCTACTACGACGACATCACGGCGCGCCTCGAGCGCGTCGGCCGCTCGAAGGACGAGCTGCACATCCTGCCCGCGTCGACCTTCGTCCTCGGAGACACCGCCGCGGACGCCGCCGAGCGGGCCCGGGCGATCCAGCGTGCCCAGGTCAGCCCGGCAACGGCGATCGCGTTCCTCGAGCAGGTGTGGAACCGCGACCTGTCCGGGTACGACGTGGACGGCCCGCTGCCCGACGTCGAGCCGGACCTCGAGGGCGCCGCGATCACCCGCGGCCGCGCACGGCACACCCGCGACGTGCCGGCACTCGTGCGGTCGTGGCGCGACCGCGCCGAGGCCGAGCACCTGTCCATCCGTGAGCTCGTCATCGCGGTGTCGACGCGCGGCGGGTTCGTCGGGACGCCCTCGCACATCGCGGCCGAGATCGACCGCTACGTCCAGGAACGTGCGACGGACGGCTTCGTCGTGGTCCCGCACACCAACCCGTACGGCCTCGACGAGTTCGTCGACACGGTCGTCCCGCTGCTGCAGGAGCGCGGCGTCTACCGGGAGTCCTACACCGAGGGCGCGACGCTCCGCGAGACGCTCGGTCTGCCCGGGACCATCCGGGACCGCCGGGGGGTGCTCGCGTGACGGTGCGCAGCCTGTCGATCCTCGTGCCGGGGAACTTCGCGGACGACGCACCCGTCGACGGCCTCGAGGCAACGCTCGACCTCTTCGCCACGGCGGAGCGGCTCGGCGTCGACGGCGCCTGGGTCCGGCACCGTCACCTCGAGCACGGCATCGGGTCGGCGGCGGTGTTCCTCGCCGCGGCCTCGCAGCGCACGAGCGCGATCGAGCTCGGGGTCGCCGTCGTGCCGATCGGGTGGGAGAGCCCGTTCCGCCTGGCCGAGGACTTCTCGCTCGCCGACGTCCTGTCGCACGGGCGGGTCCAGGTCGGGCTGTCGACGAGCGCCCCGCACGAGGACATCCTCGGCGACCTGGTGTTCGACGGCGACTGGCGCTCCTTCGACCGCGGCTACGGACGGGTCACCCGCTTCGTCGACAACCTGCGCGGGGACTTCCTCGGCGGGGACGACACCGTCATCCAGAGCCCCGGCAACGTCCAGCGCCCGCGGCTGCAGCCGTACGCACCGGGGCTCGTCGACCGGGTCTGGTACGGCGGGGGATCGCTCCGGTCGGCCGCCTTCGCGGGCAGCGCCGGGCTCAACCTGCTCATCGGGAACCTCACCTCGGGCGAGGGCACGGACGACTACGGCACCGCCCAGCGGAACCAGCTCGCCGCCTACCGCGCCGCGCTCCCGTCCGGCCGGACACCCCGCGTCGCCTGGGGACGATGCGTCGTCCCGACGGACTCGGCCGACCGCGTCTCGCGCGAGCGCTACCGGACCTGGTACGAGTCGCGCCTCGACCGGCAGAGGGCACCGCAGGGTCCCCGGCGCACGCTGTTCTCGGCGGACCTGGTGGGACCGGCCGAGCAGATCGTCGAGCAGCTCGTCCGGGACGCCACGCTCGCCGAGGTCGACGAGTTCCGCGTCGAGCTGCCGTACGAGTTCGCCGGCGACGAGTACGAGCAGATCGTGTCGGACGTCGTGTCGAGGGTCGCGCCGGCCCTCGGTTGGGCACCAGCGCGGACGGTGGTGGCGGCGTGACCCGGTACGTGCTCTCGCGCATCGGGCAGGCGGTGCTCGTGCTCTGGGCGGCGTGGACGATCTCCTTCTTCGTCCTCTACGTCCTGCCGAGCGACCCCGCCCGGATCATGCTCGGTCCGGACGCCACCGACGTGACGCAGGCGCAGCTCGACGCGCTCCGCCACCAGTACGGACTCGACCAGCCCGTGCTCGTGCAGTACTTCCAGCACCTCGGTTCGCTGCTCACGGGCGACCTCGGCCGCTCGATCGGCGTCGGACGACCCGTCACCGAGGTCATCGGCGAGGCCGTCGGTCCCACCGCGCAGATCGCCGTCGTCGGCCTGCTGCTCGCGATCGTGTTCGGCGGCGGGCTCGCAGTCCTCGCCACGTGGACCCGCAACCGCGCCCTCGGGCAGTTCCTGCTGCAGCTGCCGCCGGTCGGTGTCGCCGTCCCGGGCTTCTGGTTCGCCCTGCTGCTCGTGCAGTGGTTCTCGTTCGGCCTGCACGTGTTCCCGGCGTTCGGCGGCGAGGGACCGTCGTCGGTCGTCCTCCCCGCGATCACCCTGGCGCTGCCGACCGGCGCGACGATCGCCCAGCTGCTGTCGAAGTCCCTGGTCGCGACGCTCCGTGAGCCGTACGTCGACACCGCGTACGCCAAGGGCGCCGGACGCTGGCGGGCGCAGCTCCGGCACGCGCTGAAGAACGCCGCGCTGCCGGCCCTCACCGTGACCGGCCTCATCGTCGGACAGTTGTTCTCCGGCACCGTCGTCACCGAGACGGTGTTCTCCCGCCCGGGCCTCGGCCGCGTCACCGCGACCGCCGTGCAGGGGCAGGACATCCCCGTCGTCCAGGGCATCGTGCTCGTCGCCGCGGCGATCTTCGTCGTCGCGAACCTCGTCGTCGACCTCGTGTACCCGCTCCTCGACCCGCGTGTCGTCCTGGCCGGGAGCCGCCGGAAGCTCCGGGGGCAGGACGGCCCGACACCGGGCGGCGGCACGGGCTACGCGGCGGGTCCCGGCGCCACCACGGCCCCCACCGCCCCGACACCCCAGGGAGTCCCCGCATGACCGAGACCACGCAGCTCGCGATCGGCCGTCCCGCGTCGCTCGTCTCCGACCGCGTCCCCGGCGGCGCGACCGCACTCCGAGGCGTCGTCGCCCGGCCGACCCTCACGCTCGCCGTGCTCTGGCTCGCCCTGGTCGTCCTCGCCGCGCTGCTCCCCGGCGCCCTGACCCACCTCGACCCGCTCGCCGCGGAACCCGCCGTGAAGCTCACCGCGCCCGACGCCGCACACTGGTTCGGCACCGACCAGCTCGGCCGCGACTTCTACGCCCGCGTCGTGCACGGCACGGCGCTCACCCTGCAGGCGGCGATCCTCGCGATCCTCATCGGGCTCGTCGGCGGCTCGGTGGTCGGGCTCCTCGCCGGGTTCGTCGGCGGGGTGGTCGACACCGTGCTCATGCGCGTCGCGGACGTCCTGCTCGCCATCCCGAGCCTGCTGCTGTCGCTGACGATCGTGACCGTCCTGGGCTTCGGCACCGTGAACGTCGCGGTGGCGGTCGGCGTCGCGAGCATCGCCACCATCGCCCGGATCATGCGCTCCGAGGTCGTCCGGGTCCGCACCGCCCCGTACGTCGAGGCGGCCACGGCGAACGGGAACCGCTGGTGGCGGGTGCTGCTCGTGCACGTGCTGCCGAACGCGGCCGGCCCCGTACTCGTCCTCGCTGCGCTCGAGTTCGGCACCGCGATCCTCGCCGTCTCCAGCCTGAGCTTCCTCGGCTACGGCGCCCAGCCGCCGGCACCGGAGTGGGGCTCGCTCGTCTCGACCGGCCGCGACTTCATCGCCACCTCGTGGTGGCTGACGACCATCCCCGGTCTCGTCATCGCGGTCACGGTCCTCGCCGGCAACCGCGTCGCCCGGGCACTCGACACCGAACGGCGGGCCGTCCGATGAGCCTCCTCAGCATCCGCGACCTCACGGTCGCGTACGGCCACGGCCGGCACGCGCGGACGGCGCTGCACGGCGTCTCCCTCGACGTCGGTCGCGGCGAGCGCGTCGCCATCGTCGGCGAGTCCGGTTCGGGCAAGTCGACGACGGCGCACGCGGTCCTGCGGCTCCTGCCCGCAGCGGCCGAGCTGACGGGAGGCACGGTGCGGCTCTCCGGGACCGCCGCCGGTTCCGCGGACCTCGACCTGGTCACCGCGTCCGACGCCGAGGTCCGTCGTGTCCGCGGCGTCCGGATCGGCTTCGTGCCGCAGGACCCGACCGTCTCGCTCAATCCCGTCACGCGCATCGGTCGGCAGGTCGCCGAGGTGCTCGAGATCCACGGGATCGCGACCGGGGCCGACGCCCGCCAGCGCGCCGTGGAGGAGCTCCGTCGCGCCGGGATCGACCGTCCGGAACTGCGCGCGGAGCAGTACCCGCACGAACTCTCCGGCGGCATGCGGCAGCGGGTGCTCATCGCCATCGCACTGATCGGCGACCCGGAGCTCCTCGTCGCCGACGAGCCCACGAGCGCCCTCGACGTCACCGTGCAGCGGACGATCCTCGACCACCTCGACCGACTCGTCGCCGAGCGGGGGACGAGCGTCCTCTTCATCACGCACGACCTCGGGGTCGCCGCGGACCGGGCGGACCGGATCGTCGTGATGTCCGAGGGGCGGATCGTCGAGCAGGGCACCCCCGCCGAGGTGCTCGGCGCTCCCCGCGAGGCGTACACCCGCGCGCTCATCGCCGCGGCGCCCAGTCTCGACGACGTGACCGTGTCCGTGGGGGCCGACCCGCGCCTCCCGTCCGGCAGTGACGACCCGCTCGTCGTCGCGACGGGCCTGCGGAAGTCCTTCGCCCGCGTGGCCGCCGTCGACGGCGTCGACGTGACCGTCCCGCGCGGCCGCACCCTCGCGCTGGTGGGGGAGTCCGGGTCCGGGAAGTCGACCACGGCGCGCCTCGTGCTCGGTCTCGAGCGCGCCGACGCGGGCACCGTCCGGTTCGACGGCGACGACGTGACCGCTGCCCGCGGTGCGGCGCTGCGGGCGTACCGGCGCCGCGCGCAGATCGTGCAGCAGAACCCGTACGCGGCCCTGCACCCGCGGCTGTCGGTCGGGTCGATCATCGCCGACCCGCTCGCGGCGTTCGGGATCGGCACCCGGCGGTCGCGTTCGGCCCGTGCGGCGGAGCTGCTCGACCTCGTGGCACTGCCGGCATCGACGGCGGGGCGACGGCCGTCGGAGCTGTCGGGCGGCCAGCGGCAGCGCGTCGCCATCGCCCGGGCGCTCGCGCTCGACCCGTCGTTCGTCGTCCTGGACGAACCGGTCTCGGCGCTCGACGTGTCCGTCCAGACGCAGATCCTCGACTTGCTCGCGTCGCTGCAGGAGACGCTCGGCGTCTCGTACCTGTTCATCTCGCACGACCTCGCCGTCGTCCGCCGCATCGCCCACGAGGTGTCCGTCCTCCGGGGCGGGCGCGTGGTCGAGCACGGCGCTGTCGCCGAGGTCCTCCACCACCCGCAGCACGAGTACACCCGTGCCCTGCTCGACGCGATCCCCGGACGATCCCGGCGCGTCGCACCCCTCACCCCTTCCGAAGGAGTCTCATGACCATCCACCGCACCCCGATCCGTCTGGTGGTCGCGATCGCGGCCGGCACCGCGGCGGCCCTGGTGATGGCCGGCTGCTCGTCGGGCGGCACCGCGTCGTCGTCCTCGTCGAAGCCCGTCGACGGCGGCTCGCTGACCTACGCGATCGCCAACGACCCGATCACGCTCAACCCGACCGGGACCGGCGCCGGTAACGACACCCTCGCCATCACCCGGCAGCTCGTCGACTCGCTGCTCTGGCAGGACCCGTCGGACGGCTCGCTGAAGCCCTGGCTGGCGACGAAGTACTCGGCGAACGCCGACGCGACCGCGTTCACGTTCGACCTGCGCTCCGGTGTGACGTTCTCCGACGGGTCGGCCTTCGACGCCACCGCCGTGAAGGACACCTTCGACGACATCGCGAAGGCCGGGGCGTCCAGCACCGCCGCCGCGTACTTCTCGGGGTACCGGGAGACGAAGGTCGTCGACGACGACACCGTCGAGGTCGACTTCACGACGCCGAACGCCGCGTTCCCGAACGCCACCGCGTCGGTCGCGCTCGGCATCGTCGCGCCGAAGACCACCGAGACGCCGTTCGACGACCGGGCCGACGGCACGGCCGTCATCGGGACGGGGCCGTTCACGCTGTCGTCGTACACGAAGAACACCTCCACCGTCCTGACGAAGCGCAAGGACTACGACTGGGGCCCGGCCGCGCGGTCGAACACCGGCGCGGCGCACCTGTCGAAGGTGACGTTCCAGGTCGTCCCGGAGGCGAGCGTCCGCACCGGCAGCCTGCAGTCCGGCCAGCTCGACGCGATCAGCAGCGTGCAGCCGAGCGACGTCGACACGCTCAAGTCGCAGTACGAGCTCGTGACCCGCGCCAACCCCGGGCAGGTGTTCGGGCTCACGTTCAACCAGAAGCGCCCGCTCGTGTCCGACCTCGTCGTCCGCAGGGCGATCGCGCAGGCCGTCGACCCGAAGACCGTCCGGGACACGTCCCTGAACGACCTGTTCGAGGTCGCGACGTCGGTGCTCGGCTCGACCACCCCCGGGTACACCGACACCTCCTCGGCGATCTCGTACGACCCGGCCGCGGCCGAGCAGGCGCTCGACGAGGCCGGGTGGAAGACCGGCTCCGACGGCATCCGCGCGAAGGACGGCCAGGAGCTGCGGCTCAAGCTCATCTGGATCACGAACTTCGGACCGAACCAGACCTCGCTCGAACTCATCCAGCAGGAGCTGCGGAAGGTCGGCGTCGGCCTGACCCTCGAGAGCGGCACAGTCCCGCAGTACCTCGCCAACACCACGAGCGGGGACTGGGACCTGGCGTGGGACAACAGCTCCCGCGCCGACGGCGACGTCCTCCGCTCGAAGTTCTCGAGCGACGGCGCCCAGTCGATCGGCGCCGCCGACGGCACGCTCGACGCCCTGTTCACGAAGGAGCTCTCGCAGTCGTCCGCCACCGAGCGTGCGGCCACGTTCGCGGCGATCCAGGAACGGATCGCGTCGCAGGTGGACTTCGTCCCCGTGCACGAGCTCACCAGCATCATCGCCACCACGAAGGACGTGCACGGCATCGCGTTCGGCGCGGACACCCGCCTCGACCAGCTCACCGGCGCCTGGACGGACGCAGCATGACCGCCGTCCCCTTGTCCGTCCTCGACCTCGTCCCGGTCAGCGCCGGGTCCACCGCCGCGCAGGCGCTGCACCGCACGATCGACCTCGCGCAGCACGCCGAGCGTGCCGGGTACGCCCGGTACTGGCTCGCCGAGCACCACCTCAACCCGGGTGTCGCCGGCAGCGCACCGAACATCGTGATCGGGGCCGTGGCCGCCGCGACCTCGACGATCCGCGTCGGCAGCGCGGCGACGCTGGTCGGCAACGTCCGCGGACTGCAGATCGCCGAGACCTTCGGCACGCTCGCCGCGTTGTACGGGCCGCGGATCGACCTCGGTCTCGGCCGGTCCGGTGCCCCCGCACCCGGTGCCCCGAAGCCGCCGTCGCTCGCCCCGCACGAGGACGAGGTCGTCGACGGGCTGCTCATCCCGGCACCGTTCGACTTCCGGATCGCCCCGCGCAGCCGGTTCGCGCTGCAGGGCGAGCTGCTCGGTCGCGTGCCGGGCGACGTCGACCGGTTCGAGGGCGAACTCGAGCTGATCCGGGCGCTGTTCGACGGGACCTGGTCGCACGACGGCGCGGTCGTCGAGGCGCCACCCGCCGCCGGCACCCCCGTCGAGCTCTGGATCCACGGCTCCACCGGGGGTGCGAGCGCACGGGCCGCCGGCGCGCTCGGCCTGCCCTACGGCGCGAACTACCACACGTCGCCGGGCACGGTCCTGGCGTCGGTCGAGGCGTACCGCGACGCGTTCCGCCCCGGCGTGCTCGACGCGCCGCACGTCATCGTGTCGGCGGACGTCGTCGTCGGCCGGGACACCGACGAGGCGTCCGGACTCGCCCTCGGCTACGGCCAGTGGGTGCACTCCATCCGCTCCGGTGTCGGGGCGATCGAGTACCCGACGCCCGAGTGGGCCCGGGAGCACCCGTTGGACGACGCTGCGGCGGCATCGGTCGCGGACCGCATCGCCACGCGGTTCGTCGGCGATGCCGGCACGGTCGCGGACCAGCTCGAGACGCTGCGCCGCGCCACCGGGGCGGACGAGCTCCTCGTCACGACGATCACGCACGACCACGACGCACGGGTGCGCTCCTACGAGCTGCTCGCGGCCGAGTGGGCGCGGCGTGCCGAGCAGGCGGTGCCGGCCGCGGTCTGAGACGTGGCCGGACGACGGACGGGAGGCGCGGTGCCAGCTGGCACCGCGCCTCCCGTCCGTCGTGTGCGCGCGTCCCGCGCGTGAGGGTCAGCTGGCGTCGAGCGGCAGGCCCTCCGGGTTGAGCTCGGACCGCTTCACGGCCTCGTTCGACAGGTTGTAGGCCGTGAGCCACTTGGCGTACGTGCCGTCGTCGATGAGCTCGTTGATGGCCTCCTGGACCGGCTTCGCGAGCCCGTCGCCCTTCTTCGTCGTCGCCGCGATGAGCCCCTGCAGGTCGGCGCCGGCACCCGAGTACGTGCCCGCGGTCGTCGTCGCCTTCGCCGTCCCCGCGTTCTGCTTCTTCTGGTAGGCGATCGTCGGGTTCGGGCCGAGGTAGCCGTCGACCTTGCCGGACTGCACGGCGAGGAGCTTCGCGTTCGCGTCCGGGTAGTACTTCACCGTGATGGTCTTGCCCTGCTTCGCGAGGTCGGCCTTCCACCCGAGCAGGATCTTCTCCTGGTTCGTGCCGGAGTCGGTGGCGATCGTCTTGCCGGCGAGCACGGACGGATCACCGTCGAACCGCAGGGAGCTGCCCTCCTTCACCTGCAGCGCGAGGTTGTCCTGGCGGTACGAGGCGAAGTCGTACTTCTCCTTGCGCTGCTCCGTCACGGTGATGTTCGACAGGCCGACGTCGACCGACCCGCCGTCGATGCCGACGAACAGGTTGTCCCACGTGGCGTTCTTCACCTGGGGCTCGAGGCCGAGCTTCGCCGCGACGAGACGGCCGAGGTCGGGCTCGGAGCCGGTCAGCGTCTTCTGGTCGTCGCCGGTGAAGGCGAGGGGCGGGTACCCGGAAGGCAGGGCCCCGATGCCGATGACGAGCTTGCCGGACTGCTTGACGTCGGCGGGGAGCTCGTCGTGGAGCTTCGAGTCCTCCTGCACGGAGACCTTCGTCTCGGTCGCGGCGCCGTTCGACGCGGCGCCGATCGTGACGGTGCCGTCGTCCGAGCCGGTGCCGGCGCTGGCGTTCGCGGCGCAGCCGGCGAGGGCGACGACGACGCCGGTGGCGAGGACGAGGGCGCCGGCGCGGTGCCGCCAGCGGGAGGGGGTGATCGGGGACATGGTTCTCCAGGGGTCGGGTCGGAACGGGTGGGGAGTTCAGCGGACGCGGGACAGGAAGTCGCGCGTGCGGGGGTGCTGCGGGTCGTCGATGAGCTGCGCGGGCGGGCCCTGCTCGACGATGCGGCCGTGGTCGAGGAAGACGACGTGGTCGGCGACCTCGCGGGCGAAGGCGACCTCGTGCGTGACGATGACGAGCGTCGTGCCGGACTCGGCGAGGTCCGTGATCACGCCGAGCACCTCGCCGACCAGTTCGGGGTCGAGGGCCGAGGTCGGTTCGTCCAGCAGGACCACCGAGGGCTCGAGCGCCAGCGCCCGGGCGATCGCCACGCGCTGCTGCTGCCCGCCGGAGAGCTGGCGCGGGCGGGTGGCACCGCGGTCGCCCAGGCCGACGCGTTCGAGCAGCGTCTGGGCCCGGGCCCTCGCGGTGGCGGCGGGGACCCCGGAGGCGATCGGTCCCTCGGCCACGTTCTCGAGCGCGGTGAGGTGCGGGAACAGGTTGAAGTGCTGGAACACGAACCCGATCCGCGAGCGCTGCCGCAGGATCAGGCGCTCGGGCAGCTCCTTGTAGCGCGGGACCCCGTCGCGGCCGGTCCGCACCCGGACGCCGATGGTCTCGCCGCCGACGGTGACGACACCGCGGTCGAGGGGTTCGAGGTGGTTGATCGCCCGCAGCAGCGTGGACTTGCCGGACCCGGACGGGCCGAGGATCACGGTGACGCTCCCGGACGGCAGCGACAGGTCGACGCCGTCGATGACCACGTTCTCGCCGAAGGCCTTCACGGCGCCGTGGATGCCGATGGTGGCGCTCATCAGATGGCCTTCCCGTCGTTCTGGCCGCGCCAGGAACCGCGGCGCACCGCGGACCGGAGCCGCTGGAACGGCGTCGGCGGGAGCGCGCGGACGGAGCCGCGGGCCGTCCAGCGCTCGACGTAGTACTGGACGATCGACACCGCACTCGTGAGCGCGAGGTACCAGATCGTCGCCACGACGAGCAGCGGGATGATGTCCGTCGGGTACGTGCTCGACAGGTTCTGGACCACGCCGAACAGGTCGAGGAGCGAGACGTAGAACAGCAGCGAGGACGCCTTGAGCAGACCGACGATCTGGTTCACGAAGGCCGGCACGATCGAGCGGAGCGCCTGCGGCAGGATCACCCGCACGAACTGGCGGCGGCGGGGGAGCCCGAGGGCCTGCGCGGCCTCGTGCTGGCCGTGGTCGACGGCGAGCACACCGGCGCGGACGATCTCCGACGCGTAGGCGATCTCGCTGAGGCTCAGCCCGATGACGCCGATCGCCAGGTCGCCGAGGACGTTCGCGGTCGGGACCTCGAACTGCGGTCCGAACGGGACGCCGATGCCGATGGTCGGGTACAGCGACCCGAGGTTGTAGAGGAAGACGAGCACCAGGATGAGCGGCACCGAACGGAACAGCCACACGTAGCCCCACGCGAGCCCGGACAGCACCGGGTTGCGCGAGAGCCGGCCGATCGCCACGACGATGCCGCCGGCGAAGCTGATCACCGCGCTCAGTGCCGTCGCGACGAGGGTGAGCTGCAGGCCGGTCAGGATCGCCGGGCTGAACAGCCACCTGCTGACCGCCGGCCAGCCCCACTGCTCGTTGGTGAAGAGCGTCTCGACGAAGTTCAGGAGGACCACGAGGACGACCGCCGCGGCGATCCACCGCAGCGGGTGGCGCAGCGGGACGACGGGGCGGTCGAGCGCTGCGCGGCCGGCGGCGTCGATGGTCGCGTCGGTCGGGCTTCCGGCCGTGCTTCCGGTCGGAGTTCCGGCGGGGCTTCCGGTCGGGCGCTCCGTGTCGGTGGTCTGGGTCATGTCGCGACCGTAGGAGGTGCGCCGAGGCGCGACAACGCCGCGCGAAACACATCGGCACGGGAGGGAACCCGGCGTCACACGCGGGGATCGGATGACGCTCTGTGACGCGGGACGGCGGCTATCGTGACCCCCATGACCGCACACCGCGTGACCGCACCGGAGCCCCTGGCCGACGGCAGCAAGCCGAAGGGGCCGGCGTCGTACTTCCCGAGCATCGAGAAGACCTACGGGCGTCCGGTGCAGGAGTGGCTGGACCTCGTCGCGGACCGGCTCGACGGCCAGAAGCACATGGAGGTCGTCGCCTGGCTCAAGACCGAGCACGGCATCGGACACGGGCACGCGAACGCCCTCGTCGGCTACGTGCGGAACGCCCTCGCCGACTGATCCCCTCGCCGTGGCGGTTGTCGGTGGTGCTGCCTAGCGTGACAGCGTGGCCGAACCCGTCGACGCGTGGTGGCGCCGCCGACAGTGGTCGCGCGGCGTGGCGGTTCCGTACGCCGTGGGGGAGTTCCGTGCCGAGTGGTCCTCCCACCCGGTGCTCGTCCGGCAGTACCACCCGGAGTGGAACCACGGCGTCGTCCTCAGCCAGGTGCCACCAGCTGCCGAGGTCCTGCTGACGTGGGAGTGCGACGTCGGGCACGTCTTCGTCGCGACCCCGGGTGAGCAGCGCTCCCGTCCGGGGCGGGAACGACGCCGGTCGGTCTGGTGCCCCGAGTGCGCCGTCCAGGCCCAGCCCCAGCGCTGGCCCGTGCTGCCCTCCGACTGGCCGTCCGCGGTGCCGGTCCCGCAGCGGGTCGTCCGCGTCACCGGTCGGCAGACGCTGCCCGCAGCCCCGGCTCGAGGGACCCCGGCCGGTGCTGTGGCGTCGACGCGGTCCCGTGCTCGTCGCCCGGAACCCGGTGCACCCCGCCGACCCCGGCCCCCGGCCGCCCCGCGGTCGATCTGCCCGAAGACGCCGCGGCTGCCCTCGGGGGAGTCGTTCACGAGCGTGTGCGCCCCGGCGACGGCCTCCGCGGTCGAGGCCGAACTCCGGGCCGCCCTCGCCGAGCGGTTCGCCTTCACGTTCGACCACTCCGCGATCCGCCTCGACCGACCGTTCTTCGACCACGTCGAGGTCTGGCCGGACATCATCCTGCCGGAGCTCCGCGTCGCGATCGAGTACGACTCCACCGGACGCCACGGCCTCGAGCACGTCGGACCCCGGCAGGAGACGGACCGCCGGAAGGACCGTGCCGTGCGCGGTGTCGGGTGGGAGGTCGTCCGCATCCGGACCGGGCGGTTGCAGGCGCTGGGGCCGTACGACCTCGAGGTCTCCGGGATCTCCGGCCGGACGATCGCCCGCCTGGCCGACACGCTGCGCGAGGTCCGCGGCGCCCTCTTCGTCGACGCGTACGCGCGCTGACGCGCTGGCGACCGGGCGTCGGCGCCGCACAACCGAAGTGCGCCGGAACCGCGGTTCCCCGCGGTTCGGCGTGCCTTGTGTTGTGCGCAGCACCCGCCCGCCGCCGGCCGCGCCGCGTCGAACCACGGAAACGACGTCGAACCGCGTGCGACGGCTGGTGCGACGTCGCTTTCGTGGTTCGACGCGCGCGGGCGCCCGCTGGCGGCGTGCGCTCGCCCGCCGCGCCTCACCCGCGCAGCGCCAGCGCCTCACCCGCGCAGCGCCAGCGCCTCGCTCCGCCACCGGGCGTGCAGCTCCCACGGGTCGCTCACGCCCGCGGCCACGACCGCGACGTGCTCGAGCAACTCCGGCGTCACCCGGAACCATTCCGTGCCGGGGTACCGCGACCCGGCGAACTGCGCGTGCCGCCGCCGCTCGAGCGTCCGGTCGCCGCGCTCGAACCCGAGGAGGTCCTGGTGCGGGATCGCCGCGAGCCGCTGCCGCGGGTTCGCCGTCGTCCCGATCTTGATCCGGTCGCCGAAGTCGTCCCGCATCCGCAGGTAGTACACGACGTCGACCCGCGGGGGAGCGAGGTCCCCGTCCGGCACGTCGCCCCAGCGCCACTCGCACGTCGCACACACCGCACCCGACGGAAAGCGCACGCCGACCCGCGACCCGCACACCGGGCACGGGCCGGGCAGCACGTCCTCGACGCCGACGTGCTCGGCGGCGGCGTCGACCACGAGGGCGACGTGTCCGGCGCACAGCGGCACCGCGGGCACCGCCGACCCGGCGACCGCACCGGCGTCGCAACCGGGCGCGCAGCACGAGAGGGCGACCATGTCGGGAACGCTAGCCCGACCCACCGACGCCAGCCGCGCCTCCAGGCCGGAGCGCTACTCGGTGAAGATGACGCCGATCGGTTCGCGCTTCTCCTCCTGGAACCGGTCCTCGGCGCGCCCGAGCGCCCAGTACGCGGACAGCGACATCTCGGACTTCTCGAGTCCCCAGTCGTCCTGCAGCAGTCGACGGATCGCCTTCATCGCTGTCCGCTCGCCGTGCGCGAACACCTGCACCGGCCTGGAGGCGCGCTCCAGCGAGCGAGCCGCCTCCAGCAGCAGCGTGCCCGGCTCGGCGCCGGTGGCGTCGCGGTGCAGCCACCGCAGGTCGACCCCGGCCGGGTGCGCGACGTCCTGCTCGTCGGCCGGACCCGCCACCTCGACGAGGGCGACGCCCGTGGCGGTGTCAGCCATGCCCTCGAGGGCGGCGGAGATCGCGGGGAGCGCACTGTCGTCGCCGAGCAGCACGTGGGTGACGGCGGGGTCGGTGGACGGGGTGTACCCGCCGCCGGGACCGGAGAGCGCGAGGAGGTCGCCGGGCTGCGCCGAGGCGGCCCAGGGACCCGCGAGGCCCTCGTCGCCGTGCACGACGAAGTCGACGGCGATGGTCTTCGCCTCGTGGTCGACGGCGCGCACGGTGTAGGTGCGGCGCGCCGGCCGGTCGTGCTTCGGGAGCGACTCGCGCAGCGACTCGAGGTCGTACGGCGGCGTGAGCCCGAGCGACGGCTTCGCGAGCAGGAGCTTGACGTACTTGTCCGTGGTGGCGAGCCGCTCCGGGTCCGCTGCCGCGACGAACTCGTCGAAGGCGGGACCGCCGAGGTGGACGCGGACCATGTGCGGCGAGAGACGCTCCGTGCGGTCGACGACGAAGACGTGCTGGGGGCGTTTGGGTTTCGAGCTCATCGGTGCGAGCTTCCTCTCTCGACTTCTGGGTGCGCTGTGCTTGACGTACCGCTCAGTAAGGTTAGCCTTACCTCCATGGACACCGTCATCCCGTTCTCCGAGCTGCTGCGTCGGCGCACGCGTCGCTCGCAGGGGTCGTCGGGTGGCGACGGGTTCATGCAGGACCTGCTCGCCGGGCGGTGCGACGTCGGCGAGTACGCGGCCCTGCTCGGACAGTACGCGTTCGTGTACGACGCCCTCGAGCGCGCGGCCGAGCGGATGGCGGACCACCCCGTGGCTGCCCCCTTCGTCACGTCGCAGTTGACGCGGATGCCGGCGATCCGGGCGGACCTCGAGTACCTCATCGGTCCGGACTGGTCCGAGCTCGTGTGCCCGCTGCCCGAGACCACCGCGTACGTCCGACGACTGAACGAGGTCGCGGCGACGTGGCCCGGCGGGTTGGTCGCCCACCACTACACGCGGTCCCTCGGCGACCTGTCCGGCGGGCGACTCATCGGGCGGCTGCTCGCGGAGCAGTTCGGCTTCGAGACGAACGGCGTCCTGTTCTACATCTTCGACCAGGTCGCCGACCCGAGCGCGTTCGAGCAGACCTACCGGGCGCAGCTCGACGCGGCTCCGTGGTCGGCCGAGGAACGCGAACGCGTGATCGCCGAGGTCGAGCTGGCGCACCGGCTCGACAGCGGGCTGCTCGCGGGACTCGACGCGACGCGGGGGCCGGTGCTCGGCCGTCCCGCGGCGTGGTCCGACGACGACGGGCCGCACGGCGCGGGCGACGACGTGGCCGTGATCGCGTGACCGAGCCGAGTTGACCCGAGCGGCCACGTGCCGCCCACCAGACCCGCCGGGATCGCGGAGCGCGTCGCTTCGCAGGGGTGCTTCCGCCACGCGCCGCGATCCCGGCGTTCCCTTCGTTCGTGCCGCGTGGCGCGGCCCGCACGCCGTCCGCGTCGCGCCGCGCCGCGGGCGTTTGGTGAGCAGAAACTGTCGGGTGCGGGCAGCCCAGGCGACCATTTCTGCTCACGAAGCGCCGCCCGCGCCGCCGCCCGCCGCCCGCGCCCCCGCCTCAGTGCCGCATGCGGCGCGCGAGCTTCTGGATCGGGCCGGTCTTCGGCGCGCGCTCCGCGGGCTCGACGACTTCCTGCTGGTAGAAGTCCGCGAGGTCCGCCATCAGCGCCCGACGCTCCGCCCGCGCGTACGCCCGACGCTCCCGCGTGAAGGCGATCACCGTCGACCAGCACATCAGCACCATCACGACGCTGAACGGGAGCGCCGTCGTGATCGCCGCGGTCTTCAGCGCGTCCAGCCCGCCCGCGAGCAGGAGCGCCACCGCGACGAGGGCCGTGACCCCGGCGAAGAACACCCGGATCCAGTTCTTCGGCTCGATCTGCCCGCCGGTCGCGATCATGCCCATCACGAGCGCACCCGAGTCCGCCGAGGTCACGAAGAACACCCCGATCAGGATGATCGCCCCGATCACGAGCACCGATCCGGCGGGCATCCCACCGAGCAGCTGGAACAGGACCTGCTCGACGGACACGCTGCCGTCCGCCCCGACGAGGTCGCCGGTGCCGTGCAGCTGGTCGTACAGCGCGGTCCCGCCCATGATCGCGAACCAGAGGAAGGTCAGCAGCGTCGGGACGAACAGCACGCCGAGCACGAACTGCCGGACGGTCCGTCCGCGGGAGATCCGCGCGATGAAGATGCCGACGAACGGCGCCCACGACATCCACCAGCCCCAGTAGAACGTCGTCCACGCGCCCTGCCACTCCTGCCCTGCCTGACCCGCGAAGGCACTCGTGTCGAACGCCAGCCCGACGAACCCCTGCACGTACTGCCCGATCGACTGCACGAACTCGCCGAGCAGGAACTGCGTCGGCCCGACGAACAGGACGAAGACGAGCAGCACGGCCGCCAGCACGAGGTTGATGTTCGACAGGATCTTCATGCCCTTGCCGACACCGCTCAGCAGCGACCCGACGGCGATCAGCGTGACGACGACGATCAACCCGATCTGCAGGCCCCGGGTGTTCTCCGCCGCGCCGGTGTACTCGAGCCCCGACCCGATCTGGAGCACGCCGAGCCCGAGCGACGTCGCGACGCCGAACAGCGTGCCGATCAGCGCGAGGACGTCGATGAGGTTGCCCCACCCGCCCACCACGCGCTTGCCGAGCAGCGGCTCGAGCGCCCAGCGGATCGACACCGGTCGCGACCGCCGGTGGATCGCGTACGCCAGGGCGAGCCCGACCACGACGTAGATCGCCCACGCGTGCAGGCCCCAGTGCAGGAACGTCTGCGTGAGCGCCTGCTGCGCGAGGGCGTCGTCGTCGCCCGTCACCCCCGGCCGTGGTGAGGCGAAGTGACTGAGCGGCTCGGCGACGCCGTAGAACACGAGCCCGATGCCCATGCCCGCGGCGAACAGCAGCGACAGCCACGAGAGCGTCGAGAACTCCGGCGCCTCGTCGTCCTGGCCGAGCACGATGTCGCCGAACCGGCTGAACCCGATCCAGATCGCGAAGACGACGAAGGCGGCCGCGGCGATCACGTAGTACCAGCCGAAGTCCCGCACGATCCACCCCTGGACGGCCGAGAAGACGTCCTCGGTGGCACGCGGCGCGGCGAGCGCGACGGCGACGAACGCGAGCACGATTCCCGCGGCCGGCCAGAAGACCCAGCGCTCGACGGGCGGCTTCCGGACCGCCGTGTCGGTCGGTGGGCCAGGAGGCGCGACTCCCGTCCCCACGTCGTCCTGCGTCCGCCCCGTGGCGGGTTCGCGGTCTGCCGGCTCGGCCGTCTCGTCCATGGCGTCCCTCCACCCACGGATGCTGAGCATCCCTGGCCCGATTCTACGAACGCTCGCCGTGGTCCGTCCGGGTGCGATGGGAACGGGCGAGGCCGCGCACCCGCCCGCCGCGGTCCGTCCGGACGGTTGTCGTCACCGGTCCCGACGGGCCGATACGCTGCTGGGATACCGGGACGACCTTCCCGGCCGAGACCCGGAGAGGACCACATGACGATCGACGGTCAGACGCGCCACGGACGCGCGCGGGACGACGTCAGTGGCGCGGTCGACAGCGACCTGCGCTCCGACGTGCGGTACCTCGGCAAGCTGCTCGGACGCGTCCTGCGGGAGACCGGCGGCGAGGACCTCCTGCACGACGTTGAGAGCCTCCGCGCCGCGGTCATCGACGCGTACGAGGGCGGCGAGGCCGAGGGCGCCGCGCGTGCCGAGGCCATCGTCGCGGACCTGTCCGCCGAGCGGGCCGAGGCCGTGGCCCAGGCGTTCACCACGTACTTCCACCTCACGAACCTCGCCGAGGAGCACCACCGCGTCCGCGTGCTCCGGCACCGCGGCGACGACGGCGGACTCGCGGGGGACTCCTTCCCGGCGACGTACGCCTCGCTCGTCGAGCAGGTCGGTGACGAGGCCGCTGCGGCCCGGCTGCGCGAACTCCGGTTCCACCCGGTCCTCACGGCGCACCCGACCGAGGCCCGCCGACGCGCGGTGACCACGGCCGTGCGGCGCATCACCGACCTCATCGACGAGCGCGACCGGACGACGAACGCCACGGCCCTCGCCGAGAACGAGCGCCGGCTGCTCGAGGAGATCACGACCCTCCTGCGCACCTCGCCGCTCCGCACGACCCGCCCGACCCCGCTCGACGAGGTCCGTACGGCGATGAGCGTGTTCGACCAGACGCTGTTCGAGATCGTCCCGCAGGTCTACCGCCTGCTCGACGACCGGCTGCTCGGTGACGACGCCGGCCGCGTGCCGGTCACCGCACCGGCCTTCGTGCGCTTCGGTACCTGGATCGGCGGCGACCGCGACGGCAACCCGCACGTCACCGCGGTTGTCACCCGCCAGGCGGCGGAGATCGCGGCCGAGCACATCCTGCTCGGGCTCTCCCGTGCCGCCACCCGCATCGGCAGCACCCTGACCCTCGACGCGAGCGAGACCCCGGCGGACGCCGGTCTCACCGCGCTCGTCGCCGCGCAGGAGTCCCTCGACCCCGGGATCGCCGAGCGCATCGGGGTCCGTGCGCCGAACGAGACGCACCGTCGGGCGCTGCTGTTCGTCGCCGCCCGCATCGACGCCACGCGCCGGGGCGAGGCCGAGCTCGCCTACCCCGGGCCGGACGCGCTCCTGGCCGACCTCCGCACCATCCAGACCTCGCTCGTCGCGGCCGGGGCCACCCGTCCCGCGAACGGCGAGCTGCAGAACCTCGTCTGGCAGGTCGAGACCTTCGGGTTCCACCTCGCCGAGCTCGAGGTCCGGCAGCACTCGCAGGTGCACCGGAACGCCCTCGCAGAGATCCGCGCCGGTGGGGAGCTGAGCGAGACCACGGAAGAGGTCCTCGCCGTGTTCCGCACGATCGCCGCGCTGCAGGCCCGCTACGGCGTCCGCGCCGCCAGCCGCTACATCGTGTCGTTCACGCAGTCGGCAGCCGACCTTGCGAACGTCCACGAGCTCGCGGTCGCCGCACTCGGGTCGCCCGAGGCCGCCCCGGTGCTCGACGTCATCCCGCTGTTCGAGACCTTCGCGGACCTGCACGCCAGTGTCGACATCCTCGACGAGGCCGTCCGCACCGAGCCGTTCCAGCGTCGCCTCGCAGCGACCGGTCGCCGCCTCGAGGTCATGCTCGGCTACTCCGACTCCTCCAAGGACGTCGGTCCGGTGTCGGCGAACCTCGCGCTCTACGACGCACAGGCCCGGATCGCCGACTGGGCGAAGCACAACGACGTCGAGCTCACGCTGTTCCACGGCCGCGGCGGCTCGCTCGGCCGCGGTGGTGGCCCGGCGAACGAGGCCGTCCTGGCGCAGCCCCGCGGTTCCATCGACGGACGCCTCAAGCTCACCGAGCAGGGCGAGGTCATCTTCGCCCAGTACGGCGACAAGGACATCGCCGCGCGGCACCTCGAGCAGATGGCCTCGGCAACGCTGTTCGCGTCCTCGCCGTCGAACGAGGACCGCACGGCCGTCGCCGCCATGCGCTTCGCCGACCTCGCGCAGCAGCTCGACGACGTCTCGCGCGAGGCGTTCTACGGCCTCGTGAAGGCGGACGGCTTCGCGCCGTGGTTCGCGCGCGTGACCCCGATGGAGGAGATCGGTCTGCTCCCGCTCGGCTCCCGTCCGGCCCGCCGCGGTCTGAGCGTCGAGTCGCTCGAGGACCTCCGGGCGATCCCGTGGGTGTTCTCGTGGACGCAGGCGCGCATCAACCTCGCCGGGTGGTACGGCCTCGGTTCCGCGCTCGAGGCCGTCGGCGACGTGGAGCTCCTCCGCACCGCGTACGCCGAGTGGCCCCTCTTCGGCGCGATGATCAAGAACGTCGAGATGTCGCTCGCGAAGACCGACGAGCACATCGCCCGCCGGTACCTCGAGCTCGCGGACCGCGACGACCTCGCCGCGAAGGTCCTCGACGAGATGCTCCGCACGCGCGAGTGGGTGCTGCGCGTCTCGGGCGGGAGCGACGTCCTCGAGGACCGTCCCGTCCTCGCACGCGCCGTCCGGCTCCGCAGCCCGTACGTCGACGCGCTCTCGCACCTGCAGCTCCGGGCGCTCCGCGCGATCCGCACCTCGGGCAGCACGGACCCGACGGACGGTGACCACCGGCTGCTCCTCCTCACCGTGAACGGCATCGCGGCCGGCCTGCAGAACACGGGCTGATCCGCGCGGACCGGCCGTCGGTCGTCGACGCGACCGTCTCGGGCCCAGGAGGCGCGGTGCCAGCTGGCACCGTCCCTCCAGGCCGTCCCGGTGCAGGTTCGCACCCCTTGTCGAATCGATTCGGGGGCGCGTAGCGTGGCCGACGTGACGACGGAGCGCGCAGGAACGACCAGCCGGACGACCGCCCTCCCACCGATCCTGCCGCTCGCCCTGATCGTCGGCGTCTCGCCGTTCGCGACCGACATGTACATCCCGGCCCTGCCGGCGATCGCACGCGACCTCGGTACGACGCCCGGTGCCGTGCAGCTGTCCCTGACGGCGTTCCTCGTCGCGTTCGCCGTCGGGCAGCTGCTCGCCGGACCGGTGAGCGACGGCATCGGGCGGCGTCCGCTGATGCTCGTCGGCACGGCGGTCTTCGCCGTCGCCTCCGTCGGGTGCGCGATCGCGCCGGACGTCGTGACGCTCGTCGTGGCGCGGGTGTTCCAGGGGCTGGCGGGTGCGGCCGGGGCGGTCGCCGGGCGGGCGATGGTCTCGGACGTGGTCGACGGGCCGCGGATGGCGAAGGTGTTCGGGACCCTCGCGGCCATCAACGCGATCGGCCCCGTCGTCGCCCCGCTGGCCGGGGGAGCGGTGCTGACGATCGGCACCTGGCGACTCATGTTCGTCGTCCTCGCGGTGCTCGGTGCCGCGTTCTTCGTCGCCGTGGTCGTCCGGTTCCTCGAGACCCTGCCGCGGGCGTTCCGCGGAGGGGTGGGCCTCGGTGCGAACTGGGGACGCATCCGCGAGCTCATGGGCATCCCGCGGTTCCGTGCGTACGTGCTGACCGGGGTGCTCTCGACCATCGGGTTCTTCGCGTACATCGCCACGAGCTCGTTCGTGTTCCAGACCGGCTTCGGGTTCTCCGAGGGGATGTACACCCTCGTGTTCGCCACGAACGCCTCGATGATGATCGTCACGACGCTCGTGTTCCGCCGCGTGGTGGGTCGGTTCTCGGAGGACGCGCTGCTGTCGTTCGGCCTGGCGCTCGGGACCCTCGGCGCGACGGGCGTCCTCGTGTCCGCGCTGCTCGGGGCCGGCGCGGTGCCGGTCTGGGTCTCGCTCGCCGTCGTGACCGCGGCGTGGGGGTTCGTCCTGCCGGCGGCGATGACCCGCACGCAGCACGTCGGTGCTGCGCACCCGGGGACCGCAGCGGCACTGCAGGGCGGGCTGACGTTCGGGCTCGGCGGCCTCGGCACGCCGCTCGCGGGAGCGCTCGGCGGGACGGCCGTCGCGATGGGGTCGGTGATGGCGGTGCTCATGGCGGCCGCCGTGGTCGTGCAGCTGCTGGCGACGCGACGGACCGGACGCGCCTCGAGGGGTTCGTGACCCGGACCCGGTAGGTTGCAGGGTGCACCCCGCACCGATCCCAGGAGGCACCGACATGGACATCGTCGTACACGAAGCGGACGCCGGCGCCGCCGTGCTCGAGTGCAGCGGCCGACTCAACATGGTGTCGGCCCCGACGTTCCGCGAGACCGTCGCGAAGGTCGTCGGCGACGGACGGCCCCGCGTGGTCGTCGAGCTGTCCGGGGTGGAGTTCATGGACTCCTCCGGTCTCGGCGCGCTCGTCGGGTCGCTCAAGGCCGCGCGACAGGCCGGCGGGGACCTCCGCATCGCGGCGCCGTCCGACCAGGTCGAGATGGTGCTGAAGCTCTCCAACATGGACAAGATCCTCCGCACGTACCCGGACGGGGACGCCGCGGTGACCGACTGGGCATGAACGCCGCGGTGGGTGGGCACAGCCTCGACCTGGCGTGCCCGCCGGACGACGTCACGGCGGTGCACGCGTTCCTCGCGACGGTGTGGGACACCGAGCCCACCGTCTCGGCCGAGGACCGGATGGCCCTCGAGCTCGCGCTGGTCGAACTCACCTCGAACGTGATCGAGCACGGGGCGGCCGGTCGCGGCGTCTCGTGCTCGCTCCACCTCGACGTCGGTTCGGACGCGGTCGAGGCGCAGCTGACCGACGACGGTGTGCCGGTGCCGGTCGACCCGTCCGCCGCGCAGCTGCCCGACGCGCTGGCCGAGAGCGGGCGGGGCCTGGCGCTCGTGCAGATGGTGGTCGACGACCTGCGCTACGAACGGGTCGCGGACCGGAACCTGTGGACGGTCCGGCGCGGGCGCCACTGAGTGCCGCTCGTGTCTGACGGACCGGTTCGTCCGCTTCGCGCAGCCCGTGGGCCGGTATCCGCAATGCGTGCGCATACATCCCGTGGGCTCCGCGCCGCCGTGTCACGATCCAGTCGATGAACGTCGAGCCCGACCCCAGGATCAGCTTCGAGACGTCCGGGGCCGACCTCGAGGCGGCGATCCAGATGTACGAGGACGCGTACGAGAGCGTGGGCTTCCAGGCGGAGCGCACGGAACGCCCGTTCAGCTACCGCTTCCGGGTCACGGGCGACGAGACGATGTCCTTCCGCTCCACGCGGTTCGACGCCCGGATGCAGGGCGAGCTCGAGTCCGGCGACGAGTACGTCGTGATGTGGCTCGCCGACGGTGGGGGCACCGTCGACGTCGGGCGGCAAGAGGTCGCCTTCACGCCCGGCACGCCGATGATGTTCCCGACCGGTCGACCGTTCGCCTTCGACCTGCAGGACCTCCGGCAGAGCCTGGTCCAGTTCGATCGCACGTTCCTCGAGGGCGTGGCGGCCGAGGAGCACGGCACGCAGCCGGCCCCGCTCGTGTTCGACCACACCCAGCCGCCGCGGCGCGAGGACCTCCGCGGGTGGAACGCCCAGGTCCGCCGGGCCGCCGAGACCGTGCTCGGCGAGGCGCCGGTGTCGCAGCTGGTCCTCGCGGAGACCGCCCGGGACACCGCCCTCGCGCTCCTCCGCACCTTCCCGCACACCGTGCTCGCGCCGGACATCACCCTGCCGCAGGGCGCCACGGGCCGGGTCCGCGAGGCCGTCGAGTACATGCACGCGTTCGCCCACACCCCGATCAGCACGACCGACGTCGCCGAGCACGTCGGGCTCAGTGTGCGCGGGCTCCAGCAGGCGTTCCAGCGGCAGGTCGGTACGGCGCCCAACGCGATGCTGCGCGGCATCCGGCTCGACCGCGTCCGCGAGGAACTCCGCCGCTCGTCGCCCGGTGACGTCACGGTCGCCGCGATCGCCGTGCGGTGGGGTTTCGCCCACCTCGGCCGGTTCTCCGGGGCGTACGCCTCGCGCTTCGGCGAGTACCCGCGCGACACGCTGCACGCCTGATCCGCCCCCCACTACGCTTCGAGGGTGCGCAGACCTCGACCGTGGGTGATCGTCCCCGGGATCTGGAACTCCGACCCCGACCACTGGCAGTCGCTGTGGCAGGACGACCGGTCGGCCGACGACCCCGGCGCGGTCGTCCGGATCGCACCGGCGTCGTGGAGCGAGCCCGACCCGGACGACTGGTCCCGCGCGATCACCAGCGCCGTGGCCGCCGTCGACGAACCGCCGGTGCTCATCGCGCACAGCCTGGGCGTCCTCGCCGTCGCCGCGTGGCTCGGGCAGCGGGGACACGCCGCGGTCGCGGGTGCCTTCCTCGTGGCGCCGCCGGACCCGCTCGCGCCGGGGTTCCCCGCCGCAGCGGCCGGGTTCGTCGAGCCGGTGGCCCAGGCAGCCCCTGCGGTCCCGACGCGTCTGGTGGTCAGCGACGACGACCCGTACTGCACGCTCGACCGGGCCCTGGGGTTCGCGGACGTCCTCGGTGCCGGAGTCGTCCGGGTCGGCGCGCTCGGCCACGTGAACGTCGCCAGCGGTGTCGGTGCCTGGCCGGCCGGCCGTGCACTCGTGGACGACCTCGAGCGCACGTTCTGACACCGTCCGCGACACGCCGTTCACCTTCGAGGCGATATGGCAGGGACTCCGGCGACACACCGGGGATGTCCGCCGAGATGAGCGTTGCGATATTTATCCTTCGATCATGGAAACGCAGTCCGGTGCACGCACCCCCCTCGTCGACCCGTTCGGTCGCGAGCTCGAGGAGTGGCTCCGTGACGCCCCGGCGACGCGCGCCCCGTACCTGTCGGACCTCGTGGTCCCGCCGGTCACCGGGCCCGTGCAGCGTCCGGACGCAGCGTCGGACGCCCCCGTCGAGCCCGCCACGACCAGCGGCGCCGCGGCCGTCGTCGACGCCGCTGTGCCGGCCGACGACTCCGCCTTCCGTCGCCCCCGCGACCGTGCTCGGCACGCCGCGGTCTGCGCGCCGTCCTTCCCCGAACCGCCGGAGCGCCTCGCCCTCCGCATCGAGGACCTCGCCGTCGAGGTGTCCTCGGCCAGCGGGCGCACCACGATCGAGCGCATCGTGATCCTCGAGGACGAGGTCCGTCGTCGTGACGAGGACCTCGCTCGCCTCGCCGCGTGGGAGGCCACCGTCGCCGGACAGCGTGACCCCGAGGTCGAGGCCGCTCGGGCGTTCGCCCACTCCGTCTTCGCGGACCTGCTGGCCGATGCCGCGCTCGAGGCCGATCGTCGTGACCGTGCCGCGGCGCGGCGTGCGGCGACGGGCAGCGTGCCGGTCGCCGGCGTGCCCGCGTCGGCCGCCGTCCCGGCACCCGCCGTCGTCACCGCGGTCGTCACCCCGATGGGCTCCGCACCCGCTCCCGCACTCGTGGACGCGACCGAGGTCGTGGACGCGATCGACGCCCCCGAGGCGACCACGCCGGGACGCGACGAGCCCGCTCGACCGGTGCTGTCCCTCCCGGTCGTCTCACCGGTGTCCGCGAACACGCGACCCACGCCGCTGGTCCAGCCCGCGACCGGGCCGACCGTGATCGACCGTGCCGCGTTCGCCGCCGCGCTGACGGCGCACTCCGGCGCGACGGCGAGCACGCCCGTCGTGCTCCCGGAGGCCGTCGTCCCGACGACCGCCGAGACCGCCGACCACGCGCCCGCCGCGCACACGCCCGCTGGGCACCCCGCCCACGCAGCCGACGTCGCGTCCGAGGACCGTGCCTCCGCCGGGTGGTGGACGCGTTTCGTCGCCGTCATCATGCGCGCGTTCGGTCGCCGCTGATCCACCGGGCAGCCGCGCGTCGCCCGTCGTCCACAGTGCTGCTCGGTCCCGTCGTCGTCCACAGGGCGCCCGGACCGACCCGGGCGGCTCGGTAGACTGACGGGATGCCGACGCTCCGCGAACTCCAGGCCGTGATCGAAGACCTGTGGCCCGCCACCGGCGCCGAGTCCTGGGACTCCGTCGGGCTCGTGGCGGGGGACCCCGACCAGACGGTCGAGCACGTGCACCTCGCAGTCGACGCCGTCCCGGCCACCGCCCGCGAGACGGTCGAGCTCGGCGCTGACCTGCTGCTCACCCACCACCCGCTGCTGCTCCGAGGCGTCACCACGATCGCCGAGTCGACCTACAAGGGCAGCGTGCTCGCCACCCTCGTGCGCGGCGGGGCAGCCCTCGTCGCCGCGCACACCAACGCCGACGTCGTGACGACGGGTACCTCGGCCGTGCTCGCCGACCGGCTCGGCCTGACCGACCAGCGCCCGCTCGAGCCCGGTGCGGACCCGTCGACGGGGATCGGCCGCGTCGGGGTGCTCGCCGAACCGACCACGCTCGGCGCGCTCGCCCGGGCGCTGGTGGACCTCCTGCCCGGCACCGCGACCGGCGTCCGGGTCTCGGGGGAGTTCGACCGGCCCGTCCGTTCCGTCGCGCTCTGCGCCGGCGCCGGTGACGCGTACCTCGGCCACCCCGACGTGCTCGGTGCCGACGTCTACGTCACGAGCGACCTCCGGCACCACCCGGCGTCCGAGTTCCGCGAGCAGGCGATGCTCGTCGGCGGACCCGCCCTCATCGACACCTCGCACTGGGCCACCGAGTGGCTCTGGCTCGACGTCGCCGCCGAGCAACTCCGCCGCACCGCGGGCGTCCGCGTCACCGTGAGCGACCTCCGCACCGACCCGTGGGACTTCGCCGTCCTGCCGGCCGCCGAACCCACCACCGACACACAAGGAGTCTGACCATGAAGGCAGCACCCGAGGACCAGGTCATCCTCCTCGACGTCCAGCGTCTCGACAACGACGTCACCCGGATCGCGCACCGCATCACGTCGCTGCAGAAGGGCGATCGGCTCACCGAGCTCGGCACCACGGCGGCGGGGCTGCGCGCCCAGCTCGCGGCGGCCACCGGCGAGGTCGAGGACGCCGAGCGCGAACTCGCCCGCCTCGAGTCCGACACCGCCACGGCGCAGGCCCGCGTGGAGCGTGACACCACGATGCTCCAGAACGTCTCCAGCGCGAAGGACGCCGCTGGTCTCCAGAGCGAGCTCGAGTCGCTGCAGCGCCGCATCGGGGACCTCGAGACGGCCGAACTCGAGGTCATGGAGAACCTCGACGGCTTCCGTGCCCGCGTGGGCGACATCGAGGCGCAGCTCGCCGACGTCGAGGCCGCACGTGCCGGGCTGGTGGCCGAGCGCGACGCCGAGATCGCCCGGCTCGAGTCCGACCGCGAATCGGCCACGCAGAGCCGTGCCGCCGTCGCCGCGAAGGTGCCAGCGGACCTCCTCGCGCTGTACGACCGGCAGCGGGCACGGTACGGCTTCGGCGCCTCGCTGCTGCAGGGCGGGGTGTCCACGGCGTCCGGCGTGACGCTCACGAACTCCGACCTGCAGACCATCCGGCGGGCAGCGCCCGACGAGGTCGTGCTCTGCCCCGACAGCGACGCGATCCTGGTGCGGACGGCGGAGTCCGGGCTCTAGGCGCGACCAGACGACGGACGGGAGGCGCGGTGCCGGCTGGCACCGCGCCTCCCGTCCGTCGCGTGCGTGCGTGCGCTGGCGGGGGCGGGCCGGCCGCACCGCGCGACCCGGTGCGGGCCGGGCGCACGGTGCGGCGCACACGACCTGGTGCGGTGTTGGCCACGCCGTGGCGCGCTGCAGCGGCGCACCGAGTGTGCAACCCGGCACGGGTTCGCGCTCCGCGCACCGTGCGCCCGCTCACGGTGCCGCGGTCGGCGCCCGCGGCGCCCAGGGGCGTGGGGTGCGAATGGGCCGGCCGTACGCCGGGTTCTGTCCCGCCGCTCGCGCGGCGGTGACGGCCATCTCTCTCGGACCGACGTTGCCGTCGGCCTCCAGCGGTCTACCCGAGGACTCGGCGAGCAGCCTCAGCGTCCTCTGTCTGACCTTGCTCCGGGCGAGGTTTACCGAGCGGATCCGGTCACCCGGACCCCTGGTGGTCTCTTACACCACCGTTTCACCCTTACCGACGTCGCCGCCGGCGGTCTGCTTTCTGTGGCACTGTCTCGCGGATTGCTCCGGGTGGGTGTTACCCACCGCCCTGCTCTGTGGAGCCCGGACGTTCCTCGGCACTCCCGGGGGAGTGACGCGACCGTCTCACCGACCCATTCGCGAGCACGAGTCTACCGGGCACGGGCCACGTCGAACCACGGAACCGACATCGAACCAGCGGCGAGGGCCGGTTCGATGTCGGATTCGTGGTTCGATCCGCGGCGAGGCCGCGGCGCCGGCGCGACGGCGCGTCAGGCGCTCCGCGCGGCCAGGGTCGCGGCGCCGATGATGCCCGCGTTGTTCCGGAGCGTCGCCGGGATGATGTCCGCCTGCAGGTCGAGCAGCGGCAGGAACTCCTCGTACTGCTTCGACACCCCGCCGCCGACGACGAAGAGCTCCGGGGAGAGCAGGGCCTCGAGCGTGGAGTAGTACTTCTGCAGCCGCTTCGCCCAGTGCTTCCACGACAGGTCGTCGCGCTCCTTCGCGGCGAACGAGGCGCGGGACTCGGCGTCGTGCCCGTCGATCTCGAGGTGCCCGAGCTCCGAGTTCACGATGAGCACGCCGTCGTTGATGAGCGCCGTGCCGATGCCGGTGCCGAGCGTCGTGACGACGACCAGGCCGTCCTTGCCCTTCGCCGCACCGAACTGCTGCTCGGCGAACCCGGCGGCGTCGGCGTCGTTGACGAAGTGGATGGAGCGGCCGAGCTCCTTCTCGAAGAGCGCCTCGGCCTCGAATCCGATCCACTTCTTCGACACGTTCGCCGCGGACATGGTCTTGCCGTCGCGGACGATCGCCGGGAAGCAGACCCCGACGGGCACGTCCGACGCCGGAGCGAGCTCGTCGAGGATGGATGCGGCCACGGCGACGATGTCGTGCGGCTTCCCGCCCTCCGGCGTGGCCTTCTTGATCCGGTCGGTGGTGAGTTCGCCGGTGGAGACGTCGACGATCGCGCCCTTGATGCCCGTACCGCCGATGTCGACGCCGACTGCGAGGGAGGTCATGAGGAGCCTTTCGGTGTGGAGGTCAGGAGACCGTGAGGAGTTCCGCGCCGCGCTCGGTGACGACGAGGGTGTGTTCGAACTGTGCGGTCCACGACTTGTCCCGGGTGGAGACGGTCCAGTCGTCGGCCCAGATGTCGGCGTCGATGCCGCCGAGCGTGAGCATCGGCTCGATCGTGAAGACCATGCCGGGCACCATGACGTCGTCGAAGCGCGGAGCGTCGTAGTGGGGGATGATCAGCCCGGAGTGGAACGCCCGCCCGACGCCGTGGCCGGTGTAGTCGCGGACGACGCCGTAGCCGAAGCGCTTCGCGTACGCCTCGATGGCACGGCCGATGACGTTCACCTGCCGACCCGGGGCGACGGCCTTGATCCCACGCTCGAGGGCGAGTCGCGTGCGGGTCACGAGGTCCTCGACCTCTTGCGACGCCTGCCCGACGATGAAGGTGCGGTTCGTGTCGCCGTGCATCCCGTCCTTGTAGGCGGTGATGTCGATGTTGACGAGGTCGCCCTCCTGCAGGACGGTGTCGTCGGGGATGCCGTGGCAGATGACCTCGTTGAGGCTCGAGCAGAGGGACTTCGGGTAGCCGCGGTAGCCGAGCGTCGAGGGGTAGGCGCCGTGCGCGACGACGAACTCGTGGCCGATCCGGTCGAGCCCGTCCGTCGTGACACCGGGGCGGATCGCCGCGCCGACGGCGTCGATGGCCTGGGAGGCGATGCGCCCGGCGGTCCGGATCCGCTCGACCTCGTCCGGGGTGTACGTGTCGCCGAGTCCGTGCTCGTGCGGCTCGGCCTTGCCGACGTACTCCGGACGCTCGATCTCCTTCGGGACGGACCGCAACGGGGAGATGCGGCCGGCGGTCAGGTGTCCGTGTTCGTCCCGGGGCATGCGGACCACTCTAGCCGGGGCCGCGTGTCGCGCGGACGCGGCCGCCTGGAGGCGCGGTGCCGGCCCGACGGACGCCAGCCGCGCCTCCAGGCGGTCACCCAGCGCGCGGGGCGCGGCGCGCCCGCACCGCCGCCGCCCCACCTGGGTACGGTGGCGGCATGAGTGACGAACGCATCGAGTCCCAGTGGTGGTTCAACGAGAAGACGCACGCCGTCGAGCAGGGCCCGCAGTCGCCGCAGCGCGACCGGATCGGCCCGTTCGCCTCGCGTGAGGAAGCGCAACACGCCCTGGACCGGATCAAGGCGAACAACGAGCGTTGGGACGACGAAGACCAATAGGCTGAGACTCCCAGCTGGACCAGCTGCACCACGGAAAGGGCGTCAATGGACAAGCAGACGGACTTCGTGCTCCGCACCATCGAGGAGCGGGGCATCAAGTTCATCCGACTCTGGTTCACGGACGTCATCGGGACCCTGAAGTCCGTGGCGATCGCCCCGGCCGAGGTCGAGGGCGCGTTCGCCGAGGGCATCGGGTTCGACGGCTCCGCGATCGAGGGCCTCACGCGCTCGTACGAGGCGGACGTCCTGGCCCACCCGGACCCGTCGACGTTCCAGATCCTCCCGTGGCGCGGCGAGATCGACCCGACCGCGCGGATGTTCTGCGACATCACGACGCCGGACGGTCAGCCCGCCGTCGCCGACCCGCGCAACGTGCTCAAGCGCACGCTGGCGAAGGCGAGCGAGCGCGGCTTCACGTTCTACACGCACCCCGAGATCGAGTTCTACCTGCTGAAGAGCCGCGACTGGAAGGACGGCGGCCCGCAGCCCGTCGACCGTGCCGGCTACTTCGACAACGTCCCCGGCGGCAGCGCGCACGACTTCCGTCGCCGGTCCGTCCGGATGCTCGAGGACCTCGGCATCTCGGTGGAGTTCTCCCACCACGAGGCCGGCCCCGGCCAGAACGAGATCGACCTCCGCTACGCCGATGCACTGACGATGGCGGACAACATCATGACGTTCCGCACCGTCGTGAAAGAGGTCGCGATCGAGCAGGGCGTCTACGCGACGTTCATGCCGAAGCCGATCTCCGGCCAGCCGGGCTCGGGCATGCACACGCACGTGTCGCTGTTCGAGGGCGACCAGAACGCCTTCTACGAGGCGGGTGGCCAGTACCAGCTGTCCGACACGGCGAAGCACTTCATCGCCGGTGTCCTCAAGCACGCGCCGGAGATCACCGCGGTCACGAACCAGTTCGTGAACTCGTACAAGCGCCTCTGGGGCGGTGACGAGGCCCCGTCGTTCGTGACCTGGGGCCACAACAACCGCTCGGCCCTCGTGCGCGTCCCGCTGTACAAGCCGAACAAGGGCCAGTCCGCCCGCATCGAGTACCGCGGCATCGACTCGGCGGCGAACCCGTACCTCGCGTACTCGCTGCTGCTGGCCGCGGGGCTCAAGGGCATCGACGAGGGCTACGAGCTGCCGCCGGAGGCCGAGGACAACGTCTGGAGCCTGTCCGACTCCGAGCGCCGTGCCCTCGGGTACAGCCAGCTGCCGGCGAGCCTCGACCACGCGCTGAGCCTCATGGAGGACTCGGAGCTCGTGGCGGAGACGCTCGGCGAGCAGGTCTTCAACTTCGTGCTGCTGAACAAGCGCCAGGAGTGGAAGGCCTACCGCGACCAGGTCACGCCGTTCGAGCTCGACACGAACCTCGGCGCGCTCTGACGGCACCGGGGACACGCACCACATGACCGGTCGGACGACGACGTCGCGTTCCGAGTTGGCCCGCCTGGGCTTCGCGGAGCTGTCGGAGAGCCTGGAACGCATCGCCGACCTGGAGGCGCGGTCCGGCCCCGACCTGCAGGTTCCGGTGAGCGGGTCCCCGGCACTGTGGGAGTCCACCGCCGATCCCGACGGCGCACTCCGCGCGCTCGAGCGGCTGCTCGAGCGCGCGCCGGACGAACTGCGTCCGGTCCTCGCGGACGACGCCGCCACCGAACGGCTCGTGCGGCTCCTCGGGGCGTCGGTCGGGCTCGGTGAGTTCCTGCACCGCCGTCCGGCGGAGATCGACCTGCTCCTGGCGCCCGTGACGGCGCCGTGGTCGCAGCAGGAGTACACCGACTCGTTGCTCGCCGCGATCGACGGTGCCACGGGCGAGGACGCCCGGCTCCGGCTCCGGGTGCGCTACCGCCGGCACCTGGCCCAGATCGCGCTGTTCGACGTCCTGAACGCCGCGCCGACCGAGGCCTTCCCCGCCGTCGCGGCCGGTCTGGCCGACCTCGCCGGTGCCGCGCTCGAGGCCGCGGTGGACGTCGCCCGGCGCGAGGTCCCGTTCCCCGCGGCCGACGTCGAGGCGACGCCGCTCGCCGTCATCGCGATGGGCAAGGCCGGCGCCCGCGAACTCAACTACGTCAGCGACGTCGACGTCATCTTCGTGACCGAGCCGACCCGCGACGACGAGGCCGGTACGGGCGTGGGGACCGACCGTGCCGTGCTCATCGCCACGCGGCTGGCGATCGCGGCCACGCACGCCATCACCGACCTCGCGGCCGAACCGGCGCTGTGGGAGGTCGACGCGAACCTCCGGCCGGAGGGCAAGGACGGCGCACTCGTCCGGACGCTCGACTCCCACGTGGCGTACTACGAGCGCTGGGCGAAGGAGTGGGAGTTCCAGGCCCTGCTCAAGGCGCGGCCGATCGCCGGGTCGGCCGACCTGGGGGAGCGCTACGCCACCGCGGTCGCCGGCTTCGTGTGGACGTCCGCGCAACGACCGGGGTTCGTCGAGTCCGTGCAGCGCATGCGGCAGCGGGTCACCGACAACATCCCCGACGACGAGGTCGACCGGCAGCTCAAGCTCGGGCCGGGCGGTCTGCGCGACGTCGAGTTCACCGTGCAGCTGCTGCAGCTCGTGCACGGCCGCGACGACGAGACCGTGCGGGTCCGGTCCACGCTCGAGGCGATGGACGCGCTCACCGACGCCGGCTACGTCGGCCGTGCCGAGGCCGCCCGCTTCGGGCCGGACTACGCCCTGCTCCGCCTGCTCGAACACCGCATCCAGCTCCGCCGCCTGCAGCGCACCCACCTCATGCCCTCCGACGAGGACGAGCTCCGGGTCCTCGCACGGTCGAGCGGTCTCGCACGGTCCGCTGCCGCGCTCGAGACACGGTGGCGTGCCGTGAAGCTCGAGGTCCGCGGCCTGCACGAGCGCCTGTTCTACCGACCGCTCCTCTCCGCGGTGGCCGCGAGCGACGGCGACATCGTGCTCACCAGCGACCAGGCGGTCGACCGGCTCGGTGCCATCGGCTTCGCGGACCCCGCCGGGGCACTCGGCCACATCCGGGCCCTGACGCAGGGCACGAGCCGCCGGGCGGCGATCCAGCGGAACCTCCTGCCGGTGCTCCTGCGCTGGATGGCCGAGGGACCGGCACCGGACCGAGCGCTCCTGGCCTTCCGCCGGCTGAGCGACACCCTGGGGGAGTCGAGCTGGTTCCTCCGCATGCTCCGGGACTCCTCCGGCGCGGCGCACTCGCTCACCACCGTGCTCTCGGAGTCGGCGTTCCTGTCCGGGCTGCTCGAACGCTTCCCCGAGGCGGTGGCCTGGCTCGACGAACCGGAGGCGCTGCTGCGCCCCCGGCCGATCGAGTCGCTGCTCGCCGAGGTCACGGCGACGACGGCACGGCACGGGGACGACGTGGACGGCGCGGCCGCCCTGGTCCGGTCCGCCCGCCGGCGTGAGACGCTCCGGCTCGGCATGGCCGCCGTCCTCGGACACCTCGACGTCGATGCCCTCGGCCCGGCGTTGAGCGACGTCACGGAATCGACCCTGGCCGGTGCCCTCACGCTCGCGCGACGGGACGCCCCGGCAGGCCTGGAGTTCGGCGTCATCGCGATGGGGCGGTACGGCGGCCGTGAGCTCGGCTTCGGTTCGGACGCCGACGTCCTCTACGTGTACCGGGCGACCGAGGACGTCCCGTCCGAGCAGGCCTCGCGAGCGGCGCAGACCATCGTGCGGGAGCTCGCCCGCTTGACCGACGACGCGATCCACCCTCTCGACCTCGACATCGACCTCCGCCCCGAGGGCAAGAACGGCCCCGTGGTGCGCACGCTCGACTCCTACGGCGCGTACTACGCCCGCTGGTCGCTCACGTGGGAGGCCCAGGCGTTGCTCCGGGCCCGCGGGGCGGTCGGGGACGCGCAGCTCCTGCGTGACTTCGAGCACCTCGCCGACCGCACGCGCTACCCGGAGCACATCGACGACCAGCAGGTGCGCGAGGTCCGGCGCATCAAGGCCCGCGTCGAGTCCGAACGCCTCCCGCGCGGTGCGGATCCCGCCCGGCACCTCAAGCTCGGCCGCGGTTCCCTGAGCGACGTGGAGTGGTTCGTCCAGCTCCTCCAGCTGCAGCACGCGCTGACGATCCCCGGCCTCCGGACGACGTCCACGCTCGAGGCGCTCGACGCCGCCCGCGACGCCGGACTCGTCGCCCCCGACGACGCCGAGCGTCTCGGTGCCGCCTGGCGCTTCGCCTCGCGGACGCGGAGCGCGCTCGTGCTCTGGTCGGGCAAGACCACCGACGTGCTGCCCGTCGACCGGGTGCAGCTCGAGGGCATCGCACGCCTGATGGAGTACCCGCCGGGGTCCGCCTCGGAACTCGAGGAGGACTACCTCGGGGTCACCCGCCGGGCACGTCAGGTCTTCGAGCGCGAGTTCTACGGCGCCTGATGCCCGTCGCGACACGCCCGGACCGACGTGTTTCGCAGCGAGTTGACACGTCCTCGGAAGTGAATTCCCCGTAACGTGCAGCGTCCCCCGTTCGACATCTGCCTGTACCCCGGCTGGTCGAGGTCAGGCGTCCGTTACCGGGATGTGATCCTGCTGGGCACGTCGACGCGAGGCGACGGCCGGAGCTGCTCGCGGCGCGCCCGGCGACCATGACCTGAACAGGGCTTTCACTGGGGGTCGAGCCGCGCCTCCTGGGCCGTCCACCACCCGTACAGGGTGAGTGGCAGGGTGAACGCGGTCCACCGGAGTGCTGTCAGCACCAGTGCGGACACGATGACCACACGCGGAGGGGGACCGTGGTGTACCCCGTAACGTGCCCGTAACGCCCCCGGTCGGGGGTCGCGTTGCGCACCGGGTCACGGTTCTGCATCAATGGGGTCACCCGAACCGGCCCTGATTCCCCAACGACGCGGAATCTCCACCTCGAACGTTGAAGCAGGGATCGATGTTCACCTTCATTCTGCAGATCAGGCAGATGGTCGAAGGGCACCCCGAGTTCTACCTGTTCGCCGTGTACTCCGCGGTGATCTGGTTGCTCTGGCTGCTCAAGGTCATCCTGTCCGCCCGCTACCGCCCCTACACCGGCACCTACACCGGCACCACGAGCGTCGTCGTCCCCGTCGTGGACGAACCGCTCGACCTCTTCCGCGACGTGATCGGCCGCATGGTCGAGCAGCGTCCCGGCGAGATCATCGTCGTCATCAACGGCGCCCGCAACGAGGCCCTCGAAGCGGTCTGTGACGAGTTCGCCCCACTCGTCCGCTGGACGCACACGCCCATCCCGGGCAAGCGCAACGCCGTCAAGGTCGGCACCGAGATGTCCAACGGCGACATCACCGTGCTCGTCGACTCGGACACGGTGTGGACGCCCGGCACCCTCGACGAGCTGCTCAAGCCGTTCGCGGACGCCTCGGTCGGTGGCGTGACGACGCGCCAGCGCATCCTCGAGCCGACGCGCAGCTGGATCACCCGCTGGGCGGACTGGCTGGAGAACTCCCGCGCGCTGTACTCGATGCCCGCGCAGAGCGTCCTCGGCCAGATCGGCTGCCTGCCCGGGCGCACGATCGCCTTCCGCCGCGACATCCTCGTGCGCGTCATGGACCGCTTCATGCACGAGAAGTTCATGGGCGTGTTCCTCGAGGTGTCCGACGACCGGACGCTGACGAACCTCACGCTCAAGGAGGGGTACCGGACCGTCTACCAGTACACCTCGCTGGTCTACACGGACGCTCCGCTGCAGGTGAAGAAGCTGTTCAAGCAGCAGCTCCGCTGGGCCCGTGGTTCGCAGTACAACACGCTCCGGATGCTCCCGTGGATGCTCGGCCACGCGCCGATCCTCGCGGTGTTCTTCCTCACCGACATCATCCTGCCGTTCATGCTGTTCGGCGTGATCGCCGGCTGGATCTACCGCGCCTTCACCGGCCAGGGCGAGAACCTCTACCAGGGGATCCTGCAGCAGTACGGCTTCTCCACCGGCTTCGTGTACGTCGCGGCCCTCATGGTCGTCTCGTCGGTGCTCAGCATGGCGATCCGGCAGATGCGGCACCTCGCCGAGAAGCCGAGCGACTTCTTCCGCCTGCCGATGTTCATCATCGTGTCGACGTTCTTCCTCATGCCGATCCGGCTCATCGGCTTCTTCCGCCTGGCGCACGCGTCCGGCTGGGGGACCCGTGCCGGTGCCTACGCCGGTGGACCGATGGAGGAGGACCCCGCGGACGCGGTGCAGCCCTCGGCCGTCGCCACCCAGACCCCGGTGAGCCCGATCGACGCGGCTGCCCCGGCCCCGGCCGGCGGAGCCGGCTACGGCGACGACCAGCGCGCCGTGGACCGGGCGTTCGACGACCTGTTCGGCCCGGACGCCACCACCAACTCCACCGCGACGGTGCTCGCGACCCGCCGCTCGGCAGCCACTGCAGCGCAGTCGCAGTCGGCGACCGCGGCGGCCCCCGCCCCGGCACGCGTCCGTCGGTACAACCCGTACGCCGCGATCCCGTACTGCATCGGCTTCGCGATCTTCGCCCTGGAGGCCTTCCTCATTGTCTGACCTCATCCGCTCCTCAGGTGCCTGGTGGGCCCAGTCCAGCAAGCACGCACGACTCACCGCGGTCGGGACCACCGCCATCGTCCTCGTCCTCGGACTCATCACCTGGAACGTCTGGGTGTCCCCGGCGGGCTCGGTGTCCACCGCGGTCCACCAGGCGCTCGGTGTGACGCCGCCGAAGAAGAAGATCTCGGCGGCCGAGCTCCAGACGAAGCTCACGGCCGCCCAGGAGAAGATCTGGGCGCTCGAGGGCAAGCTCGACTCCTCGACCGCGCAGTCCGGCTCGCGTGCCGACCAGATCGCCGAGCTCAAGGCGCAGATCGCGTCGCTGCAGTCGGACCTCGGGGCCGCCAAGGCCGCCGGGGCACGGTCCGGTGACGGCGCGTCGGGTTCGGGAGGGTCGGGCGACGGTTCCGGCAGCGGTTCCAGCGGCTCCGGCGGCTCCGGTTCCGGCAGTGGCTCCGGTGGCTCCGGTTCGGGCAGCGGCTCCGGTGGCTCCGGCAACGGTTCCGGCTCCGGCAACCACGGCGTCACGAACCCGAACGGCGGCCCCTCGAAGGACCCCGGCACGACCCCGATCTCCGTCCCCACCAAGGCGCAGATCATGGCGCAGCCGGCTCGCTGGTACGGCCTCTACACCGCGCAGTCGCCCTTCAACTGGGCGGAGTACGACGAGGTCTCGCAGCAGGTCGGCAAGGCCACGAACATGGTCGGCTTCTTCCAGGGCTTCGACCAGGACTTCAACGCCACCGCCGTCCAGCGCGCGTGGGCGAACGGCCGCCTGCCGCTCATGACCTGGGAGTCCGCACCCGCCAAGACGGGCAACGACGCGAAGTACGTCCCCGGGTACACGAACGAGGACATCGTCTCGGGCAAGTTCGACGCCTACCTCACGAAGTACGCGAAGGCCCTCGCGGCGAACGGGCAGCCGATGGTCATCCGGCTCGACCACGAGATGAACGGCTCCTGGTACAACTGGTCCGAGGGGACGGCACAGCAGAACGCGGCCGGGTCCTACGTGGCGATGTGGCAGCACGTGCACGACGTCTTCCAGGCCAGCGGCGCGAACAAGTACGTCATCTGGAACTGGGCGCCGAGCCGCATCGACAAGCTCGGCAACGACAAGTACATGCAGCTCGACTACCTGCGTGAGTACTACCCGGAGTCGAAGTACGTCGACTGGGTCGGGATGAGCGGGTACTACCGCACCGCCTCGGAGTCGCCGACCTTCGACAACACGTTCGGCAAGACCCTCGCCCAGCTCCGCCAGATCGCGCCGGACAAGAAGATCCTCCTCAGCGAGATCGGTGCGACCGAGACCGGGACGAGCGTGACCAACGGGCAGAAGGCGAAGTGGATCACCTCGCTCTTCGACGGCCTCGCGGAACCGGCCAACGACGACGTCATCGGCTTCTCGTACTTCAGCGAGACCGCGACCACGGTCGTGGACGGCGTCCGCACCACGAACGACTGGCGACTCAACTCCCGCGCCGACAGCCTCCAGGCCTTCGTGGCCGGCATCTCGCGCACCGACACCGACTACGACCTGCAGGAGGTCAAGCAGTGACCGCTCAGAAGAAGACCGCAGACTCCCGTCCGGCACCCGTCATCAGCGTCATCGGCACCGGCTACCTCGGTGCCACCCACGCGGCCGCCATGGCCGAGATGGGCTTCGAGACCATCGGTGTGGACGTCGATCCCGCCAAGCTCGCGGCCCTGTCAGCCGGCGAGGTCCCGTTCTACGAGCCCGGCCTGCCGGAGCTCATCACGAAGCACGTCGCCAGCGGCAAGCTCCGCTTCACGGCGTCGCTGCCCGAGGCCGTGGCCGCGGCCGACGTCCACTTCGTCTGCGTCGGGACGCCGCAGCGCGCCGGGTCGCACGCCGCCAACCTCACCTACGTCGAGAACGCCACCCGCGGTGTCGCCGAGAACCTGACGCACCCCGGCCTCATCGTCGGCAAATCGACGGTCCCGGTGGGCACGGCCGAGCGGCTCCGCGGCATCGTCCGCGAGTTCACCCCGTCGGGCATCGACGCCGAGCTCATCTGGAACCCCGAGTTCCTGCGCGAGGGCAAGGCCGTCGACGACACGCTGCACCCGGACCGGCTCGTCTGGGGCGGTGCCTCCGCGTCGGCCGACGCCGTGATCCGCGAGGTCTACGCCGCACCCATCGCCGAGGGCACCCCGGTCATCACGACCGACCTCGCCACGGCGGAGCTCGTCAAGGTCAGCGCGAACGCGTTCCTCGCCACGAAGATCTCGTTCATCAACGCGATCTCCGAGATGTGCGCGATCACCGGTGCGGACGTGTCCACCCTGGCCGACGCCCTCGGGCACGACGCCCGCATCGGCCGCAAGTTCCTGAACGCCGGCCTCGGCTTCGGCGGTGGCTGCCTGCCGAAGGACATCCGGGCGCTCATGCACCGCGCGAACGAGCTCGGTGCCGGTCGTGTCGTCGGCCTCATGCAGCAGGTCGACGAGATCAACATGGGGCAGCGCGAGCGCGTCATCGACATGACGATCGACGCGCTCGGCGGCTCCGTGCTGAACCGTCGCGTGGCCGTGGTCGGGGCGGCGTTCAAGCCCCTCACCGACGACGTCCGCGACTCGCCGGCGCTCAACGTCGCCGCTGCGCTGCACCTCCGCGGCGCCCAGGTCACCCTGTGGGACCCGGAGGCGATGGAGACCGCCCGCCGCTCCTTCCCGACGCTCACCTACTCGTCGTCGATGGAGGGTGCGATCGAGGACGCCGACGTCGTGCTCGTCCTCACCGAGTGGGACGAGGTCATCGCCGCCGATCCCGCGGCGCTCGCCTCGATCGTGGGGCGTCGCACGGTGATCGACGCCCGCAACTGCCTCCCGGTCGCCGACTGGGTCAAGGCGGGTTGGACCGTCCGTTCCCTGGGACGGCCCACTCCGGTCACGGGTGCACCCGTGAGCGTCGCTGCGGGGACGAACGACGCGGTGGCCACCGCGCGGTAGTCACCCGGACGCGAAGCGGGGTCTGTGCCGGGGCGGCACGGGCCCCGTTCTCGTGTGCCCGGCGCGTTCGGGCGCACCTGGTCGAAACGGGCGTACCTGGTCGGAACTTCCGACCAGGTACGCCCGATTCGTCATGGCAGCGCGCGTGTCGTGGGAAGGAACGTGCGAGGCGACCGCCTGGAGGCGCGGTGCCGGCCCGCCGGGCGTGTGCCGCGCCTCCAGGCAGGCACGTTCCCACCCGGTGGCCGGGCTCGCAGGCGAGGGTCGGCACAGCGGAACGCCCCCGCACCGGAGGACCGGTGCGGGGGCGTTCGTGGTGCGGTGCGTGTCAGACGCCGAAGTAGAGCTCGTACTCGAACGGGTGCGGGCGCTGCGCGAGCGGGAGGATCTCGTTCTCGCGCTTGTAGTCGATCCAGGTCTGGATGAGGTCCTCGGTGAAGACGTTGCCCTTCGTGAGGAACTCGTGGTCCGCCTCGAGCGCCTCGAGCGCCTCGTCGAGGGAGCCGGGGACCTGGGGGATGCCCTTCGCCTCTTCCGGCGGGAGCTCGTAGAGGTCCTTGTCGACCGGCTCGTGCGGCTCGATGCGGTTCTGGATGCCGTCGAGGCCCGCCATCAGCTGCGCGGCGAACGCGAGGTACGGGTTGCCCGAGGCGTCCGGCGCGCGGAACTCGATGCGCTTGGCCTTGGGGTTCGTACCCGTGATCGGGATGCGGATCGCGGCGGAGCGGTTGCCGGCCGAGTAGACCAGGTTGACCGGGGCCTCGAAGCCCTTCACCAGACGGTGGTACGAGTTGATCGACGGGTTCGTGAAGGCGAGCAGCGCCGGGGCGTGCTTGAGGATGCCACCGATGTACCAGCGGGCGAGGTCGGACAGGCCGCCGTAGCCGTTCTCGTCGTAGAACAGCGGCTTGCCGTCGCTCCAGAGGGACTGGTGGGTGTGCATGCCCGAACCGTTGTCACCGAAGAGCGGCTTCGGCATGAACGTGGCGACCTTGCCCCACTGGTCGGCGGTGTTCTTGACGATGTACTTGAACTTCAGGATGTCGTCCGCGGCGTGGACCATCGTGTCGAACTTGTAGTTGATCTCCTGCTGGCCGCCGGTGCCCACCTCGTGGTGCGAGCGCTCGAGCTCGAAGCCCGCCTCGATCAGCTTGAGGGTGATGTCGTCGCGGAGGTCGGCCGTCTTGTCGACCGGCGACACGGGGAAGTAGCCGCCCTTGTAGGGGGTCTTGTTGGCGAGGTTGCCGCCCTCTTCCTCGCGACCGGTGTTCCAGGCGCCCTCTTCGGAGTCGACCGAGTAGAACGACTTGTTCTGGGTGACCGAGTAGCGGACGTCGTCGAAGATGTAGAACTCGGCCTCGGGGGCGAAGAACGCGGTGTCCGCGATGCCCGTCGACGCGAGGTACTTCTCCGCCTTCTTGGCGACCTGACGCGGGTCACGGCCGTAGATCTCGCCGTTCCGCGGGTTGTAGATGTCGAAGATCATGATCAGCGTGCGCTCGGCGCGGAACTGGTCGATGTACGCCGTCGTCACGTCGGGGATGAGCTGCATGTCGGACTCGTGGATCGACGCGAAGCCGCGGATCGAGGAGCCGTCGAAGAGCTGGCCGACCGAGAAGAAGTCCTCGTCGACGGTGGAGGCCGGGATGTTGAAGTGCTGCTGCACACCCGGCAGGTCCGTGAACCGGATGTCGAGGAACTTGACGTCGGTGTCCTTGATGAAGGCCAGGACCTCGGAGGAATCGCTGAACATGTGGGCCGATCTCCAATGGGTTGGGTGATGTCGGAGGGTCCATCTCGGCACCCTCCGACGAGGCTATTGACACCGAGTTTCCCGGACATGACTGGATTGTTTCGTGCGTGTTACGTCGACCCGTTCGCCTACGCTGGGACCATGGCCCGCAGCACCAGTTCGTCGTCCGCGTCGTCCTCCGGGGGATCGGGGCATCCCGACGGCTGGCCGGGCAAAGACCTCGGTCTGCCAGAAGAGGGGCCCCGCAGCGTCGGGCGGATCGGCCGCCGGATCGTGGCCCTGCTGATCGACGGTGCGCTGGCCGACCTCGTGGCGTACGTCACCGGGGTGTGGTCGCCCGTGAACGGCTCGGGGGACATCGCACACTCGTGGATCCAGATCGCGATCTTCGCCGTGCTGCAGATCCTGTTCATCTGCCTGCTGTCGGGGTCGTTCGGGCACGTGTGCGTCGGGCTCCGGGTGGTGCCGATGCGCGGCGGGTACGTCGGGGTCTGGCGGCCGGTGGTGCGGACGGTGCTGCTGTGCCTGGTCGTACCGGCGCTGATCATCGACCGCGACAGTCGTGGGGCGCACGACCGGATCGCGGGGACGGTGTTGGTGCGGCGCTGAGGGGGCTGCGGCCGGGGCCGCTCGGTGCCGCTCCCGGCTGCGCGGTGCAGCTCGGTGTCGCTCGGTGCGAGGCTCCGTTCTCGGTGGCAGCCACCGGCCGTCCCACGGTGCGCGGAACCTCGCACGCTGCAGCGCGGACCTCGCACGGTGCGACGCGCACCCCGCACCTGCGCCCCCGCCCCGCGCCCGCCGACGCAGAACGCCCCCGACCTGGCACGGTCGGGGGCGTTCGTCGTCTGTGGGGGAGTCCGTCAGCGCGGACGTCCCGCGCGGGCCCGCATCGGGTCCATCCCCTTCGGGATCGCCGCGGCCGGGCTCTGCGTGAGGGAGTCGAGCCGGTTCGCGACCGCCAGGACCTCGTTCCGGTTGAGCGCCTTCTTGAACTTGTTCATGGCACGGGGGAGCTTGTGCAGCGTCACGGAGTCGTCACCGTCGCCGTCCTTGCCACTGGCCACGTGCACGACGTGCACCGGGACGTTCGGGACGATGCGCTGGACCTTGCGGCGCTCCTCGTCGACCTGGCGGTTGAGGTTGCCGCGCTGACCCTCGGTGATGAGCACGACACCCGGGGTGCCGACGGCCCGGTAGACAGCGGCCTGCGAACGACCGTGCACCGCGACCGGCATCTCGCTCGAGCGCCACTGACGGCGGAGCGAGTTCGACAGCACGGCACCGACGGCACCGGGCTGCCCCTCGATCTGCGAGTAGGCGGCACGTTCGGCCAGCCGACCGAGGACGATCAGGAAGAGCAGCACACCCAGCAGCACGCCGGCCACGATCCAGAGGATGATCGCGAGCCAGTTCTGCCCGGGCAGCAGCAGGGCGAGCAGGACGCCCAGCACCACCGGGACGACGAACGCCAGGGCGAACCACCAGACGGAGCTTGGGTCCGCCCGACGGGTCATCGTGAAGACCTGGTACATCTGCTTGAGACGACCCGGCTCCTTCGCCGTCGTACCTTGAGAACTGCTGTGTGCCATGCGACCAGGATACGGCCTGTCCCGACTTCCGAGGACCGTCGATGCTCTGGCTGTGGGCGAACAGCGTTCTCCACAGGACGGCGTCCCGTCCGCCGGAGGCCGGTCGGGCCTGGCCAGGCTGTCCGCATGCAGACGCTCTCCGATCACGTCCGGTGGCACGCGGTGGACGACGAGCAGCCGTTGCTCGCCTGGGTCGCCGACCGCGCCGCCGTCGCCCCGGATCCCTCGGCACGGCACCTCGTGCCGGTCGTCGACGTCGGCCGACTGGCGGACGGACGGCTCGCCGTCGACGTCCTCCGTCCCGCGGGGACGGTGCTGTCCGCGGCACTCGACACCCTCGGCACGCCGACCACCGGTGTCGCCGTGACGCTCACCGTGCCGTTGCTCGAGCTCGCGGTGACCGAACGGTCGGGCGCGGTGCAGATCGGTTCCGCGGGGCTCGACGACGTCCTGGTGGACGATGCCGGTGCGGTCGTGCTGTGCGACCGGCCACCCGGGTCGGACGGCGTCCGTCGGTCCGACCAGAGCGGCGCGAGGGTCCTGGTCCTCGCGGCCCGGCTGGTGTGGGAGCGCACCGACGCACGCGCGCCGGACCGTCCGGCCGTCGATGGTGCCCTCGCCGAGGCCCTCGACGGCGACACGACGGCGGTGCGTGCGGCGTTGGCGGTGGTCCGCGCGGCCGCGGCGCCGCGCCCGATCCGCTGGGAACGGCCGTCGGACGACCTGCTCGTCGGGCTGCCCGAGCGCACGGCGATGCCACCGCGGCCGGCTGGTTCCCTCGAGACGGCGCTGCGCGGGGTCGTCGAGCACGGCCTCCCCATCGGCGGTGGGAGACGGCTGCCGCTCCGACGCGCGCTGGTGGGGGTCGTGGTGGCGGCGGGGCTGACCGCGGCGGTGGTCTTCACGATCGGCTGAACACGCCGGCAACCGGGAACGGCCCCGATCCACGGTGGGATCGGGGCCGTCCGGAGTACGACGAGCGCTGGGCTCAGTACCCGAGGTTCGGGCCGAAGTTGCCCTCCTCGAGGCGGTTCTTCACCGCGACGAGGTAGCGCGACGCGTCGGCGCCGTCGATGATCCGGTGGTCGTACGACAGCGCGAGGTAGACGAACGAACGGATCGCGATGGCCTCTTGCCCGTCGACCTTCACGACCGCCGGACGCTTCGTCACGATGCCCGTGCCGAGGATCGCCGACTGCGGCAGGAACACCACGGGGGTGTCGAACAGCGCGCCACGCGAACCGGTGTTCGTCAGCGTGAACGTGCCTCCCGCGAGCTCGTCCGGCTTGAGCTGGTTGTTGCGGGTGCGCTCGGCGAGGTCCGCGATCGACTGCGAGAACTGCGCCAGGTTGAGCGACGCCGCGTCCTTGATCACCGGGGTGAGCAGGCCGCGCTCGGTGTCCACCGCGATGGAGACGTTCTCGGTCTCCGGGTAGACGATCTCCTCGCCCTCGACGGTCGAGTTGATCTTCGGGTGCGCCTTGAGCGCCTCGGACGCCGCGAGGGCGAAGAACGGCATGAAGGAGAGCTTCGAACCGGTCTTCTCGAGGAACTCGGCCTTGTGCGCGTCACGGAACTGCGCGACCTTCGTCACGTCCACCTCGACGACGCTGGTGAGCTGCGCGGTCGAGGTCATCGACTGCACGGCGCGCTCGGCGACGACCTTGCGGAGGCGGGTCATCTTCTCGCGGGTGCCACGCAGCGGCGACACCTCGGCAACGAACGGACCGGCCGGGGCCGCAGCGGCGGAGCCACCGGCAGCCGGGGCCTTCGCAGCGGCTTCGGCAGCGGCGAGGACGTCTTCCTTGCGGATGCGTCCGCCGACGCCGGAGCCGGTGACGGTCGAGAGGTCGACACCCTGCTCGTTCGCGAGCTTGCGCACGAGCGGGGTGACGTAGCCGGAGGCCGAGGCGTCCTGCGTCGGGTTCGGCACCGAGGCGCTGGCGGCCGAGCCACCCGAGGCGGCAGCCGGAGCCGGAGCGGCGGCCGGAGCCGGGACCGCTGCCGGCGGGGCAGCGGCGGGCGGCGGGACCGGAGCGGCCTGCGGCACCGGAGCAGCGGCGGGCGGTGCCGCCGGGGCCTGCGGCGCGGCGGGCTGCGTCTGACCTGCGGGGGCCGGCTCGGGCTCGGTCGGCTCCGGGGCAGGGGTCTCGGACTCTTGCTCGGTGCTCGGAGCGGCCTCGGGCTCCTCGGCGTCGGCGGCGGCCTCGTTCGAGGGCTCGTCCGACTCGGTGGAGCCACCGTCGGAGGAACCACCGTCGGACGACCCGTCGCCGATCTTCACCAGCGCGGTGCCGACCTCGACGGTTTCGTCCTCCTGCACGAGGATCTCCTCCACGACGCCGGCGATCGGCGACGGGATCTCGGTGTCGACCTTGTCGGTCGAGACCTCGAGCAGCGGCTCGTCGACCTCGACCCGGTCACCGACGTTCTTCAGCCATCGGGTCACCGTGCCCTCGGTGACGCTCTCGCCGAGCGCCGGGAGGTTGACGGATTCGCTCATCGGGTGGACTCCTCTTCGCAGGGGTGGTTCGTGGTGGTGGTCATGGTGTTCACAGTGCGTGCAGCGGCTTCCCCGCGAGGTGCAGGAACGCCTCGCCGAGTGCCTCGTTCTGCGTCGGGTGCGCGTGGACGAGCGGCGCGACGTCCTCGGGGTAGGCCTCCCAGTTCACGGCGAGCTGTGCCTCGCCGATGAGCTCGCCGACCCGGGCGCCGATCATGCTGACGCCGACGACGGGGCCGTCGACCACACGGACGACCTTGACCGAACCGGACGTGCCGATGATGTGGCTCTTGCCGTTGCCGGCGAGGTTGTACTCGTACGAGTCCACCTTGTCGGCGCCGTACTGCTCTTCGGCCTTGGCCTGCGAGAGACCGACCGATGCGACCTCGGGGTCGGAGTACGTGATCTTCGGGATGTTCTTGTCCTCGATGATGACCGGGTTGAGCCCGGCGATCTCCTCGGCGACGAAGATGCCCTGCTGGAAGCCGCGGTGCGCGAGCTGCAGGCCCGGAACGATGTCGCCGACGGCGTACACGTTCGGGATGTTCGTGGCGAGGCGCTCGTTCGTCGTGACGAACCCGCGGTCCATCGCGACGCCGACCTCGTCGTAGCCGACGTTCTGCGTCACGGGGCCACGGCCGACCGCGACGAGCAGGATGTCGCCGTCGAAGGTCTTGCCGTCCTCGAGCGTGACGACCACGCCGTTCTCGTGCTGCTCGACGCCCTGGAACCGGACACCGAGCGAGAACTCGATGCCGCGCTTGCGGAACGCGCGCTCGAGCTGCTTCGACATCGACTCGTCCTCGGCCGGGACGAGGTGGGGGAGCGCCTCGACGATCGTCACCTCGGCACCGAAGGACTTCCAGACGCTGGCGAACTCGACGCCGATGACGCCACCACCGAGGATGACGACCTTGTTCGGCACGTAGTCCATGCGCAGGGCGGTCTCGGAGGTGATCACGCGACCACCGATCTCGAGGCCGGGGAGCGACTTCGAGTAGGAGCCGGTCGCGAGCACGATGTTCTTGCCGGTCACGGTCTGGTCGCCGACCTGCACGGTGTTCTGCGAGGTGAGGCGGCCCCAGCCCTCGACGACGGTGATCCCGCGTGCCTTGATGAGCCCCTGGAGGCCCTTGTACTTCGACGAGATGACGCCCTGCTGGTACTCGATGACCTTCGGGACCTCGACACCGGCGAACTCGGCGATGACGCCGTACTTCTCGGCGTCGCGCGTCGCGTCGGCGACCTCGGCTGCGTGCAGCAGCGCCTTCGTCGGGATGCAGCCGCGGTGCAGACACGTCCCCCCGAGCTTGTCTCCCTCGATGAGCGCGACGCTCATGCCGAGCTCGGCGGCCCGGAGCGCAGCGGCGTAGCCACCACTGCCGCCACCGAGGACCACGACGTCGTAAGTCTGTTCCGTCACCTGGTGCAACTCCCTCGTGCGTGTCGGGACCGATCGGGCCCCACTGGACACCGCGGCGGCGGCGTCCGACGGTCGGACCGCATGGTTCCGGTCCCGTCCCGTTGGTTTCCGGCGGGGGCGCGTCGAGCGCGCCGTCCCGCCGGAGTCAAACCTACTACTTGGCCTGGAGCTCTTCTGCGAGCGAGATGAGCGTCCGGACCATGGCGCCGGTCGCGCCCTTGCCGAGCCACCCGTAGCCGCCGCCCTTGTTCTCCGACGGACCGGCGATGTCGAGGTGCGCCCACGGGATGCCCTCGCCGACGAAGCGCTCGAGGAACTTGCCCGCGAGGAGCATGCCGCCCGCCGGGTTGCCGACGGTGGCGTTGACCATGTCGGCGACCTCGCTCGCGAGTCGGGCGTCGAGCTCCTCGGGGAGCGGCATCGGCCAGATCGGCTCCGCCACGGCCCCGGCGACCGCGCGGACCTGCGCGACGAGGTCGTCGCTGCCCATGAGTCCGGTGGTGCGGTCGCCGAGCGCGACGACCTGCGCCCCGGTCAGCGTCGCGACGTCGACGATGGCGTCGGGCTGCTCGAGCGACGCGGCGGCCATGCCGTCACCCAGGACGAGTCGGCCCTCGGCGTCGGTGTTCGTGACCTCGACGGTCTTGCCGTTCTTCAGCGTGAGGACGTCGCCGGGGCGCGTCGCCGAGCCGGAGGGCATGTTCTCCGCCAGGCACAGCCACGCCGTGACGCGGACGTCGAGTCCGAGACGCGCGGCGGCGACGGTCGCGGCGAGGACGGTGGCGGCACCCGTCATGTCGGTCTTCATGCCGAGCATGGAGGCAGCCGGCTTGAGCGAGAGACCACCCGAGTCGAACGTGATGCCCTTGCCGACGAGTGCGAGGTGCTTCGTCGCGGACTCCGGCGCGTACCGGACGACGACGAGCCGCGGCGGGCGCTCTGAGCCGCGACCGACACCGAGGATGCCGCCGAATCCCTGCTCCTCGAGCGCGGTCTCGTCGAGGACCTCGACGGTGAGGGGGAGCCCCTCGGCCTGCGCACGGGCGACGTCGGCGACGTCCGCCGGGCCGAGGTCACCGGCAGCGGTGTTGACGAGGTCGCGCACGAGCGTGGCGGCGTCGGCGACGATCGCCGGGCGGACGGTGGCGTCGGCCGCGGCGGAGGGTGCCAGCACGGTCACCTGCTGGTCCCCGCGGGCGGGACCGGTCGTGCCGGCGCCCTTGTGCCGGGTGAACGAGTAGGCGCCGAGCGCGGCACCCTCGAGCGCGGCGTCGACGAGCTCGGTCGTGTCGGTCGGTAGCGCGAGGACGATCGACGACGCGAGGGGGAGCTGGCGGACCGCGCTGCCGGCGGCCGAGCGGAGTGCCGCTGCATCGGTGCCGGAGCCGAGCCCGATGAGCGCGATGCCCTGCGCGTCGACACCGACGGCGGGGATGCGCACGAGCTGGTCCTTCGCACCGGTCGCACCGATGGCGGCGAGGTCGATGCCGTCGAGCGCGGAGAACGGCGTCGTGGCGGGCGTCGCGATGGTCGCGGGAGCGCCGTCGGAACCGGGCCGGACACCGAGCACGAGGACGTCGGCGGAGATCGAGGCGGGAGCGGAGGAGTCAGTGGAGAGCGTCGGTCGGACCATGCCCCAACCCTATCCAGCAGGTGTTCGCTGTCGGCGTGGTCGCCCGGCACCGGGGGACACCGGCTCCCCGCCTAGCATGGGGACGGTGAACCACCCCGAGGAGCTCTACACCTTCGCCGAGGACGCGCCGTCCGTCCCCGAGGGGCTGCACCTGGTCGCCGGACTCACCGGGTTCGCCGACGCCGGCTCGGCCGTGGCGCAGGTGACGACCGCCGTCCTGGACGACCTCGAGACGGAGCTCGTCGCCGAGTTCGACCCGGACGTCCTGCTCGACTGGCGTGCACGCCGCCCGGTGATCACCTTCGAGCACGACCACATCGCCGCCGTCGAGCCCCCGCGGCTCCGGCTGCACCTCGTGCGCGACGAGATCGGCCAGCCGTTCCTCTTCCTCTCCGGGTACGAGCCGGACTTCCAGTGGAACCGGTTCGTCCGCGCGGTCACCGACCTCGCCGCCCAGCTCCGGGTCGCCGACACCACCTGGGTCCAGTCGATCCCGATGCCCGTCCCGCACACGCGCCCGATCAGCCTCACCGTCTCCGGCACGCGCGCCGACCTCGTCGAGCAGATGAGCGTCTGGAAGCCCGAGACCCAGGCGCCCGCGAACGTCCTGCACCTCGTCGAGCACCGGCTGTCCGAGCTCGGCGAACAGGTCACCGGACTCGTCCTGCTCGTCCCGCACTACCTGTCCGACACCGAGTTCCCCGACGCTGCCGTCGCCGCGCTCTCCGGCATCTCCGCCGCCACCGGCCTCATCTTCCCCTCCGACGAGCTGCGCGAAGAGGGACGCGAGTTCCGCACCCGCGTCGACGAGCAGGTCGCCGGCAACGAGGAGCTGCAGCGTCTGGTCGGGGTGCTCGAGGAACGGCACGACACCTACATGGAGGGCAACCCGATCGCGTCGCCGCTCACCGGCGTCGACGGGCAGGTCCCCACTGCGGACGCGATCGCCGCGGAGCTGGAACGCTTCCTGGCGGACCGCCGCACCGACGGCGACGCGAGCGGCGACTAGCCGTACCGACCAGCCGCACCGACGTGGCGGAGGCGGGTCGCGCCTCCTGGACCGTCGGACGGGAGGCGCGACACCCGTCCGCCGCGCTCGTCACGTTCTCCACAGCCCGTCCTGGCGGCGGTGCCGCCCCCGCTAGCCTGGTCACGTGAACTCCCGCCGCGCCTTCCTCGTGTGGGGCGTCGCGGTGCTGGCGTACGTCCTCGCGGTCGTGCAGCGGTCCTCGCTCGGGGTCTCCGGCGTCGACGCGCAGGACCGCTTCGCGGTGTCGGCGGCGGTGCTGTCGACGCTCGCGGTGGTGCAGATCGCCGTCTACGCCGGACTCCAGATCCCGGTGGGGATCGCCCTCGACCGCGTCGGGCCGCGCCGACTCGTGCTGCTGGGGGCCGCGCTGCTCGTCGCCGGCCAGGCCGTGGTGGCGGTGTCGCCCACCATCGGGCCGGCGATCGCGGGGCGTGTCCTCGTCGGCGCCGGGGACGCGATGACCTTCATCTCCGTGATCCGCCTCGTGCCGATGTGGTTCAGCGGGCCGATCCTGCCGCAGATCTCGCAGTGGACCGGCAACCTCGGCCAGGTCGGGCAGATCCTGTCGGCGTTCCCCTTCGCCGTGCTGCTGCACACCGCCGGGTGGTCGCCGGCGTTCGGCGTCGCCGCGGCTGCGAGCGCCGTCGGGCTCGTGCTGGCGTTCGTCTTCGTCCGGAACGGCCCCGTGCCGGTGCGCACCGACACGATCCCGCTGCCGCACACCTGGCGGGGCGCGTTCCACACCTTCGGGCACGCACTGCGGCGTCCCGGTACCCAGCTCGGCTTCTGGTCCCACTACGTCACGCAGTCCTCCGGAACGGTCTTCTCGCTGCTCTGGGGCGTCCCGATGCTGCGCGGGCTGGGGTACTCCCCGTCCGAGGCGGCCGGCTTCCTCACCGTGATCGTCGTCACCGGGTTCGTCGTCGGGCCGGTGCTCGGCGTGCTCTGCGCCCGGTTCCCGCTGCGGCGGTCGAACCTGGTGCTCGGGATCGTCGTCGCCCTCGCGGTGGTGTGGACCGCCGTGCTCGTGTGGCCCGGACAGCCGCCCACCTGGTTGCTCGTCGTGCTCGTCGTCGTGATGGGGATCGGCGGTCCGGGCTCGCTCATCGGGTTCGACTTCGCGCGGTCCTTCAACCCGGTCGGCTCCCTCGGGTCGGCGAACGGCGTGGTCAACGTCGGCGGGTTCCTCGCCGCGTTCGTGATGATGTTCCTGATCGGCACGATCCTCGACCTCGCGTCGTCGGCGTCGGGGCAGACCGTGTTCGCGTGGACGAACTTCCGGCTGGCCCTCACCGTGCAGTACGTCGTGGTCGGGATCGGCGTCGTGATGCTGCTGCATGCCCGTCGTCGCACGCGCCGGGTGCTGCACGCCCAGGACGGAATACGGGTGGGGCCGCTCTGGGTTGCACTCGTTGCGCGCCTGCGGAAGCGGAGCGTGCAATAATGAACGCGGACCCGTTCGGGCCTCCTGTGTCTCGGAGCACTCCAGTGCGCCGCAGAAACCGGGGGACTTGACATGGGTCCTAGTGCTGCCCGGAACGGTAGGACCTGATGACGCGGGAGACCGCGGCGCAGGCCCTGGGCGGCGAGGGAGGCCACGACCCCACGAACGTGGCACGACGAGAGAGGTGATCGCATGGCTGCCCGGAGCACGACGATCGATCCCACGAAGGACACCGAGCCCGAGGGCACCGCAGCAGAGAGCGCTGCTGAAGCCGAGGGGACGGCCGCGCCGAAGAAGCGCGCCACCAAGACCACCGCCAAGAAGGCCGCCCCGAAGAAGGCCGCCCCGAAGGCGAAGAAGAAGGCCGACGACGACGAGGACATCGACGAGGAGACCCCGGTCGCCGAGGCCGACGCGACCGACGACGCCGACACCGAGACCGACGAGAAGGACACCAAGCCGGACGCCGCAGCAGCGGTCGCCGCGGGTGCGCTCGTCATCTCGCAGTCCGACGACGACGAGGCGCCGGTCTACTCCACGACGATCACCGGTGCCACCGCCGACCCGGTGAAGGACTACCTCAAGCAGATCGGCAAGGTCGCCCTCCTCAACGCCGAGCAGGAGGTCGAGCTCGCGATGCGCATCGAGGCCGGCCTGTTCGCCGAGGACAAGCTGCAGCACTCGACCGGGCTCTCGAAGCCGGAAGAGCGCGAGCTGCGCTGGGTCGCCCGTGACGGTCAGCGCGCGAAGTCGCACCTGCTCGGCGCGAACCTCCGCCTGGTCGTGTCGCTCGCCAAGCGCTACACCGGCCGCGGCATGCAGTTCCTCGACCTCATCCAGGAAGGCAACCTGGGCCTGATCCGTGCGGTCGAGAAGTTCGACTACACCAAGGGCTTCAAGTTCTCGACCTACGCCACCTGGTGGATCCGTCAGGCGATCACCCGTGCCATGGCCGACCAGGCCCGCACGATCCGCATCCCGGTCCACATGGTCGAGGTCATCAACAAGCTGGCCCGCGTCCAGCGCCAGATGCTGCAGGACCTCGGTCGCGAACCCACTCCGGAAGAGCTCGCCCGCGAGCTCGACATGACCCCGGAGAAGGTCGTCGAGGTGCAGAAGTACGGCCGCGAGCCCATCTCGCTCCACACCCCGCTGGGTGAGGACGGCGACTCGGAGTTCGGCGACCTGATCGAGGACACCGAGGCGGTCGTCCCGGCCGACGCGGTCGGGTTCACGATGCTGCAGAAGCAGCTCGAGAGCCTGCTCGACTCCCTCTCCGAGCGTGAGGCGGGCGTCATCCGCATGCGCTTCGGTCTCGGGGACGGCCAGCCGAAGACCCTCGACCAGATCGGTGACACGTTCGGCGTGACGCGTGAGCGCATCCGTCAGATCGAGTCCAAGACGATGGCGAAGCTCCGCCACCCGTCGCGGTCGCAGTCGCTGCGCGACTACCTCGAGTAGGCCGATGCGCTTCGTCATCCCGATCCTCGTCGGGCGGATCCTCCGCGCCCTCGCACGTGCGCGGGGCGGGGGGTCCGCCTACCCCGGGTACATCGTGCTCAAGCTGGTGCCGAACTTCCTCCAGCACGTCACCGCGCAGTTCCCGAACGGCGTCGTCTTCGTGCTCGGTTCGAACGGCAAGTCGACGACGACCCACATGATCTCCGACATCGTGCGGGCGCACGGGCTGCGGGTCTTCACGAACCCGTCCGGGGCGAACCTGCCGCAGGGCATCGCCTCGGCGCTGCTGTCCGAGGTGTCGCTGACCGGCAAGCTCAAGGCGGACATCGGCATCCTCGAGGTGGACGAGGCCTTCGCGGTCGAGCTCGCCGGGATCCTGTCGCCGTCCACCGTGACGATGCTCAACGTCCAGGTCGACCAGCTCTACCGGTTCTTCGAGACCGAACGCGTCGCGACGATGATGCTCGACACCGCGGCCCTGTCGACCGCGAACGTCATCACCAACCGTGACGACCAGTTCCTCGACGCGTACGTCGGCACCGACGGCCAGCGCGTGCTGCGCTTCGGTGCCAGCGCCGAGGTCGTCGCCGCCGCACCGAACGGCCTGCAGAACGCCGACGACTTCGACCGGCAGGACGCCGTGCCGAACGTCGCCGACGCCGAGGTCGTGGTGAACACCGGCGACGGTGCGACCATCCGCTTCGACGGTGCCGAGATCCCCGTCCGCCTGCCGGCTCGCGGGCTGCACTACGCCGTCGACGCGGCAGCGGCCACCGCCACGGCGAGTGCCGCACTCGGTGCGCAGTTCCGCGCCGACGCCGTGACGACGGCCTTCGGCACGATGAAGCCGGCGTACGGACGCGGTGAGCGACTCCCCATCGCGGGCGAGTCCGCCGAGTTCACGATGTTCAAGAACGCCGCGAGCCTCCAGCTCAACCTCGACGCCCTGCCGGACCACCCGGAACAGGTGCTCATGGCGATCGACGAGGGCACGCCGGACATCTCCTGGATCTACGACATCGACTTCTCGAAGCTCGACCACGTCGACGTCGTCTCCGGCGACAAGGCCTGGCAGATCGCGATCGCCCTCGAGCACGCCGGCGTCCGCATCGGCCGGGTCGAGCCCGACGTCGAGGCCGCGATCAAGCAGATGGAGCAGCTCGGTTCGACGACCTCCGGGACGAAGAACTTCATCGTCAACTACGAGATCATGATGATCGCCCGCAAGGCCCTCGGCCACCCGGACATGGAGAAGACCGCATGACGGCCGACCGGCTGACCATCCTGCACGTCTACCCCCGCCAGATGGGCGTCTCGGGCGACCGCGGCAACGTGGCGGCCCTGGTCCGTCGTGCCGCAGCCGCGGAAATCGCCACCGAGGTGCTCGAGTACGCGCCGGGTGACGAGCTCCCCGCCTCGGCGGACGTCGTCGTGATCGGCAACGGACCGCTCAGCGCGATGCGGTCGCTCGGTGACGACATCGCACGCATCGGTGCGCCGCTCCGCGAGTTCGCCGCTGCCGGGGTGCCGGCCGTTGCCGTCGGCGGCGGGTTCGACCTCGCCACGACCGAGGTCGTGCCGACGGACGGTGCTCCCGTCACCGGCTTCGGGGTCTTCGACGCGCGTGCCGTCCGCGGTGCCGAGCGTCGGGTGAACTACTTCGTGCTCGAGACCGCGTACCCGCTGCTCCCCGGAGCCCCGACGCGCCTCGCCGGCTTCGAGGACCACGCGACGCGCATCGAGCTCGGTGCCGGTGTCCGGCCGTTCGCCGACGTCGTCTCCGGCGGCGGCAACCAGGCGGGCGCCCCGGTCGAGGGCGCGATCGTCGGCAACTCCTTCGGCACGCACACGCAGGGGCCGATCCTGCCGCTCAACCCGCAGCTGACCGACGGCGTCCTCGCCGCGGCCACCGCTCGGCTCGGCCGCGAGTACGCACCGGACCCGGAGCGCACCGCGTCGATCGACCGCTACGCGCGCGAAGCTCGGGCGACCGTCGACCGCTACGTCGACAAGGCGTTCAAGCGGATCGCTTGACGCGACCGCAGACAGACAGGAGGCGCGGTGCCAGCTGGCACCGCGCCTCCTGTCTGTTCAGCGCTCGCGTCTGTGCGCGCTACTTCGACTCGTAGAGTCGGCTGCTCTCGTCGTGCCACTCGATGGCGGTCGCCGCGAGCTTGTCCTTGAACTCGGCGCCGTGGTGCGCACAGAAGTACAGCTCACCGCTGGCCATGGTGGCCCGGATGTACGCCTGCGCGCCGCAGCTGTCGCAACGGTCGGCAGCGGTGAGCTGGTGGCTGCTGACTTCGTCGATGGAGAGGTCCTGCACGGTCTGGGTCATTGCTGTGCTCCTCACGGATCGCAGGTGGTGCGGCTTGGTCCACCTATTTCAACACGTGATGCCTGAGAGTGGCGCATTGTGATCGCCCGTTTCGCTCAGCGCGGATCGGCTGTCCCCAGTCCGAGTGTCCGCGCGGTGGTGTCGGTGCGGATCGCTAGCATCGGAAGGTGAGCTCCGACTACTCTGCACGCCATCTCTCCGTCCTCGAAGGGCTCGAGGCGGTCCGCAAGCGTCCGGGCATGTACATCGGGTCGACGGACTCCCGCGGGCTCATGCACTGCCTGTGGGAGATCATCGACAACTCCGTCGACGAAGCCCTCGCCGGGCACGGTGACGAGATCGGCGTGCTGCTGCACCCCGACGGTTCGGTCGAGGTCCGCGACACCGCTCGTGGCATCCCCGTCGACGTCGAGCCGAAGACCGGTCTGACCGGGGTCGAGGTGGTGTTCACGAAGCTCCACGCCGGTGGCAAGTTCGGCTCCGGGTCGTACGCCGCGTCCGGTGGGCTGCACGGTGTCGGTGCCTCGGTCGTGAACGCGCTGTCGGAGCGCCTCGACGTCGAGGTCGACCGCGGCGGCAAGACCTACGCGATGTCGTTCCACCGCGGTGAGCCGGGCACGTTCGCCGGCGACGGGCCGGACGCGCCGTTCACCCCCTTCACCTCCGGCAGCGAGTTGCGCGTCGCCGGCAAGGTGAAGAAGGGCGTGACCGGGTCCCGCGTGCGGTACTGGGCGGACCGGCAGATCTTCACCTCCGACGCGAAGTTCAGCACCAGCGACCTCGTCAGCCGGGCGCGCCAGACGGCCTTCCTCGTGCCAGGGCTCGGCATCACCATCACGGATGCGCGGCCCGCCTCGATCGAGGCAGCGGCCGCGCGGGCGGAGGCCACGGGCACTCCTGTCGAGCCCGGTCCGGTCGTCGAGCGCTTCCGGTACGAGGGCGGGATCGGTGAGTTCGTCGAGCACCTCGCCCTCGACTCCGCCGTCACCGACGTCTGGCGCATCCGGGGGACCGGCACCTTCACCGAGACCGTGCCGATGCTCGACGACAAGGGCCACATGGTGTCGACCTCGGTGTCGCGTGAATGCGAGGTCGACCTCGCGCTGCGATGGGGCAGCGGCTACGAGACGGTGTTCCGCAGCTTCGTCAACATCATCGCGACTCCGAAGGGCGGCACGCACCAGGCCGGCTTCGAGTCCGGCGTGGTCAAGGCCGTGCGCGCCCAGGTCGAGGCGAACGCCCGCAAGCTCAAGGTCGGGCAGGACAAGCTCGAGAAGGACGACGTGCTCGCCGGTATGACCGCGGTGCTCACCGTCCGCCTGCCCGAGCCGCAGTTCGAAGGTCAGACGAAGGAGGTCCTCGGCACCCCGGCGGTCCGGAAGATCGTCGACCAGGTCGTGTCGAAGCGCCTCACCGAGATCCTCACGTCGACGCAGCGCACCGAGAAGGCCCAGGCGGCGACCCTGCTCGAGAAGGTCGTCGCCGAGATGAAGACGCGCATCTCGGCCCGGGCGCACAAGGAGACCCAGCGCCGGAAGAACGCGCTCGAGAACTCCTCGCTGCCGACGAAGCTCGCCGACTGCCGCAAGCAGGACGCCGAGGGGACCGAACTCTTCATCGTCGAGGGCGACTCCGCGCTCGGCACCGCCAAGCTCGCGCGCAACAGCGAGTACCAGGCGCTGCTGCCGATCCGCGGCAAGATCCTCAACGTGCAGAAGGCGTCCGTGTCGGACATGCTCTCGAACGCCGAGTGCGCCTCGATCATCCAGGTCATCGGCGCCGGCTCCGGCCGGACGTTCGAGATCGACCAGGCCCGCTACGGCAAGGTCATCATCATGTCCGACGCCGACGTCGACGGCGCCCACATCCGGACGCTCCTGCTCACGCTGTTCTTCCGGTACATGCGGCCGATGATCGAGCAGGGTCGGGTGTTCGCCGCCGTGCCGCCGCTGCACCGGGTCGTCGTGGTGAACCGTGGCAAGGCGAACGACACGCTGTACACGTACTCCGAGGCCGAGCTGCAGGCCGTGCTGAAGAAGCTCGAGAAGCAGGGCAAGAAGTACCAGGAGCCGATCCAGCGGTACAAGGGTCTCGGCGAGATGGACGCCGACCAGCTGGCGGAGACCACGATGGACCGCACGCACCGGACGCTGCGCCGGGTGAACATCACCGATGCCGAGGGTGCTGCGAAGGTCTTCGAGCTGCTCATGGGCAACGACGTGGCGCCGCGCAAGGAGTTCATCCTCGCCGGCGAGGGCCTCGACCGCGACCGTATCGACGCGTAGGCCGCGCGCGGCGCCGCCGAGTCTCGCCTCAGCGGACAGTTTCGCGCCGCGGCTGCGCGAGTTCTGTCCGCGAGGCCGAGTCTCGGCGCCGCCGTGCGGCGCGACCTCACGCGCCTGGCGACACGTCGCGCGGCGCTGGCGCCGTGACGTGTCGCCAGCCGCGTGAGGTCGCAGCGCGGTCGGGTGGTCGGGGGCGGTGCTCGTCCCGATGGGTGGACGGGAGGCGCGGTGCGGGGCCGGCGCGCGCCTCCCGTCCGCGTGCTCACGCGCTGGGCGACAGTTCACGCGGCGAGGGCCCCGTGAACTGTCGCCTGGCGGGAAAAGCCGGGTGACCGGGCCGCGCGCGAGGGCGAGTCTCGGCTGGGCGGACGGTTTCGCGCCGCGGCGGCGCGAGAACTGTCCGCGGGGCCGAGTCTCGGCGTCCGCCGCGGCGCGGCCGCGTGCTCACGCGGTGGGCGACAGTTCACGCGGCGAGAGCCCCGTGAACTGTCGCCCAGCTCGAAAAGCCGCGCCGCGCCGCGCGCCTACGCCTCGCCGGCGGTGCCGTCGAGCGCCGCCGCACTCCCACCGATCGAGTCGATCACGGCGTCGAGCGGCGCCCCCGACCCGTCGCGCTTCGACAGCCAGTCCGGCAGCGTCCGGGCAGCGCCGTCCGACCCGACCGCGTGCGGGGGAGCGATGCCCGCCCACGCCACCGTCAGGCCGTCCTCGCCCTTGAGGAACGCGTGCGCCCGGACACCCTGGGTCGCACGGCCCTTCGCCGGGAACTCCGACAGGGCCGAGACCTTGGCGCGGCCGGTGTCGGTGCCGGGCAGGGCCGAGGACGACGCCGAGACGGTCGCGACCACGGCGTCGTCGGAGCGGGCGACAGACCCGAACCAGATCGCCGAGGCACCCGCTGCGAGGGCCACGCCGGCGACCCCACCGGCGGGGAGGCCCTGCGCACGGACGCCGGACGCCGGGAACCGCAGCAGCTGCGCGTTCGAGGTGATGAACACCAGGTCGTCCGACTCGGGCGCCTGGGCGGCACCGACGACCGCGTCGCCGGGCTTCAGCCCGATGGCGGGGAACTCGGGCTTGTCCGGCCAGGCTCCGGGCACGACGCGCTTCACGACGCCCTGCACGGTGCCGATGGCGAGCGAGTCCGACGAGGCGCCGGAGAGGTCGACGAGGGCGACCACGGTCTCGCCGCGGGCGATGCCGAGGAAGTCCGTCACGCGGACGCCGGCGTCGAGCCGGACCGCGGCTGGCGGCACGGCGGGGACGTCGACGGGGGAGAGCCGGATCACGCGCCCGGTCGAGGTGAGCGCCCCGACCTGCCCACGCACCGAACTGACGACCGACGAACGGACGGCGTCGTGCTTGGACCGCTTCGGCACCCGGACGATGCCGAGCTCGGACGTCGGGATGTCGACGCGGATGAGCCGCCCGGTGGTCGAGAGCAGCACGCGGCACGGGGAGTCGGCGATCTGCAGGGACTCCGGGTCGACCGCGGCCTTGCGACCACCCTTGACCGGGGCGTCGGCCTCGGTGAGCAGGGTCCGGCGCGGCGTCGCGAACCGGTCGGACACCTCGGTGAGCTCGAGCGCGACCTGGGCACGGAGCCGCTCGTCGGACGCGAGCAGTTCCTCGAGCGCGGCGATGTCGGCGAGCAGCTGGTCGCGCTCGCCCTCGAGCTCGAGGCGTGAGAACTTCGTCAGGCGCCGGAGCCGCAGTTCGAGGATGTACTCGGCCTGCACCTCGGACAGGTCGAACACCGTCTGCAGGCGGGAGCGCGCGGCCTCGGAGTCGTCCGAGGAGCGGATGACCTCGATGACCTCGTCGATGTCGAGGATCGCGATCAGCAACCCCTCGACCAGGTGCAGTCGCTCCTTCTTGCGTGCGAGACGGTACTGCGACCGACGTGTGACGACCGAGAGCCGGTGCTGCACGTAGACGTCGAGCAGCTCGCGCAGCCCGAGGGTCTTGGGCGATCCGCCGACCAGCGCGACGTTGTTGATGCCGAAGCCGTCCTCGAGCGGGGTGTGCTTGTACAGCTGTTCGAGCACGGCGGTCGGGTTGAAGCCGCTCTTGATGCCGATGACGAGCCGGAGCCCGTGGTTGCGGTCGGTCAGGTCGTTCACGTCGGAGATGCCGACGAGCTTCTTCGACTGGACGCCGTCCTTGATCTTCTCGATCACGCGTTCCGGGCCGACCAGGTACGGCAGCTCGGTGACCACGAGGCCGACCTTGCGCGGGGTGAGGTTCTCGACGCTCACCTTCGCGCGCGTCCGGAACGAGCCGCGACCGCTGGCGTAGGCGTCGCGCACGCCGGAGAGCCCGACGATGGTGCCGCCGGAGGGCAGGTCGGGGCCCGGCACGAACTCCATCAGCTCGTCGAGCGTCGCCTGCGGGTTCATGAGCAGGTGCTTCGCCGCCTCGACCACCTCGCCGAGGTTGTGCGGCGCCATGTTCGTCGCCATGCCGACCGCGATGCCCGACGCGCCGTTGACGAGCAGGTTCGGGAAGGCCGCGGGCAGCACGCCCGGCTGCATGATCTGGTTGTCGTAGTTCGGGACGAAGTCGACGACGTCCTCGCCCAGGCCCTCGGTCATGGCCATCGACGGCTCGGCGAGGCGGGCCTCGGTGTATCGGGCGGCCGCGGGACCGTCGTCGAGCGAGCCGAAGTTGCCGTGTCCGTCGACGAGCGGCACGCGCATCGTGAACGGCTGCGCCATGCGCACGAGGGCGTCGTAGATCGCGCCGTCGCCGTGCGGGTGCAGCTTGCCCATCACCTCGCCGGTGACGCGGGCGCTCTTCACGTGGCCGCGGTCGGGCCGGAGCCCCATCTCTGCCATCTGGTAGAGGATGCGCCGCTGCACGGGCTTCAGGCCGTCGCGTGCGTCGGGGAGTGCCCGTGAGTAGATGACGGAGTACGCGTACTCGAGGAAGGAGCCCTGCATCTCCTCGGAGACGTCGACGTCCTCGATGCGTTCACCGTCGGGCAGGCCGACTGCTTCCGTGCGTGCCATGGCACCCTTCTGCGAGACTGGGGGAGATGGGAACAAGCGTACCGACGGCCCCCGACGCCACCGCGAACCTCGCCGACGTCTTCCCGAGTTGCCTCGTCGCGCTCGGCGCTGCGGACGACGCCTGGTTGCGTTCCACCGGACTGGAGGCGCGGATCACCCTCCGCCCCGCCCGTTCCGCGATCGTCGTGCTGGTCGACGGCCTCGGTGCCGGCGCGCTGGCAGCGCGCGCCGGACACGCCCGCTGGCTCGCCGCGGGCAAGAAGCGACTGCGCAGCGGCTTCCCGACGACGACGGCGGCCGCACTGAGCACGCTGACGACCGGTCGGTCGCCCGGCACCCACGGCGTGGTCGGGTACAGCGGCTGGAACCCCGACACCGGCCGGGTGATGAACCTGCTGAGCGGCTGGGACGACGAGGTCCCGAAAGACTGGTTCCTCGCCCGCACGCTGTTCACCGAGGCGCCGGCACTCGGCGTCGACCCGGTGGTGGTCGGGCCCGCCCGGTACCGCTCCTCAGGGATGACCGCGAACGTCCTCGGCGGGGCGCGCTACGTCCCGGCCGACTCGATCCCGCAGCGCGTCGACGCCGCCCTCGCCGAGACCGCGACGGGTCGCTCGCTCGTGTACCTCTACGTCCCGGAGCTCGACTCGATCGGGCACAAGCACGGCTGGCAGTCCGACCGGTGGACCGCGGCGCTCGAACTCCTCGACGGCGAACTCGCTCGGCTCGAGGGCCGTGCCGCCGCCGACGTCGGGATCGTCGTGACGGCCGACCACGGCGTGCTCGACGTCCCCGATCACGCGAACATCGCGCTCGACCCGCTCCTGCTGACCGACGTCGTGGGGGTCGCCGGCGACCCGCGCTGCCGGCAGTTCACGGTCGCACCGGGCACCGACGTCCGCTCCCTCGTCGGGCAGTTCCGGGCGCGCTACGGCAAGAAGACGTACGTCGCGAGCCGTGACGAGGCGATCGCCGCCGGCTGGTTCGGCGCCGTCTCTGACGAGGTCGTCCCGCGCATCGGGGACGTCGTGCTCGTGGCACGGGGGTCCTGGGCGTTCAACGACGACCGGGCCCTGCGCGACGGCGAGTCACCGAAGCGCATGGTCGGCCAGCACGGTGCGATGACCGACGAGGAGACCATGGTGCCGCTGCGCCTCGCCGGGGCGTTCGCGCAGTAGCACGAGCCCGATGGCGCCCGGGGATCAGGCCGGGTCGTCGTCCGGCCGGGTCCCGAAGACGATCTCGTCCCAGCTCGGCATCGACCGTCGGTTCCGCTTCTTGCGGTCCTGTCGCCCGGCCTCGGCCTCGGGGGCGGAGGTGGGTCGGGCGTCCGGCTGCGGCGCGGTGTCCGACGAGTCCTCGAACCCCTGCAGCGGGATGTCGACGACGCTGATCGAGGTCCGTCGTCCGTCGTCCTGCGGCTGTTCGCCGAAGGCCGCGGCCTCGCGCTCGCCACGGCGGCGGCGGAGCGCCTCGAGCAGGTCGGCGGTCTCGTTGCCGGGGGCGCGTTCCTCGACGGCGGCTCCGATGCGGGGGAGCGGCGCGCGGAGCGGACGCTCCTGCACCTCGGGGTTCGTGACGTCCTCGTCGGGCTCGTCGACCCGGAACGCGCCGGAGTCGAACCGCGTCCCGTCGGTGTCCTGGTGGTCGTTCTCGACCGCACGGAGGCGCGGCGCGATGCCCTCGTCCTCGGTGTGCGAGAGCCGGTGCGCGTCGCCGTTGTCGGGCGTCAGCGTCGACGTCTTCGGGTCGAAGCGCCACTGTGCGTCGTGCTCGACCTCGGCGGCCGTGTAGTGCACGCGGACCTGCCAGCCGCTCTCGACGTGCTTCCACGACGCCCAGGCGATCCCGCTGGCCTCGCCCGCCTCGAGCTTGGCGGTGATCGCCTCGCCGAAGGTGTCGGGCGACTCGTCGTCGACCGGGGTGACCGGCACGCGGTGCGCGGCGTCGAGGATGAAGGCACGCTCGGCGAGGACGGGGCCCTCGAAGCGCCGCACGTACTCGACGTCGACGTCGAGCGCCAGGGCGACCTCGGCGGCGTCGGCACCGCCGCGGATCCGCGCCTGCACGTCCTTCGGGGACACGCGCTTGTGCGGACCGGACTCGGGGTTCGCCTGCCGGACCTGACCGGGCAGCGACGAGGTGACGGGCAGTCGGAACTCGGTCCCGCCGTCGGTCGCGAGCAGGAGTGCCCCGGACTCCACCCCGATGACTCTCACGTCTTGCATGGTTCCGCCTTCCGAGCGTCGCGTACGGTCGTGCCTCGTACCCCGTGAGTATGCAGCCGTCCGGACCCGATCCCGCGGAGGCGCACGGGCGTGCCGTGGACTCCCGTGCGAGCGTTTCCGGACAGCGGGAATGGACGGGCGGGCACACGGGTTGCAGCGCCAGAACGACCCGCCGGAGACTTCGGTTTGCGCTCTGGCGAGACGTGGTGCAAACTGTCGCCGCCGATCACCGGCGACGACCTCTCGATACGAGAAATGGATGGGCATGGCCACCGATTACGACGCCCCCCGGAAGACCGACGACAACTCCGACTCGGAGTCGATCGAGGCCCTCAAGGAGCGCGTTCCCGACAAGATGTCGGGGGTCGTCGACGATGATTCCGACAACCCCGGCAGCTTCGAGCTCGCCGGACAGGACCTCAGCGACGTCGACCTCGACGTCGTCGTGCTCCCGCCCCAGGTCGACGAGTTCACCTGCGTCGAGTGCTTCCTCGTGAAGCACCGCTCGCAGCTCGACCACGAGTCGAAGCTCGGCCCGGTCTGCGCGGAGTGCGCGGCGCTCTAGGGAACGCACGAAACCAGAACGGCCCGTCACCGCGAGGTGACGGGCCGTTCTGCGTGCGCTGGGCGGGCAGACGTGCGCCGTGCCGGACAGGAGGCGCGGGTCGGGCCCGCACCGCGCCTCCTGGATCGCAGGTGGGGACTCAGGACCGCAGGGCGGCGACGACGGCCGACGGGTTGCGGACGCTGACCAGCCAGTAGGGCGTCGGGTCCGCGGGGTCCTGCACCTCGACCTTGACGACCCCGCGCACGTAGCCGCGGAAGAGCGTCCAGGCGCGGGCGTCGAGCTTCGGCCCGCGCTGCGTGGTGGCCTCGGCGCCCTCGTAGCCCTCGACCTCGCCGACGAGCGTCCGCGGGAGGTGCGCCCGACCGGCGCGGAACTCGGTCTCCGTGACCTCGATGGTCGGAGCCAGCGCCCAGAGCAGCACGAGCACGCCGAGGTACATGCCGACCGCCACGAGGACGCCGGCGAGCACGCTGATCGGCAGGAACACGAGGAGGCTGGCGGGGATGACGAGCGCCGTCGCCAGGTAGAGGACGGGCGGAGCCCACAGTCGTTCGCGGTACAGGGTCACGACACCATTCGACCACGACTCCGGGCAGGTCACGGAACGGTCACGGTCTGCACTACCCTCGACACGTGACCGAACCAGTCGACGTGCTCTGGACCGGGGAGAACGCTCCCGGATACGCCCACCCCGGTGACGCCGGTGCGGACCTCGTCTCGACCGAGGCGTTCGTCCTGCAGCCCGGCGAGCGTCGGCTCGTGGGCACGGGCCTGAAGATCGCGCTGCCGGACGGGTACGCCGCGTTCGTGGTCCCGCGCAGCGGTCTCGCCGCCAAGCACGGCATCACGATCGTGAACGCCCCCGGCACCGTCGACGCCGGCTACCGCGGCGAGATCAAGGTCGCGCTGCTCAACACCGACCAGGCCGCCGCGCACGAGGTGCACGTCGGCGACCGCATCGCCCAGATGATCGTCATGCCGGTCCCGCGCGTGTCGTTCACCCGCGTCGACGAGCTGCCCGACAGCGTCCGCGGCCAGGGCGGGTTCGGCTCGTCGGGCTACGGTGACCGGAGCGGTGCCGTCAGCGGCGCCGCGGACAACGCTCAGGAAGGAACGCGCGCATGAAGTTCGGCCGACGCAAGCGTGACGAGGTCGAGGTGGCGGACGCCGTCGCCGACGAGGTCGAGGTGGCCGAGACGACGCCGGAGGTCGACATCGCGATCGACGCCGACGCCGACCTCGACGAGGTGGACGCCGTCGCGCCGACCGACAAGTCCGCGCCCGAGGACCGTGCCGAGAGCGGCCCGCACGACGAGACCGAGGCGAACCTGGTCCGTCCGTACGTCGACCTCGGCGGCGTGAAGGTCCTCCCGCGCGAGGGGCTCCACCTGCGGCTCGAGGTGGAGGAGGGCTCGCAGCGCGTCGTCGCGGTCGGGCTCGACTACGACGAGTCCACGCTGCAGGTGCAGCCGTTCGCCGCACCGCGCTCCACCGGGCTCTGGCACGAGATCCGCTCCCAGATCGCCGAGCAGATCGAGCGCCAGGGCGGCATCGTGTCCGAGGTCGACGGTCCGTTCGGCCCCGAGCTCCGCGCCCAGGTCCCGGTCGTCTCCGACGGCACGGGCGTCACCGACGGGGCCCGCCCCGCGCGGTTCATCGGCGTCGACGGCCCGCGCTGGTTCCTGCGCGGCGTGATCGCCGGCAAGGCCGCCGAGCAGCCCGACGACGCGGCCGAGATCGAGGACCTGTTCCGCAGCGTCGTCGTGGTCCGCGGGACCACCCCGATGCCGCCGCGCGACCTCATCCCGCTCCACATGCCGAAGTCGACGCAGTCGGCCATCTGACCGGCGACCCGAACCAGGAGGCACGGTGCCGGACCACGACGACACCACCCGTCCCGAGGCGGACGCGCCCGACGCGCTGCCCTCGTTCAGCGACCAGATGCGTGCCGCCGTCGCCAACACCGGGCTCGGCAAGGTCGCGCCGGGCGAGGCGCCGTCGGGGCACGCCCTCGTCGCGGCCATCGGCGGCGTGCGCGGCCTGGTCGAGTCCGTCCTGCCCGGGCTAGCGTTCCTCGTGGTCTACGCGATCACGAAGGAGGTCGTCCCGAGCGTCCTGATCCCGGTCGCGATCGGTGTCGTGTTCGTGGTGCTCCGCCTGCTGCAGCGCCAGTCGCTCGTGATGAGCCTCGCGGGGATCCTCGGCGTGGCGATCTCCGCCGGCCTCGCGCTCATCACCGGGCGGGCCGAGAGCAACTTCATCCCCGGGATCGTCATCAACGCCGTGTGGCTCGTCGGGCTGCTCGTGACGCTGGCGATCCGGCAGCCGCTCATCGGCCTGGTCGTCGGGTTCCTGCTCCCGCCGAACGAGGACGGCACCCCGCAGGACTGGCGTCGCGACCCGGCGAAGCGCCGTGTTCTGACCGTTGCCACCTGGCTCTGGGTCGGACTCTTCGCGATCCGGCTCCTCATCGAGGTGCCGCTGTACCTGACCGCCCAGGTCGAACTGCTCGCCGGCATCAAGCTCATCACGGGCGTCCCGCTCTACGCCGCCCTGCTCTGGGTGACCTGGCTGCTCGTCCGGACGGTGTTCAAGCGCGAGGGTGACGCCACCCGGGTGTAGAGTTGTCTCGACATCGAGATAATTCCCCGCAGCCCTTCCCGGGCTGGCGGGTTTAGGTTTGCCTTGCTGGTGGGACGCCTCGCGCCCCGCTTGGATGGGGGCACACCGATCAACCAGGGAGGCGGCACAGTGGCTGCAGTCAACAGCTTCGGCTCGAAGGACACGCTGTCGGTTGGGGGTGTCGACTACGCGATCCACCGGATCGACACGGTGCCCGGGCACGAGAAGCTCCCGTACAGCCTGAAGGTGCTGCTCGAGAACCTCCTCCGCACCGAGGACGGCAAGAACGTCACCGAGGACCAGATCCGCGCCCTCGGGTCGTGGCAGTCCGACGCCGAGCCGGACACGGAGATCCAGTTCTCGCCGGCCCGCGTGGTCATGCAGGACTTCACCGGCGTCCCGTGCATCGTCGACCTCGCCACCATGCGCGAGGCGATGGCCGAGATCGGCGGCGACCCGAACAAGATCAACCCGCTGTCGCCGGCCGAGATGGTCATCGACCACTCCGTCATCGCCGACCTCTTCGGTCGCGAGGACGCACTCCAGCGCAACACCGACCTCGAGTACGAGCGGAACGGTGAGCGCTACCAGTTCCTCCGCTGGGGCCAGACCGCGTTCGAGGACTTCAAGGTCGTCCCGCCCGGCACCGGCATCGTGCACCAGGTCAACATCGAGTACCTGGCGAAGGTCACCTACACGCGTGACTTCGACGGCGAGACCTACGCCTACCCGGACACCCTCGTCGGCACCGACTCGCACACCACGATGGTGAACGGGCTCGGCGTGCTCGGCTGGGGCGTCGGCGGCATCGAGGCCGAGGCGGCCATGCTCGGGCAGCCGGTGTCGATGCTCATCCCGAAGGTCGTCGGCTTCAAGCTGTCCGGGTCGATCCCGGCCGGCGTGACCGCGACCGACGTGGTGCTCACCATCACGCAGGAGCTCCGCAAGCACGGCGTCGTCGGCAAGTTCGTCGAGTTCTACGGCGAGGGCGTCGGCGAGGTCCCGCTCGCGAACCGCGCCACCATCGGCAACATGTCGCCGGAGTTCGGCTCCACGGCGGCGATGTTCCCGGTCGACGACGTGACGCTCGACTACCTCCGCCTCACCGGCCGCTCCGAGGACCAGATCGCGCTCGTCGAGGCCTACGCCAAGACCCAGGGCCTCTGGCACGACGCGGCGGTCGAGCCGAACTACTCCGAGTACATGGAGCTCGACCTCTCGACGGTCGTCCCCTCGATCTCGGGCCCGAAGCGCCCCCAGGACCGCATCGAGCTCTCGAAGGCGAAGACCCAGTTCGAGGCCGACCTCGGCAACTACACGACGCCGAGCGAGCAGACCGACCTCGACGACGCGGTGGAGGAGACCTTCCCGGCCTCCGACCCGATCGCCGCCGGTTCCACGAACGAGGACACCGCGCTGCACGAGCACGTCTACGTCTCGAGCGCCCCGTCGACGGCCTCGCAGCCGACGAAGGTCGCGATGGACGGGGCCGACCCGTTCACGATCGACCACGGTGCCGTCGCGATCGCCGCCATCACGTCGTGCACGAACACGTCGAACCCGTCGGTCATGATGGCCGCCGGCATCCTCGCCCGGAACGCCGCGCAGAAGGGCCTCACCGCGAAGCCGTGGGTCAAGACCACGCTGGCGCCGGGGTCGAAGGTGGTCACGGACTACTACGAGAAGGCCGGTCTCACGACCTACCTCGAGCAGCTCGGCTTCTACACGGTCGGCTACGGCTGCACCACCTGCATCGGCAACTCGGGCCCGCTGCCGGAGGAGATCTCGCAGGCCGTGCAGGACAACGACCTCGCCGTCACCGCGGTGCTCTCGGGCAACCGCAACTTCGAGGGGCGCATCAACCCCGACGTGAAGATGAACTACCTGGCCTCCCCGCCGCTGGTCATCGCGTACGCCCTCGCCGGGTCGATGCACTTCGACTTCGACAAGGATGCCCTCGGGCAGGACCAGGACGGCAAGGACGTCTTCCTGCAGGACATCTGGCCCGACGCGGTCGAGGTCCAGCAGGTCATCGACGCGTCGATCGACACCGAGATGTTCACCCACGAGTACGGCTCCGTGTTCGAGGGCGACGACCGCTGGAAGAACCTGCCGACCCCGACGGGCGACACGTTCGAGTGGGACACCGAGTCGACCTACGTGCGGAAGCCCCCGTACTTCGAGGGCATGACCATGCAGCCCGACGCGGTGTCGGACATCTCCGGCGCCCGCGTGCTCGCGAAGCTCGGCGACTCGGTCACGACCGACCACATCTCGCCGGCCGGGTCGATCAAGGCCGACAGCCCGGCGGGCAAGTACCTCGCCGAGCACGGCGTCGACCGCAAGGACTTCAACTCCTACGGCTCGCGTCGCGGCAACCACGAGGTCATGATCCGCGGCACGTTCGCGAACATCCGCCTCCGCAACCAGCTCCTCGACGGCGTGGAGGGCGGCTACACCCGCGACTTCACGACGCCGGACGGTGCGCAGTCGTTCATCTACGACGCCTCGCAGCACTACCAGGAGCAGGGCATCCCGCTCGTCATCTTCGGTGGCAAGGAGTACGGCTCCGGTTCGTCCCGCGACTGGGCGGCGAAGGGCACGAACCTGCTCGGCGTCCGCGCGGTCATCACCGAGAGCTTCGAGCGCATCCACCGCTCGAACCTCATCGGCATGGGCGTCGTGCCGCTGCAGTTCCCCGCCGGCGAGTCGGTCGAGTCCCTCGGGCTCGACGGCACCGAGGTCGTCTCGATCTCCGGCCTGACCGAGCTGAACGAGGGCCGTACGCCCAAGACGGTGCACGTCACGGCTGCGCCGAGCGAGCACTCGCCCGCCGGCAAGGAGACGATCGAGTTCGACGCGGTCGTCCGCATCGACACCCCGGGTGAGGCGGACTACTACCGCAACGGCGGCATCCTGCAGTACGTGCTGCGGTCGCTCGTCTGACGCACCCGTCCGACGGACAGGAGGCGCGGTGCCAGCTGGCACCGCGCCTCCCGTCCGTTGTCGGGTCACGCGCATAGAGTGGGCCGACAGCCCCACGAAAGGAGCGCCCGTGAGTCTGCTCTCGAGCATCACGTCGCCGCGCGACCTGAAGCGTCTCTCCGACGCGCAGATGACGGACCTCGCCGCCGAGATCCGACGCTTCCTCGTCGCCGAGGTCGCGAAGACCGGCGGCCACCTCGGCCCGAACCTCGGCGTCGTCGAGCTCACGCTGGCCATGCACCGGGTGTTCGACTCGCCGCACGACCCGTTCGTCTTCGACACCGGGCACCAGTCGTACGTGCACAAGCTCGTCACCGGGCGGCAGGACTTCTCGCGGCTGCGCGAGCGTGGCGGCCTCGCCGGGTACCCGCAGCGAAGCGAGTCGGAGCACGACATCGTGGAGTCCTCGCACGCGTCCTCGTCGCTGTCCTGGGCGGACGGCATCTCGCGCGCCTTCGTGCAGACCGGCCAGGCCGACCGGACCGTGGTCGCGGTCGTCGGCGACGGCTCGCTCACCGGCGGGATGACGTGGGAGGCCCTCAACAACATCTCCGACGGCAACGACCGTCGACTCGTCATCGTCGTCAACGACAACGGGCGCTCCTACGCACCGACCATCGGTGGCATGGCGCGGTTCCTCAGCTCGGTGCGCACGCGCCGCGAGTACCGGGCGCTGTTCGAGAAGTCCCAGGCCGCGGCGGCGCGGTTCGGTGCACCAGGGCGGGCGCTCTACCGCGGGATGCGCGGCGGGCTGCACGGGTTCCTCTCGCGGTTCACGAACAACGAGGCGCTCTACTCGAACCTCGACATCAAGTACATCGGGCCGGTGAACGGGCACGACCAGCGGGCGATGGAGGCCGCACTCCGCCAGGCGAAGGCCTACGGCGCGCCGACGATCGTGCACGCCATCACCGAGAAGGGGCACGGGTTCGAGCCCGCGCTGCGCGACCAGGCCGACCAGTTCCACGCGGTCGGGCACATCGACCCGGAGACCGGGGAGTCGCTCGACGTGTCGTCGGGGCCGTCGTGGACCTCGGTGTTCGCCTCGACGCTGGCGGAGGTCGGTGCGTCGGACGAGAAGATCGTGGCGATCACCGCGGCGATGCTCCGCCCGACCGGGCTGCACCTCTTCCAGGAACAGCACCCCTCGCGCGTGATCGACGTCGGGATCGCCGAGCAGCACGCCGTGACGACCGCGGCCGGACTCGCGTTCGGCGGCCTGCACCCCGTCGTGGCGCTGTACGCGACGTTCCTGAACCGGGCGTTCGACCAGGTGCTCATGGACGTGGCCCTGCACAAGGCCGGCGTCACCTTCGTCCTCGACCGCGCGGGCATCACCGGGCCGGACGGGCCGTCGCACCACGGCATGTGGGACCTCGCGTTGCTGCAGGTCGTGCCCGGGATCCGGATCGCCGCACCGCGTGACGCCGCGACCCTGCGCGAGGAGTTCCGCGAGGCCGTCGCCGTCGACGACGCACCCACCGTGCTGCGCTGGTCGAAGGGACAGGTCGGGCCGGACATCGTCGCGGAGCGTCGACTCCCGGACGGGGTGGACGTGCTGCGGTCGCCGTCGTCCGACCAGGAGCCCGACGTCCTGTTCGTCGCCGTGGGGTCGATGGTGCCGGTGGCGCTCGACGCGGCGGCGCTGCTCGAGTCCCAGGGCATCGGCGTCACGGTCGTCGACCCGCGGTGGGTGGTGCCGATCCCAGCGTCGCTCATCGACCTGTCGCGTGACCACAGGCTCGTGATCACGCTCGAGGACGGGGTGCGGGTCGGTGGCGTCGGGACGCGGCTGCGGCAGGACCTGCGCGCTGCGGGTGTCGACACCGGGGTGAACGAGCTCGGGCTGCCGGACGCGTTCATCGACCACGCGTCGCGGTCCCAGATCCTCGAGGACGTGGGGCTGACCGCGCAGGCGATCGCCCGGGACGTCATCGACCAGGTCGTCGGGACGAAGCTGCCGCAGGCGAAGCCGGCGCGGGCGGCGTCGCGCTCCCGGGAGTCCGCCGACCGCTGAGCGGCGCGGGCGCGGGCGCGCCGGTCGTGGCCCGGCCCGGCGGGTCGAACCACGAATGCGACGTCAAACCGGGCGGATCGACGAGTTCGATGTCGGATCCGTGGTTCGGCGTGACGTTCGTTGTGCGAGTGTGTGCGGCGGGGTCAGTGCGGCGCGGGCGGCCCGGCGGCCGCGGACACGAGCTCGCGCAGGATCGCGCGGGCCATCGGCGTCACCCAGAGGACCTGGCCGTACGACAGGCCGTCGCGGCCCTCGCGGATGATCTCCACGCGCGAGGATGTCGGCCCCTCGCGCGAGAACGTCATGACGATGTTCTCGGCGCGGACGGCGAACGAGGTCCGGCGGCCGATGACGGCTCCGTCCGGACGGATCTCCATCGCCGCTGCTCCCGGGACGGCGAGCACGGCGCGGTCGAGCAGCTCCGGGACCTCGTCGAGCGGCACGGGCACGACGACGCTGGGGTGCCCGGTCGTCCTCGGTGCCCACCACTCCTGTGCCATGCCTGCACGCTACGCCGGGTGGAACCACGAAACCGACGTCGAACCGGGCACACGGCCTGGTTCGACGTCGGTTTCGTGGTTCGACGCCGGGGTCAGCGCGAGGCCTGCCCGACGATCAGCGGCTCGTGGAACGCCCCGCCGAAGACCCGCTCGGACGCACCGGAGCGGTCGAGGTACGGGCTGATGCCACCGGCCTGGAACGGGTAGCCCGCGCCGAGGATGAGCCCGAGGTCGATCTCCTCGACGTGCTGGACGACCCCGTCCTCGAGCATGCGGTGCAGCTCGTCGGCGAGGGCGTCCTCGAAGCGGCGCTGCATCTCGGCAGCGTCGACCGGCTTCGCGTCCTTCTTCGACGGTGCGACGAGCTTCACGGCAGCGGGGTCGTACCCGGTCGCGGTGCCCTTCTTGTCGCGGGTCAGGATGTGCCCGAACTCGGCGATCTTCTTCAGGCCGTCACCCGGGTAGAAGCGCTCCGGCCAGGCGGCGTGGTGCGAGTCGAGCACGTGCGCACCGACCGGCAGGCCGACGAGCTCGAGCAGCTCGAACGGGGACATCGGCAGGCCGAGCGGCGCAGCGCCCTGGGCGACGACTTCGAACGACGTGCCCTCCTCGACGCCGCGCATCGCCTCGCCGAGGACCCGGGCGAGCACCCGGTTCACGACGAAGCCCGGCTGGTCGGCCGTGATGATCGCGGTCTTCTTGAGCGTCTTCGCGACGGCGAGGGCCGTGGCGAGGGTCTCGTCGGAGGTCGAGGCGGTGCGCACGACCTCGAGCAGCGGCATCACGGCGACGGGGTTGAAGAAGTGGAACCCGACGAGTCGCGACGGATCGGACAGCACGGAGCCCATCTCGGACACCGACAGCGACGAGGTGTTCGTGGCGAGGATCGCGTCCGGAGCGATGACCTGCTCGATCTTCCGGAAGACCTCCTGCTTGACGCTCATCTCCTCGAAGACGGCCTCGATGACCCAGTCGGCGTCCGCGAACGCGTCGTAGGACACTGACCCGGACACGAGCGCCTTGATGCGGTTCGCGTCGTCGGGGGAGACCCGGCCCTTGTCGAGGAGCTTGTCCACCTCGCCGCGGATGCGCTCCACGCCGGCGTCGACGCGCGACTGGTCGACGTCGGTGATGACGACCGGGACGCCGAGGCGTCGGGCGAAGAGCAGCGCGAACTGGGATGCCATCAGGCCGGCGCCCAGGACGCCGACCTTCGTGACGGGGCGCGGCGAGACGTCCGCGGGGGCGCCCACCGGCTTCTTCGCGCGCTTCTGCACGAGGTCGAACGCGTACATCGACGCGGCGAACTGGTCGCCCGAGATGAGGTCGGCCAGGGCGTCGTCCTCGTCGGCGAACCGCTCGTCGAGCGAGCCGGACTTCGCCGCGGCGACGAGGTCGAGCGCCCGGAACGGCGACTTCGGGACCGTGCCGATCTTCGACGCGACCTGGCTGCGGGCGACCTTCACGACGGTGCCCCACGCGGCCTTCTCGATCATGCCGGGCTCGTTCTTCCGCACGACCTTGGTGCGACCCGACACGACGCCGTCGATCCACGCCACCGCGGACGGCAGGAAGGTGACCGAGGGGATCAGCGCGTCGCCGATACCGAGCTCGACCGCGGCCGGACCGTCCATCAGGCGGTTGTTCTTGAGCGGGTTCTCGACGATGACGCGGAGCGCCTTCTCGGGGCCGATCAGGCGGGGGAGCAGCGTCGCGCCGCCCCACCCGGGGATGATGCCGAGGAAGACCTCGGGGAGCCCGATGCCCTGCGCGGCCGACGAGAACGCCCGGTACGTGCAGTGCAGCCCGATCTCGAGGCCACCGCCGAGCGCGATCCCGTTGATGAGCGCGAAGGAGGGGACCCCGAGGTCGGAGAGCTTCCGGAGCGTCGCGTGTCCGAGGGCGGCCAGGTCGTGGGCGACGTCCCGCGACGGCACCGAGGCGGCCTGGGAGAGGTCGGCACCGGCGGCGAAGCAGTACTCCTTGCCGGTGATCGCCACGGCCTGGATCGTCCCGGCGGACGCTTCGGTCCGCAGGGTGTCGAGGACCCCGGAGAGCTCGTGCAGCGTGCGCGGCCCGAGGGTCGACGGTCGCTTGTAGTCCTTGCCGTTGTCGAGCGTGATGAGCGCGAGCGTGCCACCGGACGGCAGCGCGACGTGCTTCAGGTACGAGTGCGTGACCACCTCGTCCTCGCTGAGGGCGAGGAGCTGGTCGTTGTCGACGATGGTCATGGTCACGCCGCCTTCCGTGCCGCGGACTTGCTGAAGTTCGGGTTCTCCCAGATGACGGTGCCGCCCTGGCCGAGCCCGATGCACATCGTCGTGATGCCGTACCGGACGTCCGGGCGCTCGGCGAACTGGGCTGCGAGCTGGGTCATCAGGCGGACGCCACTCGAGGCGAGCGGGTGCCCGACGGCGATCGCGCCGCCCCAGGCGTTCACGTTCGTCGAGTCCTGGGCGATCCCGTAGTTGTCGAGGAAGGCGAGCACCTGGACGGCGAACGCCTCGTTGATCTCGAACAGCCCGATGTCGTCGATCGACAGCCCGGCCTTCGCCAGCGCCTTGTCGGTCGCGGGCACCGGCCCGATGCCCATCACCTCGGGGTCGACGCCCGCGAACGCGAACGAGACCATGCGCATCTTCGTCGGCAGTCCGTGCTGCTTCGCCGCGTCGGCCGAGGCGAGCAGGCTCATGGTGGCGCCGTCGTTCAGGCCTGCCGCGTTGCCGGCGGTGATGCGTCCGTGCGAGCGGAACGGCGTCTTCAGCGCTGCCAGGGCCTCGAGCGTGGTGCCGGGGCGGGGCGGCTCGTCACTGGAGACGATGTCCCAGCCCTCTCCGGTGTTCACCTCGACCGGCACCAGGTCCGGCTGGAGCTTGCCCGCGGCCCACGCGGCGGCGTAGCGCTGCTGGGACTGGACGGCGTAGGCGTCCGTGCGGTCCTTGGTGATCGCGGGGAAGCGGTCGTGCAGGCGCTCGGCGGTCTTGCCCATCACGAGCGCGTCGCCGTTGACCATGCGCTCGGCGATGAAGCGCGGGTTCGGGTCGGAGTTGAAGCCCATCGGGTGGCGCCCCATGTGCTCGACACCGCCGGCGATGGCGACGTCGGCCGCGCCGAACGCGATGGCGCCGGCGAGGGTGGTCACGCTCGTCATGGCACCGGCGCACATGCGGTCGATCGCGTACCCGGGGACGGTCTTCGGGAGTCCGGCGAGCATCCCGACCGTCCGGCCGAGGGTGAGCCCCTGGTCGCCCTGCTGCGTGGTGGCCGCCACGGCGACGTCGTCCACCGCAGCCCCGTCCAACGAGGCGTTCCGGTCGAGGAGTCCGCGCATCGCGTGCACCGCGAGGTCATCCGCGCGGGTCTTCCAGAACACCCCCTTCTCCCCGGCTCGTCCGAACGGTGTCCGAACTCCGTCGACGAAGACGACGTCTGCTGCCTTTGGCAATCTGGGCCTCCAGATCCTCGTTGATCAGGCTGGGCGCGTCCCGCCCCGCCCGGCCGGGTCCGACCCGGCGTGCACGAGCGACGCTATGCCCCGAGCCTGTGCGGACGCATGCCCGTTGGGGCGTTCCTACGACTCGGTGTTGCTCTCGGCAGCAGGCTCCTGTGCAGCAGCGACAAAGGCGTGCGCGATGATCGACGCCGTCTCCTCGACCTGCCAGGGGCGGGCGTCGTGCGCGGCGAGCACGGCACCGACGGTCTCGGTGGCGATCGGCGTCGGCGGCTCCCACGACACCGTGCGGAGGGTGTCCGGCGTGAGCAGGTTCTCGACGGGCAGGTCGAGCTCCTCGGCGCGCTGCACCACGGCGGCCCGTGCGGCCTTGTACCGGCGGTCGGCTGCCGGGTTGCGGTCGGCCCAGGCCCGGGGCGGCGGCAGCGTGGCCTCGCCGGTGCCGCGGAGCCGCGGGAGGTCCTCGGTCGTGCGGCCCTCGTCGACGGCGGCCCACCAGCGGTCGAGCTCGGACCGGCTGGCACGACCCGTGAAGGCCTTCACCCCGCTCAGCTCGCCCTTCGAGGCCGGGTTCGCCGCCGCGGCCGCGACGATCGCCGAGTCCGGGATGGTGCGACCCGGTGCGATGTCGGCTTCGCGGGCGTAGGCGTCGCGTGCCGTCCAGAGCGACCGGGCGATCGCGAGTGCCCTGGAGCCACGGAGGGCGTGCATGCCGGACAGGCGGCGCCACGGCTCGGCCTTCGGCGGCTTCGGTGCCCGTGTCAGGACGGCCGCGAACTCCTCTTCGGCGATGCGGGTCTTGCCCGCCTCGTCGAGCTTCGCCGCGAGCGCGTCACGGAGGTCGGGGAGCAGTTCGACGTCGAGTGCCGCGTACACCAACCACGACTGCGGGAGCGGCCGGGTCGACCAGTCCGCGGCGGAGTGGGCCTTCGCGAGCGTGATCCCGAGCAGCTGCTCCACGACGGCACCGAGGCCGACCCGGGGGAACCCGGCGATGCGGGCACCGAGCTCGGTGTCGAAGATGCGGGTCGGGACGAGGCCGACCTCCTGCAGGCAGGGGAGGTCCTGCGACGCGGCGTGGAAGAGCCACTCCTCGTCGACGATCGCTTCCTGGAGCTCGGAGAAGTCGCCGATCGGGATCGGGTCGAAGAGGAACGCGCCGGCACCGCGGCGGAACACCTGGATGAGGTACGCCCGCTGCGAGTACCGGTAGCCGCTCGCGCGCTCGGCGTCGACGGCGACCGAGCCGTGGCCCGCCGCGATGGCGGCGACGGCGTCGAGGTACTCCTCGCGCGAGGCGATCACGTGGACCGCGTCGTGCGACGCCTCGAACGCCGGCGACGCCGCGGACGGAGCAGCCGACGGCGGAACAGCCGGCGACGCCGACGGGACAGCGGGCGACGCCCCGGCCGGAGATGCGGGGTCAGTCACGTGCGAGCCTCCTCGGGGCCAACAGGGTCACGCCGTCCGACGCGGGCGGCAGACCGGCGAGCATCGCCACGATCTCCTCCCACGCCTCGACGTGTGCGGTGAGGTCGTCCCCGCGCGGGGTCCACGAGGCGCGCAGTTCGAGCTGCGCCCCGTCGCCCTGCGCCGCGAGGTCGCCGTAGCCGCGGGAGATGATCTTGGTCGCCGTGCCCGAGGCGTGGTCGTAGGTCGCACCGTGCGCGGCGAGGGCGTCGACGAGCCAGCTCCACGTGACGTCGGCGACGAACTCGTCGACACCGATCTCGGGTTCGAGCGGTGCCTGGGCGAAGGTCACGATGCGGAACGACCCGCCCCAGCCCTCGGGTTCGTCCGGGTCGTGCAGGGCGATGAACCGGCCCGTCCCGAGGTCGGAGTCGATGCCGTGCGCCGCACCCGAGACGTCCGCCGCCAGGGCGATCGAGAACGGGGCGATGCGCGACGGCGAGGGGATCTCGGTGACGGTCGTCTCGGCGCGCGCGCCGCCGGACGCCACGAACGCACGGAGCCGCGCGAAGGCGTCGGGCTCTCGGGTTTCGGACACGAATGCAGACTAGGCTCCGGACCATGTCCCGATCCGCGCGACCCGCCGAGGACGTCGTCCAGGAGACCGCACGATCGGCCGGGTTCGTCGCACTGGGAGCGGGCATCGCAGCGGCCGCCGTCACCACCGCGGTGATCGGCGGGTTCGTCGCGGCGGTGGCCCGAGCGGTGGTCACCCCCGACCGCAAGCGCACCGAACGCGTCCCGATCCACGCTGTCGACCCCGTGCGGCGGACGGTGACGCTCGAGCGCACCGCGGACACCGAACTGCAGGGCCGCTACAGCCTCTGGTTCGGCGGCGGGACGGGGCACATGCGTGTCGGCGAGGTCCTCGGCACCACCGACACGACCGTCACCCGCCGCATCATCGCGATCGACGCCGGCGACCCCACGGCGGCCCGCCGGGGTCGGTGGGGCGGCTGGTTCTACCTGACCCCCGGGGAGCTCGACGTCCCGGTCGAGGACATCGACGTCCCCACCCCGAACGGCCCCGCACCCGCCTGGGTGGTCCGCGCCGACGACCCGGACGCGCCGTGGGCCGTCCTCGTGCACGGTCGTGGCGTGACCCGCGCCGAGACGATCCGCGCGGTGCCGGTCTTCCGGGCGGCGGGGTACTCCGTGGTGCTGGCGAGCTGGCGCAACGACGGCGTCGCCCCGCGGAGCGTCGACGGCCGCTACGGCCTCGGCAGCACCGAGTGGGAGGACATCGACGCGGTCCTCCGCTGGCTCGCCGGGCAGGGCGCGTCGAGCGTCGTCCTGATGGGCTGGTCGATGGGCGGCGCGGTCGTGCTGCAGACCCTGGTCCGGTCGGCGTTCGCGGACCTCGTGGACGGTGTCGTGCTCGAGTCGCCGGTGGTCGACTGGCACGCTGTGCTCAAGTCGCAGAGCCAGCTGCTCCGCCTGCCGCGGCCGGTCCGGAAGGTCGCGCAGCGCCTCCTCCGCACCCCGGTCCTGCACCGGGTCACGGGCCTGCGGCAGCCGGTCGACCTGCGGCAGCTCGACATGGTCGCGCGGGCCGACGAGCTGCACGTGCCGATCCTGCTCATGCACAGCGACGACGACGGGTTCGTCCCGTCGTCCGCGTCGCACGCCCTCGCCGAGGCCCGGCCCGACATCGTGCGGCTCGAGGTGCAGACGACCGCCCGGCACACCAAGCTCTGGAACCACGACGCCGACTGGTTCGACGCCCGCATCCTCGCGTGGCTGACCGAGGTGGTCCAGCGAGACGGCGCGGCCAACGCGCGGTAGACGCATCCACAGACGGACGGGAGGCGCGGTGCCAGCTGGCACCGCGCCTCCCGTCAGTGTGTGGTGACGTCTACGAGACCGCGGCCTGCGCCTGCACCTGCCGCTGCACCCGGCCCAGCATCCCGACCATGCCGCGGATCCGCAGCGGGCTGACCGCCTCGCTCAGCCCGATCGTCAGCGGGTAGTCAGCCGGCACGGCGAGCACCTGCTCGGCGGTCAGGCCGGACAGCCCCTGCGCGAGGATCGACGCGAAGCCCCGCGTGGTCGGTGCCTCGCGCGGCGCCGTGGCGTGCATCCGGACGATGCCGGGCGCGTCGCCGTCCGCACCCACGGTGACCGTGATGAAGACGGGGGACTGGCACTCCTCGACGCGCTCGAGCTCGTCCTCGTGCCCCTGCAGGCGCTCGGGAAGCGCCGGGAGCTCGTTCGAGAACTCGAGGAGCAGCTGCAGGCGGTCCTGCTGGGAGACTTCGAGGAAGTCGTCGCGGATCTCGGCGAGGGACTGGGGGAGTGCGTCGGTCATCGGTCGGTGATCGTACCCGGTTCGGTGCCGACGGTGATCGGGACGCGGACCGCGCTGCCCCACTCGGTCCACGAGCCGTCGTAGTTGCGGACGTTCTCGTACCCGAGCAGGTGCTGCAGGACGAACCAGGTGTGGCTCGACCGCTCGCCGATGCGGCAGTAGGCGATGACCTCGTCCGCGTCGCCGATCCCGGCGCCGTCGCGGTAGATCGCGTCGAGCTCCTCGCGGGTCTTGAAGGTGCCGTCCGGTGCCGCGGCGGTGGCCCACGGGATGTTCACGGCGGTGGGGACGTGGCCGGCGCGGAGGGCGCCCTCCTCCGGGTAGTCCGGCGCGGTGGTGCGGTCGCCGGCGTACTCCGGGGCGCTGCGGACGTCGATCAGCGGCTTGCCGAGGTGGGCGAGCACGTCGTCCTTGTACGCGCGGATCTCGGTGTCGATCCGGTCGACGACGGGGTACTCGACCGGCGTGACCACGGTCTGGTCGGTGGTGAGCGCGCGGTCCTCGGCGATCCACTTCGCTCGGCCGCCGTCGAGGAGACGGACGTCCTCGTGGCCGAACAGCGAGAAGACCCAGAGGGCGTAGGCGGCCCACCAGTTGTTCTTGTCGCCGTAGATCACCACGGTGGTCTCGCGGCCGATGCCCTTGCTGCCGAGCAGTTCGGCGAAGGCCTCGCCGTCGATGTAGTCGCGGAGCACCGGGTCGTTGAGGTCGGTGTGCCAGTCGATCTTCACGGCACCGGGGACGTGGCCCGTCTCGTAGAGCAGGACGTCCTCGTCGGACTCGACGACGACCAGGTCCGGGGTGCCGGCGTCCAGGTGCTCCTGCAGCCACTCGGTGGAGACGAGCCGCTCCGGGTGGGCGTAGGCGGTGAACTTCTCGGACGTGTCGACCGGTGCGGTCATGGTGGGCTACCTCCAGGTGGTCATCCGGCACCGGACTAGGATCGGTCGTCGGTGCCTGTGGGCAACGGTACGCGGGCGTGCCGTGCTCCTGACGCAACGTGACACCCCACGACATGCTTCCCGAAGGACTGCCCCGATTGTCAGCGAACACCGCGCCTGAACACCTCGTCGACCGCGACCCGCAGGTGACCCCGCAGCAGATGGCTGCGTCGCTGGTCCCGCCGCCCCAGTTCGCCGATGCGTCGTTCGCCTCCTACCGGCCCGACGCGGAGTACCCGTCGCAGGCGGCGGTCCGCGACGCGGTCGCGGCCTTCGTCGCCGCCGGTCCCGCCGACCAGCCTCGCCGGGGGCTGTTCGGTCGCCGGAAGCCCGCGGCGGAGTCGACCGTGAAGTCCGGCGTCTACCTCGACGGCGGGTTCGGCGTCGGGAAGACCCACCTGCTCGCCGCCGCCTACCACGCCGCGACCGGTCGGAAGACGTTCGGCACCTTCATCGAGTACACGGCGCTCGTCGGGGCCCTCGGGTTCCAGGGCACCGTCGACTTGCTGCGCGGGACGGCGCTGGTGTGCATCGACGAGTTCGAGCTCGACGACCCCGGTGACACGATGGTGATGACGCGCCTCATCAAGGAGCTCACCGAGACGGGCACCCGGTTCGCCGCCACCTCGAACACGCCGCCGGGCGCGCTCGGCGAGGGGCGCTTCGCGGCCCAGGACTTCCTGCGCGAGATCCAGGCGATGTCCGACCGGTTCGACACCATGCGCATCGACGGGCTCGACTTCCGCCGGCGTGCGGTCGACGAGTCGGCAGGCGTGGTGGCCGACGTCGCCGCGGGACTCCCCGGCGGACGCGTCACGCTCGACGACTTCCGGGCGGTGGTCGGGCACCTCGCGTCCGTGCACCCGTCGAAGTACGTCGCGATGGTCGAGGACCTCGACGCCGTCGGCCTCACCGACGTGCAGCCCTTCACCGACCAGACCGATGCACTCCGGTGGGTCGCGCTGGTGGACCGGCTCTACGACGCGCAGGTCCGGATCGTGGCCTCGGGCACCCCGCTCGACCAGGTGTACCCCGAGTCGATGCTCGACGGCGGGTACCGCAAGAAGTACCTGCGTGCGGCGAGCCGCGTCGTGGCGCTGACCCGCGCCGTGGACTGAGCCGCCTGCCGGTCGAGACCGGGCGCTGCCCCGCTGCGCCGCGCCTCCAGGCCCCGTTCCGCGACGGCTGTCGGACACCGTCCGGACGGACCGGGAGAACTCGTGGCCCCCGTCCAGGGGACTGCCCGGGGGACGAAACACGACGTTTACACACCGGGCCGTCGCGTTACATCCGCGAAACACTTCGTGCTCCCTCGTGAAACCTCGCCTCGCCAGACTCGGTGACACCCGACGCGGACCAAGAGCCGCTGGTGCAATCGAGAGGTGAACAGATGCTTGATCAGGGCAACACGACGTTCGTGTTGGTCATGGCGGCGCTGGTGTTGTTCATGACACCCGGCCTGGCCTTCTTCTACGGCGGTCTGGTGAAGGCCAAGTCCGTCATCAGCATGATGATGATGTCCTTCGGGGCGATCGCGCTCGTGAGCGTCCTCTGGGTCGTCTACGGCTACGCCATCGCCTTCGCGAACCACGGTGACGGCACGGCGGTGTCCGGTGTCGTCGGCTTCTTCAGCATCGACTGGAACCAGATCGGCCTCGGGCAGGCGTTCGAGGAGGCCAAGGCCTCGACGATCAACGCCGCGTACCCCTCGATGGCGTTCGTCGGCTTCCAGGCGACCTTCGCGATCATCACGGTTGCGCTCATCTCCGGTGCGATCGCCGACCGTGCCAAGTTCGGCGCGTGGATGGTCTTCGCCGGCGTCTGGGTCACGGTCGTCTACTTCCCGGTCGCCTCGTGGGTCTTCAACCTCACGTCCGGCTGGGCGGCGACCTGGGGCGTCATCGACTTCGCCGGTGGCACCGCGGTCCACATCAACGCCGGTGCCGCGGGTCTCGCGCTGGCGATCGTCCTCGGCAAGCGCGTCGGCTTCGCCAAGGGCGCGCACAAGCCGCACAACCCGCCCTTCGTGCTCCTCGGTGCCGCGATCCTGTGGTTCGGCTGGTTCGGCTTCAACGCCGGTTCCGAGGGTGCCGCGGACGGCATCGCCGCGATCGCCTGGGTCAACACCCTCGCCGCCCCGGCCGCCGCGATCCTCGGTTGGCTGCTCGTCGAGAAGCTCAAGGACGGCAAGGCCACCTCGATCGGTGCCGCGTCGGGCGCCGTCACCGGCCTCGTCGCCATCACCCCGGCGTGCGCCGCGCTCACCCCGGGCTGGGGCATCCTGCTCGGCTTCCTCGCGGGCATCATCTGCTGCTTCGCGATCGACTGGAAGTACCGTCTCGGCTTCGACGACTCGCTCGACGTCGTCGGCGTGCACCTGGTCGGCGGCATCGTCGGCACGCTGTACCTCGGCTTCTTCGCCAACGACACCGGCCTGATCTACTCGGGCTCGTTCACGCAGCTCGGCAAGCAGGCCGCCGCTGCCGGCGTGGTCGGTCTCTACTCGTTCATCCTCGCCTTCGTCATCGGCTGGATCATCGAGAAGACGATGGGCTTCCGTGTGAAGACCGAGGACGAGGTCGCCGGCATCGACACCGCGGTCCACGGCGAAGAGGGCTACGTCCTCTACGAGGAGCGCGACGAGACCCCGGTCTCCGTCCGGTAGTTCGCTGCCACACCGTCACGACGGGCCCCGCGCACACAGCAGCGCGGGGCCCGTCGTCGTGTGCGGGGCGCGGGGCGCGGCGCGCGCGGCGCGCGGCGGGCGCGTGGCGCGCGCCGGTGGTGCGGGGCGGGTTCGCACAACGGAAGTCACCCAGAACCGCGCGATCGCGTGGTTCGGGGTGACTTTGGTTGTGCGGCGCGGCAGGCGCCCGGCCGGCGGGGCTCGCGGCGCGGCAGGCGCCCGGGCACGCGGCACGACGGCGAGCGCGCGGCCGGCGGACGCGCCCGGCGCCCCGCGTCCGGCAGAGTGGAACCATGACGACGACGTCGAACACGCTCACGAACCTCCGCGAGGTCGGGGGACCCGGCCTCCAGCACGGCCGCCGGCGCACGGTGTACCGGGCGAACACCGACCCGGTCGCTCCCGCCGCGTACCCGGCGGCCCTCGCCGCCGTGGTCGACCTGCGCCGCGTGGACGAGACGGACGCGGTACCGCACCCGCTCGCCGCCACGCCCGCCTACCGCTCCGTGCCGCTCTTCGACCCGGCCTCGGCGATCGAGTCCGCCGCCGAGGCCGTCCACCTCGAGGATCAGTACACCGACTGGCTCGATCGGCACCGCTCCGGCATCGCCGCGGCACTGCGGACGATCGCCACCGCGGACGGCGACGTGCTCGTCTGCTGCGCCGCCGGCAAGGACCGGACAGGTATCGTGAGCGCGCTGCTCGCCCGGCACTGGGGTGCCGATGTCGAAGCCGTCGGTGCGGACTACGCGGCCAGCGCAGCCGGGCTCGTCGAGCGGTTCGCCGCCGAGCGCGCCGCCAGCACGGACCCCGTGGCGACGGCGATCGGCCACCGCTGCGTGCCGGAGATCATGACGACGGTCATCGAGCGCGTCGAGCGGCGGTGGGGCTCGGTGGACGGGTACCTCCGCAGCATCGGGCTGCGGGACGACGAGATCGCCGCGCTCTGACCGGTGGCTGCGCGCGCGACGCGGGTCCGGCTCTGGACGTGCGGACGGACGGGAGGCGCGGTGCGGGTCGGACCCGCACCGCGCCTCCCGTCATGGGTCGCGTCAGCGACGTGGTGGCGTCAGCGCGTCACCAGGCGTAGTCCTCCGGCGAGGTCTTGTGCCCCGGGAAGATCTCGTCGAGCCGGTCGAGCGCACGCTGGTCGAGGCGGATGTCGACGGCGCGGACCGCGGACTCCCACTGCTCCATGGTGCGCGGGCCGGTGATCGGTGCCGTGACGCCGGGCTGGTGCAGGAGCCACGACAGGGCGAGCTCGCCCGGGGTGTGCCCGAGCTCCTTCGCGAACGACTCGTAGGCGGTGAGCTGGTCGCGGTGGCCCTCGACGTACTCGGCACTGCGGCCCGAGAGGCGTCGCGAGCCGTTCTCGGTCTTCTCGATGACGCCACCGAGGAGGCCGCCCTGCAGCGGCGACCACGGGATCACGCCGAGGCCGTACTCACGGGCGGCCGGGAGGGCCTCGCGCTCGATGTCGCGCACGACGAGGTTGTAGATCGACTGCTCGCTGACGAGGCCGAGGGTGTTCCGGCGCGCGGCGGCCTCCTGGGCCTGGGCGATGTGCCACCCGGCGAAGTTCGACGAGCCGACGTAGAGCACCTTGCCCTGCTGCACGGAGACGTCGATCGCCTGCCAGATCTCGTCCCACGGGGTCGCGCGGTCGACGTGGTGGAACTGGTAGAGGTCGATGTGGTCCGTCTGGAGGCGCTGCAGGCTCGCGTCGAGGGCCTGGCGGATGTTGTACGCGCTGAGCTTCCCGCCGTTCGGCCAGTCGATCATGTCGCCGTAGACCTTCGTCGCGAGGACGGTCTTCTCACGCCGCCCGCCCCCCTCGGCGAACCAGCGGCCGATGATCTCCTCGGTGGCGCCCTTGCCCACCGAGCCGCCGTAGCCGTTGGCGGTGTCGAAGAAGTTGACGCCGAGCTCGTGGGCCCGGTCCATGATGGCGTGCGAGTCGTCCTCGCTGGTCTCGGGGCCGAAGTTCATGGTCCCGAGCACGGCTCGTGAGACCGACAACCCTGTGCGGCCGAGGTGTGTGTAGTCCATGGTCCAGGTCTACGCGGTCCCGGTCTCCGCAGGCAGGCCCTGTGGGTACCCGCCTCGGAGGGTGCGCTCCATGCCGCGCCGGGCATGAGCGGGTCGGGCAGGGGAGTAGCGTGCGGTCTCGTGAACACCCCAGCACTCCGTGGCAGCCGGATCCTCGGGTTCGGCCACCACCAGCCCGCACGCGTCCTGACCAACGACGAGCTCTCGACCATGGTCGACACGAACGACGAGTGGATCCGCACGAGGACCGGGATCGAGACCCGGCACATCGCCGGACCGTCGGACACCGTGACCTCCATGGCGATCGAGGCAGCGCGGAACGCCCTCGCCGACGCCGGCATCGCGCCCTCCGACGTCGGACTGGTCATCGTCGCGTCCACCACCCACCGCGACCGGGCGCCCTACACCGCCGGCCGGGTCGCCGCGGCGCTCGGCCTGTCGCCCGCCGCCGCACCCATCGACATCAACACCGCCTGCAGCGGCTTCGAGTACGGCGTCGCGCTGGCCGACCAGGCGATCCGGGTCGGGTCGACGGACATCGCGGTCGTCGTCGGCTCGGAGGTGCTGTCCGGCATCGTCGACTGGACCGACCGATCCACGTGCGTGCTCGTCGGGGATGGCGCCGGCGCCGCCGTGCTCGGCGTGTCCGACGAGGCCCAGATCGGCCCGGTGTCGTGGGGGAGCGTGCCGCACCTCGAGGAGGCCGTGCTCGTCTCCGGCGACCCCGAGCGCTTCAGCCAGGAGGGTCGCTCCATCTACCGCTGGGCCATCACCGAGGCCGCCGACCACGCCCGGGCAGCCGTCGCCGCTGCGGGGCTCACGATGGACGACATCGGGGTGTTCGCGTTCCACCAGGCGAACCTGCGGATCATCGAGCCGCTCGTGCACGCCCTCGGCGGGGAGTCGAAGTTCGTGGTGCGGGACGTCGTCGAGTCGGGGAACACGTCGGCGGCGAGCGTGCCGCTCGGGCTGTCGAAGGCGTGGGCCCGGGGGGACCTCCCCGAGGGGGTGCCGGCGCTGCTCTTCGGGTTCGGCGGTGGGTTCGCGCACGCTGGGCAGGTGGTGACGACGCCGGTGCGGGGGCGCTGAGGCGGGCCCGCGTCGGGACGGACGGGAGGCGCGGTGCCGGCTGGCACCGCGCCTCCCGTCCGTCTGTCGGTTGCGTCCGGCCGGTCGGCGGTTGCGTCCGATCGCTGGTTTGCGTCCGGCTGGTGGTTCGCGTCCGGTCGGTGGTTTGCGTCCGGCCGGTGGGTGCGACCGTCAGTCGCCGGTGCGGTCCGGGGTGTCGGCCCAGAGGTCCTCGCGGCCCTTCCGACGACCGATCGCCCGCCGTTCCTTCGGCGCCTTGGCCTGCTTGGGCTTCTTCGGCGCCTTCGAGTCCTTCGTCGACTTCGGTTCCTTCGCCGACTTCGGTTCCAGCACGATCGGGAACTGCGCCGGGGGCAGCCCGAACCCCGTCCGCGAGGCCTGGATCACCTTCCGCCCGAGCGCGTGGTTCCCGAGGCCACCGACCGCCGCGCCGATCCCGAACGGGAGGGCCCGACCGACGATCGTCGTGCCCTGCCGTGCGGCGAAGCGCTTGATGAACTGGTCGCGCACCTGTCCGCCGATGCCGTTCACGACCTGCTTCGGGAGGGACGACGTCACCATCTCGCCCCAGAACGCGGTGCGGACCTGTCCACCGGCGATCTGGCCCGCGAGCTGGTTGATGAGCTGGGTGCCCGGCGAACCGAGGATCATCGCCATCACGAGCATGCGTGCGCGCTCGGGGTCGTCGAGCGCGATGCCGTGCACCTCGGTCACGGACTGCGCGAACAGAGCCGTGGTCTCGAGGAAGCCGACGGTCTCGGCGCCGCTCAACCCGAGGGCCGCCGCCATGCCGACGCCCGGGATCACCGCGCTCGCGCCGACGGCTGCACCGCCCGTGGTCACCGCCGCGAGGTACTGCCGCTCGAGGATCTGGATGATCTCGGCCGGGGTCGAGTCGGGGTGCCGACGGCGGAGTGCCCGCACGTGGGCCACCACGACGGGGCGTTGCACGCTCAGCACCCGGTCGAGCATCTTCACCCAGCCGGCCGGCTGGGTCTGCTCGGGGGTGCGCGCGTTCGGGTCGGTGGGGGTGGAGGCCACAGGCGCTGCCAGCAAGGGCACGATCGCCTGGTCCTTCTGCTCTCGGGCCATGGGGACGACGGTACGCCGGACGCATGGGAGGCTCGTCGGATGACCCCTGCACACGCACTCGATGCAGCACGGCGCGCTGCCGGATTCCTGACGCCGGACGAGGTCGCGGCACTGGCGCCGGACGTGCTGGTCCTGGACCCGGCGTCCGTGCTGGTCGGTCGCTCGGTGGTCATCGAGCCGGGCGTCGTGGTGTACCCGGGTGCCGTCCTCGAGAGCCGGGGGACCGGGGCGGTCGTCGTCCGCGCGCGGGCGCGGTTGGGGCCGGGGCCGGTGACGGTCCTCGCGGACGGGGCGCGCGTCGAGATCGGTCGGGCGGAGCTCGGGCCAGGTCCGGTCACGGTCGTCGCGGTCGGTGCGGCCTCGTCCGGTTCCGGGAGTGCCGACGTGGAGATCGGCGCGGGTGCGAGGCTGTCCGGTGGCTGTCTCGTCGAGGGACCGGTGACGATCGGCCCCGGTGCGCAGGTGATCGGGACGGTCTCCGTCCGTGACGTCGTCCTCGGCGCCGGAGCCGACCGCCACGACCCGGACCCGGACCGGCGCGGCGCGGTGGTCAAAGGTACGGGGCGGGTCCACGGCGTCCGACTCGGAGCGGGTGACGTGGTCGTCGGCCGTGCCACGGTCTCCGGTGTCGAGCGCCAGCGGGCCCACCACCCGGACGCTCCGCGGTTCACCGGCACGTGATCCCCGCCCGTCGGAGCTTCGCCCGGACCCGCTCGGGATCCATCAGGTCCGCCCAGGTCAGCCGGACGACGGCGCGGACCTCGGGGAAGGACCGCACGAAGTCCTCGCGCTGCTTCTCCTGCCAGTGGGCGTCGGCGGTGGTGGAGCCGCCCAGCATCGCCGGGTCTTCGTACTTCCCCCGGCCGTCCACCTCGACGACCACGCCGGCCTCGGGGAACCAGAAGTCGACGATCGCCGTGCGTTCCCCGGGCCGTCGGAACGTGTGCTGCTGTACGGGCTGCGGGACGCCGAGCTGCCGGAACCGGACCCGGCACACCGACTCCGCCGGCGACCCCGACAGCCCCGACCCCATCCCGATCGCGACCCCCGCCTTCGTCCGCCCCTTGCGCAGCGAACCCGCCTCGCGCTCGAGCTCCGTCGTGGTCGCGAGGCCGCGGCCGAGCACGTGGTCGACGACGGGGAGCGAGTGGATCAGCGGTCGTGACGCTGCCAGGTCAACCGCCGTCCGGGCCGCATCGGTCGCGGCGATCTCGTTCGCCCGGGTGCGACCCGACGGCGGTCGGTGTTCGGAACCGTGTCGGACGAACCACGTCGTGACGCGGGTGTTCGGGGAGGTCGGATCGCACACGTGCACCTTCGGTGGCCACGGCCCCACGAACGGCAGTCCGAGCACGGCGCACGCGGACTCGTGCGAGACCAGGTCGCTCGGGCGTGCGCGGTGGATCGAGGCCCGCACGAGCACGTGGTGCCGATGCTCGGGCAGGAGATCGTCCAGCGCACCCCGCTGCACGAGCACGCCGGGCCGGATCCGGACTAGCTGCCCACGGACGACGGCTCGTTCGAGGTGCCGCCGTTCCGCGCTCGGGAGCCCGGTCGTGCGGATGATCTCGATGTCGTCTGCTCTGCTCACCGCCCCAGGGTCGCGCCCGCGTCGGCCCCGGGCGTCCGTGCCGCCGGATCCGTGGACACCTCCGGTCATCAAGCAGCTTGTGGAGGACCGAGGGTGATCCGTGCGTGTACATCGACCGACAAGACACTCGTCGATCGTCGGGCGTGATGTCGCTTCATGCACGTGCATCTCATGCGTGTGCAGGTTCCGACGAAGCACGCGTCGATCGACTCGCGCGATGTCGAAACACGCGCGGAACCCGGGGCGCGGCCGCCGCCGCCAGCGCTCAGCGCGCGGCGAGCTCCGCGCGCAGCGGCAGGTCCTGCTCCTCGAGGATGAGCTGCGCCCCGACCGACGTCCGGGCGTTCACGACGATCGGCGCGAGCAGGTTCACCGTGGTCCCGCCGTCGGCGCCGCCCGGGTTCGCGACGACGAGCAGCATCGCGTCCTCTGGTGCGGTCAGCCCGAGCCCGGCCGCCTGCTCGTCCGTGAGCTCCGGCGCGTACGACGGCAGGTGCACCGCGGCGTCGAGCACGAACAAGCGCGCGTCGTCGCCCACGAGCGTGAAGAGCCCGTCGGCGCCGTCCACGGGCGTCAGCGTGAAGACGGGGGCGGGCGCCAGGCCGAACGGGGGGACGGCGAAGGTCAGGTCGATGCTCATCGGAGGTAGTCCATCAGGGTCGGCTGCAGGACCTTCGCGGTGACGGCGAGGGCTGCCTGGTAGTTGGTCTGCTGCACCTGCAGGTCGAGGACGGCCTTCGCGAGGTCCTTGTCCTCGATGCCGGCGCGCCGGTTCTCGAGCGACACGGTCGCGCTCTTCAGGGAGTCCTGCGCGGAGAGGGCCGCGGCGTGCCGGACGCCCACGTCGGCCTGGATGCCGCGGACGGTGCTGATCGCGGCGTCGACGTCGTTGATGCGGGGGTTCACGTTCACGCCGTTCTGCAGGTCGCCGACGATCGAGTCGATCATGGCGAAGACGGACGAGTTCCCCGAGCCGAACACCGCGGTGCCGGCGGTGTCGACCCGCACGGTGGTGCCGTCGCCGATCCGTCGGGTGACGTCGGTACCGGAGGACGCCCACCCGGTCGCCGGGTCGTACGCTGTGGCGGCGGTGGACGATCCAGCGAACACCGATCGCGTGCCGTAGGTCGTGTTCGCCCGGGACTCGAGCTCGGACTTGAGGGACTGGAACTGCGTGATGAACGCGTCGCGGTCGGTGTCGCTCATGGTGCCGCTGTTCGCCGCCTGCACGGTGAGGTCCCGCACGTTGTTGAGCACGGAGTACACGCTCGACAGGGCGCTGTCGGTCGTGGCGAGCCAGCCGGCCGCGTCGTTCGCGTTGCGGGTGTACTGCGCGGCGGCCGCCTGCTCCTTGCGCACCTGCATCGACGAGGCGGTCCCGACGGGGTCGTCGGACGGTCGCTGGATGTTCTTCAGCGTCGTCGCCTGGTCGGTGAGCTGCGCGAGCTTCGCGGCGCCGGCCTGCAGCCTGGCGCTCGCGGCCGTCATCGACATCTGGGTGGTCACACGGGTGATCACGGTCAGCCCCTCCCGACGAGTCCGACGCGGTTGATGATGGTGTCGAGCATCTCGTCGACGGCGGTCAGGACCCGCGCGGCGCCCTGGTACGCGTGCTGGTAGCTCAGCAGGTTGACGTTCTCCTCGTCGAGGTCCACACCGGCACTCGACTGCTGCTGCGTGCGCGCGTTGGTCAGCGCGAGTCCGGTGAGCGTCGATTCCGACGCGGCGGACCTGGAGGCGCTGCCCACCCCCGCCACGAACGTCGCCCAGGAGCGGTCGGCACCGTCGGAGGCCGCGCCGAGTCGCGAGAGCGCGTCGGTGAACGAGTCGTCGAGTTCCCCCGCCGCGTTCCGCGTCGCCAGGCCGCTGCCGTCGGTCGGGACGACGGCGAGGCCCTGGGCGGCCGGGACGCCGGCCGCGAGGGAGAAGAACGGGGTCCCGGTGGCACCGGTCGGTGTGGTCCCCGTGGCGTGCACGGCGTTGACCGCGCCGGCGAGCTTCGTCGAGACCTGGTCGTACGACGCGGACGCCTCGGCGAGTGCTCCGCCGGTGCCGTTCGCCGTCGCGGGGGCGAGCAGTGAGAGGTTCCCGCCGATCGAGCCGCCGGACAGGGCGACCGCGCCGGCCGTGCCCGAGGTCCAGGTGAGGGTGACCGCGGCACCGTCGGCCATGCGCTGCCCGCCGCCGAGCGCCACGGAGCGGGCATCGGTGCCCTGCACGATGGCGTTGCCGCCGATGAGGACGTCGACGGTGCCGTCGGTGTTCTGCCGGACGGTGCCGCCGGCCAGCGAGGCGATCTGCTGGGTCAGCTGGTCGCGCTGGTCCAGCAGCTCGTTCGCGTTCCCGCCGGACGCCAGCGCGGTGCGGATCCGACCGTTCAGGTCGGCGACCTGCGACGCGGCGTCGTTGAGCTGCTGCACCTGGCCGTCGACGGTGCCGCGGACGCTCGTCCACTGTGCGTCGACCGCCTTCGAGCCGCTGGCGAGTGCGCTGGCGACGGTCTTCGCGGCGCCGATGACGGCGCTGGCGGCACCGGGGTCGTCCGGGTGGCTGGAGAGCTCGCTCCACGAGGACCAGAACGCGTCGAGCTTGCTGGCGAGCCCGTCGTCACCGGGTTCGTTCAGCCCGTTCTCGAGCGCGGCGAGTGCGGTGGCGCGGGCGTCGGCGTAGGCCGAGGAGCCGGAGGCCACCCGCACGCCGGCGTCGAGCGTGAGGGACGCCAGGCGGGCGATGCCGTCGACGGACACGCCCTGGCCCGCGAGCGCTGCGGTCCCGCGCATGAACCCGGTCTGGGCGGCGGGGATCGAGGACTGCGAGACGCGCTGGCGGGTGTACCCGGCGGTTCCGGCGTTGGCGATGTTCTGCCCGGTGACGTCGATGCCGGCGCGGGCCGCGGCGAGGCCGGAGTAGGCGGTGGCGAGGGAGCCGAAGGTGCTGACCACGGTGCTACAGGGTCCCCTCGAAGAGTCGTGCGCCGTCCGTGCCCGTACCCGAGGTACCACTGGCGTCGTAGGTGGCGGCACCCGTGACGGACCCGGCGAGCGTCTCCTCGGTCGCCTGCGCGGCAGCTCGGAGGAAGCGGTCGTTCTCGTCGCGGAGCGCCCCGATCTGCGTGGTGAGCTCCACCATCGCGGTGAGGTGGGCGGCGAGGATCTCGCCCCAGGGGCCGTTCGGCGCAGCGGCGACGACCTCGCGCAGGGGTGCGTCGGCGGCGACGCCCCACTCCTCGGCGACCTCGGCGCTCGACGCGGCGCGCTCGAGACCGGTGCTGCGGAGGCGCTCGAGGACCTGCTCGACCTCGCGGCTGGCGTGCGAGACCCAGCGGGAGCGACCGGCCGCGAGGAGCAGCTGTTCCTCCTCGAGCTTGAAGGTGAGCAGCTCGAGCAGTTCGCGTTCGCGCCAGAGCACGGCGGACAGTTCGTTCACGCTCATCAGCTCCTCCCGGTGGGGTGTGTCGGTCATCCTGCGGACACCGGGACCTATCGGGTCGCGGGTGCCGGGCGTAAGCACCGACCGGGCGAGTGCGCCTGCCGGACACCATCCGCGCCTCCAGGGAATCACCCACATCGGGGGACAAGAACGCGCGTTCCCAGGCCGGGGTCCCCCCAAATGCCGACCGGGAAAATGCCCCCTCACCCCCGCTTTGGGGACGGTTGTGCACCCACTCAGGGCTTTGCCAGCCGATACATTCGAAGCGCACCGCGGGGGACACCCCGCACCGCGTCGCAGGGACGCACGGTGCACCACCCGGAGGGACCCGGGTGGGTCTTCGGCGTACGCACCGGCCATCCGAGGCCGGCGTCTGCCGCGCCCACGGACGGGTCAGCATGTCAGGCGACCAGGGGATCAGCATGGACCGGAACGACCGCAACGCGATGATCGTGGAGCACCTCCCGCTCGTGGGCTACATCGTCGCCGACGTGCGGGCGCGTGCCACGCACCTCGACCGTGACGACCTCGCCGCCGTCGGGTCGCTGGCCCTCGTCGCCGCGGCCGAGGCCTTCGACCCCGACCTCGGCGTCCCCTTCGGCGCGTACGCCCGCACCCGCATCACCGGCGCGATCGCCGACGACATGCGCTCCGCCGACTGGGCGTCCCGCGGCACCCGGAAGCGGATCCGCGAGACCCTCGCCACGCAGGAGGCGCTGTCGGCCCGGCTCGGGCGGAGCGTCGGCGTGCAGGAGATCGCGGACGCGATGGGCGTCGACCGCCAGACCGCCGCCGACGCCATGAGCGACGCGGCCCGGACCGTCTCGCCGATCGACGAGACCGTGCACGACACCCTCGCCGCGGACCTGCCGCTGCCGGGTGAGGACCTGCTCGAGGCCGAGAAGCGCCGCTACCTCCGTGCCGCCGTCGAGGCGCTGCCGGAGCGGATGCGCTTCGTGGTCGAGAACGTGTACTTCGGCGACCGGTCGGTGACCGAGGTCGCCGCCGAGCTCGGGATCACCCACTCCGCCGTGTCGCAGCAGCGCTCCGAGGCGATGCGCCTGCTCCGCGACGGACTCGCCGCGCACTACGGGGACGACGGCGTCACCGTGGAGCCGGCCTCGAAGACCACCGCCGCGCGCCGCAGTGCGTACCTGGCACGGGTCGCCGCGAACGCCGCAGCCGGCGTGGCGCGTGCCGTGCAGGACGCCACGACGGTCACGACCGCACCCGTCGTCGCGGTGAGCTAGCCCTCGGCGGTCTCGTCGCACGACGAAGTCCGCCGATTCCCTAACGGCTCCGGCCAACCGGTCGAGAGTCACCCCTGTCAGCCCACGGACGGGCAGACGTACGACCCAGATTTCACGGAGGAAACCACCATGGGTATGTCCATCAACACCAACCTCTCGGCACTCAACACGTACCGGAACCTGAACTCGACGCAGAACGACCTGTCGAAGTCCCTCGAGAAGCTCTCGTCGGGTCTCCGCATCAACCGCGCTGCCGACGACGCGGCCGGTCTGTCGATCTCCGAGGGGCTGAAGTCCCAGGTCGGTGGCCTCACGGTCGCCGCCCGCAACGCACAGGACGGCATCTCCGTCGTGCAGACCGCTGAAGGTGGCCTCACCGAGACCCACTCGATCCTCCAGCGCATGCGCGACCTCGCCGTGCAGGCCGGCAACGACTCGAACAACGCGGACTCCCGCACGGCGATCTCCACCGAGGTCACCGAGCTGTCCAAGGAGCTCACCCGCATCTCCCAGTCGACCAACTTCAACGGCATCAACCTGCTCGACGGCTCCGCCGGCACCGCAGGCGTCCTGAAGTTCCAGGTCGGCGCCAACGGCGACGCGGCGAGCCAGATCGACGTCGACCTGTCGGGCGCGAACGTCTCGACCGTGGCGACCGCCGTCACCGGTCTCGACTTCACGACCGCCACCGGTGCGCAGACCGCGATCACCACGATCGACGCGCAGATCAAGAGCGTGTCGACGGCACGTTCGAACATCGGTGCCATCCAGAACCGCTTCGACCACGCCATCAACGTGACGAACGTGGCCAAGGAGAACCTCACCGCTGCCGGTTCGCGCATCACCGACGTCGACATGGCGGAGGAGATGGTCAAGTACACGCGCGACAACATCCTCAGCCAGGCCGGCACCTCGATGCTCGCGCAGGCGAACCAGAGCACGCAGGGTGTGCTCTCGCTCCTGCGCTAGCAGCGCTGACGCCGCCGTCCGGGATCGTTCAGGTACCCCGGGCGGCGGCGTCACCCGCACCCTTTCCCCTCGTAGCGGCAGGAGCCATCGATGTCGTCCGTGTCATCGGCGAGCAGTCTCGCGATCGACGGTCTCGTCAGCGGTCTCAAGACCACCGACCTCATCAACTCGCTGATGAGCGTCGAGGGGGTCCCGCAGACGCTCCTCAAGAACAAGCTCACCAGCACCAACTCGTTCATCTCGTCACTGCAGACGATCAACGGGCTCGTGCAGACCCTCGCGACGAAGGCGAAGGACGCGGCGAAGGCGACCTCGCTCGACCTCTTCACGGCCACGAGTTCGTCGCCGGGCGTCACCGCGGTCACCGGGGCGAACGCCAGCGCCGGGTCGCTGAGCTTCACGGTCGGGTCCACCGCGTCGGCCCAGGTCGGCGTCACCGCGGCGATGGCGACGTGGTCCTCCGCAGCCGAGTCGATCACGCTCGTCGGCGCCGACGGCACGAAGACGACCGTCACACCGGCCTCCGGGTCCCTCGACGACACCGTGTCCGCGATCAACAAGTCGGGCGCCGGTGTCACGGCGACGCGGGTCGCTGCCGGGACCGACGCCGACGGCACGAAGCTCTACCGCCTGCAGCTCACCTCGGCGAAGACCGGGGCAGCCGGAGCGTTCGAGGTGTACCGCGGCACGGCCGACGAGGTCACCGCCGGCACCGCGACGAACGTCCTCACCCAGGTCGGTGCCGCGGTCGTCACGCAGGCGAAGGACGCCAGCGTGACCCTGTGGGCCGGTACCGCGGCGGCGCAGACGGTGACGAGCACGACGAACACGTTCACCGACCTCGTCCCCGGGGTCAGCGTCACGGTGACGCAGCCCACGACCGACCCGGTGACGCTGACCATCGCGCAGGACACCACGAAGGCGCAGACCGTCGCGTCCGGCCTCGTCGACGCGATGAACGCCGTGGCCGCGTACTACAGCTCGAACACCGCCGTCACGAGCACGACCAGCCCGACGACCGGCACCACCACGACGACGGCCGGCGTGCTCTCGGGCGACGGCACCACGCGTGACGTCGTCCAGCGGCTCGCGAGCACGATGTCGGCGCCGGTGGGCGGGAAGTCCCCGTCGTCGATCGGGATCTCGATCACGAAGGACGGCGACTTCACCTTCGACGCCGACGTCTTCCAGAAGGCCCTCGCGACCGATCCGGAGGGCACGCAGGCGATGCTCTCGGGCGTCGCGGCGAACGTCGGCGCCGCTGCCACCTCGGCCTCCGACAAGTACGACGGGTCCATCACCACCGCGATCACCGGACAGCAGGCCGTCGCGAAGGACCTCAACACCCAGATCGACAGCTGGACCGACCGGCTCACCTCGCGTCGCGCAGCGTTGCAGACGATGTACGCGAGCCTCGAGACCAGCCTCAGCAAGCTCCAGTCCCAGTCCAGCTGGCTCGCGAGCCAGCTGGCGTCGACGACGAGCTGACAGGAACACCGATGAACGCCTTCGACCTCCAGTCCGCCGCCTTCCGACAGGCCGCGCAGCCCCGCACCGTCACGGACCAGCGCCGTGCCCAGTACACGAACGAAGCCGTGCTCTCGGCGACGCCGGCGCAGCTCGTCACGATGCTCTACGACCGGCTGCTCCTCGACCTGCACCGCGCCGAGGCCGCACAGACGACCGCCGACTGGGACGCGGCCCGCGAGCAGCTCCTGCACGCGCAGGCCATCGTCGGCGAGCTGTCCTCGACGCTGAAGATCGACGTGTGGGACGGCGGCGAGGGACTGCTGGCGATCTACAACTACGCGTCGACGTCGCTCATCACCGCGAACGTGCACCGTGACGTCCAGGCCACCCGCGACTGCATCCGGATCCTCGAGCCGCTGCGGCAGTCGTGGCACGAGGCCGCCGCGTCGATCCCGGCGGCGACCGCGGTGCAGCACCCGACCGGCGGGGCACTCGGTGTCGCCTGACGCGGAACGCCGTGCCGCGTGGGAGGCCGTGCTCGAGGCGCTCGAAGCCGACCTGACGGCGGGCGGCGACGTGCGGTGGTCCGAGCCGACCGGGCTGGGGCCGGTGCCGCGTGAGCTGGTGGGGCGTGCCTCCCGGCTGCTCGCCGCGCAGCGGGACCGGATCGCTGCGCTCGAGGGGGACCGTCGGGCGACGCGCGACCACCTCGGGGCGCTCCGGGCGGTGGACGCGACGCGGGAGCCGCGCGGTTCGGTGTACCTCGACGCTTCCGCCTGACGCGGGGCCCGGGCGGGCGCGGGCGGCGGCCGCGCGGATGCGTGTGCATCGTGCGACGAAGCACGTGTCGATCGACCGGCGGAACGTCGGAGCATGCACACGCACCGGATGCGTGTGCATCGTGCGACGAAGCACGCGTCGATCGACTGGCGGAATGTCGGAACATGCACACGTGAGCGCGCCCCGCCCCCCGTTCGGGGCGACCCCTAACGCGCCCCACAGCCCGGCCGACAGCGCCCCCTGAGCACGGATCGCTCACCAGTTCGGCCACGGATCGGCCACCGCCATCAGGCGACGTCAACAGGGGACGTCGTCAGCGAGGGGACGGTCCACCAGTGTTCGATTCCGTGACGAGCGTCGCACTGCAGAGTGCGCTCGACGGCCTGTCGATGCGACAGAAGGTCATCGCGAACAACATCGCGAACATCAACACGCCGAACTACCACGCCGAGAAGGTCCAGTTCGAGGACGCCCTGGCGAAGTCGATCGTCGACGGGGACGGCGGCACGACCCCGACCGTCGCGCGGAGCCTCGAGCCGACGAACACGAACGGCAACAACGTCAACCTCGACGAGGAGACGCTCTCGAACATCGACACCGTGCTCCGGTACCAGTTCGCCACGCAGGCGATGAACTCCGAGCTCACCAGTGTCCGCGCGGCGATGCGGACCACCTCGTGACCACGTTCGACGCGATCGGCATCGCGAGCACCGGCATGACGGTGCACCGCAAGTGGCTCGACGCCGTGTCGGACAACATCGCGAACGTCAACACGGTGAAGTCGATGGACGACTCAGCCTTCCAGGCCCGCTACGTCGAGGTCCAGGAGGGCAACGGCGTCTCCGGCGCCTACGTCAAGGGCGCCGCGTTCGGCAGCGCCGCCGGCCGGGTCACGTACGACCCGGACAACCCGCTCGCGAACGCCGAGGGCTACGTCCGCATGCCGGACATCGACCTCGGCACGCAGATGGCGGACCTCATCATGGCCCAGCGGGGCTACCAGGCGAACGCCGCCGTGGTCGACCGCGCGAAGACCGCCTACGAGGCGGCCCTGCAGATCGGGAAGAACTGATGCCCATCGACGCCGTGAACGGTGTGACCACCAACGCGATGACGAACGCGATGACGAGCCTGAGCGGCACGTCCGGCGACGTCGGCACGAGCGCGACGAGCGGAGTCGCTGCCCCCGGCGCGACGTCCGACGGCAGCGGGTTCGCCGCATCGCTCGGGAACGCGGTCGACGGGCTCCAGCAGCTGCAGAGCGACTCGAAGACCCTCGCGCTCAAGGCCGTCACCGGCAACCTCGACGACATCCACGACGCGACGATCGCCGCCACCCGCGCTCAGGTCACGCTCGAGCTCGTCTCCGCCGTCCGCAACAAGGGCGTCGACGCCTTCAACGAGATCATGAGGATGCAGGCCTGATGCCCGTCGCCGTCAAGGACCTCTTCGGTCGTCTCGCCGCCTACGTCAAGGGCTTCAGCGCCGCCCAGCGGACCATCGCGATCCTCGTCATCGCCGCGCTCGTGCTCGGCGGCATCGCGCTCGCGACCTGGCTCGGCAAGGCGTCCTACGCCCCGCTGTTCACGGGACTGGCGGCGGCCGACGCGGCGAGCGTCACCGACCAGCTCACCACCGACGGTGTGCCGTACCAGCTCACCGACGGCGGGGCCACGATCCTCGTCCCGCAGGGGTCGGTGTACTCGGAGCGGCTCAAGGCCGCGTCGAACGGGCTCCCCGCATCGAACGAGGGCGGCTACTCGCTGCTCGACAAGATGGGCGTGACGAGCTCCGAGTTCCAGCAGGACGTCACGTACAAGCGCGCGATGGAGGGCGAGCTCGCGAAGACCATCGGCGCGATGGACGGCGTGCAGACCGCCACCGTGCAGCTCGCGATCCCCGAGAAGACCGTGTTCGTCTCCGAGGAGAAGGACCCGACCGCGTCGGTGTTCATCGCCACGAAGAACGGCAGCGAGCTGAGCACCGACCAGGTCCAGGCGATCGTGCACCTGACGAGCGCCGCCGTCGAGGGCATGCAGCCGACCGACGTCTCCGTCGTCGACGCGAAGGGCCAGACGCTCTCCGCCGTCGGCACCGGCGCGACCGGCAGCGGTGCGGACCAGGCGGCCGACTACGACGCCTCGACGAGCAAGAAGATCCAGGACCTGCTCGACACGACCCTCGGCACCGGGAACGCCAGCGTCGTGGTGTCCGCCACGATGAACCAGAACTCGGGCACCCGCACGTCGGAGTCCTACACGACGCCGACGACCGGCCCGGTCGCGCTCAACGAGTCGTCCACCACCGAGCAGTACGGCGCGGGGTCCGGTGCCGGCGGCGCCGGGGCGACCGGCGTCCTCGGCCCGGACAACATCGCCGTGCCGAACGGCACCGCCACGAGCGGCGCCGACGACGGGTACAAGAACGAGTCCGCGACGAAGAACAACGCCGTCGACCACACCACCGAGACCACGCAGCTGCCGGCCGGTGGGCTCTCCCGTCAGACGATCTCGGTCGCGCTGAACTCCAAGGCGGCCGCGGTGCAGAACGCGAACCTGCAGAGCATCAACGACCTCGTGGCCGCGGCCGCCGGTGTCGATCAGACCCGCGGCGACCAGGTCCGCGTGGCGATGATGGACTTCGACACCAGCGCCGCCGACAAGGCGACGAAGGCGCTCGAGGCCCAGCAGAAGGCGGACCAGCAGGAGGCGCTGTGGTCGTCGATCCGCACCGCCGGGATCGTCGTCGGTGCGCTGCTCGCCCTCATCGCGATCATCGTCTTCCTCGCCCGCCGCAGCCGGAAGCAGGAGCGCGAGGCGGTCGACCTCGGCGAGCTCGACGCCTTCTCCGGCGAGACCTTCCAGCTCCCGCTCGCCGTCGACGGCGCCGCGGACCGGAGCACCCTGCAGGCCGGGGACGCCCCGACCGTCGCGCTGCCCACCGTCCCGCACGACGACGCCCCCACCGAGGTCCTCACCACCGAGGAGATCACCGCGGAGCGGCGTCGCCAGGACATCTCCGCCCTCGCCGAGCGGGACCCGAAGCGCACGGCCGAGCTCCTCCGCGGGCTCCTCGACGACCGGGCACCGGTGTGAGCGCCCTGGTGCCGAGCGCCGGCGGGACCGGCGCTGGCGACCGTGCGCTGACCGGTGCGCAGAAGGTCGCGCTCATCCTCATGCAGATGGAGACCGAGCGCGCTGCCGAGGTGATGAAGCAGTTCACCGAGATCGAGGCCGAGGAGATCTCCGCCGAGATCGTCCGGATGCGCCGCGTCGAGGACACCGTCGTCGACAAGACCCTGACCGAGTTCCACCGGATGACGCTGAGCGGCCGCACGCAGAAGCGCGGCGGCAAGGAGACCGCGCTCGGGCTGCTCGAGGCGTCCTTCGGTGCCGAGCGCGCCGCCGGCGTCATGGACCGGCTCGCCTCGAACCTCGCCGGGCAGTCGTTCGACTTCCTCGACGACGCCGAGCCCGGCCAGGTCGTCACGCTCCTCGAGGGCGAGCTGCCGCAGACCATCGCCCTCGTGCTCGCACACCTGAAGCCGGCGCAGGCCAGCGCCGTGCTCGCCGGGGTGGACGAGCGCGCCCGCACCGACGTCGCCCAGGCGTTCGCGACCATGGGGAGCGCGACCCCGGAAGCCGTCGGGATCGTCGCCGGCGTCCTCCGCCAGCGCGCCGGTGCCGTCGTGTCGCCGCGCGAGAGCGTCGAGGTCGTCGGCGGCATCGCCCCGCTCGTCGACATCATCAACCGCTCGGACGTCGCCACCGAGAAGGCCGTGCTCGACGGGCTCGAGGCGCGCGACCCCGAGCTCGCCGAGGACATCCGCTCCCGGATGCTCACGTTCGAGGACATCGTCAAGCTCGAGTCCCGCGACATCCAGCAGGTCCTGCGCGGGATCGATTCGAAGCTCCTCGCGACCGCCATGAAGGGTGCCGCCGCGCCGGTCGTCGAGACGATCCGGGCGAACGTCTCCGAGCGCAACCGCGAGCTCCTCGACGACGAGCTGCAGGCCATGGGCCCGGTCCGGGTCTCGCAGGTCGAGGAGGCCCGCGCTGAGGTGGTCCGCTCGGTCCGCGAACTCGAGGCGCAGGGCGTCATCACGGTCCACCGCGCCGAGGAGGACGAGCTCGTTGACTGAGTCCGTGGTCCAGCGCGTCGCGTTCCCCGTCATCGGGGACCCGTCCGGGAACGCGCGCGCCGCCAGCGCCGACGTGCGCGGGCACGCCGCCGGGTACGCCGCAGGGCTCCGGCAGGCGCAGGCCGAGACCGACGCGCTGCGCGCCCGGCTCGAGTCCGAGCACGCGGCCCGCACCGCCTCGATGCAGGCCGACACCGCGCGCCGCATCGCGGTCCTCGACGCCGCGACGAACGCGATGCTGTCGCACGTCGCACCGGTCCTCGACCAGGCCGAGCAGTCGGTCGCGGTCGCGGCCGTCGACCTGGCGGAAGCCGTCGTCGGGTACGCGATCCGCGCCTCCCGAACCGCGGACACCGCCGATGACGGACGGGAGGCGCGGGTCGTCCCCGGTGCACAGGCGACCGTCGAGCGGGCGCTCGCGTCCATCGACCGCACCGTCGCCGTGGCCGTCCGGCTGAGCGTCGCTGACGTCGCGCGCGTCGCCGACCTCGACCTGCCGGTCCCGGTCGTCGCCGACCCGTCGCTGCGCGACGGGGACGCCGTCGTCGACCTGCCCGACGGGCTGCTCGACGCGCGGATCGCCACCGCCCTGGACCGTGCCCGCACGGCGCTGGGGGTGACCCCGTGACCACGACGCTCCTCCGCCCCCGTGGGCTCGACGAAGCGCTCCGACAGGCCGCTCCGCAGCGGGTCGGTGTCGTGACGAGCGCGGTCGGACTCGGCCTCACGATCGCCGGACTCGACGCGCACGTCGGCGAGGTCGTCGCCGTCGGTGCCGAGGGTGCGCCGCAGACCCTCGTCGAGGTCGTCGCGACCGACGTCACCGGCGTCCGCTGCATGCCGCTCGGGCGCCTGACCGGTGTCACCGCCGGCACGCCCGCACGGCCCACCGGGCGACCGGTGCTCGTGCCCACCGGTGCGGGGCTCTTCGGGCGCGTGCTCGACGGACTCGGGCGCCCGATCGACGACCGCGGTCCGCTCGTCGGCGTCGGTGGCGAGCCGGTCGCGTGGGTGCCGCTCGACCACGAGACGCCGAACGCCATGGCCCGGACGCGCATCGACACCCCGATGCAGCTCGGCGTCCGCGTGCTCGACACCCTCACCACGGTCGGGCGCGGGCAGCGCATGGGCCTGTTCGCGGGCTCCGGCGTCGGCAAGTCCTCGCTGCTGTCGATGATCGCCCGGGGGAGCGACGCCGCGGTCAACGTCATCGCGCTCGTCGGCGAGCGTGGTCGCGAGGTCCGCGAGTTCCTCGAGGACGACCTCGGTCCGGAGGGCCTCGCCCGCTCGATCGTCGTCGTGTCCACCTCGGACGAGCCGGCGCTCATGCGCCTGCGTGCCGCGTTCGTCGCCACCCGCATCGCCGAGTCCTTCCGCGACGCCGGCCAGGACGTCGTGCTGATGATGGACTCGCTCACCCGCGTCGCGATGGCGCAGCGCGAGATCGGGCTGTCCGTGGGGGAGCCGCCGGCCACCCGGGGCTACCCGCCGTCGACGTTCTCCGTCCTCGCCGGACTGCTCGAACGCGCCGGGACCGACCGGGTCGGCAGCGTCACGGGGCTGTACACGGTCCTCGTCGACGGCGACGACCACAACGAACCGATCGCCGACGCCGCCCGGAGCATCCTCGACGGGCACGTCGTGCTCGACCGGAAGCTGGCGATCACCGGGCACTTCCCGTCCGTCGACGCGCTCGGCTCGGTGTCGCGCGTGGCCTCGAAGGTCACCACGCCCGGGCAGCGCGGTGCGGCGACGGCCCTGCGGAAGGTCATGGCGGCACGCAGGGCGGCGCAGGACCTGCTCGACGTCGGGGCGTACCAGCGCGGGACGAACCCCCTCGTGGACGCCGCCGTCGACCACCAGGACGCGATCGACGACTTCCTGCGGCAGGGCATGGACGAGCGTGCGACCGCGGCTGCGTCGTGGCGCTCCCTCGACGCACTCGTCGGCACGCTCGGCGCCGGGGGTGGTGCCTGATGGCCCGCCGGTTCCCGCTCGCCGGGCTCCTCCGGCTCCGGCACGCCGAACAGGACCGTGCCGCCGCCGCCCTCGCGACCGCCAACGAGCGGGTGCGCGACGCCGCCGACGCCCGGATCGCCGCGCGTCGGAACCTCGCCGACACCGAGGGGTCGCAGCCGATCCAGGACGCCGCGACCCTCAGCGCGGTCGCCGCGGCCCGTGCCGCCACCCGCGGGATGCTCGAGGAGCTCGACGCCGTCGCCCGGACCCGCCGCGCCGACGCCGACCGGGCACAGGACGAGTACAACGCCGCCCGCCGGTCCGCCCTCGGGCTCGAGAAGCTCGAGGTCCAGCACGACGAGCAGCAGGCCGCCGAGGACCTCCGCACCGAACAGAACGCCCTCGACGAGATCGCGGCACGCAGCCGCGCGGAAGGTGGTGCCCGATGAGCGTGGACGCCGTGCTCTCCCGGATCTCCGAGATCCGGACCCAGATCGATGCCCTGCGCAGCGGGACCACCGCGACGGCGGCCACCTCGGCCGCGTCGGGCGCCGCCACGTCGACCGCGTTCGCCGACGCCCTGGCGACCGCGACCGGGAGCGGGACCGGCACGACCGGCACCGGCACGACCTCGTCTGCGACGCCCGCGACTGCCGCCGCCACGTCCGTCGACGCCGGGGCCGGGACCCTCGCGACGGGCAGCGGCGCCACGGGTGCCGACGTCGTCGCGGACGCGAAGAAGTACCTCGGCGTGCCGTACGTCTTCGGCGGCACCACCACGAGCGGCATGGACTGCTCGGGGCTGGTGCAGACGGTGTTCAAGGACCTCGGAGTGACCATGCCCCGGGTCGTGCCGGACCAGGCGAAGATGGGCGTCGAGGTGGGGTCCCTCAAGGACGCGCAGCCCGGCGACCTCATCATCCCGAAGGGCGAGGGGCACGTCGTCATCTACGTCGGCGACGGCAAGGTCCTGCACGCGCCGCGACCGGGCAAGGACGTCCGGATCGTCGACAACTGGTACAAGGACTCGGACATCGCCACGATCCGACGCATCGTGCCCGCGCAGGCGTCCGCCACGACGGCGACGACCGCGGCCTCGGGTGCGACGGACCTGCAGACGGCGGCGCTGCTGTCCCTCATGAACGCGGGGAGCGCAGCATGAGCCTGACCATCACCACGTCCGCCGCCACCCCGGCACCGGCGCGGGCCGCGTCCTCGTCGGGTGCGCCGGCGTCCGCGGACTCGTTCGGCGCCGCGATGGCCGCTGCGGGGAACGCGGGTTCGGCCGCGGCCACCGGGTCCTCCGCGTCCGCTGCCTCGGCAGCCGAGGCCCGGGACCGACGCACGCCGACGGGGCCGTCCCACGACCGCCGCACCCCGGTGCCCGGAGCGGACCGCGATGCGCAGCACACGGCCTCGGCAGCGGGACGGGACCGCCGCTCGGCGACGGAAACGACGACGGACGGCCCGACGGACGGTGCGACCCGTGCCGCCGCGGCTCGCTCCGCCGACGACACCGCCAGCGACGACACCTCCGCCGACGGCACCTCCGCCGTTCCCGCCGCCACGGGAACCGCGCCGACCGTCGACACCGCGTCGATCGTCGCTGCCCTGGTCCAGGCGGTCCCCGCCGCGCCGACCACCGCCGCCCAGCCGCTCGCGACTCCCGTAGCAGCCAGCTCGTCCGTGGCGTCGCTCGACGCACCCGTGCCGGGCAGCGGGGCGACCCCGACGCCCGACCCCGCCGGCCCGACGCCGCACGCCGACGCCGCGAGCAGCGAACACCCGACCGCGGCGACCGCTGCCGCGACCCCAGCGGCCGGGTCGCTCGGCGGCACCGCAGCGGAGACCGCCGCCGGAGCGCCGGCCGGAACGACAGCTGCCGCGGCGACGACCCCGGCCGCCCCGCTCGGTGCGCCCGGCCCGGCCCTCCCGGCGGGACCCTCGCTCCAGGCCGACCGGACGGCAGCAACGCCGACGTCCGCCGTCCCGGGGGCAACGGCCGCACCGACGGCCCCGGCAGCAGCGAGCACGCCGGTCGCCCAGAGCACCCAGGCCAGCCAGAGCGCCCAGGGCACCCGGGCCGCCACGACCGGCGCCGGCGCCGACCCCGCCGACGCCGGGCAGCCCGTCGTCGCCACGGCCACGCCCACGGCAACGGCCACCGCCCCGACCACCGGAGCACCGGGCAGCAGTGCCCAGACCGGCCACGAGGCGGACAGCGGCGCGCCCGACCAGGGCGATCCGCGCCTCCAGGCCGTCACCACGACCCGCGGCGCCGAGAGCGCCTTCGCGGTCCCGACCACCTCGCCGACGGCGCCCGCCGCGCCGGCCACCCCGACGTCCGGCGCAGCGACCGCGAACGCTCCGGCCCCGCTCGCCCAGCAGCTGGCCCGCCCGGTGTTCACGCTCGCACAGGCCGGCCCGGGGGAGCACGTCGTCACCGTCCAGGTGACGCCGGACACGCTCGGCCCGGTCACCGTCCGCGCGCACGTCACCGCGCACGGGATGCACGTCGAGCTCTTCGCCGCCTCCGACGCGGGGCGCGACGCGGTCCGGCAGGTCATGCCGGACCTCCGCCGCGACGCCGCCGGCTCCGGACTGTCGACCACGCTCGACCTGTCCTCGCAGAACCACCCGGACACCCGCTCCGGGCACGACGAACGGCCCGCCCAGACGGGTCCACGCGTCGACACCGGCCAGGAGGCGCGGCGCACCCCGCGCGCACCCGGCACCGCCCACACGCCCACCGTCCGCACCGTCGGACTCGACGTCCTCGCCTGAGCGACGACCACCAGCACAGGCAGAACCGAAGGGAACGACCATGCCGATCGACGGCATCACCGGCACCGTGGACCAGGCCGCGCAGGCCGCGGCCCTCGCCGCGAACCAGACCAGCTCGCGGTCGCAGACGATGGACTCCGAGGTGTTCATGAAGCTCCTCGTCACGCAGCTGCAGAACCAGGACCCGTCCTCGCCGATGGACACGAACCAGATGATCAGCCAGCAGACGCAGCTCGCGATGATGGAGCAGATCACCAACCAGACCACGACGGCGAACGAGAACTTCTCGCTGCAGATGCGGATCGCCGCCGCCAACCTCGTCGGGAAGCAGGTCAGCTACACCGACGCCACGTCCGGCACACCGATCACGGGGACGGCGACCGCGGTGTCGTACGCCCAGAGCGTGCCGACCGTGACGGTGAACGGGAAGGAGGTCAACCTCGACGTGATCTCCGGCATCAAGACGACCTCCTGACCCCCTCCACTTCTTCTTCGGTACCTCCACGAAAGGACGCACCATGCTCCGCTCGCTCTACTCCGGGATCTCCGGCCTCCGTTCGCACCAGCAGATGCTGGACGTCACGGGCAACAACATCGCCAACGTCAACACGGTCGGCTTCAAGTCGTCGTCGACGGTCTTCCAGGACACCCTGTCGCAGATGACCCAGGGTGCCGGCGGACCGCAGACCGGCATCGGTGGCACGAACCCGGCCCAGATCGGCCTCGGCGTGCAGGTCGCCGGCGTCTCCACGAACTTCGCCCAGGGCTCCGCCCAGGCCACCGGCAAGGCCACCGACCTGATGATCTCCGGCGACGGCTTCTTCGTCACGCGCCTCGGCAACGACACCGTGTACAGCCGCGCCGGTGCGTTCGACTTCGACGCCGACGGCCGCCTCGTCAGCGCCGACGGGAAGATCGTGCAGGGCTACCCGGCCACGAACGGCGTCGTGAACGAGAACGGCGCCCTGTCGGACATCGTCCTGCCGCTCGACGCCGCCGCGCCCGCCGTCCGCACCTCCACCGCTGGTGTGACCGGCAACCTGCCGTCCGAGACCGCCGTTGGCGCGGTCATCACCCGCGACGCCACCGTCTACGACGCGTCCGGTGCGAAGCACACCATGTCGATCGCCTACGAGCGGACCGCCGCCGGCTGGGACGTCACCGCGACCGACGGCCAGGGCACCCAGGCGACGACGTCCCTCACGTTCGGGACCGACGGCAAGCTCACGGCCGGTGGCACGCTCGCCGTCGGGGGCATCGCCGTCGACATGCGGCAGCTCACGGGCTTCGCCTCGCTCAACACCGCGTCGATCTCGTCGCAGAACGGCCACGAGGCCGGGTCGCTCCAGGGCTACTCGATCTCGAAGGACGGCACGGTCGTCGGGACGTTCTCGAACGGTGCGTCGCTCGCCATCGGTCGGATCGCCCTCGCGACGTTCGCGAACCCGGCCGGCCTCGAGAAGACCGGTGCGTCGGGCTACCGCGCCACGGCCAACTCCGGCAACGCCACGGTCGGCGCTCCGGGTTCGCCCGGTGTCGGGCAGCTCGCGTCGGGCACGCTCGAGATGTCGAACGTCGACCTGTCGCAGGAGTTCACGAACCTCATCGTGGCGCAGCGCGGGTTCCAGGCGAACGCGCGCATCATCACGACTTCGGACGAGGTGCTGCAGGAGCTGACGAACCTGAAGCGGTAGCGCGGGGCCGCGGCCGCGGCGGCGCCCCGCGGTGCGGGGTGCTTGCGCACAACGGAAGGCACCGCGAACCACGGGGAACCGCGGTTCGCGGTGCCTTCCGTCGTGCGCTGGTCAGGCACGTCGGACGCCCGGGTGCGTTCGCATGTGCGGGCCGTACGGTGGGACCACGCGGTCCCCGACCGCTGGAGCAGCGCACGACCGGCCACTTCTGATCACCGCATCTGGAGTGACCCATTGGGTGTCGACCGCGAACGACGACTGCTCGACACGATCATCGAACTGGTCGGCGGTGCCACCGGTCCACGGGACCTCGCGGGCCGCCTGCAGCTCCTCGTGGACGAGTCGGCGGCGTTGTTCGACGTCCAGGCCGCCGGGCTGATGCTGTTCGGTTCGGACCACCGGTTGCACATCGCCGCCTCGGTGGGGCACCACAGCGGACTGCTCGAACTCCTGCAGCTCGAGGTCGGCGACGGACCCTGCCTCGAAGCCACCCGGACGGGGACCGTGGTCTCGATCCCCGACGTCCTGGACGCCGAGTCTCGATGGCCGCACTTCTCCCGAGCCGCTGCGGACGCCGGGTACCGCGCCGTCCACTCGATCCCGCTGCGGCTCCGGGCGACGGTCATCGGGTCACTGAACCTGTTCGGCGAGTCCACGGGCGCGTTCAACGAGGACGACCTCGTCGCCGCGCGGGCACTGGCGGACATCGCCGCGATCTCGGTCGTGCAGCAGCGGACCATCGACGACGCCGTGACGACACAGGCGCAGCTGCAGGCGGCCCTCGAGAGCCGGACGGTCATCGAGCAGGCGAAGGGGTGGCTCGCCAACCGGAACGGCGTGGACCCGGCGACCGCGTTCTCGCTGCTGCGCGACCACGCGCGGCGGAACCGACTCCCGATCACCGAGGTCGCGCTGGCCGTGCTCGCCGGACGGACCGTCCTCGGCCAGCCGTCGGAGCCGACGGACCCGACGGACCCGACGGACCCGACGGGCCCGCCGGAGCCCCGCACCCGTCGCCGCGGGTAGCGTCAGCGGCGCCCGACGTCACCGGACCATGTCGTCGATCGTCCGCATCGCCGTCGCGAAGATCGTCAGCACCGGGTTCACCCCACCGTTCGTGACGTGCACCGACCCGTCGGCGACGCGCAGGTTGTCGTGTCCCCACACCCGGCCGAACGGATCGACGACCGACGTGCGCGGGTCGTCGCCCATGCGGAGGGTCCCGGCCTGGTGCTGGCCACCACTCGTCCCGGTCAGCTCCCCGTGCATCTCGGCGACCCACGTCGCACCCGCGGCCCGGAGCCAGTCCCCGCTCCGCGCACTGGTGTGGTCTCGGGCACGGGTGTCCTCCGGGTGCGGACCACCGCTGAACCGTGCGACGGGGACGCCCCACCGGTCGGTGACGGCGGGGTCGACGCGGACGCGGGAGTCGGCGGACGTGACCTCCTGGATCGGCCCCATCAGTCGCATGCTCCGGCGGGCGAGGTCGCGCATCCCGTGCTTGCTGTCGATGCCCGCACGGGGGAGGAGCCCGAAGCCGGTGAGGTACGCGTAGGTGTTCGACGGCGTCGCGACGAACTCGTCCGCGATGATCCCGCCGCCGATCTGCCCGGGGACGCCGTGCCGGAAGTCGGTCGTGGCGATGGAGGGCCCGGGCCCGAGGCCGTCCTCGACGACGTCGTCGAAGATGCCCATCGCGCCGCCGTACCGGTGCCCCTGCAGGTGCCGTCCGACCTGGTCCTGGCCGTTGCCGAGCCCGTTCGGTTCCTGCTCGCTGCGGCTGTTGAGGAGGAGCCGGGCGGACTCCACCGCTCCCGCCGCGACGACGACCTCCGCCGCGTCGACGTCCGAACGCCAGTCCAGGCCGTCGACCGTCCCGACGAGCGTGACCCCGACGACGCGGCCGGACCGGTCCGTCCGGATCCGCGCGGCCCGGGTCTCGAGGAGGACGGACGCGTTGCCGGTGGCGAAGGCCCGGGGGAGCATCGTGTTCTGGCTGCCGTTCTTCGCGTCGACGGGGCAGGCGAACCCGACGCACATCCCGCACTGCTCGCACGCTCCCCGCCCGAGGAAGGGGACCGAGCTGACGAGCAGCGGGACGTGCACCGTCGACCAGCCGAGCTCGGTCGCGGCCCGCGCCAGCCGCTCCCGCGCGGGTCCCGCCGCCATCGCCGGCATCGGCAGCGCCCGTGTGCGGGGACCCGCCCACGGACCGTCGCCGTCGCCGCTCACGCCGAGCTCCCACTCCGCCCGCTCGTACCAGGGCTCGAGGTCCGCGTAGCCGATCGGCCAGTCCGCCAGGGCACTGCCGTCCGGCACGCCGTGGTCGGTGGCCATCGTGAAGTCCCTCGGGGCGAACCGCCACGCCTGCGCACCGTAGACCCTCGTGCCACCGCCCGCCGTGAAGGCGTTGTTGTGCCAGTCCCAGTCGGACGGCCGGGCGACCCGGTCTCCCTCGGGCGAGGCGATCACGCGCGGGTTGCCGAGGTCGACGGGACCGGACCGCGGTGCGAGCCCCCACGTCGACCGGGGATTGCGGATGTGGTCCTGCGCGAGGTCGGCGGTGCCCGGCCAGGACCCGGCCTCGACCACGAGGACGCGGCGCCCGGACTCGGCGAGCCCGCACGCCGCGACACCCCCACCGGCACCCGAACCGATGACGATCGCGTCGTACCACTCGGCCAACTCCGACGGGCGCACCACCACCGGCTGCGCGGTGGGCACCGGCACCGGGACGCTCCACCCCGCCGGCGGCCCGGGCTGCCAGCCGACCATCTCCCACGAGCGTTCGCCGGCGTTGCCGCCGTTGCCCGCGTCGGCGTAGTAGCCGGCGGCGACGATCCCCGCGAACCACGCCCAGTCGGGGTCGTCGTCCTGGTCGTGGCCGTCCACGACCGCACGGACCCGGTCGAGCCAGTCCGGACGCTCGTCGAGGACCGACGCCAGGAACTCGAGCGCACCGGCCTCGGACGCCGACGGGTACTCGTCGGCGGGCACGATCCGGTCGACGAGGGACTGCAGTCGAGCGCGGTTGCGGCGGAGGAACAGCCGCTGCGTCGAATCGCCGCGACCGGTCGTCGGTAGTGCGTCACTGCCCATGCCCGCAACGCTAGACCGACAGGGTCACCCTGTCAGGACATCCCTCCCGACCGCCATCGGTCGTAGCGTCGGACGCAGCGGGCACACGACCACCCGCCGAGAGAGGACGAACCCATGCCGCAGGAGATCCTGCCGAAGCAGCCCACCGCCAAGAACCCGCCGGAGCAGTTCGCCGGCGACGTGTGGGTCGACCCGATCGTCACCCCGCAGGACGGCGACCAGCGCGCGACGCTCGCGCTCGTGAAGTTCGCCCCCGGTGCCCGCACCGCCTGGCACTCCCACGCCCGCGGCCAGTTCCTCCGCGTCACCCAGGGCGTGGCGCGCTTCGGGACCCGCGACGGGAAGGCCGTGACCGCGCGTCCCGGTGACACCGTGTACGTCTCACCGGGCGAGGAGCACTTCCACGCCTCCGCCGAGGGCACCTTCATGGAACACTTCGCGATGCTCGAGAGCGCCGACGACCCGTCGACCACGACCACCTGGCTCGAGCACGTCTCCGACGACGACCTCGCGGGCCGGTGACCCGATGACGAACTGGGACGAGGACACCATCGCCGCGATCGCCGCGAGCGACGACCTCCACGTCAGCCCGTTCCGGGGGGACGGCACGACGTACGGCACGCCGACGTGGATCTGGTCCGTGGTCGTCGACGGCGAGCTGTACGCCCGCGCCTACAACGGTCGGCGCTCCCGGTGGTACCGCGCCGCCGTCGAGCAGGGTGCCGGCAGGATCCGCGCTGCCGGGACCGAGCACGAGGCCGCCTTCGAGGCCGTCGGCCCCGACCTGAACAGCCGCATCGACGCCGCCTACGAGGCGAAGTACGCCGGCAGCCCGTACCTGCCCCCGATGCTGCAGGACGGACCGACCTCGGCGACCGTCCGGATCAGTCCCCGTCCATGAGCACGAACCACGACGACGTCAGGGACTTCCTCGTCAGCCGGCGCGCCCGCGTCCGCCCCGAGCAGGTCGGCCTGCCCGCAGGAGCGAACCGGCGGGTCGCGGGCCTCCGCCGCGGCGAGGTGGCGATGCTCGCCGACGTGAGCGTCGAGTACTACTCCCGACTCGAGCGCGGCAGTCTCTCCGGGGTGTCCGAGGGCGTCCTGCACGCGATCGCCGGTGCGCTGCTCCTCGACGACGCCGAACGCGACCACCTGTTCGACCTCGCCCGTGCCGCGAACGCCTCGCCGGTGCGGGCCGCCCGCCGCCGGTCCACGACCCCGAAGACGCTGCGTCCCGGCCTGCAGTACGCGCTCGACGCCTTCACCGGGGGACCGGCGTTCATCCGCAACGACCGCCTCGACGTGCTCGGCGCGAACGCGCTCGGACGGGCCCTCTACGCCGACCTCTTCCGGAAGACCGAGCGCCCGAACCTCGCCCGCGCAGCGTTCCTCGACCGCGAGTGGTCGGACGCGTTCTACCCGGACTGGGACCTCGCCGCCGACCAGAGCGTGGCGATCCTCCGGGCAGCCGCGGGGCACGACCCGCACGACCGGGAGCTGCAGGACCTCGTCGGCGAGCTCTCCACGCGCAGCCCCGAGTTCCGGACGAAGTGGGGTGCGCACGACGTCCGTCGGCACGGCACCGGCGAGAAGCACTTCGTGCACCCGGTCGTCGGTGCGCTCGACCTGCTGTTCGAGGGCTCCCGCCTGATGGGCGACCCGGCGCTGAGCTTCCTGCTCTACACGGCCGAACCGGGCTCGCCGACGGCGGATGCGCTCCGCCTGCTCGGATCCCTCGACGCCACCGAGCGCCGGGACGCGGCGCACGCCGCCGACCCCGCTGCGGCGGACGGACGCGCGTGACGACGGCTCGCTGACACCGGGTCGCGACGCGACCACCCAGCGGACGGGAGGCGCGATGCCAGCCGGCACCGCGCCTCCCGTCCGTCACCGGTCGCGTCCCGCCCGTCCGGGACGTTCGGCCCTGGTCGACCCGGGCGGCGAGGGTTGGGATGGCGGTGGGTCCGTCAGGACCCGAACCGCCCTCGAGAGGCCTCGTCCATGGACAGCACCGACATCCCGACCACGAGCGCCCGCGCCGTTCCCCGGTCGACCTGGCACCAGCGTCACCACTCGACCCTGTCGCGGGGCGAGCGCGCCGCGGACGCCATGCGCAACGGGATGGGGAGCTGGGGGTTCGTCGGCGGGTTCGTCGCGTTCATGCTCGTCTGGGCGGCGGTGAACACGGCCGCGGTCCGGTGGGATCCCTACCCGTACATCCTGCTGAACCTGTTCCTCTCGATGCTCGCCGGCCTGCAGGGTGCCATCCTGCTGATCGCCGCCAAACGGCAGGACGGCATCGCCGCCGCGCTGGCGCAGCACGACTTCGGCACGAACGCGGCCGCGAAGGTGGACATCGAGGCGCTGCTCCGGATCAACCACCAGCAACTCGTGATGCTCGCCGAACTCCGCGCGCTCGTGACGGCGGTGGGCGATCCGGTGGTGCACGATGCTCCTGCGCCGGAGGTGTCGATCCGGTCCTGACGGGTGCGCACCGACCGCCCGGCCGGGCCGGGGCGGGGCGAACGAGACAGGGCCGAGGGCCGGCCGTCGAGCACGCACGGCCGATCCGCTCCGACGAACGCGCAGAGCAAGACGAATCCCCACGGTCCGTTCCGCACCACCGTCGGGCCGGTCGGTCAGCCCGTGTCACGAGCGTGCGGCGTCGGGCGGCTGAGGTCGCCGGGCGACATCGTTCGCGGCGGGACGATGAGCACGGGGACGTGTGCCTCGTGCATGAGCGTCTCGCCGACGCTGCCGGAGAGCAGTCCAGCCACCGCGCTCCGGTGCCGGCGACCGACGACGACCAGCGACGCCGATGCGGACTCGTGCAGCAGGACGTGCCCGGCGGAACCCCGTCGAGGTCGTCCGAGGACGGCGACGTCGGGGTGCGCCGCGTCGACGGCGTGCAGTGCTGCCTCCAGCTGGAGATCGGCCGTCCGCTCCCAGGTGGACAGGTCGCCCTCGAAGTACACGGCACCGAACGGTGTCGTCGTCGAGGGCGACTGCCATGCCCGGACGAGGACGAGCTCCCGGTGCCAGCGTGCCGCGAGCGCCCCGGCATACGCCAGCGCTGCGGCTCCGGATCGGCTGTCCACACCGAGGACGACGGGACCGCCGTGCTCGACGCGTTCCTCCGGGACCACGATCACCGGCGTCGTCGCTTCCGCGACCACGCGCTCGGCAACGCGGCCGCGCACCGCCGCGAGCAGACGTCGGCGCTGACGGCCTCCGATGACGAGCACGTCCCCCGTGGCTCCTCCGCGGAGGAGCCCGCGGACGGTCCCGCCGTCGACGAGGTCCGTCGTGACGCGCAGTCTGGGCTGGTGGTGGAGCAGGACGGCCCGCGCCTCGAGGAGGCGGTGCTCTGCCCTGGAAGGGAGATCACCGACCAGTTCGGGCACGCTGACTGCCTTGACCACGTCGAGGCCTGGGTCCACGACCCCGGTCAGCCACTCCACTGCCGCCTGGGCGGCGTCCGAGTCGTCCACGGCGACCGTGTACCGGGTCATGGTGGCCTCCACCGCTCACGGGCCGCGGGTGCAGCCTGGTCCGGCGACCGTAGTGCCGTAACGCCGAGGTCGCGTCAGGCCGAAGGTCCCGTCGGAGCACTCGACGGTCTGTCTCGTGTGCCGCGGCTACCTTCGTCCAGCTCGATGTCCGCGTCAGAGGGGACCCGCATCGTCCGGGCATCGCGATCGGTGCGGTGCAGCGTCAGAACGGTGACCGAGACGCCGCCGTACCTGGTGTGCTGGATCGCCGCGAGTTCGGCGTCGTCCTGCGCGACGCTCGCGCCGAGTTGTGGCGCACCGAGCAGGCCCGCGGTGTACGTGTGTCGAACCATGGCGACGCTCCTTCCCTGAAAGGGTGCATCAACCGCAGCGTCCTCTCGTTCTCGCGGCGACACAAGCGGGAACGGTCTGTCCACCGCTTCTCGTGTTGTGGAGTTCGCGGGATCCGGACACGCGCCCCGGTTCAGGCGTTCGCTCTCACGGTGCGGGGGCCGATCCAGGCGGGCGTTGCGCGCCTGCCGTGACGTGCTCCGGCTCGTGTTCCGCGAGCCGGGTCGTGGGTGGGACGACCAGGACCGGGCAGTGGGCGTGTTCGCTGCAGCGGGCGCTGACGGATCCGAGTCGGAGCCCGACGAACCCAGAGTGCGACCTCCTGCCGACGACGAGCATCCGCGCGATCGAGCTCTGCTCGATGAGGACGTCGGCGGCGGGACCGAGCAGGAGTTCGAGGTGCACCCACGGCGGGACCCCGCCACGGAACTCGGCTTCGGATGCGCGGCGGAGGATGCGTTCGGCATCGTCCGCCGCCGTGTCGGCGGGGAGTTCGCCGAGGCCCGTGGCGACGTCGTCGAACATCGCGGGTTCACGCCACACCATGACGATGCGGAGCTCTGCGTCGAGGAGTCGGGCGAGTGCTGCTGCTTGGTGGAGCGCCGCGCGGCCGCCGAGGGAGTCGTCGTACCCCGCGACGAGGACGCCGCCGTGTCGTCGGACGGTCATGGTTGCACGATCAGCAGGTTCTGCACATCGGTGACGTGGGGCGACCGCCATGCGGCGAGTTCGGCTTCCCGCTTCTCGGCTGCGGAGCCGACCCGGCCGGTCAGGGTGACCACGGAGTCGCGGACGGACACCTCGAGGCGGTCCGCGTCGAGCTGGGCGTGACGGACGAACGCCTGAGCGATGCGGGCCTCCGTGTCCGTGGCTGTTGGCCTGGGGGTGAGCTCCACGTGGTTGAGGACGTACTTGACGCCGGGAACGCGCTCGGCGTCGCGGATCGCAGCGAGCCGTTGGAAGTGCCACGGGACTGATCCGTGGAGGGTGACGGTGTGGTCGGCGACCTCGACCTGCAGGTGACCGGCCGGCACGGTGTCGTCCGCGTCGAGCGCCTGATGGACCATCTTCGCGATCTCGGCGTCGGTGTGCAGGGCACGTGCCGCAGCACGCACGACGAGGTCGTCGGCGAGGGCGTGGACACCCTGCACACGGAGCGCTGCCCGGCTGGCCTGGATTCGCTCCGAGAAGCTGTCGACGGTGCCGCTGAGTGTCACCACGCCGTCGTCGACCGCGACGCCGATGGCAGTGGCCTCGATGCCGGGGGTCCAGTCGAGTTCCTGCTGCACGTCGTGTTTGATCGTCGAGTCTGAGCGGTGTTCGGTTCGGGTCATCGTTGTCATGGAGCGAGCATCGGGGGACGGAACTGCCGACGGCAGGGTCGAAGGTCCGGGCATCACCTGCTGAGCGCCCGGGTCTTCAGCGCGTCGAACTCCGCCGGCGTGATCGTTCCGTCGTCGAGCAGCGCCTTCGCCCTGCCGATCTCCTCCGCCGGGCTGGGGTCGCGCCACGTCCCTGCTGACGGATCGATGATCGAGTCTGCACGAGCGGCCTGGTGCGCGGCCCGCTCCTGCATGCCGCGTCCCCGTGCGACGAGGTACACGAGCACGGTGAGGAAGGGAACGAAGACGAGGAACGCGACCCAGACGGCCTTCCACCACCCGTTCAACGTGTGATCGCGGAACAGGTCGGTCACCACCGCGAAGAGCGCGAAGAGGTACGCGACGAGCGCGACGATCCAGAAGAAGGACCACAGCACGGACCAGACGCTTCCCCAGGCGCCGTCCCAGTTGACCATCATGATCGTTCTCCCATCGGTGCGTCTCGGTGATGCAGGGAATCGTGCGAGCACTCACTCCCGGTGACCAGAGGCGAACGTCCCGAGTCGGAGCGGGACCTTCGGCCTGGCCCGTCGCCGTCGTTGCCCGCACCCTGGTCGGATGGTGCCGGAGACGATGCGCGCGTGGGTGACCGAGTCCGTGCCGGGCTCCCTGCGGCTCCGCGTCGACGAGCCGACGCCACGGCCGCTCGGCGACGAGGTGCTCGTGCGTGTCGAAGCCTGTGGGCTCTGCCGGACCGACCTGCACGTCATCGACCGAGAGCTGCCAAAACACCTCTCGCACGTCGTCCCCGGCCACCAGGTCGTCGGTACGGTCGTCCAACGCGGTGCCGGGGCGGGACGTTTCGTACTCGGCGACCGGGTCGGCGTCGCCTGGCTCAGGAGCACCTGTGGACGGTGCGACGCATGTCGGACCGGGGCCGAGAACCTCTGTCTGCTGAGTTCCTACACGGGGTGGGACGCCAACGGTGGCTTCGCCGAGTACACGGTGGTACCCGAGGCGTTCGCGTACCCGATCGCCGGTACCGCGGACGCCGCAGGGACGGCCCCGCTGCTCTGTGCCGGCATCATCGGGTACCGGGCGCTCGAGCGTGCCGCGCTGCCCGACGGCGGTCTGCTGGGGATCTTCGGGTTCGGGTCGAGCGCGGGGATCACCGCCCGGCTCGCGGCTGCTCGTGGCGCGCGGATCGCGGTCTCCACCAGGGGTGAGTCGAACCGTCGGCGTGCGCGAGCGGCGGGCGCGGTGTTCGTCGGGGACGCGGCCGAGGTCGGTCCGGACGAGGTGGACAGCGCGATCGTGTTCGCGCCGGCGGGTGAGCTGGTGCCGGTGGCGTTGCGGGCGACGAAGCCGGGCGGCACCGTCGTCCTGGCTGGGATCCACATGAGCGACCTCCCGCCGATGCCCTACCGGCTGCTCTTCGACGAGCGTGACCTCCGGACCGTCACTGCGAACACCCGCGCCGACGGAGCTGCCTTGTTCCGTCTCGCCGCCACGCTCGACCTCGCTCCTGAGGTCACCGTCCTGCCGTTCTCACGACTTCCGGACGCCGTCGGTGATCTCCGAGCGGGCCGTCTCGGCGGCTCGATCGTCCTCAGCGCCTGGTCGTGACCGGCACCGGCGGGGGCGGCGAGGCTCCGTCCGCACGAATCGCCCACGTCACTGCCCGTGCCGGCCGCTCTGCACGTCCCTGACGTGCGCGGCGTGCACGGCGATCCTGTCGTGGATCTCGGCGATGTCGGCGGCGTCCGCGGCGACGGCGTGATGCAGCAACGAGCGCATGAGCCACAGCACCGCGAGGTCGACGTCGCTGGCCGTGTGCGCTTCCTGAGCGCACTCGGCGGCGTCCGTCCGTGCCTCGGTGGCGATGGCGCGGTGTGCTTCGGCTGCCGCCCGGCTGGACGACTCGACGCTTTCCCAGTCGATGTCCGACCTCCTCGACGACGGTGCAGGATCCGACCGGTGCCCCGGCGGAGGGAACGTTTGCGACGCAGACAGTGATCAGTGCCGGTGTTCTGATGAGCACCGTCCTGTGGTCCGTTCGTCTTCCGGGAAAGCGTCCCGTGCCGTCCCGTGAACCCAAAGGGCCTCGAGTGTCGCTGTCTGCGCCTGGTGACGAGGATGCGCTCCTGGTGCGCCGGAGACGAGGGCCGAAGGTCCCGGGGCTCCGGCGGGTCGAACGACCCTGCCGCGTGAGCTGGCCGCGTGTCTAGGGTCGGCCGACCGGCGGATCGTCCGGCACATGAACACCTGCGAGGAACGAGGGATCATGGCTCTGTACTTCGACCCATTCCGCGAGCTCGACCGGTTGACGGCGACGATGTTCGACGGCCGCAGCGGTCCTCGGTTCGTGCCGATGGACCTCAGTCGCCACGGCGATCACTCCGTGTTGAACGCAGACATGCCGGGGGTGGATCCGGGCAGCATGCGTGCCGAGCCCCGCCGGATCCCGATCACGGGCTCGACCGCACCTGAGCGGTCACCGTCGCCACCGGAGCGGACCACACCGGTGCGGCCTGACCTCGTCGCTGCCACTGCGGACACCACCGTTGATCGGGACCCAGAGGAGCACCCGTGACGAACATCGAGATCGGTGATGTCGGACCGACCGTTCGCGGCCCACGGGCACGAGCGCCGCGACACCGAGAGACGTCGCCGGGGACCGCCGGGGACACCAGGCGGTGGCTCGCCGCGCCGGGTCGCACGCGCGCGTTGATCCTTGCGCGCGCGTGCGCGGACGCTGCCACGCTCACGCGGTTCGGCGACGACCGCGCTGTCGGCATCGCGGCCGCGTTCGCTGGTGCAGCGGCGTCCTCCACGGCGTGGAAGCAGACCGACGAGCCCGTCGTCCGTGTCCGGGCGGATGCGGTCGAGATCATCGTCGTCGGCCCCGTTGGAGACGTGTTCCTCGTCATCGACGAGGACTTCCCGCCGTGCGCCGCGGCCGCGCACACGGTCGCGGCGGTGGTCGCAGGCAACCGCGTGACCCTCGGCATCCCCTCGACATCACCGATCGCAGTGCTGAGCTACCTGGGGATCGTCACGACCTTCCTTCCCGACGACGTGCTCCGCATCGCACTCCTGTGTGGGCAGGACGACCCGCCGCTCACGGGCATGCACGTCGTCCGGCTCGCAGCCCCCGGCGGGTGCCCCCAGCTCGCGCAGCGAGGCGACGTGTCGATGCTGTACCAGCAGCGGTCCGTCCGACGCATGCCCCTCTCGGTGACCGAGCACGATCCGCTGATGGACGCGCCGACACTCCGGGGGAGTACCTGGCGAAGCGACCGTGCGACGGACGGGCGGCACCGCTCGCAGCCGTGAACCGTCAGTGACCAGCCCGTTGGACGGACGGGCGGAATGCGGCGCCGGCGATGCCGAGTTCGACGAGCCCGAAGACGACGTACAAGGCCTGACGGAGATCCCCGCCGATCAGGGCTGCCTGCACGAGACACCACGCCAGGAGCGTCAGTGCCGCGGACACCGTGGCCCACGCGCCTCTCCGTGCGCCGGTCACGGCCGCGACGAACTGCGCGCCACCCACGACGATCGAGAGCAGCAACCCCGGAACGAACGCCACGCTGAGGCTCGACGCATCCGCCCGCGACGGTGGAGGAGCGGTCGCAGACATTCCGCTGCTCGTGACCATGCCGATTCCCCGGCGATCGCGGTGAGCCCGACGAACGCCGTCACGACCATCGCCAGCCGACGACCGGGAGGCGTCGAGTCGGGATCCGACGAGTCCGTGCCACGGCCCGTCATCCTGCTCGGAGCAACGCGATCATGTCCGCCGGCTGGGTGATCTCGGTGTCCGGCTCGTCATCGGGCGGATGGTCCGTGGTGCTTGCGTCGTCCACTGTTCGTCCTTCGTTCGGGCCGCCTGCTCGGCGGCCGGGTGGTGTCGAGGGCCCGCGCGTCACCGGCGGGGCATTGCTGTCCGGGGCCAGCGAGAGGCGCCGGTCCGGGCCGTCTGCGGGGCAGTCACGATGCGCCACGCCTCGGCGGTGACCGGTTGTCGGTCGAGGTACCCGACGGCGTCGTGCGTGCTCAGGATGCCGGGGACGGTCACTGCGAGGGTCCGCGCGGCTGCGTCGGTCACGACCACGCGCAGCCGTCGAACGGCCTCGCGTTCCCGCGCTTCGTCGGTCGGGTGGTGCCCCGGCAGGAACCGCAGCCACCGATCGTGTGTGCGCTGCTGGTACTCGAGCACCGTCGCCATCCGCCTCGCGGTCTCGGTCAGGGGACACCATCCGTAGGGTTCGCGTCGCCGTTCAGACATCGCAGCCACCCGCACCGAGGTCCATCGGGTCTGTCCCGTGCAGGCGGCGTCCGTGCACAGCGGCGTCGTCGAAGAGGACGAGGTCGTTCACGACCGCGCAGACTCCCGGCGTGTTCCATGCGATCTCGCCGATGTGGCTGCGTTCGGACCAGGACCGGACGTGACCCCGCAGGGCGAGTTCGTCACCACTCACGATCACGAGCACGTTGTGGGCGTCCAACGAGGCGTCCTCGAACAGTGCCTGCTCGATGCGCTGGGCGACCTCGGCAGACCTCGCTGCATCCGCTGGGATCGCCGACGCCTCCACGTGACGGCGCGCGCTCATCGTCGCCGTCCGTCCGACAGGAGGCCGAGATCGACCAGGACGAGTCCGATCTCACCGAGCCCGACGGCGAAGTACACCGCCTGCAGCACGCTCCACGGGATCATCGCCGTCTCGACGAAGATCCAGACCAGCAGCACGACCGCAGCGACCGTCACGGCGAGCACGGTCCAGCGGGACCGCACGACCGCCAGGACAGCGGCGGCCAGCTGTGTGCCGCCCACGACGACGCCGAGGAGCAGACCGGGCACGAGGAACGAGCTGAATCCGCTGCCGGCCAGGACGCTCGACGCGGGCGCGAGGAAGTCGGCGTCGAACCCGACCACGAGCGCGAGGCCGCCGGCGACCGCGGTCAGGCCGACCAGCGCTGTGACGGCGATCGCGGACCATCGGAAGGCTGCTGGCCGTGGCGCGACCAGTGCTCGTCGTGCTTCCTCTGCTCCGGCGTTCGGCGTGTGGGTGGCGTGCGTGGTCATCACGAATCCTTCCGTCTCGTCCCCGCCGATGCTCCTCGGACGCCGCGTGTCCGACAGAGGCCAACGTCCCTCGACCCGTTGCGCTCCACCGGGCCGTGGGTCGAAGGGCCCTGTGCACCGACGGGCCGGCCACGTACCGTCGCTGGTCAGCACCGAACCGTCCGGAACCGGTACCCGGTCCACAGCGGCGGCGCATCCCGACCCGAGGAGTGATCGCATGTCCGAGCACAGTGAGCGCATCCCGCCGACCGGCATGGACCTCCCGGACGCGGTGCGGACGGTGGCCCGGAAGGCCGCCGACTTCCGCGGCCGAGCGGCACGGCCCGAGTTCTGGTGGTTCATCCTCTTCAGCGCCGTCGTCGGTACCGCACTCGGCGCCGCGAACGTCGTGACGCCCGCGGGGACCGTGATGGTCGGCTCGGCGCTGTCCGGGGTCTGGTCGGTCGTGGTGTTCGTGCCGACCCTCGCCGTCACGGTTCGGCGACTGCGCGATGCCGGACGTCGTTGGCAGAACGTGTTCTGGCTGCTCCTGCCCTTCGTCGGACTGATCCTGCTCATCGTCCGGCTCTGTGAACCCAGCGTGGGGGCGACGACGAACGGCCTGACGGGACCTTCGACCCTGCCGCTGGACGGTCAGGCGGTCCGACACTGAGCTGGGCAGACGGACCCGAAGCGTCTGCACCGAGGAGGGTCCGCACGACGGCGTGCGGACCCTCCTCCTTGGTGTAATAGTATCTGCGTGTGCACGTAGACAAGCAACCATGCGGGCTCGATCCGGAGTCGGAGTACGTCGAGCTCGCGGTCGAGGTGTTCGCGATGCTCGCGGACGCGACCCGCGTGAAGATCATCCTCGCCCTGCGCCGCGCCGAGGAGATGTCCGTGAACCACCTGGCGGACGTCGTGGACAAGAGTCCAGCAGCGGTCTCGCAACACCTCGCGAAGCTGCGGCTCGCCCGGATGGTCTCGACGCGACGCGACGGCACGACGGTGTTCTACCGACTCACGGACGAGCACGCCTCCGAGCTCGTCGTCGACGCCGTCAAGCAGGCGGAGCACGTGGTCGGAGCGGCACCGCACCACCGTGGGGAACAGGAACGGGCATGAGCCCGCACAGCCACGACCACCCGCATCCGCACAGCCACGACCACGACCACCCGCACCCGCACGGTGGGGTGTCGGGCTTCCTCCACGACCTCTTCGTCCCGCACACGCACGACAGCGCGGACTCGATCGACGACGCGATGGAAGCCAGCTCCGCCGGCGTCCGCGCGCTGAAGATCAGCCTCTTCGTCCTCCTCGGCACCACCATCCTGCAAGCCGTGATCGTCGCGTTCACCGGATCGATCGCCCTGCTCGCGGACACCGTCCACAACTTCGCGGACGCACTGACCGCCGTGCCGCTGTGGATCGCGTTCGTCCTCGGCCGCCGCCTCGCGACCCGCCGGATGACCTACGGGTACGGTCGCGCCGAGGACCTCGCCGGCATGTTCATCGTCTTCGTCGTCGCGCTCTCCGCCGTCGTCGCCGGCTGGCAGGCGATCGATCGCTTCGTGCACCCACGCCCGGTCGAGGCGCCCTGGCTGCTCGTCGCCGCCGGGCTCATCGGGTTCGCCGGCAACGAGGTCGTCGCGATCTACCGTGTCCGCGTCGGTCAGCGCATCGGTTCGGCGGCGCTCGTGGCCGACGGAGTGCACGCCCGGCTCGACGGCTTCACGTCCCTGTCGGTGGTCCTCGGTGCGATCGGCGTCATGGTCGGCTTCCCGCTCGCCGATCCGATCATCGGTCTGCTCATCTCGCTCTCGATCCTGCTGCTGCTCTGGGGAACGGTGCGGTCGATCGGGGCGCGTCTCATGGACGCGGTCGATCCCGCGCTGGTCGGCCGGGCGGAACACGCGCTCGAGCACGCCGACGGGGTGCTCGCCGTCCGTGACGTCCGACTCCGCTGGACCGGGCACCGGCTCACCGGGTCCGCGACGATCGAGGTCGCGAACACCGATCTGCACGCGGCCACGCGCCTCGCGGCTCACGCCGAGGGGCACCTCCGCGACGCGGTTCGCAACATCGACGAGTTCACGGTCACACCAGCGGTGGCCACCCGCACCGGCGACCACCCGCACTGACCGGCACACGGTCGGACGGGAGGCGCGGTGCGGGCCCGCACCGCGCCTCCCGTCCATCCCGGATCGAGCCCACCGCGCACCCGCGCGAACCGTCCGCGAGCGCACCGTCCGCGACGGACGGAGGACCTTCGGCACTTGGCCCGTCGCCCGTGACCGCCGACGCTCGTGACGGCGCCGACCGGCGTCGCTGCTCGTCGACGGAGGTTCCATGGCACGGTCGTCGCAGGGAACGCTCGTCCGTACGCGGCTCGTCGTGGTGTCCGTGGCGGGGGTCGCTGCGCTCGTCCTGTCCTGGTCGGGCGCCGGTGAGGTCGTGCCGCTGCTGTTGACCGTGACGGCCCTCGCCGCTGCGCTCGTCGCTACCGTCTCGATGGTCCGGGAGATCGCGCACGGACGATTCGGCGTCGACCTGCTGGCGGTGACGGCGATCGCCGCCACCGTCGCGGTCGGCGAGTGGTTGGCGGCGTTCGTCGTCGTCCTGATGCTCATCGGGGGAGAGGCGCTCGAGGCGCACGCCCAGCGGCGGGCCACGAGCCAGCTGTCGCGACTGCTCTCCGACGCCCCGAAGACCGCGCACCGGACGGCGGGCGAGGCCGTCGTGGACGTCCCGGTCGCCGAGGTGGCGGTGGGGGACGTGCTCGTCGTCCGGCCGTACGAGGTGGTGCCCGTCGACGGCGTGCTGGTGTCGGGCACGGCGACGTTCGACGAATCGAGACTGACCGGGGAGAGCGTGCCGGTGGGCGTGTCCGCGGGAGCGACGGTCCCGAGCGGTGCGGTCAACGGTGCAGCAGCGGTACTGCTGCGGGCGAGCAGACCGGCAGCAGGGAGCGAGTACCAGCAGATCGTTGCGCTCGTCTCCGGGGCGATGTCCTCGCGGTCGCCGATGGTCCGGCTCGCCGACCGGTACGCGCCGTGGTTCACGGCCTTCGCCGTCGTGCTCGGCGGTGTGGCCTGGTGGTTCGCCGGGGATCCGCGACGGTTCGCCGAGGTCCTGGTGCTCGCCACCCCGTGCCCGATGCTGATCGCTGCCCCGGTGGCGTTCCTCGGCGGGATCGGGCGCGCTGCACGGGCCGACGTCGTGGTCAAGGACGCGTCGGTGCTCGAACGGCTGGCGGCGGTGCGCACGGTCGTGTTCGACAAGACCGGCACCCTGACCCGCGGCCGTCCGGCGCTGGAACGCGTCGTGACCGTGTCCGACGGCCCGGACCGGCGCCGGGTCCTGCAGCTCGCGGCCAGCGCGGAGCAGTACTCGTCCCACACGCTCGCCGACTCGATCGTGGCGGCGGCACGGGCCGAGGGCATCGTGCCCAGCGGTGCCAGGAACGCGGTCGAGTCCGAGTCGGACGGCGTCGCAGCCGAGGTCGGCGGACACGAGGTCGCCGTCGGGACGCTCGCATTCGCCCGGCGGCGTGCTCCGGACGCCGAGCCGCTCGACGTCCCCGGGGGCCGTGTCGTGTCCTACGTGCTCGTCGACGGACGGCCCGCCGGTGCGCTCGTGCTCCGTGACCCGATCCGGCCGGAAGCGAGGGCGACGGTCGCCGAGCTCCGGCAGCTGGGGGTCATCGACGTCGTGATGCTCACGGGCGATGCGCTCGCGACCGCGGACGCGGTGGCCGCGGACGTCGGTGTCGCCGTGCTCCGAGCCGAGTGCCGCCCGGGCGACAAGGTGTCCTCGGTGCGTTCACTCACGACGCGGCCCGTCCTGATGATCGGCGACGGGGTCAACGACGCGCCGGTCCTCGCCGTCGCCGACGTCGGGGTGGCGATGGGCGCCCGCGGTGCGTCCGCCGCGAGCGACACCGCCGATGCCGTGGTCCTCGTCGAGTCGGTCGAGCGCGTCGCGGTCGCGGTCCGCATCGGTCGCGAGACCGTCCGGATCGCGCGACAGAGCATCTGGATCGGCATGGGAGCATCGGTCGGGCTCATGCTCGTCGCCTCGACGGGCGTCGTTCCCGCCGTGGTCGGCGCCCTGCTGCAGGAGGTCGTCGACGTCGTCACGATCGTCGCGTCGCTCCGCGCCACCTCGGGCCGGTTCGGTGCCAGGGACCGAGGCGGTCCGGTCAGTCGGCCGGTACCGGCACGATGACGACCGGCGTCTTCGACCGATGCATCGCCTCGCGTGCGACGGACCCGAAGAGTTCACCACCGATCGTGGTCCGGTGCCGTCGCCCGACGACGACCAGGGACGCCTCGACGCCGGCCTTCGCGAGTGCTGCACCGGCGTCGCCCTCCCAGAGGGTCGAGCGGACGGAGACGGTCGGTTCACGTCGCGCGGCTTCGCGTTCGGCGGCGCCGAGCACGAGGCGCGCGGATTGTTCGTCGGTGCTCGACGCGTCCTCGAGCAACGCGATCGGACGCGCCGCGACGGGTGCTGTCACACGCCACGCGTGCACGACCCGGAGCGAACGCCCGGTCCGTCGCGCTTCGTGCAGCGCGAACGAGAGCGCGGCCTCGGCGGTGTCGGCGTCGATGCCGACGACGATCGGACCGCTGCCGAAGGTCCAGTCGTCCGGAACGACGACGGTGGGCACGGGTGCCCTGGTCGCGATGCGCTCCGGGAGCGACCCGGTCAGCGCGGAGCGGACCCGGCGTGCCCGGTGCGCTCCGATGACCAGGAGGTCGGCGTCAGCCGTGTCGTCCACGAGTGCGTCGGCCGCGAAGCCGCGTTCGACGGAGGTCTCGACGACGGTCCCCGGGGCGGTCCCGCGGACGAACGCCGCGGCCTCGGCGAGGCGCTCGCGCACGACGAACACATCGGTGTCGCCCGTCTCGAGCGCGTGCACGATCCTCACCCGCGCCGGATGGTCGCCGGCGCGGTTCGCCGCCCACCGCAGTGCCGTCCAGCTGGCCTGGGACGCGTCGAGACCGACGAGGATCCGTTCAACGGACATGGTGCTCTCCTGCTCCTCCGGGACCGCGCGCGGCGTGCGGTCGTCGCGCGATCAGCGCGCGAGGCGACGCTAACCGGCGGGCGTGCGGTCGAGGAGGGCCGAACGTCCCGCGGAACGGTGACGTCCCGGGGCGAAGGACCCTGGCGCGGCCCCGGGTCCGGCGCTGAGGTGGAGAACGGCCGGACACCCCGGTCGAGCGGGCCGTCGTGCCTCGCCGGGCTCATCGCCCACGAGGACCGACCTGCCCCACACGAGCGACGGGAACCACCATGGACGAGACGACGAGCGGGACCCCGGCAACACCGACGACGGGACGCTTCGCCGGGCGGACCGTGATCGTCACGGGCGCCGGGGCCGGCATCGGCCGGGCCACGGCCGAACGGTTGCTCGCGGAGGGCGCCCGGGTCGTCGGCGTCGACCTGCTGGCCGATCGGTTGGACGACCTGGTCGCCCGCGCCCGATCGGATCGGCTCGTCGCCGTCGCGGGGGACCTCGCCGACCGACCGGTGATCGACCGGATCGTGGAGGCGGCGGCCGGACGGATCGACGGGCTCGCCAACGTCGCCGGCATCATGGACGGGTTCGTCCCGACCGCCGAGCTCGACGACGACGTCTGGGACCGTGTCCTCGCCGTCAACCTGACGGCCGTCATGCGGCTCACCCGAGCGGTGCTGCCGACGATGATCCGCGCCGGTTCGGGGAGCATCGTCTCGGTGTCGTCTGAGGCCGGACTGCGGGGCTCCGCGGCGGGGACCGCCTACACGACCTCGAAGCACGCGGTGAACGGCTTCACACTGAGCACGGCGTTCTTCTACGCTCCCGCCGGCGTCCGGTGCAACGCGGTCGCGCCGGGAGCGGTGTCGACGAGCATCGAGGCGCCGTTCCGGTCGCAGTACGCCGGCGAACGGCTCGGACCGTACCTGCAGACGAACGTGCCGCCGATCGCCACGGCGAACCAGCTCGCTGCGGCGATCACGTGGTTGCTGAGCGACGACTCGGCCAACGTGACCGGAACGGTGCTGCCGTCGGACGGCGGGTGGTCCGCGATCTGACGCACGGTGCGCAGGGACCTTCGGCTCTCGGCGACGCGGCGCGGCGGACGTAGCGTCACGACGACGGGCGACCGCCCGTCGGACCGGACGGAGCGGAACATGCACGAGGACGTCGAACGGATCACGATCGGCCTGGACGACACCGAGGCGAGCTGGACCGCGCTCCGGTGGGTCGCCGAGCGGGCTGCTCGGCACGCCTGTCGCGTCCGGATCGTGCGCGCGGTCGACCCGCTCGAGCCCGAGGAGGGGTGGACCCACCACCGCCTCGTGGCGGGACGCTCGCTCGTGCTGCAGTCGGCGCCGGGGACCCAGGTCGAGCTCGATGCACCGCCGGCCCCGATCGTCGACGCGCTCGTCGGTGCTGCGCAGCCGGACGACCTCCTCGTCGTCGGCAGCCACCGTCGTCGTCGCCTGCAGTCCGCGCTCACCGGGCTCCTGCCCGACCGGATCGCCGGGGCGTCGCACGTCCCGACCGTCATCGTCCCGGACGACTGGCCGAGTGGCCAGCTCGACGCCGACGTCGTACTCGCCGTGGACGCGGACACCGCGCCCGAGGCCGTCGACTTCGCGATCGCCGAGGCCGGTCGGCACGGTGCGGTGCTCCGCGTGGTGCACACGTGGCAGGAGTCCGCGCCGGTCGGCCCGCCCGTGGTCGCCGCCGTGGTGGAGTCTCCGGTCGTCGAACGGGCGGCCGCACAGGCCGTGCTCGACGACGTCGTGACCCGGATCGCTGCTGCCTCGCCGGCGCTGATCGTCCGCAACGAACTGCTCCGCGGCGCCCCCGGAGGGACGGTCGCGGTGGCGGCGGAGCACCACGGGCTGGTCGTGGTGGGGCGTCGGCACCGGTCCACCTTCGGCGGCGAGGTCCTGGGATCGGTCGCGCAGGACCTGATGGCGGAGTCGACGACGGCGCTGTGCGTCGTCCCGCTCGAGCAGGGCTGACGCCGATCAGCCGACGACCGGGGCGACCGTCAGCTGGTCGGTGACGAAGTGCACACCGCCGCACCGGGCGGCGGCGGCGTGCACCGCGCGGCGTTCCGCCACGGAGCTGACGGACCCGGCGATGGTCACGACGTGGTCGTGGACGTGAACGGCGACCGCGGCCCGCGGTGCGACGAGCCCGATTACGCGTTCGACCCGGCTCCGGACGTCAACGTCGGTCTCCTCGGGGTCGCACGCGTACGCACGAACGACGATCCGGTTCTCGATCGCGTGCATCGGCGCGCACTGTTCCGCGAGTCCGACGGCGGTCACCCGGTCGCTGTGGCAGCCGACGTCGCCGGTGAGCACGACGCGGCCGTTCCGCAGCGCGACGTCGAGGGAGCTGGCATCGAGGGAGCCTTCGGATGCCCAGGCTCGAAGGATTCGGTCACGGGCGGTCAGCGGTGCGACGTGGCGGTGTGCGCGGGTGTCCATGTGGCCATGGTCGCGGTCGCGGGCGTCGGCGCCGAGTGGCAAAGGTCCTGCCGAGTCCCGCCGGGTCCGGACGGCGGCGTGAGGCGACCAGGACCACCGGGGTAGCGACCAGTGCCGCCACCAGCGGCAACCAGTACTCCACGAGCCGCCAGCCGAGCACACCGACGAGCGCGACGGCAGTCGGGACACCAGCCAGGTGCAGCGATGCGACGGCGGCTCCCTCGACGATGCCGACGGCTCCGGGCGTGACCGGCACCGTCGCAAGGATATTCACCAACCCGTACGTCAGGATGACGACCTCCGGCCGCGGGTGCGCGCCGGCCGCGGCGACCATGAGCCCGAACGCGCCCAGATCGGCGGCCCAGTTCAGCACGGTCCACGCGAACAGCGCGCCGAACGCGCGCGGCGAGCGGAGTCGGCGCAGCCCGGAGGCGAGCGCATCGACGTACTCGGCGACCACGGCTCCGGACGGGCGGTGTGCGAACCGACGCAGGGGACTGCTCCACCGCACCGCAGTGCGACGAGCGGCCGCCGGGTGGCGGAGCAAGAGCCACCCCACAGCGCCGCTGGTGACGACGAGCGCCAGCACGAGTCCGATCGCACCGCTCACGAGCGGCGGGGGAGCGGCCCGCGCTGCGACAGCGAGCCCGAAGAGGAACAGTGCGGACAGGACGAGGTTCGAGACGACGACGCCGGTGGTCGCGGATGACGCTGCGGCGGACGCGCTGACGCCGAAGCGCTCGAGCAGGGAGATCCGGGCTCCGGCCGACGTCGCGGCACCCCCTGGCAGGAGGCTGCGGACGCCCTGCGCGACGATGTCCACACCGAGTACGTGACGGAACGCGGGCGCGTCCGGGCCCAGCAGCAGACGGGACGCACGAGACGCTGCGGTCAGGGAGACAGCCTCGGCGAGGACCGCCACCGCGGCGGCCGGCAGTGCGACCGGATCCAGCGTCCGCAGGACGATCCCGGCATCGCGGAGGTGGGGCAGGGCGACCAGGACTGCCGTCGCCAGTAGGAACGGCGTCACCGCGAGCAGCACCCACCGCACTCGCGACGGACGGGAGGCGCGGTGCGGGCCCGCACCGCGCCTCCCGTCCGTCCTGCTGGTCGCGTCGCGGACGCGACTCACGGGGCGGCCTGGTCGAACAGCCGTCCCGTGATCGAGGTGGGTTCCAGGACGACCGTCGCGCGCTTCGGGGTGGCGAGCATCGACCGGAGCCGCTGGGCGCTGACGTTGCGCGTGTCCGGCAGGTGGGCGGTCCCCTTCGCGACGACGCTCCAGGCGGTCCAGCCGTCGTGTTCGTCGGCTTCCATCACGATCTCGCGGCCGGCGTGCACGGCATCGAGGATGACGGTGCTCGACGTGGCGAACACCAGCCGACGATCCTCGGCCACGTAGTTGACCGGGATGACCTCGAGCGATTCCTCGGTGCGGAACGCAACGCGCGCGGTGCGGGAGCGGTGCAGCCGTTCCCAGCACTGGTCGGCGTCGAGTCGGACCACGAGTTCATCGTCCGGCACCCGGTCCGGTGGCGGGCTGGGTGTCGACGGCGGCGTGGTCATGCGGCGACCGCCGGTCGTGTCGGCTGCTGACGGGAGTCTGGCGCGAAGACGATTCCGCTGACCTCGGTGACCTCGAGCACCTTGCTCCGCGAGGCCGAGTCGAAGCCGGGACGGGGCACGGTCACCACCGGCACGGTAGCGACGACGACGATGACGTTCCACCCGCCTCCGGGGCCCTGGTCGCCGATCTCGAGGAGCGCAACCTCGCGTCCGCACACCGTCCCACCGAGGTCGACGGTGATGCGCGCGCGACGACGGTCGGCAGTGACGACCGTCACGGCGGAGACCCGGCCGTGCACCAACCGAGCTGAAGTGGTCCTGGCCAGGAGGGCCCAGCACTCCCCGGGGTCGAGGGATCGGTCGACGGAACCGAGTGTGGCGGTGGTCATCGCCCGACCCGCTCGTCCGGTCCGAGCACGACGGCCTCGCGTTCGACGGCGGGCAACTCGAACACGATGCGCGCCGGCACACGTCCCGCGAGGACGTCCGCCATCGCGTCGTTCACGTCGGCCAGCGGACGACGGACGGAGACGACACGGGTTCGACCGGCCGCGTGCAGTGCGAACACCTCGGCGAGGTCCTGCCGCGTGCCGACGATCGACCCGATGATCGAGATGCCCTTGAGGACGGTGTCGAAGATCGGGACGGACATCGTCCCGTCCGCCGGCAGCGCCACACAGACGAGTCGACCGCCGCGCTTCAGCGACGCGAAGGCCTGCTCGAACACCGCGGCGGACGCGGCCAGGACGACGGCGACGTCGGCGCCGCCGAGCTCCTGCACCTGCGCCGCGGCGTCGCCGGACGATGCATCGACGGTGTGGTCGGCACCGAGGTCCCGCGCGAGTCGGAGCTTCTCGGGCTCGACGTCGACCCCGATCACGTCGGCACCGAAGACTCGGGCGTACTGCACAGCGAGGTGTCCGAGGCCGCCGACGCCGAAGACGGCCACGGTCTCGGCGGGTACGACGTGGGCGACCTTGAGGGCCTTGTACGTGGTCACGCCGGCGCAGGTGAGCGGTGCCGCGTCCCACGGGTCGACCCCGGCGGGCACCGGTACCGCGTACTCCGCGTCCGCCACCGCGAACTGGGCGAAGGCGCCGTCGATCGAGTAACCCGTGTTCTGCTGCTGCTCGCACAGCGTCTCGCGGCCGTCGATGCAGTAGCGGCAGGCGCCGCACGCGTGCCCCAGCCAGGGGAGTGCGACCCGTTCGCCGACGCGCCGCTCGGTGACGTCGGGCCCGACCGCCTCGACTATGCCGACGCCCTCGTGTCCGGGGACGAACGGCGGGGTCGGGCGGACGGGCCAGTCGCCGTGCGCTGCGTGGATGTCGGTGTGACAGAGCCCCGACGCCTCGATCCGGACGAGCACCTGCCCGGGGCCGGGATCCGGGAGTGGTCGTTCGTCGACGATGAGGGGCTGTCCGAATGCGTGGACGACTGCTGCCTGCATGGTCGGCCTTTCCGGTGGGTGGGGGACGGGACGACCTGTCCCTCGCCGTGTCGACGCCCGCACGATCACGATGTCGGTGCCGTCGCGGGACGGGCAGGGTCGGAGGTCCCGTCGACGAGCTGCCGTGACGCCGTCATCGCTGCCACCACCGCGAGCCCACGCGTGACCGGCGACCGGTCCGTGACGCAGTCCGACGACAGCCAGACCACGCGGTCGGTGCCACCGTTGACCAGCCGGTCGCCGCGGCTGATGCGCAGGACGCCGCCGGGCAGGAGCGCCGCCACGGCTCGGACGTAGCGCAGCGTGCCCGCTGTCACGGGGCCGCACAGACCCAGCAGGACGGTCTCGTCGGCGATCAGCGCCGCGGCGAGGTGCAGGGTCGCGAGCTCGAGGGGGAACCCGGTGTCGACGACGAGTTCAGTGCGGACCCGCGTCGACCCGACGGAGCCGGCCGGGAGTGCCGCGGCGTGCGCTGCCACGTCGTGCAGGACGCGATCGCACCGGGAGGGGAGGTCACCGCCGCCGATCTGGTTCTCGTGCGACCGAGGGTCCTGCGGGCCGTGAGCGAGGGCGTGTCGGCTGGTCCCACCGACCGCGATGCCGCTGCACTCCGCGAGCAGTCGAGCCCGATCGGCGGTGCTGAGGGCCGACCAGGCTGCTCGCGATGCGGCGCGCTGTCCTGCGGCGGTCGTCGTGGTGCGGTCGAGCGTCGTGGTCATCGGCAAGGTCCCCTCGGCGGGTCAGCGAGGTGACCACGATCGCCGCTGGGACGTCGTCGTGGCAGGGCCGATGGTCCCGTGGCGTCAGCGCCGATGGTCGCGGACACCGTGGTCGGCGCCGTAGACCGCGGCCTGCGTCCGCCGTTCCAGTCCGAGCTTCGCGAGCAGCCCGGAGACGTAGTTCTTCACGGTCTTCTCCGCCAGGCCCAGCCGGTCGCCGATCTGCCGGTTCGTGAGGCCGCCGGCGATGAGCTCGAGGACCTGCCGTTCGCGCATGGTGAGCTCCGGGACGTCGTCGCGGACGTCGCTGGTCAATCGTTCGACGGTCGCCGGCACGGTTGCGGCGGGCAGGAGCCGGCGACCCGCGGCGACGCGCCGGATGTCCTCGAGGAGGGTCTGCCCGCGGATGTCCTTCACCACGTAGCCCGCGGCGCCGGCGAGGATCGCGGCCTGCATCGCACTGTCGTCGTCGTAGGCGGTGAGCATCAGGCACACGATGTCCGGGAAGGCGGAACGGACCGAGCGGCAGGCGTCGATGCCGCTGCCGTCGGGGAGCCGGACGTCGAGGACGACCACGTCGGGCAGGGTCGCGGCGACGCGTCCGACGGTGTCGCGGACCGTGCCGGCCTCGCCCACCACCTCGAGGTCGGGTTCGGCGTCGATGAGGTCGGCGACGCCTCGGCGGACGATCTCGTGGTCGTCGACGAGGAACACCCGTGTGGTCATGATGGCTCCGTTCCGGAGTGGGTCGGGACGGTCCACCGGACGCGCGTGCCGCCCTTCGGAGGTTCGTCGAGGCGGTACCCGCCCCCGCGCAGCCGCGCTCGGGCCGCGAGGTTCGCCGTGCCGCTCCGTCGCCCGTGGTTGCCGGGCCCGGGCCCGTCGTCCTCGACCAGGACGTGGACGGCCTCGTCATCGACCGAGACCTCGATCCGACAGCTCGCCTCGGGAGCGTGTCGGGCGACGTTGGCGAGCGACTCCCGCACGACGGCCGCGACGTCGAGCGCCAGGTCACCGGTGACCACGGTGTCGACCGGTCCCGCGAACGCGATCCGGGGCGCCGTGCTGAGCGCGGGTCCGAGTTCGGCGACGACGTCCAGCAAGCGGTCTCGGGCGGTGCGTGGTCCGTGGCGGTCCGGCGTACCGAGGGCGAACACCGCGGTGCGGATCTCTCCGATCGCCTCGTCGATGATGGTCACCTGCGAGTCGATCCGGTCGCGAACCTGTTCCGGGGCACGTTGGGCCGTCGCCTGGAGGGACAACCCCGCGGCGAAGAGCCGCTGGATGACGTGGTCGTGCAGGTCCCGAGCGATCCGACCACGGTCCTCGGCGCGCTCGAGGAGTCGGCGGTCCTTCCGTCCGCGTGCGACGGCGAGCGCCACGCTCGTCTGCCGGCCGAACTCGTCGGCCATCTCCGCCTCCGTCCCGGAGAAGGGCCGGGCACCGGGCCCGCGGGAGATCATCAGGGCGCCTAGTGGCGTGCTCCCGTCGCGCAGCGGCACGGCGAGCGTCGGACCGAGCGGGGGAGCCCAGTCGTACGCGGGCAGATCGGCCCCCGTCGGGTCGGCGATCACCGTCCCCGTCGCCATGGCGCGTCCGGCGAGCGATCCGTCAGCACGGTAGTCCCGACCCTGTACCCTCGCCGCGCCCGTGCCGACGGCGACCGCCACGTGGATCGTGTCCGGGGCACTGCGCGGCTCGACGACGGAGACGAGCACGGCATCGACGAAGGCGATCACCCGGTCGGCGATGAGCGTCAGCACGTCCTCGAGTGTCTCGTCGCCGACGAGTGCAGCCGACACCTCGGCGGCGGCCGTCGTCCACCGCTCACGTTGTCGTGCTTCGTCGAAGAGCCGGGCGTTGTCGATCGCGACGCCGGCGGTCGCGGCGAGTGCCTCGACGAGCTCCTCGTCCTCGTCGGTGAACCGACCTCGTGACGGGTTCGCGAGGTAGAGGTTGCCGTAGACGGTGTCCCGGACCCGGACCGGGACACCGAGGAACCCTTCCATCGGCGGGTGCCCGTCGGGGAACCCGGCCGAGCGGGGATCCCCGGCGATGGAGTCGATGCGGATCGCCGTGTGCTCGTGGACGACCGCACCGAGGAGACCTTCGCCGTGCGGCGGGTGGCCGATGCGCGTGACGAGCTCGGCGTCCATGCCGACGTGGATGAACCGTTCGAGGGCGGTGGCGTCCGCATTGATCACGCCGAGTGCTCCGTACCGGGCGCCGACGAGTTCCACGGCGGCGTGGACGACCGATCGGAGCGTGTCCTCGAGGTCGAGGTGCTCGACGATGCGTCGGTTGGCGGCGAGCAGGTGCCGGAGGCGCCCCTGGGTCCGGAGCACGTCCTGAGCACGCTCGACGAGTTCCTCGATCGTGCGTTCGAGCGCGGAGCGGGGGCCGTCGGGGAACGCGAGTTCGTCGGGCATGATCGGGCACTCCTTCCCTGCGGAGTCCCGGCTGAATGTACTCCGTCGGCGGAGCGCGGCCGCGCGGATCACCGCGACGGTCCGAACCGGGCGGCGGCACGACGGACGTGGTGGGTGGCGTGGTGGGTGGCCGACGGCTGCCGGAACACGAAGCGGAACAGGAGCGCCTTCAACGCCTCGACGAGCGCGAGGTAGGCGACCGCGATGACGCCGATCGTCACGAGCAGCGGCCAGGAGAGCGACGAGAACCCGACCAGGGGTCCCAGGGGACTCAGCGGGATCGCGATCGCGACCGTCGCCGAGCCGAGCGCACCGAGGGCCAGCCAGCGCCCTGGGCGGCTCCGCCACGACGGCACCCGGTTCGTCCGGATGACGAAGACCACCAGCGACTGCGTGATGAGCGACTCGACGAACCAGACCGTGCGGAACTCGTCCGGACCGGCGTGCACGATGCCCAGCAGCACGGCGAACGTGACGAAGTCGAACAGGGAGCTCACCGGGCCGAACGTGAGCATGAACCGGCGGACGGCTCCGACGTCCCACCGCGACGGTGCGGCGAGGCGTTCGGGGTCGACCCGGTCGGTGGGGATCGTCAGCTGTCCGAGGTCGTACACCAGGTTGTTCAACAGGACCTGCGCGGGCAGCATCGGCAGGAACGGCAGGAAGCTCGCGGCGACGGCGGCGCTGAGCATGTTGCCGATGTTCGACGAGGTGCCCATCATCACGTACTTGAGGGTGTTCGCGAAGACTCGGCGGCCGGTCCGCACCGCGGTGGCGACAGCCGCGAGGTCCTTGTCGAGGAGCACCACGTCGGCGGCGTCCCGGGCGACGTCGGTCGCGGAGAGCACCGAGATACCGACGTCGGCGGCGTGCAGGGCGAGGGCGTCGTTCACCCCGTCGCCCAGGAACGCGACCGTCCGGCCGGACGCCCGCAGTGCCCGGACGACGACGGCCTTGTCGGCAGGGCGCACTCGAGCCACCACGCCGGCGGTGAGGACGCGTCCGGCGAGCTCGGACCCCGACATCTCCGAACCGAGCAGCGGAAACTCCACCGGGATGCCGACGCTCCGGGCGAGTTGCTCGGCGACCACGGCATCGTCGCCGGTCACCACGACGATCCGGACACCGAGACCGTGGAGCGCTGCGACGGCGTCGGCGACCCCGGGGCGGGGCGGGTCCTCGAACACGACGAAGCCGAGCAGGGCGAGTGCGGCCCCCGCAGCGTCCGGATCGGCGGTCCGGGTGTCGTGGTCGACGTCGGCGGCCGCGACGGCGAGCACGCGATGGCCTTCGGCGCGGAGCCGGTCGAGCACGGTCACCGCGGTGCTCGGGACGTCGCGGCAGTTCGGGACGACCACGTCCGGCGCACCCTTGACGAGGATCTCCCTCGATCCATCGGCCTTTTCGACGAGCGCGGAGGACCGCATGTGCTCGTGGTCGAACGGCTGCGTCGCGGCGACGTCCATCGTGGGGATCCCCGCCTGCTGCGCTGCGGCGAGTACCTCGCGGTCGAGGACGTCGGCGATCGAGGCGCCCGCGGCACCCGCAGCGGCGACGTCGTCGGGCACCGTCGCGCGCGCGGCCGCGAGCACCCTGGGGTCCGGTCGCCCGTCCTGACCGATCGCGCTGTGGAACCGTAGGCCGCCCGACGTGAGCGTCCCGGTCTTGTCCGTGACGAGCACGTCCACGCCGCCGAGGTCCTCGACGCAGACGAGGCGCTTCACGAGGACGTCCGATCGCTTGAGACTGCGAGCGCCTGCCGCCAGCGCCGTGCTCACCACGGCAGGCAGGAGCTGCGGCGTCACACCGACCGCGATCGCGAGCGCGAACAGCACGGTGGTGAGGAGGGGCCGGGAGAACGCGATGCCGGAGACGACGATCAGCAGCATGAGCACGACGGCGATCCAGACGAGGACGACCGAGAAGCGCGCGAGGCCCGCCTGGAACGACGTCTCCGGCGCACGGGTGCGGAGCCCCGCCGCGATCCCGCCGAACTCGGTTCGGGCCCCGGTGGCACGCACCTCGGCCTCGGCGGAACCGGCGACGACGACCGCGCCCTGCAGCACCCGGTCGCCCGTGGCACGCGCGACCGGTCGGGACTCACCGCTGAGGACGCTCTCGTCGCAGTGCAGATCCGTGGCCGAGACGACGACGCAGTCCGCGGGGACGATCGAGCCGACGCCGAGGCGCGCGAGGTCGCCGACGACGACCGACCGGACGTCGACGGTGGTCCAGGCGTCGTCGCGGAGCACCCGGGCGGTGTGCCGGAGCCGATCGCCCATCGCCGACGAGACGAGTGCCGATCGGTACTCGTTCCAGGCACCCAGCCCGACGCTCAGCGCGAGGATGACGAGGATGACGACTGCGTCCTGGACTTGTCCGAGCGCGCCGGACACGGCAGCCGTGACGAGGAGGAGGACGAGCACGACGTTGCGGAACTGGCTCCCCACGATCCGCCAGAGGTTCGGGGACGACGACGCGACGACGTTGGGCCCGTCCACGGCGAGCCGACGGGCGGCGTCGGTCGCACTGAGTCCGGGCGAGCGCGACGCCTCGGTGACGACGGGTGGCGTCGTCATCGCCCGTCCAGGGTCGGCGTCCGCAGGGGTGCGATGCACACCGGTGTCCGTGAGGCGGCGATGAGCTCGTGCGCGGTGGAGCCGAAGAACAGACCGCCGAGCACGGAGCGGTGCTGCCGTCCGAGGACGATCACCGAGGCGTCGGGCGCGTGTCGTCCGAGGACCTCCGAGGGGTCACCCTCCTCGAGCAGCGGTCGATGCTGGAGGCCGGGGAACCGGATGTGGAGGAGCCGTTCGGCGTCGATGAGGATGCTGCGGGCGTGTTCCTGGATCAACTTCGGGTCCTCGAGGACGCTGAGCCCCCCGACCCGGGCGCTCACCGGCGCCTTCCACGCCCGGACGAGGGTGAGCCGCCGGTGGTCCCGGACAGCCTGCGCGCCGGCGAACCGGAGCGCTGCGTCACCGCTCGCGTCATCGACACCGAGCAGGACGTCGCCGTGGCTCGGACGCCAGTCCTCGGGCACGACGACCGTGGGGACGGTCGACAGCGTCGGGACGCGCTCCGGCATCCAGCCGTCGAGCGCGGTGCGGACGCGGTGCTGACGTCGGGAGCCGATGACGAGCAGGTCGGCCGTGGCCGCGGTCTCGACCAGGACGCGGTCCGGCGCCCCGAACAGCGTTGCCGTGGTGACCCCGACCCGGGGGTGCGCACCCGTGAGGCGTTCGGCAGCCCGGTGCAGTCGTCGGTCGAGTGCGGGCACGTCCCCGCCCCAGCCGTTCGCGACCGTGACGATCTCGATGCGGCTGCCGGGGATCACCCGTCGCACCGCCACCCAGTCGACCGCGCGGTCACTCGCGTCGTGTTCGTCGACGCCGACGACGATGTGCTCGGTCGTGACGGCGTTCCCGTCGCGCATCACCGCGCCTCGGCGTGTGCAGGCTCGCCGGTGCGGTCGTCGGACCCGGTCGCCCGGCGCGGCTGGGGGACGATGCACACGGGCGCGTGTCCCCGGTGCATGAGCCGCTCGCCGACGGACCCGGCGAGGAAGCCGCCGAGGGCGGTCCGGTGGCGCCGTCCGACGACCACGAGGGACGCGCCGCGGGACGACTGCAGCATCACGTCGCGGGGCTGGCCCTCGACCGACGACCCGTCGACACGCAGCGCTGGGTGCGCCTCACCGACCGCCCGCAGAGCCGCGCGGAGTTCGATGTCGGCCTCGTTGGACCAGAGCACGCGGTCCTCCTCGAGGTAGATGTTGGCGTACGGCGCCATCGCGGTCGGGACCGCCCATGCCCGGACCAGGGCGAGGTCCTTGCCGCGTCGCTCGGCGACGTCGGCGGCCCAGGCGAGCGCGGACGCGGCAGACCGGCCGTCGACCCCGACCACGACCGGCCCGTCGCTGCGCTCCCACTCCTCCGGGACGACGACGACCGGCGTTGTGGCGTGCGCCACGACCCGTTCCGCCACCCGCCCCGTGATGGCTGCGGTGAGGGTGTGCACCTGCCGTGCGCCGATCACGAGGACGTCACCGAGCGCGGCGTCCGCCACCAGCCGGTCGGCGGTCGGACCGCCCGTGACGTCGTGCGTGACCGCGAGATCCGGGTACACGGTGCGCAGTCGCTGTTCGGCGGCGTCGAGCCGGTGTTCCGTCCGGGTCAGCGCCTCGCCGTAGAACTCGCTGACGGTCAGCAGCCGGACACTGTCGGCCGCCGGGTCAACCGTGTCCACGGTCCACTCGACGGTCTTCCAGCCGGCGACGGTGTCGTCGATCGCAACGGTGTACGCGGTCATGATCGCTTCCTTCCCTGGCGGATGCACGGTGCGTCGCCAGCGGCTCGCACCGCTTCGGTCGACGCGACGCTACGGTGCCCGGACGGTGCCCGGGCAGGGTCCAAGGTCCTGCTCGGGCCGAGGGACCAAGGCCACTGGTCGGAGGCCCGCTCCGCGCGGAACGTACCTCGGACGACGCCCGGAGCGGTGCCGGGAGAGGTGCCGACCATGACCACGCGGATCATTCTGGGTTGGGACGGCGGGACGGGGTCCCGCGCCGCACTGCGGTGGGCCACGGCGCGGGTGACGGGCTCCGTGGGACGGCTCGTCGTCGTGCACGCCGTGCCCGATGACGCGGGATCGCCGGCGCTCAGCGACGCTGACCTCGGTGTCCGCACCGGCGTCTCAGCGGCCGCGAGCGCGCACGGCATCGACCTCGACGTCGAGGTGCACCGCGGGGGCCCGGTCGCAGTGCTCCTGGGAGCGGTCGACGCCGAGTGCGTCCTGATCGTCGGCCACGACCTCGTGCTCGACGCCCGCGGTCGGCGTCCGTCCATCGCCGCGCGGCTCGTGGACGCTGCGCCGTGCACCGTCGTCGCCGTGCCGGCGGACGCGCCGATGGGACGCGGTGTGGTGGTCGGCGTGGACGTGCGGTCCGCGTCGGACGCCGCGCTCCGGTTCGCGGGCCAGGAGGCGCGGCGCACCGGTACGACGCTGCGTGCGGTGGCCGTCTGGTCGCCACCAGGGCACGACGAGGAACACGCGCGTCGTCGCGAACTGCAGATGCTCGAGGAGCGCGTCGAGGACGCGCTCCTCGGCCTGCTCGACGTCGACGTGCACCGCGAGCTCGTCGAGGGCCCGGTCGCCCGCCGCCTCGTCGACGCGGCGGACGGAGCGGCGCTGCTCGTCCTGGGCACCGGGCCGCACCACCGACAGCGCGGGACCGTCGTCGACCAGGTGATCCGCGCCTCCCGGACCGCCGTCGCGATCGTGCGCTGACCCCGTGAGCGGTCGCCCTCGTCATGCCGACCAGCGCCAGTCGGCCACCGACGGCACGTCCTCCCCGTGGCTGCGGGTCCACGCTCGTGCCTCGGTGCGCGCGTCCTGCATCCGCTGGCGCAGCCCGGCGTACCGGACGGCCAGCCCAGGGACCCGGTCGAGCACGTCGATGACGAGGTGGAAGCGGTCGAGGTCGTTGAGCATGAGCATGTCGAACGGGGTCGTCGTCGTACCCTGCTCGACGTACCCGCGGACGTGCATGTCGGCGTTCGCGGCTCGGCGGTACGTCAGCCGGTGGATGAGCCACGGGTACCCGTGGAACGCGAAGACGACCGGACGGTCGCGCGTGAACAGGGCGTCGAACGCCTCGTCCGGCATGCCGTGCGGGTGCTGCTCGGGGCTCGTCAGGCGCATCAGGTCGACGACGTTGACCACCCGGACCCGGAGTCCCGGCACGTCGTCGCGGAGGATCGACGCCGCTGCCAGGACCTCGAGGGTCGGGACGTCACCGGCGCAGGCCAGCACCACGTTCGGCTCCTCGCCGTCGACCTCGGTGCCGGCCCACGGCAGGATGCCCAGTCCGCGGGTGCAGTGCGCGACGGCTTCCTCGGCCGTGAGGAGGTCCGGCGTCGGCTGTTTCCCGGCCACCACGACGTTGACGTAGTCGACCGACCGGAGGCAGTGGTCGAAGGTCGAGAGCAGGGTGTTCGTGTCGAACGGCAGGTACACGCGGACGACCTCCGGCCGCTTGTTCATGACGTGGTCGATGAACCCGGGGTCCTGGTGCGAGAGCCCGTTGTGGTCCTGCCGCCAGACGTGCGACGAGAGCAGGTAGTTCAAGGACGAGACGGGCCGCCGCCAGGGCACCTTCCGGCTCTCGGCGAGCCACTTCGCATGCTGGTTGAGCATCGAGTCGACGACGTGCGCGAACGCCTCGTACGTCCCGAACACGCCGTGGCGTCCGGTCAGCAGGTACCCCTCGAGCCAGCCCTCGCACTGGTGCTCGCTGAGCATCTCCATCACGCGGCCGTGCGGTGCCAGGTGTTCGTCGGTCGACCGCACCTCGGCGTTCCACTGCTTGTCCGTCACGTCGTACAGGGCGTCGAGCCGGTTCGATGCCGTCTCGTCAGGACCGAAGACGCGGAAGGTCGTCGGGTTCGCCCGTGCCACGGCGGCGAGCCAGCGGCCGAGCACCCGTGTCGGCTCGCTCGAGGTGGCTCCGGGGCGCTCGACCGCGACGGCCTGGTCCCGGAAGTCGGGCATGCGCAGGTCGGTGCGCACGAGGCCACCGTTCGCGACCGGGTTCGCGCTCATCCGCAGGTCCCCTGCCGGCGCGTGGGCGCGGATGTCCGAGGCCGGGGAGCCGTCGGGTCCGAACAGTTCCTCGGGGCGGTACGAGCGCATCCACTCCTCGAGCACGGCGAGGTGGTCTGCCGAGTGCCGCGGATCGGACAGCGGCACCTGGTGTGACCGCCAGCTGTCCTCCGCGGGCTTCCCGTCGATCACCGGCGGACAGGTCCAGCCCTTCGGCGTGCGCAGCACGATCATCGGCCACCGCGGTCGTCCCTCGAGCGTGCCGGTGCGTGCCGCACGGCGGATGCGCTCGATCTCGTCGAGGACCACGTCGAGGGTCTCGGCCATCCGCCGGTGGACCGCTTGCGGGTCCTCGCCGTCGAACCCGCCGGAGACGACGAACGGCTGGTGGCCGTACCCGCGCATGAGGTCGATGAGCTCGGACTCGGGGATGCGCGCGAGCACCGTCGGGTTCGCGATCTTGTACCCGTTGAGGTGGAGGATCGGCAGGACGACCCCGTCGCGGAGCGGATCGACGAACTTGTTCGAGTGCCAGCTCGTCGCGAGCGGACCGGTCTCGGCCTCGCCGTCCCCGACGACGGCTGCGACGAGCAGTGTCGGGTCGTCGAACGCCGCGCCGTACGCGTGCGACAGGGCGTAGCCGAGCTCACCGCCCTCGTGCATCGAGCCCGGTGTCTGCGGAGCCGCGTGGCTCGGGATGCCGCCGGGGAACGAGAACTGCCGGAAGAGTCGTCGCATGCCGTCCTCGTCCTGGGTCACCGCCGGGTACAGCTCGCTGTAGGTGCCGTCGAGCCAGGCGTTCGCGACGACGGCAGGCCCGCCGTGTCCGGGGCCGCAGACGAAGAGCGTGCGGAGCGCCCGTTCTCGGATCACGCGGTTGAGGTGCGCGTGCACGAAGTTCAGCCCCGGTGTCGTCCCCCAGTGCCCGAGCAACCGGGGTTTGACGTCCTCCGGGGTGAGCGGACGTCGGAGCAACGGGTCGTCGAGCAGGTAGATCTGTCCGACGGCGAGGTAGTTCGCGGCGCGCCACCACCGGTGGACCTGTTCGATCGTCGTGTCGTCCATGCGGTGCTCCTCGTCGTGGGCGGGCGGCGGGCCCGCACCGGTCGACGCGACGGTGGCACGGTCTTCGGATACTCGGCAGGGTCTTCGGTCCCGACGGACGTCGTGCGGTCCGTCGGGGGACCAAGGACCTGGCGGAGCCATGACCGGACCAGCAGTGTCGGGACCGAGCCCGACGAGAGGACCGCCATGCCCGAGCCGACCTGCTGGACCGTCGCCGTGGACGACTCGGACGCGGCGTGGAACAGCCTCGACTGGGTCGACGGGGTCGTGCAGGACACCGACACCGTCCGGCTGGAGACCGTCCACGAGCCGCGCGGCGAGACCCTCGACCGTTCGACGGGACGACTCACCATCGCCGAGCACCGACTCCGGGAGCGCCACCCAGGGCTCCGCGTCGAGCGTGCCGTCGTCAGCGGGCCCACCCTCGCGCGCCTGCTCGACGACGCAACCGACACCGACGTCCTGGTCATCGGCGGGCGTCGGTCCGAGCGCCTCTGGGCGTCCCTCACCGGCCGCGTCGCTGAACGGGTCGTCGCACACGCCACCGCTCCGGTGGTGGTGGTCCCGGAACACTGGCGTCCCGGTCGCGTCGACGACGCGGTCGTCGCGGGCGTGGACGGCCGAACTGCCTCGTCGGCGCTCGGGTTCGCTGCCCGGTACGCGCAACGCTGCCGCGACGGACTCGTCCTGGTCCGCGCGTGGGAGCCGCCGACGAGCGTCTCACCGTTCGGTGCGGTGTACCTCGAACGAGACCGCCCGCTGTGGGAGCACGAGGGACAACTCGAACTCGACGCGGCGATCCGGGCGGTGAGCCGATCGCACCCGGAGCTGCGCATGCGTGGTGAGCTCCGGCAGGGCCGACCGTCCGAGGTGCTCATCCGCGCCGCCACCACGGCTTCGCTCGTCGTCGTCGGCCGTCGCCACGGCTCGGCGCTCGGGGCGTTCCTGACGGGGTCCGTCGGCGAGGTGCTCCTCCACCGTGCCTCGGCGCCGGTGTGCGTCGTACCGCCGGCGGACGTGCCCGGATGAACGTGGTGCTCCAGAGGCCTCCGCTACCCCTTCCAGACGGACTCTGCTCCGGCGTGGCCGATGACGACGACCTCGATGATCGAGACGACGGCGACCAGCACGAGCAGCACCGGTCCGACGATCCCGACGGCCCGCACCACGCCGACGCTCGTCACCCGGGCGGTCCCGAACCGGTGCCAGCCCCACCAGAGCGTCAGGAGCACGAAGACAGCGATCGACCACGGCAGCATGCCGTCGGCGAGCTCGGTGTGCCGTTCGAGCAACGCCGTCTCCTTCTCGTGGTGCTCCAGCCACTCGCCGGAGGACGTTGCGAGCGGGACGGACACCAGCGCGACCAGCCCGATGATCGGCGCACCGACCGCGAGCCACCGTCGTGCTCTCGGCCACACGGCGACGGCGATCGCGGTCAGGGCCGCGACCGGGACCGCGACGGAGGTGAGGTGGACGAAGAGGGGGTGGAGCGGGATCCCGCCGAACTGCCAGTCCATGTCGGCCTTTCACGTCGTGCGCCGATCGACACCGGCGCTGTGGCTCCAGCCAAGCGCTTCCGGGCGCCGGCATCGTTCGAAACCTCACACGAACACGACCCCGCGCTCGAACACGACGGGCACGACCTGGTTCGATCAGGACCATGACCGCACCTGAACCCCACCCCGGTGAGGCGCACGACGGCGACCTCGCCGCACGCCTGAACTGGCTGCGCGCCGGCGTGCTCGGCGCGAACGACGGCATCGTGTCCACGGCGTCGATCGTCGTCGGTGTCGCCGGGGCGTCGACATCGGTGCCCGCCATCGCGACCGCCGGGATCGCCGCACTCGTGGGTGGCGCGGTCTCCATGGCGCTCGGGGAGTACGTGTCGGTGAGCAGCCAGAAGGACAGCCAGCGGTCGCTCATCGAGAAGGAGCGCCGGGAGCTGCGGGAGGACCCGGTCGCCGAGCTGGAGGAGCTCACGCAGCTGTGGCAGGCACGCGGGCTCCAGCGGGCGACCGCCGAGACCGTGGCGTCCGAGCTCACGGAGCGTGACGCCCTCCGCGCGCACCTGACGACCGAGCTCGGGATCGACGAGGACGAGGTCGTGAGCCCGTGGCACGCGGCGTTCGCATCGGCCGCTGCGTTCTCCGTCGGCGCCGTCCTGCCGTTGCTCGCGATCCTGCTGCCCCCGGAGTCGGTGCGGGTCTCGGTGACCTTCGTCGTCGTCCTCCTCGCCCTCGCGCTGACCGGCGCGACCGGTGCGCGGATCGGCGGCGGATCGGTGGGGCGCGCGACCGTCCGCGTCGTCCTCGGAGGAGCGCTCGCCCTCGCGGCGACGTTCGCGATCGGGTCGCTCCTCGGGACGAGCGGGGTGGTGTGACATGGCGAACATCCTGGTGGTCGAGGACGACCCCGAGATGGGTGTGCTCGTCGAACGCGGGCTCGTCGGCGAGGGGCACGCCGTGACCGTCGTGTCCGACGGCGTCGCCGCGCTCGTCCAGGCCCGCGCGCAGTCCTTCGACGCGGCCGCGATCGACGTCATGCTCCCGGAGATGTCCGGGTTCGAGGTCTGCCGTCGGCTGCGCGAGATGGGCGAGGACTTCCCGGTCGTGCTCGTCACGGCGCGCGACGCGGTGGACGACCGGGTCTTCGGGCTCGACTCCGGCGCCGACGACTACCTCACGAAGCCGTTCGCGATCGCCGAGCTCAACGCCCGCATCCGAGCTCACCTGCGCCGTCGCGCGGCGGGGACCGCGACGGTCGTCGAGGCCGGCTCGGTCCGACTCGACACCGTCGCCGTCCGCGCCGCCGTGCGCGGGCGTGACCTGCCGCTGAGCGTCAAGGAGTTCTCGCTGCTGCGGTTCCTCATCCAGGGCTCGCCGGCACCGCGGACCCGCGCCGAGGTCCTCGAGGAGGTCTGGGGAAGCGCCGAGCACTTCGACCCGACGATCGTCGACCAGTACGTGAGCTACGTCCGCAAGAAGCTCCAGGCGGCGGATGCCGACGTCGCGATCCGCACCGTGCGCGGCGTCGGCTACGCGCTCGAGGTCGTGCCGACGGCATGAGGGTCCTCCGCCGCCTCTCGATCAGCGCGCGCATCACGCTCGGCAGCCTCGTCGTGGGCGCCGTGGTCCTCTCCGGGATCGCGGTCGTGCTCCACGTGCAGATCGAGCGGGCGACGATCGCGACCGACGAGTCCCTCGCCGCCGGGGACGCCGCGCCGTTCGTCTCCGACCTCCGGCACAACCCGGACGAGGCGCCGGACCGCCCCGCCGAGGACGTCCTGGTCGGGATCCGGACCTCCTCCGGTTCGTGGCTCGTCGACTCGCTGCCGCGGGACATCCGGGCGTCGCTGCCGTCCGGTGTCCCCGACGACGAGGTCACGCTCCGCCTGCACACCGGGCACCGGCTCGTCACCGTCGTCGGGGTGCCGGTCACGAACGACGACGGCTCTGCGGTCGTGTGGGCGGCCCACGACGGCCGTGCCGGGCAGGAGACACTCGAGCGCGTGGACCGCTCGCTCGTCGTCGGGACGGTCCTGGCGCTCGTGGCGTTCGCGGCGACGGCCTGGCTGCTCTCGACGCTGGCCCTCCGACCCGTGGGGCGGATGCGGCGGACCGCCGAGGACCTGAGCGCCGGGACCGCGGGCGGCCACCTGCCGGTCGGGACCTCGGACGACGAGCTCGCCGGCCTCGCCCGGACGCTCAACGCATTCATCGACCGGCAGCGCGAGAACGCCGAGCGGGAGCGGCGGATGGTGTCCGACGCCAGTCACGAACTCCGGACACCACTCGCCGCCCTGACCGCTCGGCTCGAACTCGCACACCACTCGTCGGGCGATGCCGAGGCCCTCGAACGCGAGCTGCGCGGCGCCGAAGGAGACGCTGCGCGGTTGGTGGCGCTCGCGAACACCATGCTCGAGCTCAGCCGGCTCGACGAGTCCGGTCCCGCACCGTCGACCCCGGCGGCCGCGCTCGTGACGGAGCTGATGGGCTCGATCGACCGCGCACGAGCACTCGGCGGTGCCGTCGACCGGGACATCGACTTCACGGCGGCACTCGACGCTCCCGACGAGCGGTACGCGCTCGAGCCCGCGGCGTTCGCCCGGATCGTCGACAACCTCGTCGCGAACGCGATCGCCGCGGGGGACGACGGCGGTGTGATCCGGGTGACGCTCGTCCAGGACGCATCGCACGCGCTCGACCTCACCGTCGTCGACGACGGTCACGGTGTCCCCGAGGACTTCCTGCCCCAGGCCTTCGAGCGGTTCGCCCGGGCGGACAGTGCGCGGCGTGCGGTGCTCGGTGGCAGCGGACTCGGTCTGGCGCTCGTGCGCGGGATCGCCGAGCGGGCCGGTGGATCGGCGTCGCTCCGGAACGGAGAGAACGGAGAGAACGGCGAGAACGGCGAGAACGGCGAGCACGGCGGCGCGATCGCGACCGTCCGGTTGCCCGCGACCTGACGCGGATCCGACGCCGGCGCCGATCACTCGAGGTCTCGAACGAAGCGCACGTCCCGTTCCGGGTTCCTCCATAGCTCCGATGCCGATGCTGTGAGCCACCCGATCACATGCTGGAGAGGAACGAGCCGATGATCGACACCGCTCGCCCCACTGCTCGTCCCGTTCCGAGACCCATCGGAGACGACGAACCCCTCGAGGTCGCGGCCCGTCGTCGCCGCCGAGCCGGACGCCGCCGCCGCACCGTCACCGACCTGCTCGGGATCCTCGCCTGGGTCTCGGCAGCGGTGGCCGTCATGCTCTGGCTCGTGTCACCCGGATCGCACACGGTCGTCGGCATCGGCGGCTGGCTCACCGACGCCGGGATCGTCGCGGGACTCGTCGCGACCGACCTCGTGCTCGTCATGCTCGTGCTCGCCGCGCGCGTGCCGCTCATCGACCGGACCTTCGGCCAGGACAACGCCATCGCGGTGCACCGGTCGCTCGGGAAGCCCGTGCTGTACCTGCTGCTCGCGCACGGAGCGCTCCTGACCCTCGGGTACGGCGCCTCGGCGGGCACCGGGCCGATCGCCGAGACGATCGCGCTCTTCTCCACGCCGGACATGCCGCTGGCCTACCTCGCACTCGGACTCTTCGTCGCCGTGGTGGTGTCCTCGCTCGTCGCGGTCCGCCGTCGCCTGCCGTACGAGGCCTGGCACGTCATCCACCTCCTCAGCTACGCCGCGGTACTCGTCGCGCTGCCGCACATGCTCAGCGTCGGCAGTGTCCTCGCGCAGGGCACGTGGCAGCGGGTCTACTGGATCGCGCTCTACGTCCTGGCCCTCGGCCTGATAGCCCTGTACCGGTTCGCGCTGCCCCTCGTCGTGACGCTCCGCCACCGCATCCGTGTCGTCGGCGTCGAGCCCATCGCACCGGGCGTCGTGTCGATCCACCTCGCCGGACGGGACCTCGACCGCCTCGGGACCGAGGGCGGGCAGTACGGGGTGTGGCGCTTCTGGACCGCCCGCACCTGGTGGCACGCCCACCCGGTGTCGTTCTCCGCCGTCCCCGGCCGCGATCGTGCCCGGATCACGGTGCGCGACCTCGGCGCCGGCTCCGCGCGACTCGGCCGGATCACCCCGGGTGCGTTCGTCTCCCTCGAGGGCCCCTACGGCCTGTTCACGAGCCGGGCTCGGACCGCTCCGTACCTCGCCCTCGTCGCCTCCGGCATCGGGATCACCCCCGTGCGGTCGCTGCTCGAGGACACCGACCTCCGTCCGGGTGAGGCCACCGTGCTGCTGCGCGGGACCGACGCCGACCAGCAGTACCTGTGGCACGAGACCGCGGACCTCGCCGAGGCGACGGGCAGCCGGCTGTACACGATGGTCGGTCACCGGTCCCGCTCCCGCGAGAGCTGGATGACCGAGGAGGACGTCCGGCGCGGGGTCTCCCTCCGGTCCGTGTTCCCGAACCTGCTCCGGTCCGACCTGTACGTGTGCGGGCCGCGTGCCTGGTCCGACCTCGTCGTCCGCGAAGCACGGCTCGCGGGCGTCCCCGAGCACCAGATCCACCAGGAACGGTTCGAGTCATGAGAGCGCGCATCATCGCCGGCGGGGTCGTCTCCTCGATCGCGGTCCTGGTCATCGGGTGGCAGCTCGGCGGCCAGCCCGCGGTCACCGCACCAGCACAGCAGAGCACGACGTCCGGTGCCGGCACCACCGGCAGCAGCACCGGCACCGGCACCACCGGCGGGTCCTCCGCCACCGGCACCTTCACCGGCGACACGACGCAGACCCGGTACGGCCCGGTGCAGGTCCAGATCACCGTCGCGAACGGGACGATCACCGACGTCACCGCGCTGCAGCTCACGAACAGCGACGGGCGGTCGGTGCAGATCAGTCAGCAGGCGGCCCCCATCCTCCGTCAGGAGGCGCTGCAGGCGCAGTCCGCGCAGATCCAGTCCGTCAGCGGCGCGACCTTCACCAGTGAGGGCTACACGACGTCCCTCCAGTCCGCGATCGACAAGGCCGGACTGTGAGCGGCGTCACCACCTTCGAGACGATGGGCACCGTCGTGAGCCTCCGGGGAGCCACCCCGGGGGCCGCATCCGAAGTGCGCGCCGTCTTCGCCGGCTACGACCACCGATACAGCCTGTACGACCCGTCGTCGGTCCTCAGCAGCGTCGCCGACGGTTCGGTCCGGCTCGCGGACACCCCGTCCGAGGTGCGTGACGTCTACGCGCTCGCGCTCGACTGGCGGGAGCGCACCGGGGGCGCGTTCACCCCGCACCGCCCGGACGGCGTGATCGACCTCTCCGGCGTCGTGAAGGCGCTCGCGATCCGCGACGCCGGAGCCGTCCTCGACGCCGCGAGCAGCAGCGGCGACTGGATGGTCAGCGCCGGCGGCGACGTGCTCGTCCGCGGCCACCACCGCGCCGACGACCCCTGGAGCGTCGGCGTCGTCGATCCGGCCCACCGGGACACCGTCGTCGGCGTCGTCCGGCTCGAGGCACCTCGTCGTGCCGTCGCGACCTCCGGCACCGCCGAGCGCGGCGAGCACATCTGGCGCCGGGCGACCCCGACGTTCGTCCAGGCGACGGTCATCGCCGACGACATCGTCACGGCGGACGTCCTCGCGACCGCGGTCGTCGCCGGCGACGAGGACGACCTCCGGCGGCTCACGAGCGACGCCGACGTCGACGTGCTCGCGTTCGCCGCCGACGGCACGGTCTGGGCGACCCCCGGCGCCAGGTCGGCCGTACGCACCGAGGACGGGGCGACGTCCGCCGCGACCTGACGCGTCGAGGTGGCGGCTGCGGTCGATCGTCGCCACACGAGCACGGAACGACAGGACGACCGCCTCGTCCGTGACCACGTGCGGACGGGAGGCGCGGTGCGGGCCCGCACCGCGCCTCCCGTCCCTCCGCGGTGCGTCGAGGGCCGCACGGCCCCCGTCAGCCGGGTGTCGCGAAGTGCTCGCCCGCATCGGGACCGGCCGATTCGTCGACCGGTCCGCCGATGCCCTCGACGAGCCGGATCGTCACCTCGACCAGGTCGGCTGGGGCGCCCGTCCGCTCGTCGACCAAGTCACGGATGCGCTCGCCCACCTCGCGGACCGTCTCCGGTGCCGGACGTGCGTCGTCGACGGCGATCCCCGCCCCGATCCGGAGCGCCGAGCCGTCGCGGTGCACGTCGACGAGCACGTCGGGCTCCTGCAGCGCGAAGGTCGACGCGACGGCCTCCGCGGCCGCGTGCACGATCGGCCTCGTCGGGTACACGCCCGTGACGCCGGGGACGCTCCGGATCCGGTCGGTGAGGGCTCGGGACAGCGCTTCGTCGCTCACGTCGGACTCCTACGGCAGGTAGACGTCGTCGAACACCACGTCGACGGACGCAACGGTCAGGGTGGTGTGGCGTGCGAGCGCCGCGGCGATCCGCACCCGGAGGCGGTCGGCGGTCTCGTCCGCGGGCGCCCCGTAGACGAGTCCGGCGGTCACGCGCACGTGGACCGGGGCGCCGGGGTCGCCGAGCTCGCCGTCGAGTGTGCAGCTGCCCATCACGACCCCGCCCATCGTGTCGCCGGTCCGCCGGACCAGTCCACGGACGGCCGCCTCGGTCATCGACAGGCGGAGTCGGGGATCGGGGTGGGGGACGGGCACGTCACGACCGGGGCGGACCTCGGAGCGGATCGTCGCGAGCAACCGGTCGACCCAGTCGGTCTCGCGGTCCGGTTCGGCGTCGGCCCGGTGCTGCAGGGCGCCGAGGGAGAGTTCGCGCAGCCGCTCCATGTTCGACAGGGCGAGACGGCACGAGGCAGAGCCCTCGATGGCGGGGTCGCGTGGTGACCGGCCACGATCGAGGTACTCCGCGAGCTCCTCCATCGTGTGGCCGTCGAGGTCGTCCTCGGGCACGGGGACATCGTCGATGTCGCTCATCGCCATGCCTCCATCTCCACGGTCAGGAACCGACGGGCACGAGCGAGCAGCCCACGCACCGTCGACACCGGCAGCTCGAGTTCGTCGGCGATCTGCTGGTAGCTGTAGCCGGCCGTCTCACGCAGGAGCCAGCACCGCCGCTGGTCTGCGGGGAGGCGGTCGAGCGCGGTCCACATCGCGTCGAGCTGCATCCGCGTCTCGACGATACGCTCCGGCTGCCGAGCGACCTCGGCCGGGTGCTGCACGGTGTCGACGTCGTCGTGGTGTCGTCGTCGGCGGAGCCGGTCGAGCGCCTTCCGGGTGACGATCTGCATCACCCACGGACGGAACCGGGCCGGGTCGTTGAGGTCGGACAGTCGACGCCAGCCGGTCAGGAAGGAGTCCTGCACGACGTCGTCCGACTCGACGTTCGAACCGAGCATCTGCTCGGCGTAGAGGCGCATCACCGGGCCGTGGCGGCGGGCGAGGACCTCGAACGCTCGCACGTCGCCCTCGGCGGCACGGACCACGAGCGTGGCGTCCTCCGCACGCAGGAGGGGATCGTCGTGGTCCATCCCCGCCTTCCGGTCGTCGTCCACGGTCGCCGTCCGGTCGTGGTCCGTCCACCCTGCACCGGCCGGCGGCGAAACGCCCGGGCGGACCGGAGGCCGACCGTTTCGTGACGGAACCGGGTGTTGCGTCGTCTTCTCCGCGGAATGATCGACGACAGCAACGCCACGTACCCCGCCGACCCGGCCCCGAGCGGCGACGGGAGCGGCCGGCTTCCCCGCGACCCCTGCCTCAGCGTCTTCGACCGCTGGCGGTGCGGACTTGCCGACGGACACGGGGGACACCACGAATCGGTCCTTCGGGGTTCGGTGACGCGGTGGAACGAGGGCATCACCGGCCGTCGGCTCAAGGACCTGTAGCCAGTACTCCCGTCGCCGGCGCGCCGCACGCTCGAGTCCGTCCGGGCGCGGGATCGCGCGGGAACAGGACAGCACGCGCGACGCCGCGGCCGCTTTGCGCGCCGGGTGCGGTCGCCGTGGTCGGTGGGGGACAAGAACGCCGTCCGCCGACCCCGTTCCTGGGACATCGCTGAACAGCACGGTGCGGGTGTGACTTCCGTCTGGTGGGCCCCGTCTCATCCGTGAACAGCAACCGCTGGGAACGCCCGGCGGGTCTACGGAAGGAACGAACATGGCTGACACCACGACCACCACGACTGCTTCGGCTGCGACGGCTTCGGGGGTCGCTCGGAACACGGGCACCCACACCGGCGGCGTCACGGGCAAGACCACGATCGACGACACCGTCGTGTCGAAGGTCGCCGGGATCGCTGCGCGTGAGGTGAACGGGGTGCACTCCCTCGGCAACGGTGCCGCGCGTGCGATCGGTGCGATCCGTGACGCGATCGGGCAGCGTGACTTCGGGCAGGGCGTCAAGGTCGAGGTCGGCGAGAAGCAGGTCGCCGCGGACATCGTGATCGTCGCGGAGTACCCCGTCGCCCTGCAGCAGGTCGCTGACGGTGTCCGCGCCGGTGTCGCTCGTGCGCTGGAGCAGATCGTGGGCATGGAGGTCGCCGAGGTGAACGTGACCGTGCAGGACGTGTTCATCCCGGGTGACGACGACGACAAGGACGACGAGAAGAAGGAAGCGCGAGTCGCATGAGCAACACACTGATCGGAGCCCTCATCGGGGCGATCCTCGCCGTCGTGGCGTTGCAGTTCGGGTTCTGGGGCTTCGTGCTCGTGGTCGTGTTCGGTGCCGTCGGGGCTCTCGTGGCCGCGCTGGTCACCGGCCGCATCGACCGGGGTGCCCTCGCCGACGTGCTGACCGGACGCCGGAGCTCCCGGTGAACGCCGGCCCGGACGTCCCGGGCCGTGTCGAGATCACCGCTCGCGCACTGACCTCGCTGGCGCGGGCCGTCGCAGCCGAACGGCTCGGCGCCCCCGCCAAGCGGGTGCGCGTCGGTCTCGGCGACACCGCCGGCGCGCTCGCGCTCGACATCACCGGCCCCATCGCCGCGGGCGACGACATCGTCACCCGCACCGCCCGGGTCGCGGACGAGGTCAAGGGCCGGGTCGGGGAACTCACCGGCCGCCGCGTCGGTAGTGCCCACATCGAACTCACCGGGATCGTGCGCGAGCACCAGTCCCGGATCGCTTAGGAGGCCATCATGAGCAACGGTTCCGTCGAACGACGCATCCGTCGCCGGAGCGTGCACCGCTCCCGCTCGACCGCCGTGGCGGTGGCGCTCGTGGTGCTCGCCCTGGTCGCTGCGTGGATCGGCACCGAAGCGGTCCTCGCCGCCATCGGCCGGCCCCCGCTGCTCGCCGACCCGCAGACCGTCGTCGACGCCGCGCTCCGCCCGGACGCCGCGTTCGTCACGATCGCGGAGGTCATCGCCGTGGTTCTTCTGGTCCTCGGTGTGGTCCTGATCGTCCTGGCCCTGAAGCCCGGCCGGCAGCACCGCTCCGTCATCGACCACGACCGTGGTGCCGTCGTCATCGACACCCGCATCCTCGCCTCCACCGCCGCGAACGCCGCGGGAATGGCCGCCGGTGTCCCGGAGGGCAACGCCTCCGCGACCGCCCGCGGACGCTCCACCACGGTCCGTGTGGTGCCCGTCAGCGGGATCCCCGTCGACGACACCGTCATCCGCGACGCCGTCCGGGACCGCCTGTCCGGGTTGGACGAACGTTTCGGCCGACGCGTCAGCGTCACGGTCGAGGAGAAGGGAACCCTCGCATGACCAAGAGCAACCGGACCCTGAACCGGATCATCCTGTTCGTCCTCGGCCTCGTCGCGGTCATCGTCGGCATCACCATCGGCGCGGGCGTCCTGCCCGCCGTCCGCGACGCCGTCGAACCCTACGCGACGCTCCCGAACCGGCTGAGCGTGCCGGCGTCGTCGCTGTGGATCATCGTCGCGGTCTGCGCCGTGGTGATCGTCCTGGCGTTGGTGTGGGTGTTCACCCGTGGTGGGGGCGGCACGTCCGTCGCCGTCCGGGAACGCTCCGGCGACGACCAGGTCACCGTCAACGTCGCCCTCGTCCGCGACGTCGTCGACCACGAACTCGACGGCGTCCGCGACGTCATCAGCGCCCGCGTCGACACGTACCTCGTCCGCCGGCAACGCGCCGCACGCATCCGCGTCGCGGTCCGCCGTGGTGGTGACGCCGTCACCGTCCTCACCGCCGTCGACCGGGCCATCACCGTCCTGGACCGCACCCTCGGCCGGCAGATCCCCGTCCTCGTCCACCTCACCGGCGGCACCCGCTCCACCCTCGCCAAACCCACCCGCGTCCACTGACAGCCGTCGGAACACCGACGACCGGCCGGAACACCGACACCCGCACCGAACGGAGAACACCACGATGGCGAACCGCAACCACGACCGCGCCGCGGACGAACCCGTCAGCGAGTCCACGTCCGAGCAGCGACGCGAGGACGCGGCCGCCTGGTCGCCGGTGGCCCGGTACGCGTCCGAGCTGTTCGGCACGTTCCTGCTCGTCCTCGGCGGCGTCGGCACCGCGCTGTTCGCCGCGAACGTCCCGAGTGCCACGGACAACCAGCAGGGCGTCGGCTACCTCGGCGTGGCCCTCGCGTTCGGTCTCACGCTCGTGGCCGGGATCTCGGCCGTCGGGCACATCTCCGGCGGTCACTTCAACCCCGCGGTCACGCTTGGTCTGCTCGCCGCGGGCCGCACCGATGCCCGCCACGTCGCCGGCTACATCGTGGCCCAGATCGTCGGTGGGCTCGCCGCGACGAGCATCATCGCCGCGGTGCTCTCCGGCAAGCCGGGGGCCTTCGCGGCCGCTCGTGACGGGGGCTTCGCCTCGAACGGGTACGGATCGGCGAGCCCCGGCGGGTACGGCCTCGGGTCGGTGTTCCTCGCCGAGGCGGTCCTGACCGGTGTCTTCATCGCGGTGATCCTCTCCGTCACTGCCAAGAAGGAGTACCAGGCGGTCGCACCGTTCGGGATCGGGCTCACCCTGACGCTGATCCACCTCGTGAGCATCCCGATCAGCAACACCAGCGTGAACCCGGCGCGATCGATCGCTGCCGCCGTCTACGGCGGGGCGACACCGCTCGCGCAGCTCTGGGTCTTCATCGTCGCCCCGATCGTCGGTGCCGTCGTCGCCGGTGTGATCGTCCGCGTGAGCGGTCGGCGCCAGCTCACCAGCTGACGACCACCGCATCGCGGGATGCCCCGCCGGTCCACACCGGACCGGCGGGGCGTACGTTCTGCGACACCGCTACCGACCACCGGGAGAACGCATGAGCGCACGCACCACGACCGCTTCCGTCACCGCCAAGACCCTGCTCCGCATCGCCCTCGGCGCCGTCCTCGTGTCGCACGGCTCCCAGAAGCTCTTCGGCGCGTTCGGCGGCGGCGGGATCGATGGAACCGCCCAGGGCATGCACCAGATGGGCTTCCGGCCCGGCCGCCGCAACGCCGTCCTGGCCGGGATCGGCGAGGCTGGCTCCGGTGCCGCCCTCGCGCTCGGCCTGGCGACCCCGATCGCCGGTGCGGGTGCCGCGACGACCATGGGTGTCGCGTCGAGCGTGCACACCCCGAACGGCTTCTTCAACGCCGACGGCGGGTTCGAGTTGCCGGCGTTCCTCGGCTTCTCGGCGGCGATGTTCGCCCTCGGCGGCCCCGGTCCGGTGTCCCTCGACCACGCGTCCGGCCACGTCTTCGACCGTCCGTGGCTGCGGGGACTCGCCCTCGCGGCGGTCCCTGTGGCGATCGCGGTCCAGGTCGCGCAGCGTCGGAAGGCGCTCGCCTCGGAACCGGCGGCTGCCGACGAGTCGTAGGACGTGACGGACGGGAGGCGCGGTGCCAGCCCGCACCGCGCCTCCCGTCCGGGCACTCGCCGGCGAGACCGTCAGGTCGTGGTGACCCCGCTCAACCGCGCCTCCTCCGCGTCGTACCCCGACCGCACCTGCCGCAGCACGAGGTCGTCGATCTCGTCGGCGTCCCGCAACCGCAGGAGCGTCGCGGCCTTGTGCCGGACCAGCGCGAGCTCCAGGGCGACCGCGGTGTCGTGCCGTTGCAGGGCCGGGTGGTCGTCGTCCTCCTCCTCGCGGGCCTGGATCACGTCGAGGTGCGCCTCGTAGTCCTTCCGCACCCGCTCCACGGTCGCACGGTCCGCGCCGGTCGAGCGGGCCAGGCGCGGGAGTGCGTCGAGCGCCTCCTCGATCGCGGTGCGCTCGGCGTAGCGGCGCTCCTCGCCGACCGACTCGTCCTCGGGCAGCGCGGCCCGGCGGAGGACGGCCGGCAGCACCAGGGCCTGCCCGACGATCGTGACGACGACGACCCCGGCGGTGACGAAGACGATGAGGTCCCGGTCGGGGAAGGCCGCGCCGGACTCGAGGGTCCGGGGCACGGCGACGGCCATCGCGAGCGACACCGCCCCGCGGAACCCGGCGAAGCCGCTGACGAGCCGGTCCCGGTGGCCCTCGCGCGGTGCTCCGCCGGACCGTCGGGTGACGAGCCACACCGTGCCGCCGGCAGCGTTGAGGAACGCGAACCGCACGAGCACGAGGGCGATCGACACCGCGGCGATCACGCCGGTGGCGCGCAGGAGCTCGGCGGGCTCCAGCGCACGGGCGGCGACCATCGCCTCGATGCCGACGAGCACGAACAGCGCGCCGTTCAGCAGGAACGTCAGGAAGGACCAGAACGCGCGGACCTGCTGACGGGTCTCGGCGCGGTCGAGCTTCGGACCGACCTGGCTCACCACGATGCCGGCGGCCACGACCGCGAGGACGCCGGAGGCCCCGATCGCCTCGGCACCGAGGAACGCGACGAACGGCACGAGGAGCGTCACCAGGTTCTCGAGGACGACCGTGTCGACGCGCCGGAGCACCTGCGTGCCGAGCCACGCCGCGACCAGACCGGCCGCCACGCCGCCGAGGTAGGACAGCGCGAGCATGCCCGAGACGCCCCAGAACGTGAGCTCCTGCGTGCCGACCGTGACCGCGACGGCGATGCCGTAGACCACGAGGGTGGTGCCGTCGTTGACGAGGCTCTCGGCACGCAGCACCGTGACGTTCCGTCGCGGAAGCATCTTCGTGAGCACCCCGACGGCCGTGGCGTCGGTCGGGGCCACGGCGGCACCGAGCACCCAGGCCGGACCCCACGGCATGCCGAGCAGGTGGAGCAGGACGGCGATCGCCCCGGCCGTGACCACGACGAGCAGCGTGCCCATCAGGACGATGCCGCGCAGGTTCTTCCGGATCTCGCGCAGGGACGTCGTCAGGCTCTCCCAGTACAGCAGCGCCGGCAGGAAGAGCAGCAGGACGGCGTCGGCGGGGAGCTGCACGCCGGCGAACTCGGGCACGAGGGCGAGCAGCGCGCCGAAGACGAGCAGCAGCACCGGCGGGGCGACCCGGATGCGGTCGGCGATGCCCGCCGTCAGGGCGATGGCGAGGCCGAGCACGACCACCAGTTCAGGTCCCAGCACACGCACTCCTCGATCGACCGACACCCCAGTCAACGCGGTGGGCGCTGACAGCGCACACGCGCGCCGGGCGGTGGCGCGACCAGTGCCGGACGGGAGGCGCGGGTCGGGCCCGACCCGCGCCTCCCGTCCGTCAGACGCGCAGGTCCACCGCGGACGACGCGCGGACGCCGTCCACCTCGACGACCACCCGCTCACCCCAGAACGCGACGCGGTCGCGGACGGCGGCCACCGCGGGGAAGGGGTCCGGGTAGGACCACGCGACGTCCTCGACGGTGCCGTCCGCGCGCCGGACTCCCCAGTACGCGGTCGCGTGGCCCTTGTACGGGCACTCGCTGGCGGTGTCGGTGGCGACGAGCTCGTCGAACCGGACGTCCTCGCGGGGCAGGTACCAGCGCGTCGGCAGGCCGGTCTCGTACACGGCGACGGGCGAACGGGAGTCGGCGAGCACCCGGTCGCCGTCGCGGACCACGACGTGCCGGCTGCTCGGGAGCGCGTCCACCCGGTTGTGCGGGTCGCGGGGATGGGTGATGACGCGCTCGTCCTCCTCGTACCAGGCGTCCAGGACTCCCGGGGTCCACGTGACGCCGAGCCACCCGTCGAGGCCGTCGTCGTCCCACGACCAGGCGACGTGCGGGACGACCCGGTCGGGGAGCCGGAGGTGGTACCAGCGTCGGGCCGGTCGGACCGGGCGCCAGGACCGACCCGGTGCGGGTGCGTCGTCCGCCGGCGACAGGAGGTCGGTGCGGACGTCGGCTCGCGGGATCCCGTACTCGGGGACCTTGTGGGCGGCCTCCCACACGAGGATCGGCGCACGGGTGTCGACGACCGTCAGGCCGTCGACGACCGCGCGGACCCAGCGGCTGCTGGGCTCCCACGTGAGGTGGTCCGGCAGGGCGGGGTGACGACGGCGGAGGGTGTCGGATTCGGCGGGCTGCGGCACGGGGCGATCATGCTCCTCGGACGCCGTCCGTGCGCACTCCTACGTTGTGTGACGTCGCGCAACGCTCCGTTACGTCGCCGCTCGTGGACCGTCGGTGGTGCGTGTTTGCATCACTCCACTGACGAGGGAGTGTTCCATGACGCACGTCGAACGGGCCGCCCGCGTGGCCTCGGTGCCACTGCGGATCGCGGTGTTCTCGCACGGGACGGAAGCGCCGCCGGCGAGCCGGGCGTACCGCGACGAGCTGGACCTGTTCGCCGCCGCGGAACGACTCGGGTACGAGAGCGCGTGGGTCCGTCAGTTCCACTTCCGGCACGACGACGACCCGACCCGCGGCGGGCTGCCGTCACCGTTCGTCTTCTTCGCCGCCCTCGCCGAGCGCACCTCGACCCTGCGGCTCGGACTCGGTGCGGTGACGCTCCCGCACGAGGACCCGGTCCGCGTCGCCGAGGACGCCGCGGTGCTCGACGCGCTCAGTGACGGCCGGGTCGAGCTCGGCGTCGCGAACGGCGGCGGCCCGGAGACCCTCGACGTCTTCGCGCCGGACCTCGCCCACGCCGAGCACGAGGCACGTCGGGCGGCCTTCGACGCCCAGCTCGACACGCTGCTCGGTGCGCTCCGCGGGGAGCCGCTCGGGACCGGCACGGCCCGACTGAACCCGGACGGCAGCGCGCTGCTGGACCGGCTCTGGGACGCCACCCTCACCGCCGGCAGCGCGGCGATCGCCGCCACCCGGGGACACGGGGTCCTGGTCGGCACGACCCAGACGGTACCGGCCGAGGTCACCGCCGCCGCCTACCTCGACGCACTGCCCGACGGCGCGGTGCCGCGGGTGGCGCTCTCCACCGCGATCTACCCGGCCCGTGACCGTGCCACGGCGCTGCGCGAGGCCCGTGCCGGCATCGAGGCGAAGTACGCGTGGGGCGAGTCGTTCCTGCCCCCGGCGTCGACCCTGGCCGAGAAGGCCGCGTCGCTGAACCTGCACTACGGCACCGCCGAGGACATCGCCGAGTCGATCCTGTCGAAGCCGTACTCCCGGTACGCCACGCAGCTCAACGTGCAGGTCGAGCACGGCTACGCCGACCAGGAGCGTCGGCGCGAGGCCCTCGCGCTGTTCGCGGAGGACGTCGCGCCACGCATCGGGGCGACGGTGGGGCCGGTCGCACCGGCACGGACACGAGAGGCGGTGACGGCATGACGCGCGACGGCGGCCTCGTGCTGGGCGGGATGGTCTTCTACCCGGGCGGTGAACACGTCACGAGCTGGCGGCTGCCCGGCAGCGAACCGGAGCAGTACCTCGACGTGGAGTACTACGTCCGGTTCGCCCAGACGCTCGAGCGTGGCGGGTTCGCGACGCTCTTCATCGCCGACGAGCTCTACGTCTGGGACCGCTTCGACTCCGGCATCGACCACGTCGTGAACATCCGCACCGAGCCCTTCACGCTGCTCGGCGCGCTCTCGCAGCGGACCGAGCACATCGGACTCGCCGCCACGGTGTCGACGACGTACAACGAGCCGTACCACGTCGCACGGAAGCTCGCCTCGCTCGACCACCTCAGCGAGGGCCGCGCCGCGTGGAACCTCGTCACGAGCGCCTCCGACGAAGAGGCGTGGAACTTCGGGCGCGACGCCAACCTCGACCACGCGGTGCGCTACCGGCGCGGGGCCGAGTTCGTCGACGTCGTGCAGGGACTCTGGGACAGCTGGGACGACGACGCCTTCCTCCACGACAAGCAGTCCGGGTACTTCGCCAAGCGCGAGGGCCTGCACGTCCTCGACCACCAGGGGGAGTTCTTCCGGGTGCGGGGACCCCTGAACATCGCCCGCCCGCCCCAGGCGCACCCGGTGCTGTTCCAGGCCGGCGCGTCCGAGGCCGGCCGAGCGCTGGCGGGGGCGAAGGCCGAGGGCGTGTTCACGCTCTGGCAGGACGAGCTCGCCGACGCGCAGGCGCTGTACGCCGACTACAAGCGGCGAGCCGTCGACAACGGTCGCGATCCGTCGTCGATGCTCATCCTGCCGGCCGTGTCGCCCGTCATCGGCGACACCGAGGCGGACGCGCTGCGCCAGCTCGATGAGATCGAGGAGCTCACGCCGGACCGCGTCTCGCTCGACCTGCTCTCGCACTACCTGCAGACCGACCTGTCCGACCGGCCGCTCGACGCGCCGTTCGAGCACGTCTTCGACGAGTCGTCGATCACCCAGTCGAAGTCGGTGTACGAGTCGATCCGACGCATCGCCGCGGACGCCACGACGCTGCGCGAGGTCTACCGGACGATCCTGCGGCGCCGGTTCCTGCCCGGGACACCCGAGCAGATCGCGGACTGGCTGACCGAGCGCTACGAGCAGGACGCCGCGGACGGCTTCATGCTCGCGTTCTCGTCGATCCCGGTGAGCGTGGACCGGTTCGTCGACCAGGTGGTGCCGGAACTCGAACGCCGCGGCGTGTACGACCGCACGTACCGCGGGGACACCCTGCGCGAGCAACTCGGGCTGGCGCGACCGGCGAGCACGCTCCGGACGGCGGAGGTCTCGGCATGAGCGACCGGATCCTGCTCGGTGCGTTCGCCTTCCACCCCGGCGGCGCGCACGTCACCGGCTGGCGGCACCCGTCGTCGCGGCCGGCCGAGCACCTGACGATCGGCCACCACCGCCACATCGCGCAGAGCGCCGAGCGCGGGTTCTTCGACACGCTGTTCCTGGCGGACGGCCTGTACTTCTGGGACCGGTACCCGTCGGGCGTCGACCACTACGGCGCGCTCCGCCCGGAGCCGTTCACCCTGCTCGCGGCGCTGTCCCAGGTGACCAGCCGCATCGGGCTCGCGGCGACGGTCTCGACCACATACAACGAGCCGTACCACGTGGCGCGGACGATCGCCTCCCTCGACCACATCAGCCGGGGCCGCGCGGCGTGGAACCTCGTCACGAGCCGCTACGACGAAGAGGCCCGGAACTTCGGCGGCGACGCGCACATCGACCACTCCCGCCGGTACGAGCGTGGCCGCGAGTTCGTCGACGTCGTCCACGGTCTGCTCGACAGCTGGGACGACGACGCGATCCGTGCGGACGCCGCGTCCGGGATCTTCGCCGACCGGGACGGGCTGCACCGGCTCGACCACGACGGGGAGTCCTTCCGGGTGCGCGGTCCGCTCAACATTGCCCGGCCGCCGCAGGGCCACCCGCTGCTGTTCCAGGCCGGCGGCTCCGAGTCCGGCCTCGAGCTCGCCGCCGACACCGCGGACGCCGTGTTCACGCGGGGTGGGTCCGCGGCCGACGTCCGTCGGTTCGTCGACGACCTGCGCGCCCGGGCGGTCCGACACGGTCGCGCTGCCGACGCCGTGAAGATCATGCCCTCGGTCATGCCGGTCGTGGGGGAGACCGCCGCCGACGCCCGGGCCGAGGCGGACGCGATCCTGGCGCTCACCCCGGACGCCCTCATCCTCGAGGACGTGTCGCACCAGATCGGCCAGGACCTGTCCGGGCGCGACGTCGACGTGCCGTTCGACTACGCCGAGGAGTTCGACACCTCGAACGAGACCCGGTCACCGAAGCCCGCGGTCGAGCGCCTGCTCGCGGACGCGCCGGCGACGCCCCGCGACGTCTACTCGTGGTCGTACCGGCGGAGCCTGCTCACCGGCACCGGGCCGGAGATCGCCGACCGGCTCGAGGAACTCGCGGACGAGGGCGGAGCGGACGGCTTCATCGTGCAGTTCCCGTACCTGCCGGGTGGCATCGACCGCTTCGTCGACCACGTCGTGCCCGAGCTGCAGCGCCGCGGCCGGACCGCCACCACGTACGACGACCTCACCCTGCGCGAGCGGTTCGGACACCCCCGCGTGCCCGACCGTGCGCACCGCTGACCGCACCACCCCCTGCACCCCGAACCCCAGGAGCCAACCATGACCGTCGACCTCACGTCGCGGCGGCGTCGCCTCAAGCGCCTCGCGCTCGCGGCCACCGCGTCCGCCCTCGCCCTCACCCTCGCCGCGTGCTCGTCCGGCGGCGACGCCTCGTCCGGCTCGTCGGACGCCGGCACCTACACGCTCGGCCTCCAGGAGCCCGACAGCACCATCAACCCCCTCACCACGTCCGACTACAACGCGATGTTCATCGTCGGGCTGGCATCCGAGGGACTCCTCAGCCAGGACGCGCAGGGCAAGCTCGAGGGCCGGCTCGCCGACTCCTGGAAGGCCTCGTCCGATGGCCGCACCTGGACCGTCACCCTGCGCGACGGCCTGAAGTTCTCGGACGGCGCCGCCCTCACGAGCAAGGACGTCGTCGCGACGTTCGACTCGATCATCGGCACGGACAGCCAGTCGCCCGGCAAGTCGAGCTTCGAGGGCATCCTCGGGTCCGTCGCCGCGGACGGCGACTCCGCCGTGGAGTTCACGCTCGACAAGCCCTACGCCGACTTCCCGTACCTGCTCACCGGCTCGAACACGACGATCCAGCCCGCCGGCTTCACAGCATCGACGAACTGGGCGAAGCAGCCCGTCGGTGCCGGCCAGTTCGTGCTGTCGAAGTACTCCGCCGGCCAGGGCGCGACGTTCACGAAGAACCCCGACTACTGGGACGCGAAGGACGTCGACCTCGAGAAAGTCGACGTGAAGTTCTACGCCGACGACCAGGCACAGCTGCTGGCCTTCCAGAGCGGCGAGATCGACCAGATCGCGTCGAGCCCCACCGCGACCTCGACGCTGCAGGCCTCCGACTACAACGAGACCAAGCCGTACTACAACAAGTTCGACGGCATCTTCCTCGACGTGACCAAGGCGCCGTTCGACGACCCGGCCGTCCGCGAGGCGTTCGCCCTGGCGCTCGACCGGAAGGAGATCGTCAAGACGGTCTACGGCGGGAACGCCGAGGTCGGCAACGACACCACGTTCTTCCCGAGCTCCGCGATCCAGCCGAAGGGCCTCGAGCAGCGGTCGCAGGACGCGGCGAAGGTTCGGGAGCTCCTCGGCGGCAAGACCGTGTCGTTCGAGATCACCACGCTCGACGCCGAGAAGGCGCTCGCCCAGGTGGTGCAGCAGCAGCTCGAGGCCGTCGGCGGGTTCGACGTCACGCTCAAGGTGCTCACGAGCGCGCAGTACTACGCCGACGGGGCCGACACGCCGTGGCTCAACGCCCCCGTGACGATCACGAACTGGGCGCAGCGACTGCCGGCCCAGTACGTCGACCTGATCTACCGGTCCGGCGCCGCCTGGAACGCGTCGAAGTACTCGAACCCGGAGCTCGAGACCCTCGTCGACCAGTACGAGTCGACCACGTCGGAGTCCGAGCGGCAGGACCTCGCCGACCGGATCGCGACGATCGAGTGGACGGACCTGCCGGTGATCGTGCCGGCGTTCGCGTCGAGCAGCATCCTGCTGCAGAAGCGCGTGACGGGGACCTTCCGGTCCGGGCAGGACTTCCCGGGCGGGTTCGACTTCCGCGGGATCGGGGTCACCTCGTCATGAGCACCGCGCGCCGCCGTCGTCTGCTGTCCCTCGTCGGCCAGCGGGTCGTCCAGATCCCGCTCGTCCTGGTCGTGGTCTCGATCCTCACGTTCTGGCTGGTCCAGGTCGTCCCGGGGGACCCCGGTCGGAACGCGCTCGGGCAGTACGCGACGGCGGCGCAGGTGCAGGCCTGGAACGTCGACCACGGACTCGACGGCTCCCTCGTGAGCCGGTACCTGCACTGGATCGGCGGGTTCGTGACCGGCGACTGGGGCACGAGCTTCGTGTACTCCGAGCCGGTGCGGGACCTGGTGCTCGGACGGCTCGGCAACTCGCTCCTGCTGGGCGCGTACGCCTTCGTCATCATGGTGCCGGTCGCCCTCGTGCTCGGCGCCGTGCAGGCCTACCGCCAGGGGCGCCGGTCGGACCGTGCCGTGACGGTGGGCCTGCTGACCGTCTCCGCGATCCCGGAGTTCGTGGTCGGGATCGTCCTGCTGCTGGTCTTCGCGGTCTGGCTCCGCGTCGTGCCCGTGCAGGCGTCCGGGGCGCTCGACGCGGGGTTCGGCGAGCGGCTCCGGGTGCTCACCCTGCCGGCGGTCGTGCTGGCCCTGGCGTACCTCGCCGTCCTGACCCGGATGGTGCGGGCCGGGGTCATCGAGACGATCCGGTCGCAGTTCCACCGGACCGCGGTGCTGAAGGGGCTGACGACCGGTCAGATCGTCCGGCGGCACGTCGTCCGCAACGCGCTCATCCCGACGTTCTCCGTGCTCGGGATCTACCTCGGCACCCTGCTCGGCGGGAGCGTGATCGTCGAGACGCTCTTCTCGTACCCGGGGCTCGGCGCGCTGCTCGTGTCGGCCGCCGAGCGGAAGGACGCACTCCTGCTCGAGAGCGGCGTGATGCTCGCCGGAGCGCTGTCCCTCGGCGCGCTGCTGCTCACCGACCTCCTGTTCGTCGTGGTGGACCCCCGGATCCGGTTCGAACGGCGGGTCACCGCATGACCGCCGTCGTCCCCGGAGCCCTCGCCACCGACGCCCCGGTCGTCACCGGGCCGGAGCACACCGCCGGATCGCGCCGTGCCCGCCGTGGCTGGCGCGCGCTGCTGGGTCGCCCGACGTTCCTGGTCTCGGTCGCGGTCCTCGTCTGGTGGGTCGTCCTCGCCGTCGGGTGGCACGCGCTCGGGTTGCAGCCGTTCGCGAAGACCGGGGAACTCCTGCAGGCGCCGAGTGCGGCGCACTGGTTCGGCACCGACTCGCTCGGGCGCGACGTCTTCGCCCGGGTCGCGGCCGGGGCCCGCCCGGCGCTCGTGATCGGCCCGTTCGGTGCCGCGCTCGCGACCGTCCTCGGGGGCACGCTCGGGCTCGTCGCGGGCTTCCACCGCGGCTGGGTCGACACCGCCCTGATGCGGTTCTTCGACGTGCTCCTCGCGCTGCCGAGCCTCATCTTCCTGGTGGTGCTCGTGGGGGCGTTCGGCGTCTCGACCCCGGCGCTCGTGCTCATCGTCGGCGTGCTGTTCGCACCGGGCATCGCGCGCATCGTCCGCGCCGCAGTGCTCGTCGAGATGGGCAAGTCCTACGTGCAGGCGGCCCGGCTCCAGGGCGAGAGCGCGCTCCGGGCGATGCTCACCGAGCTCCTGCCGAACGTCGTCGGGGTGTTCGTCGTGCAGGCCGTCCTGAGCCTCGGTGCCGCCATCTTCATCACCGCGTCGCTGTCCTTCCTCGGCCTCGGGTCGCAGCCTCCGGCCGCCGACTGGGGCCTCGACATCAACGCGAACCGCGCCTACCTGCAGGCCGCCTGGTGGACGGTCGTCTTCCCGGGCGTCGCCGTGGCGTCGATCGTCGTCGCCGCGAACCTCATCGCGGACAACCTCAAGGAGGTCGCCGAGTGAGCGAACCGCTGGTCCGGGTCGAGGGACTCACCGTCGCGTACCGAGGCGTCAGGGTCGTCGACGGGGTGTCGTTCACGATCGAGGCGGGCGGGTCGTACGGCCTCGTCGGCGAGTCCGGCTCCGGCAAGAGCACGGTGGCGGGGACCCTCACCGCCTCGCTCGGTCCGGATGCCGACGTCTCGGCGGCGGCGATCGTCGTCGACGGTTCGGACGTCCCCACGCTCCGCCGCGAACGGCTCCGGCGCTTCCGGCGTGACGTGGTCGCGGTCGTGCACCAGGAGCCGGGCCTCGCGCTGAACCCGACGATGCCCGTCGGCCGTCAGGTCGCCGAGGTGCTCCGTGCCACCGGGTCCGGGCGGGCCGAGGCCGAGTCCGGCACGGTCGAGGCGTTCACCCGCGTCGGCCTGCCCGACCCGGACACGATCGGCGTCCGGTACCCGCACGAGCTGTCCGGCGGGCAGCAGCAGCGCGTCGCGATCGCGATGGCCCTGGTGTCCCGGCCGCGGCTGCTCGTGCTCGACGAGCCCACGACCGGCCTCGACAGCACCGTCGAGGCGGGGATCATGGCGCTCATCGACGAACTGCGCGAGGAGACCGGCTTCGCCACGCTCCTCATCAGCCACAACCTGCCGCTCGTCGCCGCGCACTGCGAGCGGGTCGGTGTCCTCCGGCACGGCGTGCTCGTCGAGGAGGGGTCCGCCCGAACGGTGCTCGGTGCGCCGTCCGAGCCGTACACGGTGCAGCTCGTCGAGGCGCTGCCGGACATCACCGCGGGCAAGGCCGCACGCGGCACCACGGAGGACGACGTGCTCGTGTCGGTCCGCGGCCTCCGCAAGGAGTACGACGGTGCGGTCGCCCTCGACGGCATCGACCTCGACCTGCACCGGGGCGAGGTCCTCGGCGTCGTCGGGGAGTCCGGCTCCGGCAAGACCACGTTCGGGCGCGCCCTCGCCGGTCTCGTCCGGTACGACGGCACGGTGACCACGGCTGCCTCCGCCGCGGGCGACGGCCCCGGGCGACGGACCCCGCCCGTGCAGGTCGTGTTCCAGAACGCCGACGCGTCGCTCAACCCGAGGCGGACCGTCCGGCAGGTGCTCGGCCGGGCGATCCGACTGCTCGGTGGCGAGGGCAGCGCCGAGGACCTCGCCGCCCGGGTCGGACTCGACGCCGAGGTCCTCGACCGCCGGCCGGCGCAGCTCTCCGGCGGACAGAAGCAGCGCGTCGCCATCGCCCGGGCCTTCGCCGGTCCCGTCCCGTTGGTCGTGTGCGACGAGCCCACCTCGGCGCTCGACGTGTCCGTGCAGGCGCGGGTCCTCGACCTCGTCCTCGACCTGCAGCGCACCACCGGGACGACGTGCGTCTTCGTGTCGCACGACCTCGCGGTGGTGCGTCGCGTCGCCGACCGGATCGCGGTCTTCGACGCCGGGCGGATCGTCGACGTCGGTCCGGCCGAGCAGCTGTTCGACGCGGGACGGCACCTGCGCACGCGAGAGCTGGTCGCGGCCGCGTTCGACCTTCGTCGGCGAGCGGGCCTGGTCGCACCGGTGCCCGACGGGGTGGTCGACGCATGACGCACGGGGACGGACGTCCGCGGTAGCGTGCCGCCATGAGCGACGACACGACCCCCGCCCGCGCGCGTGACACCCGCATCGCCGTCGTGACCGGCGGCGGCAGCGGGATCGGCCGCTCCGCCGCACTCGCGCTGGTGGGCGACGGGTGGACGGTCGTGGTCGCCGGACGGCGGCGTGGCCCGCTCGACGAGGTCGCGGCCGTCTCGGAGCGCATCGTGCCGGTCGTCGCCGACGTCTCGGTCGAGGCGGACGTCCGACGGCTCTTCGACGAGACCGTCGCGCGGTTCGGCCGACTCGACCTCCTGTTCAACAACGCCGGCACCGGGGCGCCGGCGACGCAGTTCGACGAGATCACGCTCGACACCTGGGACGAGGTGTTGGCCGTGACCCTCACGGGTTCGTTCCTCTGCGCCCGCGAGGCGTTCCGGATCATGCGGACCCAGACACCGCAGGGCGGCCGCATCATCAACAACGGCTCGATCTCCGCGCACGCACCGCGTCCGCTCTCCGCGCCGTACACGGTCGCCAAGCACGCGGTGGCCGGCCTGACGAAGCAGCTCCAACTGGACGGTCGGGCGTTCGGCATCGCCTGCGGGCAGCTCGACATCGGCAACGCCGCCACCACGATGGGGTCGGGCGCGGCGGACGGGACGATGCAGGCGGACGGCTCGATCCGCCCCGAACCGACGATGGACGTCGCCGAGACGGGCCGAGCGGTCGCCTACATGGCCGGGATGCCGGCCGGAACCAACGTGCCGAACCTGACGGTCATGCCGACCGCCATGCCGTTCGTCGGTCGCGGCTGACACCGGACCGTTCAGCCCCGCGCGGCGCGCGCCCCGCCGGGCAACGACCGCCGCGCCCGCCGCCACCACGCACCCCACGGCAGCGAGGTCGCGAGCGCCAGGCCGATCACGACGCTGCCGAACCACCCGACGACGACGCCGGGGATCGGCACGAGCAGGCTCGTCCACAGCAGCACCGCGAGGATGCCCAGCACGTACGCCGCCCCCGCCTTGAGGTACCGGAGCCGCTTCAGCCCCGACGCCTCGTCGAGCCGCGAGGTCAAGCGCGCCAGGAACACCGCCCCGACCCCGATCGCGGCGATCGCCACGGCCGCCTGTTCGAGCGCCCCGAGCCCGTCACCGCCGAGCACACCGGAGCCGGACAGGCTGTAGACCCCGTCGAGGATCTCGAACAGCATGAACACCACGAGCCCGCGTTCGAAGACGACAGTCGAGGCGTAGGCGTGGATCCGCCAGGCGCCGCTCCCGGTCCCGATCGACGCCGTGTCGGTCCCGTCCGTGCTCCGGAGCGCCCACGCCGCGATCCGCTTCGACCCGAGGTACGCGCCGATGCCGATCGTCCCGCCGAGGACCACCGGCAGCAGCGTCGGCGGGGACCACCCGGCGTCGACCCCCACGAGCACCGAGGTCAGCAGCACCCCGGTACCGGCGGTGACCAGCGACCAGACGCGAGGGCGGGCGACCCGGGCGAGCCGCGCCTCCAGTCGGCCCAGCCAGGACCGACGCGACGCGCGGTCCGTGTTGAAGAGGTACTCGGCGAACACGAGCCAGATGAACGCGGCGCCGAAGGCGGCGAGGGCCGGCCGCACCTCGGCGAGGTGCGCCGAGAACGACCCCGGTGCGAACACGGCCTCGCCCACCGAGCTCGCCGGGTCGGTCGCGTCACCGACGGCCACGGCGGCCGGTGGGAGCAGCAGCCGCATCGCGAGGACGCCCGCGACGATGCCGAGCGACAGGAACAGTCGCCGCGCGGGGGAGTGCAGGCGCGACGCGATGCCGGCCATCGGGACCGACGAGTCGGCCGCCATCGCGATCTCGAGGAGTGCGAGCGCGACGAACGCGAGCGCGGCGGCCGGACCGAGTACGAACCACGCCAGGGCGGCGGCTGCGACGGTGGTGAGCAGGGGGACGGTCAGGAGCGATCTCGTGGCCATCAGCCCATCCAGCACCGTCGGCCTGGGTGGGCAGTGGAGCGCTCCTGGGCATCGGCCTGGAGGAACGGCTCGTTTCGCCCGGGACGGGTCACGGCCCGTCCCCACTTGCGGGGACGGGCCGTCAGGTCACGTCGGCAGGCGGCCGGGTACGGCCTCCGGTGCGGTCAGTCGTGGAACGTCTCGATGGACGCGCCGAGCGAGTTGAGCCGCTCCTGCAGCTGCTCGTAGCCGCGGGCGATGATGCCGACGTTGCGCAGGACGCTCTCGCCCTTGGCCGCGAGCATCGCCAGCAGGATGACCACGGCGGGGCGGAGGGCCGGCGGGCAGCTGACCTCGGCACCCGAGAAGTGCGTCGGGCCGGTCACGTCGAGCCGGTGCGGGTCGCGCAGGGTCACGCTCGCGCCCAGGCGGGTGAGGTCGAGCAGGTGGATCGCGCGGCCCTCGTAGACCCAGTCGTGCACGAGCGTGGTGCCCTCCGCCATCGCGGCGATGACCACGAAGAACGGCAGGTTGTCGATGTTCAGGCCGGGGAACGGCATCGCGTGGATCTTGTCGATCGGCGCGTGCAGCTCGGACGGGTGCACCGTGATGTCGACCAGGCGGGTGCGGCCGTTCGCGGCGGGGTACTCGTCGGTGACGTCGAAGCGCAGGCCCATCTCGGCCAGGGTCGCGAGTTCGATCTCGAGGAACTCGATCGGTGCGCGCGTGACGGTGAGCGTGGAGTCGGTGACGATGCCGGCGGTCAGCAGGCTCATCGCCTCGACCGGGTCCTCGCTCGGCCAGTAGTCCACGACCTCGTCGATGCGGCTCTTGCCGGTGATCCGGAGCGTGGTGGTGCCGATGCCCTCGATCTCCACCCCGAGGAGCTCGAGGAAGAAGCAGAGGTCCTGCACCATGTAGTTCGGGCTGGCGTTGCGGATGACGGTCTCGCCGTCGCGGGCGGCCGCGGCCAGGATCGCGTTCTCGGTGACGGTGTCGCCGCGCTCGGTGAGGACGACCGACTTCGTCGGGACCTCGGTGTTCGCCACGTCGACCTCGTACCAGCCAGACGTCGCCTCGACGTCGACGCCGAACGGGCGCAGGGCGATGAGGTGCGGCTCGACCGTGCGGGTGCCGAGGTCGCAGCCGCCGGCGTACGGCAGGCGGAAGGACTCGTACCGGCCGCTGAGCGGACCGAGGAACATGAGGACGCTGCGGGTCCGGCGGGCGGCGTCGGCGTCGATCGCGTCGAGACGGAGGTCGGACGGGGCGACGATCTCGAGGGTCTCGCCGTCCTCGGACCAGGTGACCGTCGCACCGAGGCTGCGGAGCACGTCGATGATGCGGTCGACCTCGACGATGCGCGCGACCTTGTGCAGGCGGGTCACGCCACGGTTCAGCAGCGAGGCGCACAGGAGCGCCACGGCGGCGTTCTTGCTCGAGTTCACCGCGATCGAGCCGCTGAGCTTGCGGCCGCCCTGCACGCGGAGGTGGGCACGCTGCGGGGCGCCGCCGATCGAGACGATCTGCTGGTCGAGGGCGTCGCTGATGCGGGTGAGCATCTCGAGGGACAGGTTCTGCCCGCCCTGCTCGATGCGGTTGATGGCACTCTGGCTCGTGCCGACGCGTTCGGCGAGCTGGGCCTGGGTCATGCTGCGACCCTTGCGGGCGCCCCGGATGAGGGCGCCGACCTCGCGGAGCGGGGCCGGGGTGGTCGGGGGAGCGACGATGGTGGTGTCGGTCATGAGGGGCACGCTAACACGCTCATGAGATAAATCACGGGGGACAACGCCCAGGCTTCTCAGGATCGGGTCGGGAATACACCGTCTGTGAGAACTTCGTCGTCACCTGTCGTCCAGCGGAGCGTCTCCTCGGTCAGGGGCGTGCGAGCCGGCCGCGCACGATCGAGTCGCCCGAGTGCGCCGGGTCGCCGTCGTCCGCCTCGGCCGAGACGTCGACGACCGGGAAGCGTGCGGTGTCCATGCCCGACGGGACCGTGAACCGCCCGCGGTCGCCGTCGAGGAACCCGACGCTGACGAGCCCGTCGAGGTCGGAGCGCATCATCCACACCTCGCGCAGGGCACCGGCACCCGTTCGTCCGGTCCCGCCGCGCAGGTCGACCACGAGCGAGAGCCGCCCGTCGCGGTCCCGCTCCAGCTCGGCGGTGCCACCGGCCCCGGACCATCCGGGCAGCGCGTCGAGCTCCGCCCGCGCGAGCACGGTCTCGGACGCCGAGCCGGGGAGCCCGGGCAGGGCACTCGTCGCCACGCCGATCCCGAGCACGATCGCGAACGCCCCGACGACGGCCGCGACGGTCAGGAGGACGCGCCGACGGCGGTGGACGCGGGGCCCACCGGGGGTGACCCGTCCGCGGGGGCGGGTCGTTCCTCCTGGGCGGCCCGCTCCGGAGACCGCGACCGGTGCGGGTGACTCCGCCGGGAGGTCGCGCGGCGGACCGTCCCGGACCTCGGCGGCGATGCGGTCCCAGACCGCCTCCGGGGGCGCGTCGAGCCGGACGTGGGAGGACGACCGCGTCACGGCGGCGACGCGCTGCAGGTCCGCGACCTCGTCGCGGCACCGGGCGCAGGCCGCGAGGTGCTCCGTCACGGCGTCGTCGGCCACGACACCGGAGACCGCGAGCATGGCGAGCGTCTCGTCGTCGACGTGCTTCATTCGATCACCTCGAGACGTGTTCGGAGCCGAGCCAGACTTCGGTGGATGTGACTCTTGACGGTGCCGAGGGGGAGTCCGAGCCGTTCGGCGATCTCACGATGGCTCAGCTCGTCGTAGAACGCCAAGCGCATGACCCGGCGTGGCACGTCGTCGAGCCGGTCGAGCTCGCCCGCCACCAGCGCGCGTTCGGCCAGGTCGAACTCGGACTCCGGTGCCGCCGCGGTCTCCTCGACGACGCTCGGGTCGGTGGTCCTGGCGTGCCGTGTCCGTTCCGCGAAGGCGTCGGCGATGCAGTTCCGGGTGATGCCGACGAGCCAGGCGCCGAGCGGAGCCCGCTCCGGGTCGTAGCTGGCACTCCGGCGCCAGGCCTTGACGAAGACCTGTTGCGTCACGTCCTCGGCCGCCGACTGGTCGCCCAGCGCGCGGAGCGCCAACGAGTAGACGAGCGGGGACCACCGGTCGTAGACGGCGCGCAGGGCGTCCTCGCTCCCGGCGCTGAACGCGTCGGAGAGCTCGCTGTCGTCCGGGAGGGTGGTCGTCACTGGATCCTGTCGCTGGCGTGGTCGTCGTCGACCGTGACCCGATCGTACGGCGGTCGTGATCGGTCCGGTCAGGCGGGCGTCGCGCTGATGATGAGGTTGCTCTCGTAGTGGTGGGTGGACTCGTCGAACACGCCGCCGCAGGAGACCAGGACGAGCCGTCGCGGCCCGTCGGTCCGGAAGACCGAGGCCCACGGGAGGCCGCGTTTGGCGACGAGGGCGACCGAGTCGATCCGCCAGCGGGTCCGGTCACCCGCAGTGTCGGTCAGGACGACGGTCGTGCCGGCGGGGACGTCCCGGAGGTGGGCGAACGGCCCGACGCCGTAGCCGACGGCGTCGACGTGGGCGGCGATCACGACGGTCCCCGTGGTCGACGCCGGCGCTGCGCCGTACCGGTACCAGCCGGCGACGGCCGGATCGGGCGGCAGGGACATCGCGCCCTGGTCGTCGACGCCCTCGGGACGGACCTCGGCCCGCACGCCGGCCCAGTCGACGGCGATCCGGGACGGAGCGGCGACCCGGACGGCCGGCGGGACCGTGGCGCGGACCTGCGGCACCGCGGTCGAGAACGCCGACGGCACCGGGGTCGGCGTCGACGACGGACCGGTGACGATCGCAGTCGAGGGGTGCCCGTCGGGGGTGGGGGAGCCGCCCGACGAGCACCCGGTCAGGATGGCCGCGGCCACCGCGGCGACGACGAGCGCCGCCGCGGTGGTCCGGACCGGGGACGGCACGGTCAGTGACCCGAGTCCTGCCGCTGGTCCCCGGTCACGGTGCGGCGGCGCCGGAGCACCACCGCGCCGATCGCGACCGCAGCCGCGAGGGCTGCTGTCGTCCCGCCGACGATCCCGACGGTGTCGGTCCGGTTCGTCGCGACGAGTCCGGCGTTGCCCGCGGGGACCCCGTTCGGCGTGCCGCCGAGGTCCGAGATCGTCTGGGTGGCGAGCGCCAGGTTCTGGTCGTCCAGGCTGCCCCAGGCGTACACGATCGTGTCGGCTCCGGCGGTGACGGGGACGTCGGCCGGACCGATCACCGGGTCGGTCGTGCCGGTGGCGGCGACGGATGCCGAGACGGTTCCGGCGGGGAGCTCGAGTGCCTGCTCGTCCGGGTTCGACAGGTTGCTGACCACGGCCTTGCCGCCGGCGAGCACGTCGACCGCGGGAGCGGCTGCGACGTGCCGGACGACGAGACGGCCCTGTCCGGCCGGCGTGGCCGAGACGTCGTTGGTGAAGAGCGTGGCGGTGGGCTTGCCGCTGGTGTCGTCGTGCGCGACGGCGGTGTAGTTCCCGCCGGCGTCGAGCGTGACGTCCACGGGGCCGATGACCGGCTCCGACGCATCGGCTGCGTCCGAGGCGGTGATCGCGAGCTGGTGGGCGCCCGCCGGGACCATCATCGGGCCGGCGAGGGTGCCCGGCGTGAAGTCGTCGAGGGCGCGCTTCCCGTCCAGGTAGACGTCGACCGTGACGTCCGGGACGGCGTGCAGGACGGAGAGCGTCGCGTCCCCGGTGGCGGCGGAGGCGGTGGCCGCCGGGACCGCGGCCGCAGCGGCGGCGAGCAGCACACCGGCGGCGAGGCCGGTGGCGAGTGTCTTGCGCATGTCGGGTCTCCTTCTGGCCCCTTCGGGCCGGTACGGACGACGTCGTCGTCGACGTCACACCGGCACTACCGGTGGAAGGAGCCGATCGGATGCAGTGGATCCGGAATCCGGTGTCGGCAGATCACGCGGGTCGCGCCGGTCACGTCTAACGACCGGCCCCGGCCCGCCGATAGTCCTCGGTGCAGCCCACGGACGGGCAGCATCCCGCCCCACGGACGGCGGCGGGACGATCGAGAACCAGGACGGGCCATGATCGTCGTCACACGACTCAACGGCAGCGGATTCGCTGTCAACCCCGATCTCGTGGAGCGCATCCAGGAGACGCCGGACACGACGCTCATCATGGTCGACGGCGCCAAGTACATCGTCCGCGAGTCCCTGGCCGACGTCATCGACCTGATCGCCGCGTACCGGGCACGCATCGTCGGCATGGCCTACGGCACGGACACCGCCGCGCGGAACGCCACCGGCCCCCAGCCGACGCTGGCACCGGTCGCCCCGATCCACGCCGTGTCCACCGACCGGGCACCCCGCACGCAGGACGGGGGTCGCTGACGTGGACATCGCGACGATCATCGGGATCCTGCTCGCCTTCGGCGCCCTGTTCGGCATGGTCGAGATGGAGCACGTCGAGCTGGCCGGGCTGTTCCTGCCGGCACCGATGCTGCTCGTGTTCGGCGCCACGATCGGTTGCGGCATCGCGAGCACGACCCTCAAGGACGCCATCGCCAGCTTCAAGGCCGTGCCGAAGGCGTTCACCGGCAAGGTCACCCCGCCGCAGTCGGTCATCGACGACGTGGTCGGGCTCGCCGAGACGGCCCGCGCGAACGGTCTGCTCGCACTCGAGCAGGAGGCCGACAAGCACGACGACCCGTTCATGAAGAAGGCGCTGCAGAACATCGCGGACGGCACGGACGGCGACGAGCTGCGGATCCTGCTCGAGGACGAGATCGAGTCGAACGCCGCCCCGGTCCGGTCGGCCAGCTCGTTCTTCATGGGCCTCGGCGGCTTCGCCCCCACCGTCGGCATCATCGGCACCGTGGTGTCGCTGACCCACGTCCTCGCGAACCTCGGCAAGCCCGACGAGCTCGGTCCGCTCATCGCGAGCGCGTTCGTCGCGACGCTCTGGGGCCTGCTCACCGCCAACTTCCTGTGGCTGCCGATCGGCGGCAAGCTCCGCAAGCTCGCGCAGCTCGAGGCCGACCGCCAGACGCTGCTCATGGAGGGGCTCCTCGCGGTGCAGGCCGGTAGCCAGCCGCGCCTGCTCGGCGAGCGCCTGACCGCCATGGTCCCGCCCGCGGCGCGCGGTGGGGACGCCAAGGGCGGCAAGGCGAAGTCCGGCAAGGGCAGCGACGCGGACGCCGACGACCAGCAGCTGGCGGCCTGACGATGAGCGCCAACCCCCGCGGGCGCGGTCGCGGACGCGCGAAGAAGTCGCACGACGAGGCCGAGCACCCCGACGAGCGCTGGATGGCCTCGTACATGGACATGATCACCGTGTTGATGTGCATGTTCCTCGTGCTCTTCGCGATGTCCACGGTCGACCAGCAGAAGTACATCCAGCTGAAGAACTCGCTCGCCACGGGCTTCGGCGAGGTGAAGTCGCAGAAGGTCGACACGGCGTCGGGCACGGTCGTGACGAAGGACGAGGTCGAGGACGGCTCCGGGTACTCCGTCGACAAGTCCCAGGCGGACCACTCGACCGCGTCGTCCGGCACGAAGGACACCAACGTCGACCCGGCCTCCACCGTGGTCCCGACGACCGCGACGAAGGCCGACGTCGCCGCGGCGAAGAAGGAGTTCGACGACCTGCAGGCCATCGAGCAGGCGATCAAGGCGAACCTCGCGAAGGCCGGGCAGACGTCGAACGTGCAGTTCACGGTCGACGCCCGTGGGCTCACGGTCCGGCTCGTCGGCAGCGAGACGTACTTCACCACGAACAGCGCCGACCTGTCCGACCAGGCGAAGCGGATCATGGACGCCATCGCCCCGGTCCTCAAGACCAGCGGCCACGACGTCAGCGTCGAGGGCCACGCCGACCAGCGGAACTCCACCGCGCCGTACGCCACGAACTGGGAGCTGAGCGCCGCCCGCGCGACCGGGGTGCTCCGCGACCTCGTGGAACGCGGCGGGATGCCGGCCCAGGACATCCAGAGCGTCGGGTTCGGGTCGAGCCGTCCGCTGGCGAAGGGCGGGACGGACGCCGACCTCACGCTGAACCGGCGGGTCGACATCGTCGTGCTGTCGAACCAGGACCAGGACGTCAGCGCGCTGATGCCGGCCCTGGCGAAGGCGCAGGACGGAGCACGAGCCGGCTGAGCGCACCACCGCCCCAGAACGGGGCACACTACTGACGGGTGCTCCACGGTGGACCGATAGACGCACCCGTGACCGAGACCCTGCCAGCGCCCGAGGTGTACGACTTCGCGCGCCCGTCGACGCTCGCCCGCGAGCACGCCCGGGTCCTCGAGCTCGCCTTCGAGACCTTCGCGCGCCAGTGGGGCACCCAGCTGACGGCCAAGGTCCGCGCGGTGAGCCAGGTCACGTGCGAGCAGGTCCAGATGACGACGTACGACGAGTACGCCGCCTCGCTGCCCGCGCTCACCGGCATGGTGCTGCTCCCCATCGCGGACGTCGTCCCGAAGGGCGTGCTGCAGGTCCCGCTCGACGCCGCGCTCACCTGGGTCTCGCACGCGCTCGGCGCCTCGAAGCCGCTCCCGACGCCGGACCGGACGTTCACCCCGATCGAGCAGGCGCTCGTCCGCAAGATCGTCGAGGACGCCCTCGACGACCTCCGCTACTCGTTCGGGGGCCTGCTCGCGCACGACGTCACCGCCGGCGGCTTCCAGTTCAACTCGCAGTTCGCCCAGGCCGCCCAGAAGGGCGACCTCATGATCGTCGCCTCGTTCACGATCCGCGTGGGGGAGCGCGTCGCCCCCGGCACGCTCGCGCTGCCGGCCGACGCCGTCCTGCCGCAGCTCGGCGAGGCCGCCGCCCACGTCACCCCCGCCGACGCCCGCGCCCTCGTCGACGCGCAGCTCGCCAGCGTGCCGGTCGGCGTCAGCCTGCGGTTCGCCCCGGCGACCGTGCTGCCGTCGCAGGTCCTGCGTCTCGCCGTCGGCGACGTGCTCCCGCTGCCGCACCCGCAGCACCGCCCCCTCACCATCGCGGTCGACGGCGAGCCCGTCGGCACCGCCGCCGTCGGCGCGAACGGCTCGCGCCTCGCCGGCATCGTCGTCACCACCACATCGGAGCAGCCCGCATGACCGTCACGACCACCCTCCACACGCAGGCGGCCGAGGCACTCGCCGCGCAGCTCCCGACGGCCGCTCCGCTGGCAGCGGTGGCGGTCCCGGGAGGCGCGACCCCCGTTGCCCTCGAGGCCGCCGGTGACGCGGTGGTCGCGTCCTTCGTCGGCGGCCTTTCGGCCGACCTCGTCCTCGTGCTCACCGACCTCGAGGCCGTCGTCGCCGCGGGCGGCACCGACCACGGGATCGTCGACGTGACCGACGTGCTCCGTCCGTCCCTCGAGGCCGCCGCCGGTGTCCTCGGCGTCGGCGTCCTCGGCGACGCACGGCGCGAGTCGGCCTCGGCGCTCCTGGCCGACCCGGACACGGTCGTGTTCGAGCTGACCGACGGTGGCGTCCCCGGCGGCTGGTTCGCCCTGCGCGTCCGCGAGAACGGCACCGTGTCCGCACCTGCCGCCGCGGCGCCGACGACGAGCCTGCCCGCCGGGAACCTCGGCCGGATCAACAACGTCGAGATGACCCTGACGGTCGAGATCGGCCGCACCCGGATGTCCGTGCGCGACGTGCTCGGCATGGAGCCCGGCGCGGTCGTCGAACTCGACCGCAGCGCCGGAGCCCCGGCCGACGTCCTGCTCAACGGCCGGCTCATCGCGCACGGCGAGGTCGTCGTCGTCGACCAGGACTACGCCGTCCGGATCACGAAGATCCTCGACGTCGCCGAGAGCGTCTGAGCCCCGACGTGGACACCGCCGTCATCGTCCTCCGCGTCGCGCTCTCGCTCGGCGTCGTGCTCGCCCTGATGTGGGTGCTGCACCGTCGCGTCGCGAAGAGCGGCCTGGTTGCGGGCAAGGCCAAGGGCCGCCGCTCGGCGTCGGTCGAGGTCGTCGGCCGCCAGGGCATCGGCGGCAAGGCGAGCGTCGTCGTCGTCGACGTCGAGGGCGAGCGCCTCGTGCTCGGTGTCTCCGAGCACGGTGTCGCCCTGCTCACCAGCGGGCAGGCGCCGGCGCCGGAACTCACGATCGTGACCGGGCCGGTGACGCTGCCGGTGCGTCCGACCCCGTCGGCCGACCGCTTCCGTCAGGAACTGGAGCAGCAGACGGCAGCCGAGCCGAGCCTCCCGTCCGACGCGGCGCAGCCGCTGCCCATGCGTCCCCGCAACCGCCGCTCGCAGCGCACCACGCTGCCCACGGCGCAGCAGCTGCAGGGGTCGATCCTGTCCGCCGACACCTGGCGGCAGGCCGCCTCGGCGCTCCGGAACCGGCGGGCCGGGTGACCGCGGCCCGCACCGGACGCCTGATCGCCCTCCTCCTGCTGGGGGTGACGATCGTCGCCGGCTTCCTCATGCTCACGGCGACCGGCGCCCACGCGGCCGGTGTCGTGCAGCCGACCGCCCCAGCCACGCCCACGCCGCCGTCGACCGGTGACTTCAGCGTCAGCGTGAACGGCCCGGACGGCACCCCGTCGTCCGCCGTCGTCACCCTGATCGGGATCACCCTGCTCAGCGTCGCACCGGCCCTCATGCTGATGATGACGTCGTTCACGAAGATCTTCGTGGTGCTCGCGATGACGCGGAACGCCCTCGCACTGCAGTCCATCCCGCCGAACCAGGTGCTCGCCGGGCTCGCGCTGTTCCTGTCGCTCTTCGTGATGGCACCGGTCCTCGGGCACATCAACGACGACGCCCTGCAGCCGTACCTCGCCGGCCACCTCGACTTCACCCAGGCGGTCGAGATCGGGACGAAGCCGCTGCGGACGTTCATGCTGCACCAGACGCGTGAGGAGGACGTGGCGCTCATCACCCGTGCCGCCGGTCAGGACAACCCGAAGTCGATGGCCGACGTGCCGATGACGACGGTGATCCCCGCGTTCGTGATCTCCGAGCTCCGCAGCGCCTTCATCATCGGGTTCGTCATCTTCATCCCGTTCCTGGTGATCGACCTCGTCGTCTCCGCGGCGCTCATGTCGATGGGCATGATGATGCTCCCGCCGGTCATGATCTCGCTCCCGTTCAAGATCCTGCTGTTCGTCCTCGTCGACGGGTGGGGGCTCATCATCAAGTCCCTCATCGAGAGCTACCAGGTGGTGCACTGATGAACCAGCAGGCCGTCATCGACCTCACGCTCCAGGCGCTCCTGGTGTCGGCGAAGCTCGCCGCGCCCGTGCTCGTGACGTCGCTCGTCGTGGGCTTCGCGATCTCGCTGTTCCAGTCGGTCACGCAGATCCAGGAGGTCACACTCTCCTTCGTGCCGAAGGCCGTCGCCGTCGCGATCGCCCTGGTCGTCTGCGGCAACTGGATGATCTCGGAGATGGTCGGGTTCACGCACGTCGCGTTCGACATGATCCCGAAGCTCTTGGGAACGGCCTGATGGAGCTCTCCATCGACGGCGACCGCCTCGAGGCGACGATGCTCGCCGGCGTCCGCCTCGTCGCGTTCTTCGTCATCGCGCCGCCGTTCTCGTACCGCGCGTTCCCCGCGACTGTGAAGGTGATCCTCGGCATCGGGCTGGCGATCGGCGTCGCCCCGCGCGTCGCGGTCGGCTACGAGTCGCTCGACACCGGACCGTTCCTGCTCGCGCTCCTGACGCAGCTCCTCGTCGGGCTCGCCCTCGGGTTCCTCGTGTTCCTCGTGTTCGCCGCCGTGCAGTCGGCGGGTGCGCTCATCGACCTGTTCGGCGGGTTCACGCTGGCGCAGGCCTTCGACCCGCAGTCGCAGGTGAACGGCGCCCAGTTCACGCGGCTGTTCCAGATGGCGGCGCTCGCGCTGCTGTTCGCCTCGGGCGGGTACCAGCTCATCGTCGCCGGACTCGTGCGCTCCTTCGACGCGGTGCCGCTGACCGGCACGTTCGACCTCGGCGGCCTGGCGTCCGTGCTGGTCACCGCGCTCACGCAGATGTTCCTGTCGTCGCTGCAGATCGCCGGGCCCCTCGTGGTGGTGCTCTTCCTCGCCGACGTCGGCCTGGGCCTGCTCACGCGCGTCGCCCCGGCGCTCAACGCCTTCCAGATGGGCTTCCCGATCAAGATCGGGCTGACCGTCGTCTTCGCCGGCGCGCTCTTCATGGCCCTGCCGTCCGTCGTCTCGTCCCTCACCGGCGACGCGGTGGCCGCGATCACGGGACGGGGGTGACGACGTGTCCGACAGCGGAGAACGCTCCGAGCAGGCGACCCAGAAGCGGATGCGCGAGGTCCACCAGAAGGGCCAGATCGGGCGGTCGCAGGACCTCGGCGCGTGGATCGGGATCGCGGTCGCGGCACTCATGATGCCGTCCGCGATCGGCAACGCCGCCGCCGCGGGCTCCGAGCAGCTCCGAGCCGTGCAGCGCGTCATCGCCGACCCGACGATCGGCACCATGAACGCCGTGTTCCACGAGGCCCTCGGCTCGCTCGGCGGGACCCTCGGCCCGATGCTCGGGGTCGTCGCCGTCGCCGTGCTGGCCGCAGCGGTCGCGCAGGGCGGCGTGCACGTCCGGAAGCTGACGCCGCAGCCCGAGCACTTCGACCCGATCCAGGGCCTGAAGCGGGTGTTCGGCACCCAGGCGCTCTGGAACGGGTGCAAGGCGCTCCTCAAGACCGCCGTCGTCGGCCTCGTGCTCTGGATGGCCGTGCAGACACTCGTCCCCGTCCTCATGACGAGCGGGTCGCTGCCGTTGTCCGCCGTGCTCGACGCCGCGGCCGCCGGGACCGGCACCCTGCTGCGGGCGGCGATCGTCGCCGGCCTGGTCCTCGCCGCGCTCGACGTCTTCGTCGTGATCCGCCGCAACCGCAAGCGCACGATGATGACCAAGCGCGAGGTCAAGGACGAGAACAAGCACGCCGAGGGTGACCCGCTCGTGAAGTCCCAGCGCCGCTCCCGACAGCTCGCGATGAGCCGGAACCGGATGGTGCAGGCGATCGGCACCGCGGACGTCGTGATGACGAACCCGACGCACTACGCCGTCGCGCTGTCGTACGAGCCGGGGAAGTCCGCGCCGCGCGTCGTGGCGAAGGGCGCCGGTCCGGTCGCGGCGATGATCCGCGACAAGGCGCTCGAGGCCCGGGTGCCGATCGTCCAGGACGTCCCGCTCACCCGTGCGCTGCACGCCGCGTGCGAGCTCGGGCAGGAGGTGCCGGTCGACCTCTACACGCCGGTCGCCCGCGTGCTGTCGTTCGTCATGGCGCTCAAGGCCAGGGGAGCGGCGGCCGGGACGCACGCCCCGCCGCGGCCGACCACCCCGGACGAGGTCGCGACGGTCATCGACCCGGCCACGATCAGCGGGGACCTCCGGCCCCGGAAGCTCCGCCCGAACTCGACTCCCGAAGGGGTGCCCGCATGAACCGCAAGGACCTGCCGAAGCTCGTCGTCCCGGTCTTCATCGTCGGCATCATCCTGCTGCTGATCCTGCCGGTGCCGTCCTTCCTGCTCGACTTCCTCATCATCTGCAACATCCTGCTGGCGCTGGTGATCCTGCTCACGACGCTGTTCGTGAAGAAGCCGCTCGACTTCTCGGTGTTCCCGTCGCTGCTGCTCGTCGCGACGCTGTTCCGGCTCGGCCTGAACGTCGCGTCGACGCGGCTCGTCCTCGGCGAGGGGTTCGCCGGCGACGTCATCCAGGCGTTCGGCCACGTGGCGGTCTCCGGCTCGATCATCATCGGCGCGGTCATCTTCCTGATCCTCGTCGTCATCCAGTTCGTCGTCGTGACGAAGGGCGCCGAGCGCGTCGCCGAGGTCGGGGCACGGTTCACCCTGGACGCGATGCCCGGCAAGCAGATGGCGATCGACGCGGACCTCAACGCGGGGCTCATCACCGACGCCCAGGCGAAGGAACGCCGTGCCGCCGTGTCCGCCGAGGCCGACTTCTACGGCGCCATGGACGGTGCGTCGAAGTTCGTCAAGGGCGACGCGATCGCCGGCATCCTCATCATCGTCATCAACCTCGTCGGCGGCATCGCCATCGGCATGGTGCAGAACGGGCTGTCGATCACCGACGCCTTGTCGAAGTACGGCATCCTGACCATCGGCGACGGGCTGGTCACGCAGATCCCGGCGCTCCTCATGGCGGTGTCGACGGGCATGATCGTCACCCGTTCCGGCGCCGAGACCGAGATCGGCACTTCGGCGTCGCAGCAGCTCACCCAGTCGCGGAACGCCCTCGTGATCGCGGGCGTCGCGGCGATCGCGATGGGGTTCATCCCGGGCATGCCGATCGTCCCGTTCCTGGTCATCGGCGCCACGCTGCTCGTGATCGGGTGGCGCCTCGGGCAGAACACCAAGCGCGAGGAGGCCGCCGTCGCCCAGCAGCAGGCCATGGAGGCCGCCGCGCCGAGCGCCGACACCCCCGAGGACCTCATCGAGCAGATGCGCGTGCACGCCCTCGAGATCCTGCTCGCGCCCGACCTGGTCGACATGGTGTCCGGCGCCTCGGACGACCTGCTCGGCCGCGTCCGGGCACTCCGCCGGAAGATCGCGATCGACATGGGGATCGTCGTCCCGCCCGTCCGGACCCGCGACAGCATCGAGCTCCCGCCGTCGACCTACGCCATCCGCATCGCCGGCGTCGAGGCCGGCCGGGGCACCGCACCGTCGCGCAGCGTGCTCGCGCTCGGCGACCACCTCGAGGGCCTCCCCGGGGAGACCACCGTCGAACCGGTGTTCGGCCTCGCCGGCAAGTGGGTCCCCGCCGAGCTCCGGCACGCCGCCGAGATGACCGGCGCGACCGTGATCGACCGCGTCTCCGTGCTCGTCACGCACCTGCAGGCGATCATCGGCGACAACGCCGCGCGGCTCCTCACCCGCGAGGACGTCAAGGTCCTCACCGAGGGCGTCAAGCAGGTCAACCCCGCGGCCGTCGAGGAGCTCGTCCCCGGGATGCTCTCGCTCGCCGAGCTGCAGCGGGTCCTGCAGGGCCTGCTCGCCGAACGGGTCCCGATCAACGACCTCGGCCGGATCTGCGAGGGCCTCACGCTCCGCGCGAAGGTGTCGACCGACCCGGAGGGGCTCGTCGAGGCCGCCCGCGCTGCACTCGGCCCCGCGCTGCCCGCCCGGTACCTCGACGCCGGCACGCTCCGGGTCATCATGATCGACCCGCTGCTCGAGCAGTCGATGCTCGAGGGGCTCCGGCCGTCCGAGCAGGGGACCCAGATCGTCCTCGACGCCCACCGCATCGAGCAGGTCCTCGGGTCGCTCCGCGAGGCCGTTCGCTCCGTCGAGGACCAGGGGATCTCCGCCGTCCTCGTCTGCGCCCCGCAGCTCCGCCCGGCCGTGCACCGCATGGTCTCCGCGCAGTCGAACGGCCTGCCGGTGCTCTCCTACCAGGAGGCCACCGCCGCGGGCTCCACCATCGAGACCGTGGGAGTGGTCCGTGCCGCCGACCCGATTGCAGCGTAACGGCGCCACGCTCGACGAGCTCCGGGACGCCGTCCGCTCGGAGTTCGGACCGGGCGCACGCATCGTCGCCGCCGAGCGCGTCACCACACCCGGCATCGGCGGGCTGTTCCGCAAGGCGCACGTCGAGGCCACCGTCGAGGTCCCCGGCCCCGACGACGTCCCGACCGCGCGCGTCGCCATCGCCGACTCGCCGGTGCAGCGGGTGGGCATCGCTGCGCTCCTGGCCGACGCCGAAGCCGCGGAGGCGCGCATCGCCGGCCACGACGGCACCGCGTCCACGCGGGCCGACGCGTTCGCGTCGGTGCTCGACGGCTTCGTCGCCGACGGGATCACGGGGAGCGCCCCGCGCCCGACACGTGCACTGCCGGAGGCGGGGGCCGAGGAGCCGGGCGGGTCGCGCCTCCTGGACGTGCCCAGTCCGACCGCGGTGCCCGTCGCGTCCGTCGTTCCCGGTCCGTCGGTCGTTCCTGGAGGGACGGCTCGGCTCGTCGACGACGTCGTGGCCGAGCAGCTGGTCGCCGCCACCGCGCCCACCCGGCCCGCCCCGTCGGTCCGGTCCACCGACGGCGACCTCGTGCTGCTCGTCGGGCGTCCGAACGACGTGGACGCGGCCGCCGGGATCTTCGCGACCCGGCACGCACTCCGGCCGACCGACGCGGCCGACCGGCGGAGCGGGATCCTCGCCCGGGCCGACGGCGTCCGCGACGGGTACGCGCTGCTCGCGGTCGCCGCCTGGGACGACGTGGCGACGGCCGCCGGACTCGCACCCGACCAGGTCTGGGTCGTCGTGGACGTCGGTCGGAAGCACGAGGACTCGGTCCGCATGCTCGCCGCCGTCGCCGACCGGGCACACGTGGCGGGGGTCGTGGCGATCGGCGCGGGGGAGACCGCCACGCCGGAGTCGGTGCACCTGCTGGGAGTCCCCGTCGTGTCGCTAGGCTGAACGGGTGCTGGTACTCACGCGGAAGGTCGGCGAGCGGATCCTCGTCGGTGACGACATCGTCATCACGGTGCTCGACAGCCGCGGGGACGGCGTCCGGATCGGTATCGACGCGCCTCGCGGGGTGAAGATCCAGCGCGAAGAGGTCGTGCGCGCGGTGACCGAGGCCAACGCCGAGGCCGCTGCCGCTGCCGCCGGCGCCGGGGACGACGCCGAGGCGCGGCTCCGCCGGGCCCTCGAGGACCGCGGGCCCGCCGGCGACGCCTGACGCGCCCCACGTCCAGCGCTAGGCGCTGGGCTTCTTCTCCTGCTCGGGGAGGCGACCCGCGGCCGCCTCGGCGGCGAACCAGGCCTGCGCCTCGTCCTGCCGGGCCTGCTCGGCACCGAGCGCGATCGGGGCGCGGACGTGGCCGGCCTCGTACCCGAACGAGTCGAGCAGCTGCGGGATGACCGGTCGGACCCGGGCGACGAGGCGGTCGATGTACGCCGAGACCGCCCGCGCCCGCTGCGCCGTGATGCGCCCGTGCATGAGGTACCAGTCGAGGTGCTGCTCCAGCAGGCCGAGGGCGAACAGGTCGCGGAGCCAGACGAGCACGCGGCGGGTGTCTCCCGGCGGGACCTCGTCGATGGCCTCGGTGAAGGCCTCCCACTGCATGAGCTCGGCGTGGGCCTTGGCCGCCTCGATGAGCTCGTGCTGCGAGCGGTTGAGCAGTCGGGCGCCGCGTGCGCGGTCCTTGCCGGCCGACGCGAGGCGCATGCCGATCTCGGTGACCATCGTGTCGACGCGGCCGGCGAGCAGGTCGCGCTGCGTCCTGGCGTCCTGCAGGTCCGTGACGGACGCGGCGAGCGAGCCGCGGTCGGTCATGGTCTGCCCGAGGCGCCGGAGGCCGGTGGCGTCGGCGAGCTTCGTGGCTGCCTGGGCCGCCACGAACTTCGCGGTCGACGCCGGGTCCTTCGGTGCCTTCGCGCGGAAGTCGGTGAGCAGGCGCTTGCCGACGAGCTGGAGCAGCACGGTGTTGTCGCCCTCGAACGTCACGTAGACGTCGAGGTCGGCGCGGAGTCCGGTAAGGCGGTTCTCGGCGAGGAACCCGGCACCGCCGCAGGCCTCGCGGCACTCCTGGAGCGTGTCGAGGGCCGACCACGTGGACATCGACTTGAAGGCCGCTGCCTGGGTCTCGAGGTCCTCGCGACGCTGCGGGGTGTCCTCACGCCCGCTGAACACGTCGTCGAAGGTGCGGAGGAGCTTCTCGTGGGCGAACGACTGCGCGAACACCGTGGCGAGGCGGGGGATCAACCGGCGCTGGTGCCGGCCGTAGTCGAGCAGGACCCCCTCGGTGCCGTCGCCCGTCGGGAACTGGCGGCGCTGTGCCGCGTACGTCAGCGCGATCTCCAGGCCGATCTTCTGGGCGACGACCGCGGCGCCGTCGAGCGACACGCGGCCCTGCACGAGGGTGCCGAGCATGGTGAAGAAGCGGCGACCGGGCGAGGCGATCGGCGAGGAGTAGGTGCCGTCCTCGGCGACGTCGCCGTAGCGGTTCAGCAGGTTGGTGCGGGGGACGCGCACGTGGTCGAAGTGCAGCCGGCCGTTGTCGATGCCGTTCAGGCCGCCCTTGTAGCCGTCGTCCTCGCCGCCGACACCGGGCAGGAACGCACCCTCGGCGTCGCGGAGCGGCACGTAGAACGCGTGGACGCCGTGGTCGACGCCCTGCGTCACGAGCTTCGCGAAGACGACGGCCGCCTTGCCGTGCAGGGCGGCGTTGCCGATGTAGTCCTTCCACGCGCCGCGGAAGGGCGTGTGGATCTCGAACTCCTGGGTCGCCGGGTCGTAGGTCGCCCGCGTGGCGATGCTCTGGACGTCCGAGCCGTGCCCGGTCTCCGTCATCGCGAAGCAGCCGGGGACCTCGAACGAGACGATGCCCGGCAGGAACTCGCGGTGGTTCCGTTCGGTGCCGAGGTGGTGCACGGCCGAGCCGAACAGCCCCCACTGCACGCCGGCCTTGATCTGCATCGAGGGGTCGGCCGTGGTGAGCTCCTCGAACGCGGCGAGGTTGCCGCCGTGGTTGCTCGAGCCGCCGAACTCCTCGGGGTAGGGGCGCTGGATCGCACCCGCGTCGACGAGGATGCGGAGCTGGTCGAGCGTCCGGGCGCGGGCGTCGGCGTAGGGCATGCCCTCGACCTTGTGCATCGCCGGGTCGAGTGCGAGTCGGCGCGAGGCTCGGCGGTCGTCCGCCCAACGGCCGAGCAGGTGCTCGGCGAGCAGGTCGACGTCGATCCGGACGTCGGTGTCCGTCCCGCCGGCGGGCGTGCCCGCGGCGGGGTCGCCGGCGGCGTCGGCCTTGGGCGTGTTCGTGCTGTGGACGGGTGCGGTGTCGACCATGGTCGGAGCCCTCCTGAACTGCTCTGTCCGGTGTTGCAGAACCCACGCTATTGATCGGACCCGCGAGTCGCGTGAACGCCGTCCGGGGCTGACAACGCGGGTGGCCCGTGGGTCGGCCGCGGTCGTGGGAACCCTCCAAACGACCGCGCCCGGCGTTCCTGAGGCGAGTTCAGCGATTCGGCGCGGCCCGGCTCCGAGGGGCAGAATGTGCGGCATGTCAGGTACCACCACGCCCGCACGCGGGCGGACCTTCTTCGGGCAACCGTTCGAGTTGTCGACGCCGTTCGCCGTCGAGCTCTGGGAGCGGTTCTCGTTCTACGGGATGCAGGGCATCGTCCTCATCTACATGTACTACACGCTCTCGCAGGGCGGGCTGGGCATCGACAAGGGCGTCGCCAGCGGGATCATGGGTGCCTACGGCGGAGCCGTGTACCTGTTCACGATCATCGGGGCGTGGATCGCCGACCGCCTGCTCGGTGCGGACCGGACGTTGTTCGGCAGCGCCATCGTCGTGATGCTCGGGCACATCGCCCTCGCGCTCATCCCCGGTGTCGCGGGCGTCGGCGTCGGCCTCGTGCTCATCGCGCTCGGCTCCGGCGGGCTCAAGGCCACGGCGACGACGATCGTCGGCGGGCTCTACAGCCCGGACGACCCCCGTCGTGACGCCGGCTTCTCGCTCTACTACCTCGGCGTGAACCTCGGGGCGTTCTTCGGTCCGCTCCTGACCGGCCTGCTGCAGAGCTCGCTCGGCTTCCACTACGGCTTCGGCCTTGCTGCGGTCGGCATGGCGGCCGGGCTCGTGCAGTACGCGATCCGCCGCCGCAAGCTGCCGGAGTCCGTGCGCCACGTCACGAACCCCGTCGACCGCCGTCGGCTCCCGCTCATCGGCGTGCTCGTCCTCGTGGCACTCGCGGTGATCGTGGTCGCCGTGCTGACGGGGCTCCTGAACGTCGACAACCTGCCCACCGTGGTCGTCGCCATCGTCATCCTCGCCACGATCGGGTACTTCGTGGTGATCCTCTCGAGCGGCATCACCGCGCAGGAGCGGTCGCGCGTGTTCGCCTTCATCCCCCTGTTCATCGGCAGTGCGGTGTTCTGGTCGCTGTACCAGCAGCAGTTCACCGTCGTGACCGTCTACTCCGACGAGCGCCTCGACCGGTCCCTGTTCGGCTGGGAGATGCCGGTCTCGTGGGTGCAGTCGATCAACCCGGTCTTCATCATCGTGCTGTCCGGCGTGTTCGCGGCGATCTGGACGAAGCTCGGCGACCGTCAGCCGTCCACCCCGACGAAGTTCGCCCTCGGCACCGGCATCATGGGCGTCGCGTTCCTGCTCTTCCTGCCCTTCGTCGGCACCGGGCAGAACGGCACGCCGCTGCTCGCCCTCGTCGGGATCCTGCTCGTCTTCACGATCGCCGAGCTCCTGCTGTCGCCGGTGGGCCAGTCGGTGGCCACGAAGCTCGCACCGCCGAAGTTCCAGACGCAGATGGTGGCCCTGTTCTTCCTGTCGGTGTCGCTCGGCACCGCCGTCACGGGGGTGCTCTCGCAGTACTACGACCCGGCGGACGAGGCGCCGTACTTCGCCGTCCTCGGGCTCGTCGCCGTCGCGGTCGGTGTCGTCCTGCTCGTCCTCGCCAAGCCGGTGCTGAAGCTCATGCGCGGCATCCGCTAACCTGAGGGCAGCCAGACCGGCCCCGGAACCAAGGAGTCACCAATGCTCGAACTCATCGCAGGCGTCATCATCGGCATCGGCGTGCTCGGTGGCGTGGGGGTCTGCATGGCCTTCGCAGCCATGATGAAGAGCGGCAACGAGGAGTACTAGCCCTCGGTGTCCGGTGCCGGCTCGATCGGCACCAGCTGACGACTCAGGACGGTCGCGCGCTCGAACGGGCCGCGGCCGTCCTTCGTGTAGACGGGTTCCTCGAACGCGATCGTCCAGGTGCGCTGGGTCCCGCCGAGCTGGCTGCCGCCCGGTGCGACGATGACGCCGATCGGCTCGTCGGCCCACTCCTCGCCGCCCTGGTCGGTGTCGACGACCTGCACGAGGGCACCGATGCCGAGGCCCGGTCGGTCGTCGGGGCGGGGGCTGGGGGAGCGGCGTCCGAACACGCGCCCACCGTACCGCGCGCGGGTCAGTTCCAGATGGAGATCCAGTCGACGGACACGGTGCCCGTCGCGTCCGTCGGGACGGCGCCGTGGTCGGTCCACGTCTCGCCCTGCAGGGTCACGCGCATCGGCTTCGTCGGCACGGCCTCGGTGGTGGAGGAGACGAGCTCCCCGTCCCAGTAGAAGCGGACGATGCCCGTGTCCCACTCGGTGGTGGCGACGTGGTACTCGGTGGTGTCGGTCTTCGCGTGGACCTGCACCGAGCGGTCGTACTTGACGTGACGGTTCGCGTACGTTCCCGGGATCGCGGACGCGGGGCGCGGCGATGCCCCGAGCGTGAGTGACTCCGGCCAGTCGATCTCGCCGTCGTTCCACTCGTCGGAGGACGGCCACAGCATGCCGACGAACTTGTACCCGTCGGTGACCGTGGTCTTGTAGCGGATGCTGACCCGTGCCGTCGTGTGCGGTGCGTACCCGTCCGGCATGACGGCGGCGACGAGCGGTCGGCCGCCCTCGGAGTGGAAGTCGAAGTCGAGGTTGCCGTCGGCGACGGACAGCACCTTCGCAGGCGCGTACGTGCCGAGTCCGCTGGTGTCCTGGAATCCGTCGTAGAGGCCCATGCCGGGGTAGACGGATGCCACCGTGCCGAGTGCGGCGGGCTTCGTGAAGTCCTCGGCGTACGACTGCCGCCAGGTGCGTCCGTTCGACGTGACGTCGCCGACCGGGAGTGTCGTCGGCACGGCGGTCGGGGTCGCGGTCGGGGTCGGGGTGGGTGTGGGCGTCGGTGTCTGCTTCGGCGTCGGTGTGACCAGCGGAGTCGCCGTGGCGGTGGTCGGTGCCGCTGTCGACCCCGGTGCCGTGGAGGACGGGACACACGCAGCGAGCGCGCCGGCGACGAGGAGCCCGGTGACGATCGCGCCTGCGGTGCGTGTGCGAGTGGTCACGGTACGGTCCCTGCTGGAGTCGGTGGAGCTCCTGGCGATCGTAGTCAAGGAGTGCCCGGCGGCCTGCTGTTGCCGGCACCCCAGTCCGGGGGTGGCGGGAACGGTCGCCCTGGTCGCACGACATGCCGTGCGCCCGTCGCCGGGGTCGCACGAGGTGCCGCTGCTGCCGGCGCCGGGCGGCAGTTCGTGCGACCCCGGCGGCCCGCGAACGGGCGGTCGGCCCGCGGACGGGACGGGACGCGCGCCTAGGCCCCCACGGCGGCCCGCGCGATCTCGGTGATCGACGAGTGCCCGGTGTCCGGGTGCTTGCGCATCGACAGGAGCCGCTCCATCGAGGGCTCCAGCGCCGTGACCTTGTCGAGCGGCGCACTCACGACGAGCTGGAACCCGAGCCGCAGCCACGCCGTCACCGCACGCCCCGCGAACTCCGAGTCCGCCTTGATGAAGGCCTCGTCGAGGAACACCGGCGCGAACCGTGGCCGCGGCCGGGTCTCGTCGCCGAGCTGGTACCGGAGCGCTGCACCGACGATGAACGCCACGAGCTCCTGCGTCTCACCGCCGGACTTGTCACCGAGGGACGAGTACACGCCGAGGTCGTTGCCCTCGGTGTCGTACCGCACGGCCGTGATCTCCATGTGCCGACGGACGTCGAGCACGGCGTCACGCTGCGTGGTCCGGCCGCCACGCGGGACGGACGGGTCGGGGCGGATGACGGCCATGAAGCGTCGGAGCCGGCGGAACCGGGTCTCGAGCACGTCGTCGGTCAGCTCGGTGTCGACCGACGCCGACAGCGCCCGGAGCTCCCGGCGGAAGGCCGTGACCTCTTCGCGCGTGACCCGGCGGATCTGGATCTTCAGCCGGTCGCGGTTCGCACCGAAGGGCAGCTCGCGGAGGATCTCGTTGACCGGTTCGAGCCGCTCCTCGATCTCGACGACGGCCCGGTCGAAGGCACCGGCGAGCGGGACGAGGTCCTCGCCGCTCCACTGCGACAGGCGTCGGCGCCACTCGCTCCGGCGGGAGTGCAGGCCGGTCGCGACGATCTGGTCGAGGATGGCGCGGTAGTCGGGGTAGGACGCGACGCCGGTCCCGAGGTTCGGGTCCGGCCAGGCGTCCTGGTAGCGCTGGAAGGTCAGCGTCAGCGCGGTCGAGGCCGACGCGGCGCCGTCGAGCGCCTGTGCGAGGCGTTCCTCGAGCCGTCGCTTCAGTCGGCGGGTGGCGTCGTCGAAGCCGTCGACGCCGTCCGGTGCTCCGATCTCCTCGAACGTCTCGGACAGCAGCTGCGCCTGTCGGTCGTCCGGCAGGGCGTCAGGGGTGTCCTCGAAGCGCGCCAGGATCTCGGCCGCGGCGTCCTGACCGTCCACGAGCACGGCGTGCCGCTCCTCGAGCCGGGCGACGGACTGGCGGGCAGCAGCGCGACGGTCCGACGCCTCGTCGAGGGACGCCCGGAGCCGACCCACGGCCGAACGCAGCGTGCGGAGGCCGTCGTCGGCGGCGAGGAGCGCCTGGCGTTCCTGGTCGAGGCGGGCGAGCGAGTCCTCGAGCCCGACGACGTCGATCGCCTCCCACGTGACGTCGACGATGTGCTGGTGCGCGGCGCGGAGGACGTCGAGCGCCGTGATGTCCTGCGCGACGTCGGTACGCCGGGCCTCGAGCGTGGCGAGGTCCTCGGCGATCGCGGCCAGCTCCTGCTCCACCGAGGCGACCCGCGCCTCGTTCGTGAAGCCGATGACGTTCGCCTGACGCCGGTCGCCGTGGGCACCGCGTCGACCGTCGCGGAGCTGCCCGGACTCGGTGACGCGCCGACCGCCGCCGCCGAGGTCCGCGGCGGACCCGACGCACCGGGCGTCGGTGCGGTCGGACTCGATGCGCTCGCGCACCCAGGTGCTGAACGGCGACTGCTTGATCGCGAGCTTGCCGGACACCATGGACGGGTCGCCGTCGACGTCGATGTGCGGCCCCGTCGGGACGCCCTCGAACTGCACGCGCACCGGCAGGCGGAGCGCGTCGATCGCCTCGCTGAAGTCGGCGAGGCGGTCCTGGTCGACCAGGAGCGTGCGGGCGACGGGCGCCAGGACGGACTCGATCGCCGTGCGCCAGCGCTCCTCGCCGGGCAGCACGTCGAGCAGTTCGGCGACGAAGGGCAGCTCGGACGGGTCGATGCCGGCGGCGCGGGCCATCGCCAGTCGGGCTTCGTGCATCGGCAGCGGCATCGCGCCCTGTCGGTGCTCGAGCGACTGACGCTCCTGGCGGAGGGACCGCTCGCGGTCGAGGAGCGGGTACTCCTCGCGGGTCAGGGCGTCACGGCGCTCGTCGAGCTCCGCGCGCGACGCGGGGTAGGTGCCGAGGAACTCGTGCGACGCCCGCTGCGCGGCGGTGAAGGACTGCTCGGTGGACACGGGGGACCCGAGCACGGCCGTCCGCTCGTCGAACGTCGCCCGGGTGCGGACGACGGCGTCGCGCTCCCGCGTCCGACGGTCGATGCGGTCCTCGAGCTGCGCCAGCGCGTTCCCGCCCTGGTCGCGGAGCCGGGCCTCGGCATCGCGCAGCTCGATCTCGACCGCGGCGTGCCGGGCCTCCGCCGCGGCGACCTCGGCGCGGGCAGCCGTGCGTTCGCGCCCGTTGCGGTCCACCTCGGCGTCCAGGAGCGCTCGCTTGCGCGATGCGGTCCAGTGCGCGAACGGGGACACCTCGGCGCCGGTCGCGATCCCGTCGAGCGCCTCGGCCGCGGCCCTCGAGCGCGCGATCTCGGCGTGCAGTTCGGTGATGGGGGAGAGGATGCGGACCTTGCGCTCCTCGGTGTCCATCGCCTCGTACGCCTCGTCGAGGGCGGAGAAGTGCGCGAGGGCGCGGTCGGCGGCCTCGTACGTGCCCGGCGTCTCGAGCACGAGCGACTTGTACAGGGCGTCGACGGTGGGCAGGTGCTGCCCGGCCTGGATGCGCGCGAGGAGCCGCATCGCCCGGTTGCCGCCGCCGGAGTCGCCGATCCCGAGGCGGGTCTGCAGCGTGTACGCGAGCTCCTGGTAGGTGTCGCGGATGACGAGCCCCGGTACGCGTCCGGTGAGCTCGAGGTGGTGGAACCGCGTCGGCACGAACTCCTCGAGCCGGCGCAGGTCGAACGTGTCGTCCACCGTCGCCATGGTCATCTGGATGTCGCCGACGCCCCGCGCACGCTTCGGCACGATGTACGCGCGCAGCACCGTGAAGCGCCGCTCGTCGTCGTTCCGGAACGTCACCGCGACGGCACCCCACGTGGTCTGGTCGTCGCCGCGCAGGTTCACGTCGCGCAGGGCGCCGGACTCGGGGTCGCGACGGGTGTCCACCTTGCCGCGCAGGTACGTCAGCAGGTTCCGCTGGTCGGCACTGCGCGCGCGCCCGGTGGTCGCGTCGTTCGATGCCCCGTTGAACGGCACGTCCGACGGCATCATCACGGCGAGGTACGCGTCCATCAGCGTCGACTTGCCGGTGCCGGACGCGCCCGAGATGAGCGTCGCGGTGCCGGACAGCTCGACCTGGCGGTGGCCGTGGAAGCCGCCCCAGTTCACGACCTGCATCGACTCGGCGCGCCACTGTGCGACGGTGTCGAACAGGGCCGGGATCTCGAAGGTGTCGGTCACGCTTCCGTCTCGCCTTCGTCGTCGGTGTCGGTCTCGTCGGCCAGGAGGGACGGGTCGTCCCCGTCGGTCGGCTCGCCGTCCGGGGTGGTCGCGTCCCCGGGCGCGGTGGCGGTCCGCGACGCTGTGCTCGCCAACCACGTGTCGAGGTCGCGCAGCCGCTCCAGCGGGAGCAGCACCTCCACCACGCTCGCGACACGGAACCGGTCCGGGTCGCTCGTCTTCAGCAGGACCCGGGCGGTCACGAGGCGTTCGACCGCCTTCGCCACGCGGCCCTCGTCACGGGTGCGGTCGGTCGCCGTCGCGGGGCGGAACCCGGCGACGTGCCCGAGGATCTCGGAGCGGTCGACGACGACCTGGTCCGGGCCCGGGCGGGTGTCGGCGCGGAGGCGCATGCGCAGGTAGACGAGGACGATCGTCTCCTCGCGCGTGTACGGGACGTCGCGCAGCAGCGTGGGGAAGCCGCGGCGCTGGCTCTCGGAGCGGGCCTGACGCTTCCAGGCGACCTCGCGGTCGCGGTCCACGTGCAGTTCGAGGAACAGGTCGTTGAGGCGCGAGCGGAGCTGGTACTCCGCGTCGAGCACGGCGCGCCACTCGTCGGCGTGCGTCCGTGCGCTGACGTAGGAGTTGCGGAGCAGCGCCACGAGGGCACGGCGCTGCCGGTCGTCCAGTCGGCCCTCGTCGCCCTCGAAGAGTGCGAAGCTCGTCTCGTCGCGCTCGTCGTCCTGCGGGACGGGTGCGGGGTCGTCGTAGGGGACCGTCTCGTCGACCGGTGCCGGCGTCGTGTCGCTCACCGCGCCTCCTGTGCGTGTTCGTCGTTCGTCGTGTCTGGCGTCCGGTCGTGGCGCTCGTCGGTGAGCGCCGCGGTCGGCATGTGGAAGGTGACCGGGCTGCCGTCGGGACGGACCGTCCGGTGCTCGGCGAGGTGCGTGGCGGACTCGAAGTCCTCGTGACCGGTGAGGAGGTGCGCGAGCCCGAAGAGCTCGACCGGACGCCGCTGCTCCGGCGGCAGGCCGTGGAAGGCGTCGACGCTGGAGTCGGCCTCGGCGGAGCGCAGTGCCGCGCGGAGCTCGGTGAGGAGCGGTCCGCCGTGTCGCCGGAGCGTCTCCACGTCGAGTTCCTCGAAGACGTCGTCGTCCGGCTCCTCGATCGCGGGCGGCACGGACTCGGCGTCCGGGTCGTAGAACCGTTCGCGCAGCGTGCCGACCTCGGCCGTCGCCGGCAGGAGGCCGAGGGGCAGCCGGTCGCGCGCCGACCCCTGCTCCATCCAGGTCGCGAGCCCGCGCTCGATCGACCGGATGACGGCGTCGAGTTCACGGTCGCGGGCGACGTCGTGCGCGACGATCTGGTCGCGCAGCGTCGCCGTGAGCTGTCGTCGCTGGGCGAGGACGTCCTCGATGCCCTGGCGGAGGATGACCACCGTGTTGCGGAAGGCCCGACGCTCGGACGCCCCGAGGGAGTCCGCGAAGGGGTGGGCCAGGATCGTCGCGATGTCGTCTCGGAGCCGCAGCAGCAGGGCGTCGTCGCGGAGCAGTTCGAACGCCCCCTCGAACGCACGGCCCTCGGGGGTGGCCTGCATGAGGTTGTCCGTGCGGGCGAGGTAGTCGTCGAGGATCTCGCCGATCGGACGGACCTCTTGTCGGAAGTCCTCGACGATCGAGCGGTGCATCGTCGCCACCGCTTCCTCCACACGCTTGAAGTCGCTCGGGAGCTGGCGGATCAGGTCGGAGATGTTCGTGTAGCCGTCGCGCATCCGGGCGTCGTCCACGGTGTCCACGTCACCCTGCTCGAGTCGCTCACGCTCGGCCTGGAGCTCGGCGATCTGCGCGTCGATGCGGCGGATCTGTACGTCGGGGTCGGGCTCGGCGCGGGCGGCCCAGCGGTGCACGGCGTCGACGATCATCGCGAGCCGGCTCTCGCTGATGAGCGCCCGGTCGGAGGACAGGGCGTCGACGAGGGACAGGGCCTCGAGCGCGTGGCTCGTCAGGGAGTACTGCTCGTCGCCGTCGGGGGAGTTCGAGCGGACGAGCCACTGCGCGGCGACCCACTCGCGGCAGAGGGCGCGGCCGTTCGGTCGGGCGTCCTGCTCGGGCTGCTCCGCCTGCTCGCTCGCGGGGGTGCGCGCGCCGGCGGCCTGGAGCCGTGCGACGTGCTCCTCGACCTGCAGGTGCATCCGGTCCGCGGGGACGTACTGCACGTCGCGGTCGAACACCGTGCGGAACACGGCGAGGACGACGGCGCTGGTCGGCCGGGACATCAGCCGGAGGGTCGGACGGCCGAGGACTGCCCGGACCCGGGCGAACTCGAGGTCGACGTCGGTCATGCGCCCCTTCGTCCGATCTGGCTGGTGACTGTCTCAACAGATGCGAAGAGCCCGACGCTGTTGCGCCGGGCTCTTGCGGGTGGGTGGGCGATACCAGACTCGAACTGATGACCTCTTCGGTGTGAACGAAGCGCGCTACCAACTGCGCCAATCGCCCCCTGCACTGTGCGTGCCAGTCGATAGTAGCGGATGCCGGGGCCGGTGCCGAACACGGCGCGCGTCCCGGGTGTGGCGCGGACGGTGGAACCCGCCCGATCCGCATGAACACGGGGGACACGCCCGGTGAACGAGGAGGATTTTGGTGGATGCCCCCGGGTTCGTATAGAGTTTACGTCGTCGCCGCGACAGCGGGTCAGACAAATGCGGATGTGGCGCAGTGGTAGCGCATCACCTTGCCAAGGTGAGGGTCGCGAGTTCGAATCTCGTCATCCGCTCGAGTGTGGTGTTCTCCGGAACGTCACGACTCACCAGAGGGTATCCCACCGTTCGGGTACTCACGGAGACGTGAACCTCGATGGTGGGGTGGCCGAGAGGCTAGGCAGCGGCCTGCAAAGCCGTCCACGCGGGTTCGAATCCCGTCCCCACCTCCAGTTCCACACTCCTCTGGGCGATTGGCGCAGCGGTAGCGCGCTTCCCTGACACGGAAGAGGTCACTGGTTCGATCCCAGTATCGCCCACCACAGAAGAAAGCCCCCGGGTCTCCCGGGGGCTTTCGTGTTTGATCAGCCACTGCGCGAACCCCGGATCAGAGCACGTGGCATGGTCTCTGCGCGATCGAGCGTCCGCGTCTGCCCGTGGTGCGAGCTCGGCGTGTTCAGCCATCGGTTCAGCATCTGCGTCGGTCGCGCTCGACGGCCGACATCGGTGCCGGCGCTTCATCGGGTCGACCTCGATGAGGTGGAGCAACGGCATGGCGGACAGGCGGGGCCGGTTGCGGGTGCGTGTGACGCCATGTGGCGATGGCGGCCGCTGCACCCGCTGGTGCTGACACCAGCAAGGGGAACTGCCAGATCCAGCCGCCGCCGGAGAACGCGACCACTCCCTGCATGCAGCCGGCAGCCAGCGCACCGGCGACGACCGCGTGGGTGGCGACGTGCACCGCCGTGTTCCGGACGGAGGTGAGGAGCCTGCCGGTGACGTAGGTGAACGGCAGTGCAACGGCGGCCCCGCCGATGCTGATGATGCCGGCGATGAACACCGTGGTCATGCCGAGGAACACTGCGGAGCCGTCGGCACCGGAGAACAGGCTGACCAGGATGCACACCAGCAGCACGGTGGGGGTGGTGACACCGACCATCCACAGGTAGCTCTTGCCGACGAGCCCGAAGGTCTCACGTGCGGTCCATGTCCCCATGACTGCAACTATGCGGCAATCGCGGTGCAGGCGTGTGGCTCCCGTACCGTTCGTGACCGAACAGTCAGCGTCCCGTCATGCTTGCTCCGAGTCTGCGCCATCCCGTTGACACCGCAGACGCCGACGCTGCCGTGCACCACGAGGAAGCCCCCGGGTCTCCCGGGGGCTTTCGTCGTTCCGTCCCTTCGAGGACGCTCACGCCAGGACGCGGTTCCCCTGCCGGTCGCCCGGTCGTTCCCGTCTACGGTTGCCCCATGTCCGACGTCGGTGCGCTCCGGCCGCTCTCCCGGGTGACGGTCTCGGTGATCTGGGCGCTTGCGGCCGTGTTCAACGCGGCGTTCGTCGCCTTCTTCGCGTTGTACACGGAGGCTCACGACCGGGCTGTCGACCGTTCGGAGTCGACCGGCGCGTTCGACCCGTCACAGTTGCTGCCGCACGATGCTGCGCTCTGGGTGGTCGCGCACGCTGCGCTCGGCCTCCTCGTCGTGCTCGACGGAGTGGGCATCGCGCTCTCCGTGCGATGTCTCCGGGTCCGGGCTGGTCGGTCGGGCCGTGCTCCCGTGCGAGTCGAGCGGTAGGGAGTGAGCCGGATCAGGCGAGACCGATGCAGTGCGCCAGCACGGCCTGCTGCACCGGCAGCAGCGACCGCTTGAAGCCGTGTCCGACGAAGGCCGGGTGTGCCACGGCGTCCGCGCTGACCTCGCGCCCGCGCACGAACGGCGGACACGGGGCGAAGCGGACGCCGGCCGGTGCGGTGTCGAGCAGGTCCGCCGTGACCCGGAACGGCTCGAGCGCCTCGGCATGCCGTCCGGGCCCGTCGGTGATGACGACGTCAGCGGTCCGGATCGCGGTCGCGAGGTCGTCCGTCCACGCGGCTCCGGGGGTCGCGAGGTCGGCGGGGCAGCACTGCACCAGGTCGAGCTGCAGGACACGTGCGGCCTCCTGCCACGCCCGGGCGATGTTGCCGTCGGCGCCCACGAAACGGAAGCGCAGCGTGCCGAGGTCGCGCTGCTCCCGCCGCAGGGCGTACAGGTCGGACAGCACCTCGCACGGGTGGTTCTCGTCGGTCATCGCGTTCACGACGGGGAGTGCTCCGGCAGCCGCGAGACCCTCGACGACGGTGAGGTCGTGGTGACGGACGACGAGGACGTCCGCCCACGAGGCCAGGTACCCGGCGACGTCCGAGAGCGCCTCGGGCTTGTCGAGCGTGGTGTCCGGGAAGACGATCGGCTGCAGTCCCATCGTCGCGGCACCGCGCTCGAACGTGACCCGCGTGCGCAGGCTGGTCGCGGGGAAGAACATCACCGCAGAGCCGTCGGTCGTCGGCCCCTGACCGGTGCGGTAAGCGTCCGCGAGGGCGAAGACCTCCTCGACCTCGTCTGCCGTCCAGTCGTCGAGCCGGGTCAGGGAGCGCATCGCACCAGCCTAGGGAACGCCACGAGACCCACGGCACGAGCCGACCGGGACGCCGCGTCGTTCAGGACTCGCCGAGCGCGGACAGCACCTGGTGCCGGACGTCGAGTGCACCGTGGGCGTACCGGTCGACGAGGACGGTGCGCATCCCCGCGGACCGGGCCCCGGCGACGTCGCGGACCGGGTCGTCGCCGACGAAGAGGCACGCCGACGCGGGCACCCCCAGTGCGTCGGCGAGCGCGTGGAAGGCTCCCTCGTCGGGCTTCTGCACGCCGATGCGCTCCGAGATGCACACCACGTCGAGGGCGGTGTCGAGTCCGGTCGCCGCCAGCTTCTCGGACTGTTGCGCAGCGGACCCGTTCGTCAGCAGCCCGAGGCGGTAGCCGCGCGTCCGGAGCTCGCGGAGCAGCGGCACAACGTCCGGGAACGCACGCCAGGCGGCGCGGTAGGCGTCGAGGTACCGCTCGAACACGCTGTCCAGAGCGTCGGGGTCGTGGGGGAGCACGATCCCGAGCGGGGGCAGGACGGTCCGGAGCCGCTCGCGCCGCTGCTCCTGGAAGCCGATCTCGCCGGAGCGCCAGCGCTCGAAGTGTTCGTCCTCGGCGGCGGACCAGGCGTCGAGCACCGACGGGGTGACGGTGACGCCCAGCCCGGTGAGGAACTGCTCCGCGCCGGTGCGGGCGGCGCCCCGGTGGTCGAAGAGGGTCCCGTCGAGGTCGAACCCGACTGCTCGCGAAGGTGCCACGCGGCCAGGCTACGGCGTGTCCCGGCGACCGTACGATGGCGGTGATGGACATCTCGCTGCGCCCCGGTACCCCCGACGACGTGGAGTGGGTCGCGGAGCTCCGGGCCGAGGTGCTCCGAGCCGACCTCCGCCGACTCGGCCGGTACGACGACGTGCGCGTCCGGGAGCGGCTGCGGCGCGGGTTCCTGCCCCGCAGCACGCGGATCATCGTGGTCGACGGTGCCGACGTCGGCTCCGTCACGGTCCGAGTCGACGGCAGCGACCGGTGGGTCGAGCACCTCTACCTCGCGCCGCACCTGCAGGGGCGCGGCATCGGGTCGACGGTGCTGCGGACCGTGCTGGCCGAGCCGCACGCCGGGGACACGCGACTCATCATGCTGCAGGGGAGTGCGGCACAGCGGCTCTACGAGCGGCACGGGTTCGTCCGTGACCACGAGGACGACGTCGACGTGGTGATGGTGCGTCCCGGCGACCCGGATCCCGTCACGTCGGCGTACTCGCGTCGCGCCGCCGAGTACATCGAGCACCTGGGGTCGATGACGTCCGTCCACGCGGCCGACGAGGCGCTGGTGACGGCGTGGGCGTCGACCGTCGACGGACCCCTGCTCGACGCCGGGTGCGGCCCCGGACACTGGACCGCACAGCTCGCCTCGCTCGGTCACGACGCACGGGGTGTGGACCGGGTCCCGGAGTTCGTCGCGCACGCTCGGCAGGCACACCCGGGCGTCCCGTTCGCGGTCGCGGACGTCGACGCACTCCCCGACGAGCCGGAGAGCCTCGGAGGCGTCCTGGCCTGGTACTCGCTGATCCACCACGACCCGGCTGCCCTGCGACGCCCGCTCGAGGAGTTCGCGCGGGTCCTCCGCCCCGGCGGCCGGCTGCTCATCGGGTTCCCCACCGGACCGGACGTGGAGCCGTTCGACCACGCGGTCACCACCGCGCACCGGTGGTCGGTGGACCGTCTGGCAACAGCGGTCTCCGCAGCGGGCTTCGACGTCGTCGAGGCGGTCACCCGAGACGCCGACGACGCGACCCCGCGGCCGCACGGAGCGATCTCCGCGCGGCGTCACGACCGACCGGTCACCGTCACCACCCCGGGACCTCGACGCGCACGGAACTGATCCGACCGGCCCGGGTCCGTGCCGTCACGGCGGGGTCGTAGCTGTCGGCGGTCGCGAGGTAGAGCGTGCGCCCGTCATCGCCGCCGAGCGCACAGTCGATCGCACACCGCCCCGGGGCCTCGATGCGGTCCGTCACCGTGCCGCCCTCGACGACCCGCAGGAACTCGCCGGTGTCGACGGAGCAGACCCAGACCGCGCCGTCGCGGTCGACGGTGCTGCCGTCCGGCGTGGTGCCGGCGGGGAGCGCCGCCCACTCGCGTCGTCCGGTCAGGGAACTGTCGGGCTCGATGTCGAACGCCGTCAGACGACCACCCCACGTCTCGCTGACCACGAGCGTGCGGGTCCCCGGGAGGACGTTCGCACTGTTCGGGAAGACGAGGCCGTCCGCGGCGAGGCGGTGGGAGCCGTCGGTGTCGATCACCCAGAGCGGGCCGGGGCGGAGCTCCTCACCGCCGTAGAGGTCGTAGCCGAAGGCACCGATGTAGGTGCGGCCGGTGGCGTCGTCGACGACCAAGTCGTTGAGCAGCGAGGACTCGACCCCGGACAGGTCGGCGAACACGTCGGCCGCGCCGTCCTCGCCCACGGCCACGACTGTGCGGGACTCCATCGCGCTGACGATCAACCGGCCGTCCGGCAGCCACCCGAGGCCCGAGGACTGCCCGTCCACCGTGGCCTCGAGCCGGGGCTGCGCGCCCGGGCCGGGGCGCAGCGAGAACACCTCGCCCGTGTGCATGTCGGAGTACCAGAGCCTGCCGTCGTGCCACCGGTTGCCCTCGGGGAACCGGATGTCGGTGACGACGTCGGTCGTGGTCGTGGAGTCGAGTGTTATGTGCACCGACCCAGCCTCTCAGAGCTCGCCGGGAGGCCCCGACTGCCAGCGGACCCACGCCTCGAGCTGCGCCTTCGCGCTCTCGAGACTGGTGTGGAAGCCCGTCATGTCGCCGTCCCGCAGCCGCACGACGTACCGCGACCCGAAGACCACCGTGCCGATCACGACGGAGCCGCACCGCGCCTCCCAGGTCCGCGGATCGACCGCCGCCCAGCGGACGTCGTCGGTCTCGGAGTGGTCGGTGCTGGGGAGGGAGGTCATGGTGCTTCCGGTCGCTGGACGATGGGATCGTTCCGGCGGCCGTGGGCTGGGGTCACCTGGCTCGACGGTAGTCCTCGGCGGCTGGGCGGCGGACGCCCCGGCTCAGGCCATCCGGTCGAGCCAGTCGCGGAACAGCGCCGCCGCGACGGCCGGACGTTCCAGGTGGGCGTTGTGCCCCGCCGCGTCGAGCACGGCGTACGTCGCGCGGGGGTAGTGGTCGCGCAGCGCCCAGCCGTCCTCGTACCCGACCACGTCGTCCTGACGGCCGAAGAGGTGCAGTGCCGGTGCCGTGAACGGATCGGGGTGGAGCGCCTCGGGTTCGGTCCGCAGCGCGTAGTCGGACGCGATCCGGTCGACCACGGCCTGGTCGGCGGCGCGCGGGCCGGGGAGCACGGACTGTTCGTACGCCTCGAGCGTCGCGGTGGTCTGGACGACGCTGAGCGCGGCGAAGTCGTCGCGGGCGGCACCGGGCTCGGCCGCGGCGACCACGGCCGGATCGGGGAGGACGACCTGTCGCGGGGGCACTCGTCGGCGTGCGTGGTCCGGTTCGACGACGCCGACGATCGTGGCGAGGCCGAGCACCTGGCCGCGGAGCTCGTGCGCGACGGAGCGCGCGACCATGCCGCCGAACGAGTTGCCGACGATCGCGAACGGCTCGTCGCCCAGGTGCGCACGGACCGCTTCCCGGACGGCGTCGGCGACGTCCTGCGCGGTCGAGGCCGAGGGGTCGTACCCCGGCGACTCCCGCACCCACGGCAGGTCGAGGTGGACCCACCGCCACGGCGCGTCCGGGACGGCGTGCTCGAGGGGGAGCAGGATGCGGTGGTCGACGCCGAAGCCGTGCACGGCGACGAGCGGGCGGCCCTGACCGGTGGTGCGTGTGATCACGCCCGGACCCTAGCGGGGACCGCCGACGGTCACGGGGCCCGGAAGCGCTCGACCACCGGGCAGGCGAACGGATCGCTCGCCGCCAGGCCGACCTCGTTGAGGTACCGGACGACGATCACGTAGGAGTGCACGAGGGTCGTCTCGGTGTACGGCACCCCCTGCTCGTCGCAGTACCGGCGCACGAGGTCCCGCGCCGCACGGAGGTTCGGCCGGGCCATGCTCGGGAAGAGGTGGTGTTCGACCTGGTGGTTCAACCCGCCCATGAAGAACTCGACCCACCGCCCGCCGCTGATGTCGCGGGAGGTCAGCACCTGGCGGGAGAGGAAGTCGACCCGGCGTCCGGCCTCGATGATCGGCATGCCCTTGTGGTTCGGCGCGAACGCGATCCCCATGCAGAACCCGAACACCGCCAGCTGGACGCCGAGGAACGCGAACGCGATGCCGATCGGCAGGACCCAGAAGACCGCGCCGATGTAGAGCACGAAGCGTCCGGCGAAGACGGACCCCTCGGCCCAGCGGTGCTTGACGGCGCCGCGTCCCGTGTAGGTGCGGATCGACTGCCAGTGCAGGTTCGCGCCCTCGACGAGGAGCATCGGGAAGAACGCCCACCCCTGCACCCGGACGAGGACGTGCAGGAAGCCGGTGCGGCTCCGCGCATCCTCCGCCCGGAACGAGATCGCGTCGAACGAGATGTCCGGGTCCTTGCCGACCGTGTTCGGGTTCGCGTGGTGCCGGGTGTGCTTGTTCATCCACCAGGCGTAGCTGATGCCGGTCAGGAACGTGCCGACGTACCGTGCGGCACGGTCGTTCCAGTCGTGACTGGCGAAGACCTGCCGGTGTGCGGCCTCGTGCGAGAGGAACGCGAATTGCGTGAAGAGCAGTCCGAGCACCCCCGCGACGACGAGCTGCCACCACGAGCCGCCGAGCACGGCGAACGCGGTGCCCGTGGCGACGAGCAGCGCCGTGAGGACGGCGACGAGCCCCCAGTACCAGCCGGTCCGACGACCGAGGAGTCCGGCGGTGCGGACCTGGGCGAGCAGCGCGGTGTAGGTCGACGTGGTGTCGGGCCGGCCGTCGCGCGGGGTGGTCTTCCGGTAGCCGACCGGTGCGGTCGTGTCGTCGGCCATGGTGCCCTCCTGGGTGCAGCGGTGACGCGGTAACCGGGGACCGGGGCTACGTGGTGTCCTGCACGCTACGCGGAGCGACCTGCGCGGCTCAGGGGATGACGAGTCGCCGCTCCACGACCGCGCGCGCGACGTCGGCGAGCAGCTCCTGGTTGGACCGCGCGTGGGCGCGCAGCTTCGCGAAGGCCTGGTCCATGTCGATCCGGTGCGTCTGGGCGAGGAAGCCCTTCGCCTGCTCGATGACGATCCGGCTGTCGAGCGCGCGCTGGAGCTGCTGCTGCGCCAGGTTGGCGTGTTCGAGCGACCGCTGCTGCAGGATGCTGATCGTGGCCACGTCCGTGAGCGCCTGGGCGGCGAGGGCGTCTTCGCGGTTCAGGGCGCCCTCGGTCTCGCGGAACAGGTTGAGCGACCCGAGCGTGGTGTCGCGGAGCCGCATCGGGATGGCGTGGACCGAGGCGTAGCCGGACTCGGCCGAGGCCGCGGCGAACGTCGGCCACCGACGTTCCATCTCGGCGTGGTCGCGCACCGACACCGGGCGCCCGGTGGCGAAGCACTCCACGCAGGGGCCCTCGCCGGCGTCGAGCTGCAGCAGTCCGAGGAAGCTCGACCGGTCGCTCGTGGACGCGAGGACCTCGAGCTCCTGTGACTGGTTGACGAGCAGGATGCCGGCGGCGGACGCGTCGAAGATGTCGACGACGCTGTCGACGAGGTTCTGCAGGAGTTCGACCACGTCGTAGTCGTCGACGAGGATGTCGGTCAGGGCGACGAAGGTGTCGACGAGTCGGTGCTCGCGGGTCGGTGCCATGGTTCGTACTCCCTAGGTCTCGGAACCGTACGGCCGGGCGAGGTCGAGTCGGCGTTCGATGATGTCCGCGGCGACGTCGCGGACGGTGCGTTCGGTGGCGTACGCGTGGGCCTGCAAGACGAGCAGGGCGTCCTGGACGCTGACGCCGAGCTGGGCTGCGACCATGCCGGTGGCCTGGTGCACCTCCCGCCTCGAGTATCGTCCGGGTTCCATGTCCGCGCGCCCGTCGGCGGCAGCGGCGAGCAGGGCGTCCCGGAGGACACGCCGCGCGGCGACCGTGCTCAACTCGATCGCCCCCTGGACCTGCCCGCGGGTCAGTGTCCGTTCCTCGCCGACCGTGAGGTCGACGGCGCCGACGGGGATCGTGCCGATGCGCATCGGGAAGGAGAAGAGCGCACCGACCCCGGCCCGGAGGAGTTCCTCGAGTGCGACGGGCCAGGTCGCGGTCGTCGTGGCGGTGAGATCGGCCTCGAGGACGGGGCGTCGGGTCTCGAGCGCCTGCCAGCAGGGTCCCTCGCCGAGGTCGAGTTGGATCTCGTCGACCCGCTCCGCCATCGCGTCACTCGCGCACACCGTCATCGAGCCCAACGGGTCGCCGAGCGTCGAGATGCCGACGCTCGTCACGGGGAGGGTGGCGAGGAAGGGCGGGCACAGGTCGGTACCCTCCGGCGCGGCCTGCATGGCGGCCGCTGCAGCAGCGAATTGATCCATGGGTGACACCGTTCTCGGTCGTCCGCCGTCGTGCGATCCGTCGCACGGTCCATCCGGCCGTCGATGCATTGTCCGTTTTCCGAGACCCTAGTGCACCCGTGCTGCGTCCGGGACGAAGCGGATGCGTTCCGCTGCCCGTGTCACGTCCTGCGCCCGGGCCGTGCGGTCGTCGAAGTCGGCCCGTGCGGCGTCCCGCGCGACCTCCTTCTCGGCCAGCGACGCGCGGCTGACGGTGTCGACGATCGTCGCGACGGCGGTGGCGAGGCCGCGTTCGAGCTGCCCGAGGTTCGTGTGCCCGATCACCAGGCGGCGGTCCTGGACGTCGAGCGTCACGTCGGGGTACCCGGCTGCGGCGAGCCGGGCGTGTCCGTCGGCACCGCGTAGCGCCGTGGTCTCGGTGGCGTCTGGTCGACGGTTGAAGACTGCCGGGACGTCGTAGTACTCCGCTGCCGCGGGGCTGCCGAGTTCAGTGGGGAGGCCGGAGGCCACCACGCTCGTGAGTGCGAGGGGTGTCGTGGCCGCCTCGGATGGGTTCGTCATGGGGTCTCCCTCGGCGGTTCCCCAGGGTGACCGAGGGGTTCCGCGGTCCACCCTGGTGACACCGTGCCGTCAGTGTGGGGCCACCCGATGTGCACGCTCCCAGCCGGCGTGGAGGTCGCGGAGCAGCGCGACCTCGGCGGCGTGGTGCACCAGCTCGTCGACGACGTGCAGGACGAACGAGAGCCGACTGTCGGCGCCGTACGGACCCGCGACCGGACCGAGGGGCTCGGACGCCGAGTCGCCGAGCCCACGGGCCAGCGCGGCGAAGCGGGCGGCGGCGTCGCGGACGGCGGTGACTGCCGCATCCGCCGACGCCGCGGGGACGGGTGCCGCCTCGCCGGACGGTCCGGCGCCGAGGAACTCCCGGTTGCGCGGTTCGTCGAGCGTCTCGGCGATGTGGTCGAGCCGCCAGCGGATCGACACGCGCGGATCATCCCCGATCGGCTCCCAGGCCCACTCGTCGTCGCTCAGTCCCGCGACGCGGTCCAGGAGGCGCGTGGTGGCGTACTCGAAGAGGGCGACGACGTCCTCCAGAGCGGTGGTCACTGCTCAGCCGACCGGCCGGTAGATCGCGATCGGGGGCGCCTGGTCGTCACCGTCGTCGTGGCTCTCGCCGGAGGACAGCCAGGTCCGACCCTCGTGCTCGATCGTCGTCGGCAGGTCGCCGTGCACGAGGATCCGCGCCGCTGGTTCGTCTCCGTCGACGAGGTCCACACCGTGGGCCTCGGTACCGCCGGGGTTGTCGTGCACGTAGCTCATGGTGTGATCGAACTCCCTCGGCCTGGTAGTGTTCTCGTGTACGCGGATGTGGCGCAGTGGTAGCGCATCACCTTGCCAAGGTGAGGGTCGCGAGTTCGAATCTCGTCATCCGCTCGGAACTGCGAAGGCCCCGGTCACTCGACCGGGGCCTTCGTCGTCCGGGCTGGTGGCCGGATCCGCTCCGTGGGGCGCAGGCTTCGGGTGCCCGCGCCCCTCGGACGCGCGGGCCACCGTGCCCACTCGAGCGCCGGCGGATGGGTGGTCCGGTCGGCGCCCATCGGGTGATCCGGAGCGGTGCCCCGTCCGGATGGGTCGGATCCCGGACCGTGCGGTTTCCCGCACGGATCCCGCATCCCCTCGCACATGCTCGGCGTGTCGTTTGCACTCCGCCCGGACGGACGTTCTCAGTCGGCGTCGAGCGCGACCCGTGCACCAGGGATGCCGACCCACGGTCCGCCCGGAGCATCGACGACCGTGACGAGCACGTCGTCGCAGTGCGGGCACCGCGCGACGAAGCCCATCGGGCTGGCGTGCACCCGGGTGCCCGCGAGCGCCCCGACCGTCCTGCACCCCGAGCACCGGAGCGCGGCCACCGTGGGGTCCGAGCCGAGGAACCCGATGAGCAGCCCGGCCAACGCGTTGCCGTCGAGCACGGTCATGCGCTGCCTCCGAACCGTTCGGCGCGGACGTCGGTCGTGTCGTGCCCGAGCTCGCCGAGCCACGTCAGCACCTGTTCGACGAACGGCGTCGACCCGCAGACGTAGACGAGGGCCCCGGCGTCCGGCGGGAACACCGCTGCGGCCAGGGCGTCCCGGGTGAGTCGGCCGGCCGAGACCGCGGCACCGTCCGGGGCACGGCGGCTGTACACGACGGTGGTGTCGACCCCGGCGGCCTCGGCACGGGCGAGCTCGGTGCGGAAGAACACGTCCTCCGGCGTGCGCACGGCGTAGAGGAGCCGGAACGGTGCGGCGTCACCGGCGTCGGCGTGCGCGCCGGCGACGGCAGCGAGCGGGACGATCCCCGAACCGCCGGCGATGAGCTGCACCGGCCGCTCCGACACGCCCGGGCGCCAGACGAACCACCCGCCGAGCGGTCCGTGCACCTCGAGTGCGTCCCCGACCTCGACGGCGTCCACCAGGAAGGGCGAGACCTCGCCGCCCTCGACCCGGTCGACCGCGAGCACGACCGACGTCGTCGCGCCGGAGGAGGCGATCGAGTAGGAGCGTGATGCCTGGTACCCGTCCTCGGCGGTGAGGCGCAGGTCGAGGTGCTGGCCGGGGTCGTTGCCCGGCCACGTCGGGACGTCCAGGACGATCCGCCTGGCGTTCGGGGTCTCGGGGGAGACGGCGGCGACCGTCGCGGCGTGCCAGGCCGGCCGCCGCCGGACCGCAGCCGACGTCGGTGGGGTGATCCGCTCCTCCAGGCCCTCCACCGCGCTCACCAGTACCGCTCTTCCTTCCACGGGTCGCCGTGCAGGTTGTAGCCCGCGTTCTCCCAGAAGCCGGGTTCGTCGTCGGACTGCATGACGATGCCGCGCACCCACTTCGCGCTCTTCCAGAAGTACAGGTGGGGGACCAGCAGGCGTGCGGGACCGCCGTGCTCGGGGGTGAGCGGTTCGCCGTCGGCCTCGAACGCGATCCACGCCTGCCCGTCGAGGAGCTCGTCGAGCGGCACGTTCGTCGTGTACCCGCCGAAGCTGTGCACCATGCAGTAGTCCAGCGAGGTCTCGACGTCGGCGAACAGCCGGTCGAGCGGGACACCGCGCCACGGCATGTCGAGCTTCGTCCAGTGCGTCACGCAGTGGATGTCGACGGTGACGTCCTCGACGCCGAGCGCCTGCACCTCGTCCCAGGTCCAGCTGTGCAGGCCGGACTCGGTGCGGATCGAGAAGCTCCAGTCGGACGGTTCGATCTCGGGGGTGGCGCCGGCCGACAGCACGGGCCAGTCGCGGACGAGCGTCTGACCCGGTGGGATGCGCGGGTCGTCGCGGTCGTCACGGCGACCGCCGAAGCCTCGGGTGAACGTCGCCATCGGTGCTCCTCGGTCGCGTGTCCGGCGACCACGCGGGCGCCGCTCTGGTCGATCATCCCGCCTCGCACAGGCGCTCGTGTAACGGGTTGGTAAACGTTCCCGTGCCTCTGGTGCGGCTGCGGGTGACCGCTCGATCGCGGTCACCGTGCGGATCGGGGCCCCGTGTGGGCGACCGGCGTCCGTCGCGTCGGGCTTGGCCGGGGACGATCCGCCCTCTATCGTTCACCGGAACGATTACCAGGAGGGGTCACCCCGAATGCAGCCCATCGTCCCCGAACCCCGGAACGCCCGCGGCCCGAGCCGTCGTGCGCTCCTCACCGGCGCCGCCGGACTCGCCGGCCTCGGCCTGCTGACGCTGACCGGGTGCAGCTCCGGCGCCTCGGCCGGCACCACCGACCTTCCCGAGGCCGCGGCCACCGGCACCGCCCGGAGCGGCGGTCGACTCCGGATCGCCCGACCCGCCGCGTCGGCCGCCGAGACCCTCGACTCCGCGAGCTCCCTGTCCGCGTACGAGTACCTCGGCGCGCTCTACAACCGGCTCGTCAAGCTCGACCAGCAGGGCCGGACCGTGCCCGACCTCGCCGAGGAGTGGTCGGCGAACCAGGACGGCACGGAGTGGACCTTCCGCCTCCGCCGGGGCGTGCGCTTCCACGACGGGTCGCGCTTCTCCGCCGACGACGCGATCGCGAGCATCCGGCACATCCTCGACGAGAAGACCGGCAGCCCGCAGGCCGGAGTGCTCGGCGAGGTGATGGACGCCCGCTCGATGACGGCCGTCGACCCGTACACGCTGCGGTTCGCCCTCACGAAGCCGAACGCGGAGTTCCCGTCGCTGCTCACCGCGTACCAGTGCTACATCGTGCCGGCCGGGGCGATCGCCGACATCGGCCGGACGGGCATCGGCACCGGGCCGTTCCGCCTGTCGTCCTTCACTCCGGCGGGTGCCGGCAGCGTCGAGGCGTTCGACGACCACTTCGCCGGCCGCCCCGCGTTGGACGGCATCGACTTCTACTCGATCCAGGACACCACCGCCCGGGTGAACGCCCTGCTCGCGGGGCAGATCGACCTCATCTCGCAGACGAACCTCGACTTCGCGACGGCTCGGGTCGTCGCCGCCTCCGATCGTGCGACCATCGCCCGCTCGAAGAACGCGCAGTGGTACACGATCCCGATGCTCGCCACCTCCGAGGAGTTCCGCGACCCGCGGGTCCGCCAGGCGATGAAGCTCGCCTACGACCCGCGCACGATCGTCGACACCGCCCTGCAGGGCACCGGGTCGCCGGGCTGGGACAACCCCGTGCCGCCGCAGCTCGCCGCCTTCGTGGACGACCACCGCGAGTACGACCCCGACAAGGCGAAGGCGCTGCTCAAGGCCGCCGGTCGGTCGGACCTCCGCGCGTCCATCTACACGTCGAGCTACGAGTCGGTCTTCACCCCGATGGCCGTCGCCTACCGCGACGCCGTCGCGGACGCGGGTATCCGCCTGACGGTGAAGAACGCCAGCTCGGACTCGTACTACACGCAGATCTGGATGCAGAAGCCGCTCATGGTGAGCTACTGGTTCACCGGCCGTCCGATCGACCAGCTGCTCAACCAGATATTCCGGTCCGGTTCGTCGTACAACGAGAGCGCGTGGTCGAACGAGCGGTTCGACGGGCTGCTCGACGACGCCCGCGCCGAGATGGACGACGCGAAGCGACTGACCCTGTACCAGGACGCCCAGCGGCTCGTGGTCGAGGACGGCGCGGACATGACCCCGATGTTCGGCGACCGCCTGGTCGGGCTGTCCCGCGACGTCGTGAACTACTCGGAGTACGGCTTCGAGTTCGACTACCTCCGGATCGGACTGCGACGATGACGACGACCACGAACAAGCCGTCGGACGTCCTCGTCCCCGTCCTCCGTCGGCTCGGCATTGCCGTGCTCACGGTGGTGCTCGCCTCGCTGTTCGTGTTCCTCGCCGTGCAGGCGCTGCCGGGCGACGTCGCGCAGCAGCTGCTCGGGCAGAACGCCACACCCGACGCCGTCAAGCAGCTCCGGGAGTCGCTCGGCCTCGACCAGAACGTCTGGCTCCGGTACCTGCAGTGGCTCGCCGGGGCGGTGCACGGCGACTTCGGCACCTCGCTCGTCAGCGGGGAGCCGGTCGCACCGACGCTGTTCACGGCGTTCCGCAACAGCATGCTCATCGCCGTCCCCGCGATGGTCGTGGGCGTCACACTGTCCCTCGCGCTCGGCGTCATCGCCGGGGTCCGCCGCGGCCGTGCGTCCGACCGGGTGATCTCGATCGTCAGCCTCGTCGTGATGAGCGTGCCGGAGTTCATGGTCGCCACCGTGCTCGTGCTGCTCTTCGCGATCGGGCTGCCGCTCTTCCCCGCCGTCGTCCTGCGCGGCAGCGACGCCACGGTCGGCGAGCTCCTGCCGACGATCTGGCTGCCGATCATCGTGCTGACCCTGGCGATGGCCGCGTACATCGTCCGGACCGCCCGTTCCTCGACGATCGACGTGATGGCGTCCGAGTTCGTGACCACCGCGGAGCTGAAGGGCCTGACGATGCGCCGGGTCGTCTGGAAGCACGCGGTCCCGAGCGCGCTCCTGCCGACGCTCAACGTCGTCGCGCTCAACGTGGCCTGGCTGCTCGGCGGCGTGGTCGTCGTCGAGAACGTCTTCAACTACCCGGGCATGGGCAAGCTCATGCTCGAGTCCGTCTTCAACCGCGACCTGCCGACGATCGAGGCGATCGCGCTCCTCAGCGCACTCGTCTACGTCGTGTGCAACCTCGCGGCCGACCTCGTCGCGCTGGTGCTCGACCCGAAGCTCCGAACACGACAGCGACGGGCGCGCACCCGGAGCCGCACCGGTACACGCCCCGCCCGGAAGGCAGCAGCATGACCGCCATCGCCCCGCGTTCCCGGAACGTCATCGGCGCAGCCGTCGCCCCCCTGCGCAGCTCCACCGCGTTGAGCATCGGCCTCGGCCTGATCGCGCTGCACCTCGTGCTCGCCGTCCTCGCCCCCGTCATCGCCGGCCACGACCCGGTCGCGACGAACTCCGCCGACGTGCTCGCCGGCCCGACGTGGACGCACTGGCTCGGCACCGACCAGTACGGCCGCGACATCCTGTCCCGGACGCTCAACGGCGGCCGCTACGCCCTGCTCGTGACCTTCCTGGCGACGACGATCGCCGTGGCGGTCGGTACCGTCCTCGGCTGCGTCACCGCGTACGCCGACAACTGGTTCGACGAGGTCGTCATGCGGATCGTGGACGCCCTGCTCAGCGTGCCGTCGATCCTCGCGCTCCTCGTCGTCGTCACCGTGTTCGACGCCGGGCTCTGGGTGATCGTCCTCGCCGTGACCATCGTCTACGCGCCCGCCGTGACCCGGGTGGTGCGCGGCGCGGCGCGGACGGTGATCACGCAGGACTACGTCACGGCCGCGCGCGCCCGGGGCGAACGCTCCCTGTCCATCGTGTTCCGCGAGATCCTGCCGAACGTCCTCGACGTGGTCCTCGTCGAGTACGCGATGCGCGCCTCCTGGATCGTGCTGCTCGTGGCGTCGCTGTCGTTCCTCGGCTTCGGTGCGAACCCGCCGACACCGGACTGGGGGCTCATGGTCCAGGAGAACCGGACCGCCCTCACGGTCGTGCCCCTCGGCACGCTCGCGCCCATCGTGGCGCTCGCGACCCTGGTGGTCGGCCTCAACCTCGCGGCCGACGGGCTGAGCAAGTCGCTCGGTGTCGACCGCGCGACGAAGGGAGTCAGCGCGTGAGCATCGTCCAGGTCGACCGCCTCGCGATCTCGTACGCCGCCGGCAAGCGCTCCGTGCCGGTCGTCCGCGGTGTCTCGTTCGCCATCGAGGCGGGCCGGACCCTCGGGCTCGTCGGCGAGTCCGGCAGCGGCAAGTCCACCGTCGCCCGCACCCTGCTCGCGCACCTCCGGACCGGGTCGCGCATCGAGCACGGCACGGTGCACGTCGACGGCGAGGACGTCTTCGCCCTCTCGCCGGCCGGCCGACGGGCGCTCCGTGGCGGCACCGCGTCGGTGGTCGCGCAGAACGCCGGACAGGCACTCACGCCGTCGATGCGCGTCGGCGAGCAGATCCGCGAGGCCCTCCGCGCCCACGGCGAGCCCGACGGCCCCGAGCGCGTGCTCGAGCTCGTCCGGCTCGTGCGGCTGCCGTCGCCGGAGACGATCGTCCGCCGGTACCCGCACCAGCTCTCCGGCGGGCAGCAGCAGCGCGTCGCGATCGCGATGGCCGTGGCCGCGCGCCCCCGCGTGCTGGTCCTCGACGAACCCACCACCGCCCTCGACGTGGTCACGCAGGCCGCCGTGCTCGACCTCGTCGCCGACCTCGGCCGCGAGCTCGGCATGGCCGTCCTGCTCGTCAGCCACGACCTCGGCGTCGTGTCCGCGATGGCCGACGAGATCGCCGTGATGCGCGACGGCGAGGTCGTCGAGCACGCCGAGACGGCCGCGCTCTTCGCCGCCCCGCAGCACGAGTACACGCGTGCCCTGCTGGCCGCGGTGCCGGACGGGCGCCGACCAGGAGGAACGGACCACGTGCCCGAGACGGCGACCGTCTCGGCGACGGTCGCCTCCAGGGCCGGCCGGACCGTTGGTCTCCCCACCGGCACGGCCGGCCCGCCGCTGGCGCGTCGCGCCGGAACCGGCGGCGTGGGCCCAGAACCGCTCGTCCGTCCCGTCGTCACCGCCGAGGACCTGGTGATCCGCTACGGACGCGGCCTGCCGGCCGCCGTCGACGGCGTCTCGTTCACGATCGCGCCGCGCGAGACGCTCGCCGTCGTGGGGGAGTCCGGCAGCGGCAAGTCGACGCTCGCGACGGCCCTGGCCGGCCTGGTCCCGGCCGAGTCGGGCACGTTCTCGTTCGACGACGGGACCGTGAGCGGCGACCTGCGCGAGCCGATCGCCGAACGGTCTCCGGACCTCCGTCGTGCGGTGCAACTCGTGTTCCAGAACGCCGACACCTCGCTGAACCCCCGCCGGACCGTCGGGGCCGCCATCGCGCGGCCGCTGAAGCTGTTCACCGGTTTCTCGTCGCGCGAGCGGGTCGGGGAACTGCTCTCCCAGGTCGGCCTCGGGCCGGAGTTCGCGGACCGGCTGCCGGCGCAGCTCTCCGGCGGGCAGCGGCAGCGTGTCGGGATCGCCCGGGCCCTCGCCGCCGAGCCGCGCCTGGTCATCGCCGACGAGATCACGACCGCGCTCGACGTGCAGGTACAGGCGGGAATCCTCGCGCAGCTCGCCGACCTGCAGCGCGAGCGCGGGCTGAGTTGCCTGTTCATCAGCCACGACCTCGCGGTGGTGCGGGGTGTGGCCGATCGCGTCGCCGTGATGACCGGCGGCCGGATCGTCGAGATCGGCCCGACCGAGGCCGTGTTCGGCGGCCCGAACCACCCGTACACGGCGACGCTCCTCGCGGCGACGCTCGAACCCGGCAGCACCGAGCTGCCCGACGTCGGCGACGGCGTGCCGCGGTGGCGCGAGGCTCCGGGGTGGACCGACCGCGGCGACGGACACCTGACCCGGAACTGGGAGGACGCATGACCGGCTTCACCGCACTCGGGGTGGACCCGGCCCTGCCCGACGGCGTGACCGTCCGCGACGAGTGGATCCCGATGCCCGACGGCGTCCGGTTGCACACGAGGATCTGGTCCCCGGCGGCACCCGACGGCCCCGTGCCGGTGCTGCTCGAGTACCTGCCCTACCGGCTCGACGACTGGACCGCGCCGCGGGACTCCGAGCGGCACCCCTGGTACGCGCAGCACGGGTACGCCTCGGTGCGGGTGGACATCCGCGGGACCGGCTCGTCGGACGGGTTCTTCGACGATGAGTACAGCGAGCAGGAACTCCGCGACGGCGAGGCCGTGATCGCGTGGCTCGCCGCACAGGAGTGGTCGACGGGCGCCGTCGGGATGTTCGGCATCTCGTGGGGCGGGTTCAACGCGCTGCAGCTCGCGGCCCGGGCACCTGAGGCCCTCAAGGCGATCGTGACGGTGTGCTCGACCGACGACCGGTACGACAACGACGTGCACTACGTCGGCGGTGCGGTGCTCGGGATCGACATGGCGGCGTGGGGTGCGACGATGTTCGCGTTCAACTCGCGGCCGCCGCGGCCCGAGGTGGTCGGCTCCGGCTGGGTCGACCGGTGGCGTGACCGCCTCGACGCGAACCGCCCGATGACGCCCGTGTGGCTGTCCCACCAGGAGCGCGACGACTACTGGCGGCACGGCAGCGCTGCGGAGGACTACGGGAAGATCGGCGCCGCGGTCCTCGCGGTCGGCGGCTGGGCCGACCCGTACCGCGACGCCGTGCTCCGGCTCGTCGCCAACGTGGACGCCCCGGTCAAGGGGATCGTCGGACCGTGGTCGCACCAGTACCCCGACCGGGGGCTCGCGCCCGGGCCGTCGATCGGCTTCCTGCAGGAGACCCTGCGGTGGTGGGACCGCTGGCTGCGCGGGGTCGACACCGGCGTCGAGCAGGAGCCCGCGCTCCGGGCCTGGATCAACGAGGGCGAGCCGCCGGCGACGTACTACGAGACGCGCCGCGGCCGGTGGGTCGGTGCCGAGGCCTGGCCGTCGTCCGCCACCGTGTCCCGCACGGTTCCCCTCGCCGGGTTCCGCGGCGGCGCGGACGGCGCGGTCGTCGTCCGGTCGCCGCAGCACACCGGTGCCGACGCCGGACGCTTCTTCCCGTTCGGCAACGCCACCGACCTGCCGCCGGACCAGCGCGCCGAGGACGGCCGCTCGGTCTGCTTCGACCTGCCGCTCGACGAGCCGGTCGACGTGCTCGGCACCGTCCTCGTGCACCTCGCCGTGACGAGCGATCAACCCCGGGCCACCGTGACCGTGCGCCTGTGCGACGTCGCGCCGGACGGGTCGTCGACCCTCGTCACCCGGGGTGTGCTCAACGCCGCGAAGCGCGACGGGATGGACCGGGACGACCCGCTCGAACCCGGCGCCGCGGCGTCGCTGCCCGTCCGGCTCGTGTCGACCGGTCACCGGTTCGCCGCGGGACACCGGCTCCGGATCGCCGTGTCGACGTCGTACTGGCCGTGGGTCTGGCCGCACGGCGTCGCACCGACCGTCACGATCGACCCCGCCGGCTCGCAGGTCGAGCTCCCGGTGTGGACCCGCGCCACCGACGACGGCGTGCGGTTCGAGCAGCCGGAGCGCTCCGAGCCGCTCGCGATCGAACGGGTCGCGCCGACCGAGGTCCTGCCGCAGCGCACCGTCACGCACGACGTCGAGTCGGGGGAGTGGACGCTCGACGTCGACCCCGGGTACGGCGGCGGACGTGTGTACCCGGACGGGCTCGTCTTCAGCGAGGAGGCCCGCGAGACCTACCGCATCCGGTCCGACGACCCGACCAGTGCCAGCGCGACGTCCCGCTGGTCGATCGGCCTGGCGAAGCCGGAGTGGGCCGCACGGCTCGAGACCGCCTCCGAGGTCACCGCGGACGCCGACGCCTTCCACGTCCGGAACACCGTGCGGGCCTGGGCCCGGGACGGTGGTCCCGACGTCGCCGAGGTGCTCGTCGCCGAGCACACGTTCGTCGACGAGGTGCCGAGGACCTCGGCGTGAGCGGGCCGGAGCAGACACGGGTCCGGCAGCGTCCCGAGGTCCGGCGGGCGATGATCGTCGAGGCGGCACGTGCCGTGATCGTCCGGAACGGCGTCGGGGCGACGGGCCTGCGGGACATCGCCGCCGAGGCGGACGTCTCGGTCGGGACCGTCACGTACCACTTCGGCAGCGTCGCGGAGATCCTCAACGAGGTCGTCGTGCTCGAGACGGAGCGCTTCTACGGGGCGATCGTCGCCGCGGTCGACGCGGAGCCGGACCCCGTCGCCGGCATCCGCATGCTCGTGGAACCGCTCTTCGGGGACACCGAGCAGGTGCGGCAGCACTGGCGGATCTGGTCGGACTACTGGACGGCGGTCGTGCGGCGGCCCGAGGTCGCTGCGGAGTACGCCGAGCGGATCCGAGTGTGGGAGGCCTGCCTGGTCCGGGTCGTCCGTCGGGGCGTCCAGGCGGGGGAGTTCACGCCCGCGGAGTCGCCCGAGGTCGTGGCGCTCAAGCTCGCGGCGTACAGCGACGGGGTGGCGACGCAGATCGCGCAGGGGGTGCCGGACCTGACGAACACGGTCGCCCTGTCCTGGATGTGGACCTTCCTCGCCCACGAACTCGGTGTGGCACCTGCGCGTATCGGGGGAACCGCCGCGACGCCCTTGTGATGAGGTAAGGCTTGCCTTACCGTTGTCGCATGGCACGGACCCGGCGACAGCCCAGCGAACGCATCCTCATCGCCGGCAGTGTCGACGACCTCCCCGAGATGATCCGCATGCTCGAGGACCTGCCCGAAAACGCCTACGGCCAGGTCTTCGTCGAGGCAGCCCTCGCCGAGCAGGTCCGCACGCTCCCGGCGCCCCCGCGCGTCACGGTGACGTGGCTGCTCCGGAGCGCCCGGACGTCCGCGGTGTCACCCCTCGTCTTCGCCGACCACGGCGAGGCCCTCGCGCACGCCGTCACCGGGTGGGCGGCCGAGTGGTGCGTCGCCGACTGCGAACCGCGCACGAGCGTCTGGATCGGCTGCGCCGACAGCCCCTGGGTCGAGCGCGCCCGCTCCTTCGTGCAGATCGAACTGGCCGACGCGGGCTTCGACACACTCGTCGGCTGACCGGGTGAGGTCAGCCTTCGCTTCCTTGCGGCATACAAGAGAAGCGGGCACTGTTGTCACCATCGGATCCACCCCACTCGGGTGGGACCACGAGGCAGGAGGAAACGACATGACCAACACCACCAGCACCACGCCCACCACGTCCCCGTTCTCGACGACGCCGGAGCTCGCCGCTGGGGTGGCGCAGTTCCTCGCCCCCGTCGTGATCGACCTCGAGGCGCTCGTCGTCAACGGCAAGCAGGCGCACTGGCACGTCCGCGGCCGCAACTTCGTCGGCGTCCACGAGCTCCTCGACACCATCGTCGAGCACGCCCAGGAGTGGGCCGACCTCGCCGCAGAGCGCATCGTCGCCCTCGGCCTCCCGGTCGACTCCCGCATCGCCACGGTCGCCGCGAACACCACGATCCCGCCGCTGTCCGAGGGCTTCCAGAACTCCGACGTGACCATCACCGAGGTCATCGCCGAGATCGACGCCGCGCTGCTGCAGGTCCGCCGCGCCGTCGAGGGCCTCGACGAGGTCGACCTCAACAGCCAGGACGTCGTCATCGAGATCGAGCGCGGCCTGACCAAGGACCGCTGGTTCCTGCAGGCGCACCTCGCCGCGTAGACGCGACCGACTTCCGACGGGAGGCGCGGTGCCAGCTGGCACCGCGCCTCCCGTCTCGCTGTCACCGCGTCTGTTCATCGACCAGACCTGGCCCGTTCACCCGCCTGTACCCACGCACAGCCATCCTCGGATGGCACCCGTTCGGGGCACAGACGAGGGGAACACCCAATGCAGCACACTCCGCAGCGCCGCCGCCGCGCGGCGCTCGCACTCGGCGCCGCGCTCATCGCCGGCGCCGTCGCCCTGCCGGGCGCGGCCGAGGCCGTCGGGCAGCTCGCGCTGAACCAGCACGGCGGCGCACAGCGCCACCAGGGCGACCAGACCCGGTCGATCCAGCAGGAGATCAAGCGGGCCGGCGCGAAGAACGTCATCCTGCTCATCGGCGACGGGATGGGCGACTCCGAGATCACCATCGCGCGGAACTACCAGTACGGCGCGGCCGGTCGGCTCCCGGGCCTCGACGCGCTGCCGCTCACCGGCTCGTACACGACGTACTCCCTGTACAAGGACGGTGCGGACAAGGGCAAGCCCGACTACGTGACCGACTCGGCGGCCTCCGGCAGCGCCTGGGCGACCGGGACGAAGACGTACGACGGCGCGATCTCGGTCGACATCGACGGGAAGCAGCAGCAGACGCTCCTCGAGCTCGCGAAGGCGAACGGCCTCCGCACCGGCGACGTGTCCACCGCCGAGATCCAGGACGCCACCCCGGCGGTCCAGGTCGCCCACGTCGGCGCCCGCTCCTGCTACGGCCCGGACACGGCGTCGTGCGGCACGGACGCGCTGCAGAACGGCGGGCTCGGGTCGATCAGCGAGCAGCTGCTGAACACGCGCCCGGACCTCACCCTCGGTGGCGGCTCGGCGAGCTTCCAGCAGACCGCGAAGGCCGGGCAGTGGCAGGGCTCGACGCTCTTCGACCAGGCTGAGCAGCGCGGCTACCAGGTGGTCTCCGACGCCGACGGCCTCGCCTCCGTCCGTCGTGCCGACCAGGCGAAGCCGCTCCTCGGGCTCTTCACCCCGGGCAACTTCCCGACCCGGTACGCACCCACCACGGCGACCGTCGGCGGGGCGGACCAGGCACCGGTGCAGTGCACGCCGAACCCGGCACGCCTGTCGACCGGGCTGTCGCTGCAGTCGCTCACGAACAAGTCGATCGACCTGCTGAACCGTGACCGTGCGAAGACCGGCAAGGGCTTCTTCCTGCAGGTCGAGGGCGCGAGCATCGACAAGCAGGACCACGCCGCCGACGCCTGCGGCCAGATCGGCGAGACGATCGACTTCGACGAGGCCGTGCAGTCCGCGCTCGCCTTCGCCAAGAAGGACGGCAACACGCTCGTCATCGCCACGGCCGACCACGCCCACTCGAGCCAGATCGTCGACAGCACGCCGCCGACCTCGCTCTCCACGGCGCTCCGCACCGCCGACGGCACCACGATGAAGGTCTCGTACGGCACCTCGGCCGCGGGCAGCTCGCAGCAGCACACCGGCACGCAGGTCCGCATCGCGGCGTACGGCCCGGGTGCCGCGAACGTCGTCGGGCTGTCGGACCAGACGGACACGTTCTTCACCATCCGCGACGGGCTCCGGCTGCACGACGACCTCGCAGCACTGTCGCGCGGCGCCCGCATCGACCTGTCCGTCGGTGCACCGCGTCCGAACCAGCGCGTGACGCTCACCGGGTCGCGGTTCGCCGGTGACCGCCAGGTGCGGGTCGCCGTCGGGTCGACCGACCTCGGCACGGTGGACGTCATCGACGGCACGGCGACGGTGGCGTGGAAGGCGACGTCGGGGAAGTCGACGATCACCTTCACCGGCGTGCAGTCCGGCAAGCAGGCCTCGAAGCAGGTCCGAGTCCGCTAGCCTCCTCGGCTCGGTCGAGACGGCCTGGTGACACCGGTCCCTCAGGGGGCCGGCGTCACCAGGCCGGTCTCGTACGCCAGCACCACCGCGTGCACCCGGTCCCGCAGCTGCAGCTTCGCCAGGATCCGGCCGACGTGCGTCTTCACGGTCTGCTCGGCGATGTAGAGCTCCACCGCGATCTCCCCGTTCGACCGGCCCCGTGCCAGCAGGAGGAACACGTCGCGCTCCCGTTCGGTCAGCACCTCGAGCACCTCGGTCCGGGGTGCCGCCGGGAGCGGGCCCGCGACGAACGCCTCGACGAGGTGCCGGGTCACCCGCGGCGCCAGCAACGAGTCACCCGCCGCGACGGTCCGGACCGCCTGCACGAGCTCGTCGGCGCTGGCGTCCTTGAGCAGGAACCCGCTCGCCCCGGCACGGAGGGCGTCGAACACGTAGTCGTCGATGTCGAACGTCGTGAGCATGACGACCCGCACCGGCTGCGTGGCCGGGGCGGCCGTGATCCGTCGGGTCGCCTCGATCCCGTCGAGCTCGGGCATCCGGACGTCCATGAGCACGACGTCGGGTCGCAGCCGCAGCGCCTCGACGACCGCTTCGGCGCCGTCCGACGCCTCGCCCACGACCTCGACGTCGTCCTGGGCCTGGAGGATCGCCCGCAGTCCCATGCGGAACATCTGCTGGTCGTCCACCACCATCACACGCGTCATCGGTTTCCTCGGTCGGGCGAGGCCGTGTTCGGGCGGGCGGTGCTCGGGTGGGCGGGCGGGGCCGTGTTCGGGCGGGCGGTACTCGGCTGGGCGGGCAAGGTCACGGCGACCCGGAACCCGCCGTCCGGCAGCGGCCCGTGCTCGATCGTCCCGCCGAGTGCCGACACGCGCTCCCGCATGCCGGCGAGCCCGAACCCGCCGTCGTCCGGGGGAGCGGCGGGGACGGCTCCGGCGGGTGGCGCGGCGTTGGTCACCTCGACCGCCAGCAGGGGGCCGCGCCGGGCGACCGTCACGATCGTGACCGCACCGGGAGCGTGCCGCGCGACGTTCCCGAGGGCCTCCTGCACGACCCGGTACGCGCTCAGCTGTGCCAGCCGGTCGTCCCCGTCGTCGGGTGCGGCGTCGTCGAGGTGGAGCTCGACCGGGATCCCGGCGGCCCGCGTGGCCTGCACCAGCGCGGGGAGGTCGGCGAGCCGGGGCTGCGGCGCCCGTTGCGCCGAGCCGTCGCCGCGGAGGGTGCCGAGCAGCTGCCGCATCTCGCGGAGCGCCGTCCGCGAGGTCTCGGCGATCGCCGCGAACTCGGCACGTGCTGCCGGCGGGAGGTCGGCCACGCGGAAGGGCGCCGACTCCGCCTGCATGTGCACGACGGACATGCTGTGCGCCACGACGTCGTGGAGTTCGCGGGCGATCCGGGAGCGTTCCTCGACCGACCGGCGGCGGGCCTGCTCGAGTTCGGCATCGCGGCGGGCCTCGGCGAGCTCCACCCGGACCGCCCGGCGCTGCCCGATCGCCACGGCCGTCCCGGCGAGGAGCAGGTCGCTGCCGGCGGAGACGACGAAGGTCGCGGCCCAGACGTCGGCCGGGTCCCACCGACCGGGGACCACCGCGACCAGGCCGAGCGTGAGCACCGTCGCCGCGGTCCAGACGGCGGCGGTGAGTCGCCAGTCCGTCCGGACGCCGAGCACGACGAGGAGCGCACCGACGCCGATGATGGCGGTGACCGGGAGCGGCCACGGACCGGCCGGCGACCCGGCGGTGAGGAGCCCGAGGGCCGCCACCCCCGCCAGGTGCACCACCGAGGACGTCCGCGGCAGCACGGGAGCGAGCCCGAGCGAGACGGAGAGCACCGCGGTCACGAGCAGCGCGAGCGGGACGGGCACGTCGTACACCGCGACCGTCACGGGTGCGGCCACCGCGAAGAGCGTCGCGGCGACGACGACTAGCACGATCCGGGCGGCGACGACGGGCCAGGTCGCCCACTCCCGGCGCGTCGACCACGGCCGGCGTCGGCGCGGCGTCGCGGGTGGGACGTTGGCGGTCACGGTCGTGCGGTCCCTCCGGAGTGGGCGAGGTGCGGTGCGGGGCGGGCGGCGTCGAGGACCGCTGCCCGGGCGTCCGCGCGGTCGTCCGCCCGGGCGGCTGCTCGGGCCTCCCGCTTCCGGGTGACTCTACCGATGACCCGGTCGACGGCGATCCCCAGTCCGGCGGCGACCACCATCGAGACCAGTGCTGCGACGAGCGGCTCGTGCAGCACACTCGACGCCGCGAGGGCGATCCCGATCGAGGTGGCCGACCACGCCAGCCCGGCGACCGAGCTGATCGCGAGGAACCGGCGGTAGGGGAGCCGTGTCGCACCGGCGGTCATGTTCACCGCGACGCGTCCGACGGGGATGTACCGACCGACGAGGATGAGGCTCGCGGACCGCCGTCGCATCTGGCGCTCGGCGAACGCGAACGCCGCGGCGATCCTCGGACGCCGGGACCGCGCGAGGCGGCCGAGTCCGATCCGACGGCCGATCCAGTAGGCGACGGAGTCCCCGGCGATCGCGCCGAGTGCGGCGGCCGCGAGGACCCCGGCGAGGACCGGCTGGCCGGAGGTCGCGGCGATGGCGGCGACCGCGACGAGGGCGGCCTCGCTCGGCACGGGTGGGAAGAAGCCGTCCACCAGGCAGAGCGCGAAGAGGACGACGAAGACGAGCGGGCTGGCCGCCAGCTCGACGACGAGCGGGGTGATCTGGTCGAACACGGTGGCTCCCTCCGCCGACGGACCTCGTCGACGGGTTCGACGCTACGGAGCGTGCGACCGGCTGCCATCCCGCGCGGGTCTCGACCACCCCCTACCGCGGTATGACTTCCCCCTGACGGGTCACGGTGTCGCCTCGGGGTCCGTCCGCGCGGCCTCGGTCGCTGCGGCCGCCTCGCGGATCCGTCGGACGACGGCGGTCGTGGAGTGCTCGGGCACGTAGTCGACCATGACGACCTCGCCGCCGTAGCCCTGCACCACCGCGGTCTCGCGCAGCATCTCGGGGGAGTAGTCGCCACCCTTCACGTAGACCTCGGGGTGCAGCCGTTCGATGAGCGGGATCGGGGTGTCGGTGGCGAAGACCGTCACCAGGTCGACGCACGCGAGGGCGGCGAGGACACCCGCCCGGTCCTCGGCCGGGTTGATCGGCCGCTCCGGACCCTTCAGACGCCGGACGGAGTCGTCGTCGTTCAGGGCGACGACGAGCAGGTCGCCCAGGTCCCGGGCCTGTCGGAGGTACGTCGTGTGCCCGCGGTGGACCACGTCGAAGCAGCCGTTCGTGAACACGATGCGTCGTCCGGCCTCCCGCGCGGCGTCCACCGCGGCGGCGAGCTCGTCGTGGTCGACGACGGTCGCGGCCGGCGCGGTCACCGACTCCAGCAGCGCCGCGGCCGAGCACACCGAGGTCCCGGCCTCGCGGACGACCACGTCGGCTGCCGCCTGGGCGACCGACACGGCGTCGCGGAGCGGGGCGTGCACGGCGAGCGCCACCGTGGCAGCGGCGCAGAAGGTGTCGCCGGCACCGGAGGCCTGCTGCTCCGAGGCGGGGACCGCCCGCGTGCGGAATCCACCGTCGGAACCGTGCTCGACCAGGACCGTGCCGTCGCGGTCCAGCGTGACGACCGCCGCACGTGCGCCGGTCCGTCGGAGCACCTCGTGCCGGGCGTCCACGACCGCGGACGCCCGGTCCGGGCCGGTCCCGAGCGGCGCACCGAGCAGGGCGGCCGCCTCGCCGGCGTTGGGCGTCACGAGGTCGGGCCGGAGCGCCGCCCAGCGGGTGAGGTCGTGCGCGTCGACGACGACCGCGGTGGGACGGTCGGCGTCGAGCACGGGGACGACGTCGGCCGGGTCCACCCCGAGGCCGTAGTCGCAGACGACCGCGGCGTCGGCGCACCGCAGCGCGCGGGCGACGGCCTCGGCCAGCCGGACGCCGTGCTCGGCGGTGGGCTCCGCGGCGATCTCGTCGACGCGGACGACGACCCGGTCGCCGCCGACGACCCGCGACTTCGTCGTGGTGCGGGTGCCGGGGACGACGACCATGCAGGACGTGTCCACCCCGGCGGTGTCGAGGCGTTCGCGGAGCACAGCACCGGCCTCGTCGTCACCGAGCAGCCCGACCATCCGGACGCGGGCGCCGAGCGCGCGAGCGTTCACCGCGGTGTTCGCCGCGCCACCAGGGACCGCCACGGTCTCCGTCACGCGGACCACCGGGGCCGGGGCCTCGCGCGAGACCCGTTCGGCCTCGCCGACGGTCCAGCGGTCGAGGATGCAGTCGCCGATGACGACGACGAGCGGCTCGCGGTCGTCGACCGTGGCGACGAGGTCCCGGACGAGCCGGACGTCGACGCTCACCGGGCACCGCCGGCCGGCGGGGCCGCCTCGAGGTGCACGACCGTCGTGGTGGTGAGCTCGTCGAGCAGGTGCGGGCCGTACCCGAACCCGGCGCCGGAGGCGCCCCGGGGCTGCGCGCTGCCGCCCGGGGCACCGCCGAAGACGGCGTTCACCTTCACCGTGCCGACGGGGAGTTCCGCGGCCGCACGCAGGGCGTGTCCGGTGTCGTTCGTGAGCACCGTCGCCGCGAGGCCGTAGCGGTCGGCCGCCGCGAGCCGCAGGCCCTCGTCGAAGTCCTCGACGACGCGCACGGGGGCGATCGGCCCGAAGGTCTCCTCGGTCATGACGAGCATGTCGTCGGTGACACCGGTGAGCACGGTCGCGGGGTAGAAGGCGCCCGGGCCGTCCGGTGTGGCACCGCCGGTGCGCGCCGACGCCCCACGCTGCAGCGCGTCGTCGACGTGCGACTGCACGGTGCGCCGGAGCCGGTCGTCGACGAGCGGCCCGTACTCCGCCGCCGGGGCGGACGTGCGCCGCTCGGCCTCGGCGACGAGTGCGGTCACGAACGGCTCGGCGATCGCGCGGTGCACGTAGACCCGCTCGACGCTCGTGCAGATCTGGCCGGTGTTCGCGAAGGCGCCGAGGGCGACCTGGGCCGCGGCCCACACCGGGTCGACGTCGGCGTCCACGACGACCGCGTCGTTCCCGCCGTTCTCCCGGACGACGTGGGCACGGGTCCGCACCGCAGCCTCGGAGAGCCGGTCACCGGTCGCGGTCGAGCCCACGTGCGCGTACACGTCGATGCCGTCCTGTGCGAGGAGCAGCTCACCCGTCGCGCCGTCGCCGTCCACCCCGACGAGGACGCCGTCCGGCAGGACCTCGGCGAGCAGGGCGTTCAGCCGTGCGATCGTCGCGGGGGAGCGCTCGCTGCCCTTGTGCACGACCGTGTTGCCGGTGACGATCGCGGCGCCGAGGATCCCGCACGCCACGGCGACCGGGTCGTTCCACGGGGTCAGCGCGAGCACCACGCCGCGGGGGTGCGGCACCGACCAGTCGGCAGCGCCGAACGCGCCGCGCAGGGCCTCGCCGCGGTGCACGGGTCCGAGCTCGGCGTACTGCACGAGCGTCCCGACCCCGGCCTCGACCCCGCCGAGCGCGTCGCCGGGGACCTTGCCGGTCTCCCGGGTGTTCAGATCAGCCAGCTCCTGGGCGTGCGCGCGGACGTGCTCGGCAGCGCGGTGCAGCAGTGCACCCCGCTCCGCCGGTGCGGTCCGGGCCCACATCGGGGCCGCGGCCCGGGCACGGGCGACGGCGGTGCGGACCTCGTCCTCGGAGGCGCGGCGCACCGTCGAGGCGAGGGTCCCTGTGGCGGGGTCGGCCACCACGATGTCATCGGTGGCGGGGGGAGCGATCGTCATGGTGTCCTTCCGGGGGACGGGCGGGGGTCCGACGGTCCTCGCGGGAAGCTGGGCACGCCCACGGCATCGCGTTTCTCGTCCATCCGAGCCCGCTGCTGGACGTCCGGGCGGCCCCTGGTCGGTAGACGGGACGGGTGCAACTGATCGGCAACGGTGGAGAACGGTTCGACGACGTCCGCGAGATCGGGGTGCTCCGGGGCGGGGGCCTCGGCGACCTGCTCTTCGCGGTGCCGGCGCTCGAGGCCCTGGCAGCGGCGTACCCCGACGCGCGCATCACCCTGCTCGGCACGCCGACCGCCCCGGCGGTGCTGCGCGGCCGGACCGACGCCGTGCACGCGTTCGAGGAGCTGCCGGTCGTCCCGGGCGTCCGGGACTCCGGCGAGGGGGCCCCGACCCGCGCGGACTTCGAGTCGCGGCTCGCCGGACGCTTCGACCTCGCCGTGCAGCTGCACGGGGGCGGACGGAACTCGAACCCGTTCCTGCTCCGGCTCGGCGCCCGGCACACGGTCGGCACCGCCACCGAGGACGCCGAGGTCACGGAGCGCTGGGTCCGCTACGTCTACTACCAGCACGAGGTCCTCCGGGCGCTCGAGGTCGTGTCGCTCGCCGGTGCTGCACCGGTGACCCTCGACCCCCGCGTGCGCGTCTCCGACGAGGAGCGCGCGGCGGTCCGCGACCGGCTCGGCGTCCGCACCGCGTCGGACCGCAGCGGGCGGCTCGTCGCGATCCACCCGGGGGCCACCGATCCGCGGCGCCGCTGGAGCCCGGACCGGTTCGCCGCGGTCGCCCGGGCTCGGCTCGCCGCCGGTGACGACGTCGTCCTCGTCGGTGACGCCACGGACGTGCCCGCTGCGGGAGCGATCCGGGCCGCGCTGCCCGCCGACACCGCGGACCGCGTGCACGACCGTACGGGCGCGCTGTCGCTCACCGACCTCCCGGCGGTCCTCGCGGCGGCGGACGTCATGGTCGGCGACGACTCCGGCCCGCGGCACCTCGCCGTGGCCGTGGGCACCCCGACGGTGGGCGTGTTCTGGTTCGGCAACGTGGTGAACGCCGGTCCGTTCGACCGCGGTCGGCACCGCGTCCACCTCTCGTACGTGACGCGGTGCCCGGTGTGCGGGGTCGACGTGACGCAGGTCGGGTGGACGGCCGAGCGCTGCGCGCACGACCCGTCCTACGTCGACGAGGTCGAGCCGCAGGCCGTGCTCGCCGACGTCGCGGACCTGCTCCGCACCACGTGACGGGAGGCGCGGTGCGGGCCCGCACCGCGCCTCCCGTCCGTCAGACGGTCGCGTCTACGGCCAGCTCTGCTCCGTCGCCGGCATGATCGACAGCTCGCGGATCTCGCAGCCGGCCGGCTGCGCGAGCGCGAACAGGATCGCGTTCGCGACGTACTCCGGCTCGATGAGCTGCGCGTCCGGCCCGGGCTTGTACTGCTCCGTGCGGTCGGCGAAGAAGTTCGTCCGCATGCCCGCCGGGATCACGTTCGTGACGCCGACGCTGCCGCCGGTCTCGGCGGCGAGGGCCTGCGAGAACCCGCGGACGCCGAACTTCGACGCCGAGTAGGCGGTGCCGTCGCCCACGCCGCGGAGGGCGAGCGAGGACGAGATCGTCACGACACGGCCGTGCGTCGCCTCGAGCGCCGGCAGTGCGGCACGGACCACTGCGGCGGTCCCGAGCAGGTTGACGGCGACGATGCGCTCCCAGTCCCCGGAGGAGATCCCGCCGATGGGCGCCGGCTTGTCGATCCCGGCCGCGGTGACGACGGCGTCGAGACCGCCGTGCCGTTCCGCAGCGTCGCGCACGGCGCGCTCCGTTGCCTCGGTGTCCGTCACGTCGACCGCGACCGCGTCGGTGCCCTCGGGCACGGCGTCGACCCGCAGGTCGAGGACGATCGGGGTGCCGCCGGCCTCGGCGACCGCCTGGACGACGGCGGCTCCGAGTCCGGAGGCGCCGCCGGTGACGAGGACACGGCCGATGGGGGTGGTGGGGACGGGCATGGACTTCCTTCCGTAGGGGGTCTGGGGGTGCTCAGCCGACGTGCTCGAGCGCGGCGGCGAGGCGGGTCGTCGAGCGGCCGGGGTGGAACGGGACCGTGACGACGCGGCCGCCCCACTCGCCGAGGGTGGCCGTCTCGGGCAGCTCGCTCGCGGTGTAGTCGCCGCCCTTCGCCCACACGTCGGGTCGGAAGCGGCGCAGGGCCTCGTCGGGCGTCTGCTCGTCGAACACGACGACGGCGTCGACGCAGTCCAGCGCGAGCAGGAGTTCGACGCGGTCGTCCTGGGTCATGATCGGTCGGTCGGGACCCTTGAGCGCCCTGACCGAGTCGTCCGAGTTCAAGCAGACGACCAGGCAGTCGCCGAGCGCGCGGGCGGCGGAGAGGGTGCGGGCGTGCCCGGCGTGCAGCAGGTCGAAGCAGCCACCCGTGGCCACCACGGTCCCGCCCGTGTTCCGCACGTCGTGCACGAGGCGCATCGCGTCGCGGTCGGCGCCGGGGACGGGCACGGGTGCCGGACCCTCCTGGGCGAAGAGCGCCGTGACGCCGCCCGCGGCGAGGTACTCGGAGGCCGCGGTCACCCCGGCGGTGACGGCCTCGGCGACGTCGGCTCCCGAGGCGAGGGCGACGGCCACACCGGCGGCGAGACGGTCGCCCGCGCCGCAGGGGTCGCCTGCGGTGACGGCGGGTGCCGGGACGAAGCGGTTGCCGTCCCTGCTGCTCGCGACGAGTGCGCCGCGGTCGCCGAGCGTCACGGCGACGGCGCCGACGCGCCACGTTGCGACCAAGTGGGCCGCTGCCGCGGTGGCGAAGGTGACGTCCGCGCTGCCGGCGCTGCCCGCGCCCGCGTGGGGTGCCACGACCGCGTCGGCGGTGAACCGGCGCGCCTCGGCGGAGTTCGGGGTCACGACCGCGACCCCGGCGACCGGAGTGGCGCCCTTCGGGTGCGGGTCCCAGACGACGGGGGTGCTCCGGGCCGCCCGGGCGAGGGCCTCCCGCATGGTCGGGGCGGCGGCGACCCCGCGGCCGTAGTCGGCGACGACGACGGCGTCGACCCCGTCGAGGGCGGCGGTCATCGCGTCGGTGACGTCCGGGACGGGCGGGGTGCCGCACCCCTCGTCGATCCGCACGAGCGCGTGGTCGACGACGCGCACGCGGGTCTTCACGGGCGTGGGCGCTCCGGACGGGCCCGCGACGACGGAGACGTCCGGGAGCAGGCTGCGGATCTCCGGTCCCCTGGAGTCGTCGGAGAGCACGGTGACGAGGGTCACGTCGTGGCCGTCGCGCGCGAGCATCGTCGCCACGAGGCCGGCGCCACCGGCACGGCGGTCGTCGGTGCGGACGTCGACGACGGGCACGGGCGCGTCGGGGCTGAGGCGCTCGCTCGTGCCGGAGACGTCGACGTCGAGCAGGGTGTCCCCGACGACGGCGATGCGGAGCCGCGGCGCGGTCGCGGACCCGTGCGGCACGGTGGGGTTCCCGTGCGGCCCGGTCATCGCCGTGCCCCGCGGCGGAGCGCCGGTTCCATCGCCCGGCACAGTGCGTGCACGAGGACGAGCTGCGCCTCCTGCACGTTCGCGGAGGGCCCGTCGATGCAGATCGCGTCGTCGACCGCCTCGGCGAGCGGGTTCGGCCGCGGCCCCGTCATCGCGATCGTCCGGGCCCCGACGGCGCGGGCGGCCTCGGCGGCGCGGAGCAGGTTCGGGCTCCGGCCGCTCGTGCTCAGCAGGACGAGGACGTCGCCGGCCCGTGCGTGCGCCGAGACCTGTCGGGCGAAGACCTGGTCGAAGCCGTAGTCGTTCCCGATGGCCGTCACGGCGGAGGACTCGGCGTGCAGGGAGATCGCCGAGTACGCCGGGCGGTCCCCGTCGAAGCGACCGGTCAGCTCGGACGTGAGGTGCTGCGCCTCGGCCGCCGACCCGCCGTTGCCCGCAGCGAGCAACCGGCGTCCGGCGACGAGCCGCGCGGCGATGTCGTCCGCCCAGGCGCCGATGTGGTCGCCGTGGTCGACGAGCGACGCGACCACGGGGACCGAGGCCGCCACGTGGTCGAGCACGATCCGCGCACTGGCGCTGGTGCGCTCGTCGACGGTCCCCGTGCGTTGGGCGATGGTCATCGTGCCGTCCTCTCGGTGGACTGGGTGGAGCGGGCGGCCCGTCCGGCCCGTGGACCGCGGGTCTCGGTGTCGATCGGGGCGAGGGCGTCGGGGACGGGGGCGGCGACCGACCGGCTGCCGGCGAGCAGCCGCTCGTAGACCCGCTCGCTGTCCGCGGCGACCTTCTGCCACGTGTAGCGCGCCTCGGCACGCTCGCGGCCGGCCCGTCCGTACTGCGCCCGTCGATCGGGGTCGTCGAGCAGACCGCCGACGGCCGCGGCGACGGCGTGCTCGTCGCGCGGGGGCACGTGCAGCCCGGTGGCGTCCTCGACGACGGTGTCGATCAGCCCCCCGACGCTCGACGCGACGACCGGGCGTCCGCACGCCATCGCTTCGAGCGGGACGATCCCGAACGGCTCGTACCAGGGCGCGCAGACGACGACGTCCGCGCTGCGGTAGACCGCGGGCATGTCGTGCTGTCCGAGCTGGCCACGGAAGGTGACGTGGTCGCGGACACCGAGGGACCGCGCGAGCGCGTCGAGGCGCTGGTACTCCGGGTCGTCCGGGAGGTCGGCGCCGGCGACCCCGGCACCGCCGACGACGACGAGTTCGACGTCGCGACCCTCGTGCACGAGCGCGGCGAGTGCGGCGATGGTGGTCCCGACGCCCTTGCGCCGGACGAGCCGCGACGCCGTGAGGATCCGGGCGGCACGGCCGCGCTCCTCCACGGGGAGACCCGCGCCCTCGGGTCGGAACAGCGACACGTCGACGCCGCAGGGCACCACGGAGATGCGGTGCAGCGGGACACCGAGCGCCTTCAGCTCGAACGCCTCGTCCGAGCACGTCGCCACGACCTGGTCGGCGCTGCGGCCCACCGCGGGCTCGAGCCACTCGCGCTCGGCCGGGCTCGTGTCGGCAGCGCCCTGGTGTCGGCGCTTCACGACCCCGAGCGCGTGGAAGGTCTGGACGACCGGGATGCGGACGCCGCCGGTGCGCGCCTGGACCTGGGCGACGGCTTCGAGGGCCGCGTGCCCGGACATCCAGAAGTGCGCGTGCACGACGTCGGGCCGGTCGACGAACCACTCCGCGGCGAGCACCGACGCGAAGGTCCCCATGTACGGGAAGAGGTCGTCCTTCGGCACGGCCCGCGCGGGCCCGGCATCGACGTGCACGACCTCGACGCCGGGGCGGAGCAGGACGCGCACGGGCTGGTCGGCGTCGTCGCGGCGCGTGTACACCGTCACCCGGTGCCCGCGGTCCGCGAGCGCGCCCGACAGTTCGGCGACGTGCACGTTCTGCCCGCCGGCGTCGACCCCGCCGAGGACCGCGAGCGGACTCGCGTGCTCGGACACCATCGCGATCCTCATCGCGCACTCCCTTCCAGCGCGGCGGAGGCCGTGCGGTTCCGCGTCACGGCGCGCGTCACGGCGTCGTCGAGCAGGTCGTCCCAGTCCGCGGTGAAGCGGCCGAGTGCGTGCCGCGCGAGCGCGGCCTCGCGGGCGACGGCACCCCGTCGGCGCGCTTCGTCCGGGTCCTCGAGCAGGGTCCTGGAGGCGCGGACCAGCTCCTCGACGTCCGTCGCGATCGCGCCCGCCTCGGCCGGGACCGTGCGGCCCGCGTCCGTCGTCGCCAGGACCAGGACCGGCATCGCCAGGTGCATCGCCTCGATGAGGGACAGTCCGAGGGACGTCCACCGGTTGGGGTGCACGTAGGCGCGGCGCTCGGCGAGGGCGGCGTGCATCGGGCCGGCGGGCACGTCGCCGCGGGCGACCACACGATCGCCGAAGCCGAGTTCGGGCAGGCGCTCGGTGCCCATGCCCCAGACGTCGACCGGTGCGACCGCGGCGAAGCGGGGGAGCAGGTCGGTCCCGACGACGCGGCCGCGGCGCACGGGTTCGTTGATGACGACGCCGAGTCGGTCGAGCGTGCCGGTGTACCGGGGCCCGGGGTCGACGACGCCGTGCTCGACGACCGTGGTCCGCGTCGAGCCGCAGTCCCACATGAGCGCGTTCCAGTGCGTGACGTGGGCGATGGTGACGTCGTCGCGGTCCCGCAGCGGGTGGCGGCTGTTCGGCACGTCCACACGGGGTGCGTTGTGCTCGACGAACACCATCGGGACCTCGCGCCCGCCGAGCAGCCGGCGCGCCTCGTCGAGTTCCTCGGGCCGCTGCAGCACCACGACGTCGACCTCGGCGTCGGCGACGTCGGCCGGGTCGATCTCGACGACGGAGGCCGGCCAGGCGCGGTCGGCACGGCCGAGCCCCCAGGCGTCCCGGGCGGGCGTGGTCGGGACGAGGTACTCGTGCTGGCCGCGGACGAAGGCGTCCATCCAGCCGCCGTGCACGTGCCACACGAGGATCCGCATGCGGGGCCTTCCGGTCGGGATGAGGAGAAGAAGAGGAGGAGCAGTGCGGAAGCTACGCAGCACCTTCTGGCGTGCTCCGCAGACTTCTCCGGACCATCCGGGAAGCGCGGTCGAGCAGCCGCCGATGCGCTTCGAGGACGTCCTCGATGCGCACGGAGGACAGGCACGGGTGACCCGGTACCGGGCACTCGCGCGCTCGGCTGAGGCGGCACGGAGCCCCCTGGTCGCCGAGCAGTTCGACGAGCGGTGCGTCCGGCGCCCACTTGACGGCCGGGACCACCGGCGAGAACAGGCTGACGATCGGCACGCCCACCGCTGCGGCGAGGTGCGCCGGCCCCGTGTTGCCCACGACGACGACCTCGGCACCGGCCAGGACCGCCGCGAGTTCGGCCGGCGTGGTGCGGCCGCCGAGGTCGATCGCGGTGTCGCCGGCGACCCGCGCCGTCAGGGCGCGCTCGCCCGGCGAGCCCGTGACGACGACGGCGGTGCCCTGCGTCGCGTACGCGGCGACGAGTGCCCGGTGACGGTCCTCCGGCCAGGCGCGGGCCGGGACGCTCGCGCCGGGGTGCACGACCACGTACCGGTCCAGCCCGGCCACCTCGGCAGGCGGGGCGACGTCGAGACGCACGCCGAGCCTCCTGGACGCACCCGACGGCAGTCGGTACCCGGCGGCCTCGGCGATGCGGAGGGCGCGCTCGGGTTCCGGGACGTCCTCGGGGAGGTCCTCGCCGGGTCGGAGCCGCACGTCGAGCAGTGAACCGGGGTGGTCGACGCTCGCGCCGGAGACACGACGGACGCCCGCGAGGCGGAGCAGCAGCGCGACCGGCAGCGGCGACTGGTGGAACGAGGTGAGGACCACGGCCTCGTCGGGCGCCTCCTCGGCGACCAGGGCGCGGAAGTCGGCGAGCAGTGCGTCGTCGATCGGGCGGGCGGTCTCGGTGACCCACGGCGCCGCCCAGACCCGGACCCGGTCCACGCCGGGCAGCAGGTCCGCGGCGGGCGCACCCTGCGGCCCGCACAGCATCGTCACGTGGGACGCGCCGGCGGCCACGGCCCGGACGGCGGGCCCGGCGACGAGGACGTCGCCGAACGAGTCGAGCCGGACGACGAGGACCCGGGGTCCGGTCCTCACGACCGCACCGCCCACACGTGGTCGAGGACGAGCGCGACGGCGTCCTCGATCGTCGCCGCGACCGTCGGCGCGGCGTCGACCTCCTCCTGCCGGGTGCGCGGCGTCGGGACCAGGACGGCCTGGGCGCCCGCGGCCAGAGCGGCGCCGACGTCCGCGCCGATGTCGCCGACGACCACGAGCTCGGACGGGTCGAGGCCGAGTCGTCCGGCCGCGTCGAGGACCATCCCGGGCCGCGGCTTCCGGCACGCGCAGTCGTCGCCGGCGTCGTGCGGGCAGACGCACCACACGTCGAAGGGTCCGACGAGTTCGTCCACCCGGGCGTTCGTGGCGTCGACCTGCTCGCGCGTCGCCATCCCCTTCGCGATCACCGACTGGTTCGTGACGACCCCGAGCGCCAGACCGGCTGCGCGAGCACCTGCCACTGCTCGACGCGCGCCGGGGACGGGCACCACCCGGTGCGGGTCGGCGTTGTACGGGACGTCGATGACGAGCGTGTCGTCCCGGTCGAAGAGGAGACCGCGCACGGTGCGGTCCGGAGCGAGGGCCATGCTCCTGACGTACCGACCGCGGGCCGGTGACGGGTTCAGGAACAGCCGCGGAACGCGTTCCCGGACGGGCGGGCGGCCGCGTCCGTCTACCGTCGGCGCGGTGACCGCCGTCGACACCCTGCCCCCGTCCGACGGGCGCCCCGAGATGCTCGTGCTCCGCGCCATCAAGCTCGGCGACCTGCTCGTCGCCGTGCCCGCACTGCACGCGCTGCGCCGCGCCTTCCCGGGACACCGGATCTCGCTCGCGACGACGGCCTGGCTGGCGCCCGTCGTGGAACTGGTGCCCGACGTGAACGTGCACCTCGCCCAGCACGGTCTGGACCACCCGATCGGTGCACCCGCGGGCGCGGTCGACGTGGCCGTGAACCTGCACGGCGCCGGGCCGGAGTCGTCCGACCTCGTCGCCGCGCTCGGTGCCCGTCGGGTGATCGGCCACGCCGACCCCACGAACGGCTTCGACGGACCGGAGTGGCCCGACGCGGTGCACGAGCGCGACCGCTGGGCCGACCTGCTCCGGTGGCACGGGATCGAGGCCGACCCCGACGACGTCGCGATCGCCCGTCCCGACGCGCCGCCGGTCGCCGAGGGTGCCGCGGTCGTGCACGTCGGCGCGTTCCACGGTGCGCGGCACTGGCCGACGGACCGCTTCGCCGCCGTGGTGCGCGGACTGCGCGAGCGCGGCCTCGACGTGGTGCTGACGGGAGGCGCGGACGACGTCGAGCGCGCCGCCGCCGTCGCGCAGGCGGCCGGGCTGACGCCGGGGGCGGTCCTGGCCGGCGTGCTCGCACTGCAGGACTTCGCGGGCGTGATCGCGGCCGCACGGCTCGTCGTGACGGTCGACACCGGTGCCGCGCACCTCGCGTCCGCCTACGGCGTCCCGTCGGTGGTCGTCTTCGGTCCGGCGCCGCCGGAGGCGTGGGGGCCGCCCGCCTCCGGTCCGCACGTCGTCCTCACCGATGCCTCGGTGCGGCGCGGCGACGTCTTCGCCGAGGACCCGGACCCCGCGCTCCTCGCGATCGGACCCGACGACGTGCTCGCCGCGGTGGACTCGCTCGGCGTGACCGACCCGTCCGAGGCCCGGTAGCGTCGACGGGGAGCGACCCGGACGCGCCGGGTGCTCGCGAGGAGGCGCACGTGTTCGAAGCCGCGAACATCCGGGACTGGATCGGCCTGCCGGTCGTCGACGAGGCGGACGACAAGGTCGGGACGCTCGAGAGCATCTACTACGACACCGCGACGTCCGAGCCTGCCTTCGGCGCGGTGACCACGGGGATGGTCGGCTTCCAGAAGCTCCTGTTCGTGCCCCTGACCGGAGCCCTCGTCGCGCCGAAGCACCTGCGTGTCGCGTACCCGAAGAAGACCATCAAGGCCGCGCCGACGATCGCGACCGACGGCGAGCTCGACGCGTCGCTCGAACCGGAGGTCTACCAGCACTACGGGCTCGAGTACCGCACCGGCAGCGGGGGAGAGCGGCGCCTGGGCCGTCGCTGACCGCGGCGCCCGGTCGGTCGCTGACCGCGGCAGCCGGGTCGACCGGTTAGCCTGGTCTGTCCGACCCGTCCCTGGAGGCCGAACCTGCTCCGCTCCGTCCGCTCGACGCTGCTCGCCGTGGTGGCGGCCTTCGTCGTGCTCGCCGGATCGGTCGCGGGTGGTGGTGCGGCGTCGGCTGCACCGATGTGGCCGGTCCCGCAGCCCTACCCGGTGACCGGTGTGCCGGCGGAGACGCTCGCGGACATCCCGCCGGGCAGCGAGTACGTCGCGCTCGGCGACTCGTACTCCGCGGGGTACGGGCTGTCCGACCCGACGCACCTGCCGACGAGTGCGTGCGGGCAGTCCGCCCAGGACTACCCGCACCGCATCGCCGCGCGCTTCGGGCTCGCCCTCACCGACGTCACGTGCGGCGGCGCCACGAGCGACGACGTCACGAGCGGCTTCCAGTTCAAGGGTGTGCCCCCGCAGATCCGGTCGCTGTCCGAACGCACCCGCCTGGTGACGCTGACGATCGGTGGGAACGACGCCGACCTCTTCGGCACCGCGGCGTCCTGCCTCGCGCTCTCGGCGAAGGGCCCGGTGTTCTCCGGCCGCGACGCACCCTCGTGCCGGAGCACGCTCGTGACCGACGGCGAGGACCTGCTCGGCACGAAGATCGAGTCCCGCGTCGCCCTCGGCATCGCCGACACCCTCGCCGCGGTCAAGGAGGCCGCGCCGAACGCGACGATCGTCTTCCTCGGGTACCCGGCGATCTTCCCGGACGCCGACCACACGCCGAAGGGCGGCTGCTTCCGGTCCGCCCTCGACCTCGGGACGCTCGCGGGGTCCTTCCCGACGAACTCGTACCCGTTCACGAACACCGACGTGCGGTACCTGCACGGCGTGCAGGAGGCGCTGAACGACGTCTCGGCGTCGGCGGCACGAGCAGCCGGGGTCCGGTTCGTGGACGTGTTCTCGTCCACCCAGGCGCACTCGGCGTGCGCGACGAAGAAGCCTTACGTGTCGGGCGTCTCGCTCGACGGCACCGGCGACCTGCGGCGGATCGACCTCGAGCCGGGAGCCCTGCACCCGAACACGCGGGGCGTCGCCTACCTCACGAAGCGCGTGGCCGCCGCCGCGCGCGACCTCGCCGGCTGACCGGTCGCGGCGGGGACCTCCGCGCTGCCGACGTCGTGTGCGCCGTGCGCCGCCCGTGGGACCACGCACACCGGCGACGCCGTCTCCCGCAGGACGTCGTGCAGCACCGACCCCGAGAGCGCCGTCACGTGCCCGAGGCCGAGCACGACGAGCGAGGCACGGCGGGTGTGCGCGGCGATCGCGTGCCCCGGGTGCCCCTCGACGAGCAGCGGGTGGAACCGGACGCCGGGGTACCGAGCGGTCAGGTCCGTCGTGACCCGCTGCAGCAGCTCGGCGTTCCTGGTGCGCCACCGCATCGGGTCCTCGGCGAAGTCCGTGAGGCCCGTGCGGGTCAGCACCGGCATCTCCCAGGCACGCAGGAGCGTCACGCGACGGTGGAGTCGGTGCGCCTCGTCGACGGCGATCGCGAGGGCGCGTTCGTCGATCGGCTCCTCGACCGCGAGGACGACGTCGCCGTCGATCGGGTGCGGTCCCTCCGGCACGACGACCGTCGGCACCGCTGCACGTTCGGCGACCCGGGCCGGGTCCCCACCCGCCGTCGAACCGCGCCGGCCGCGGAAGGTCCCGACGACGAGCAGGTCGCCACCGTCCGACTCCTCGACGAGTGCCGCGGCGAAGGGCCCGGCGTGCCGACGCACCTCGACCCGGACGTCGGGCATCGCGGTGCGGGCAGCGTCCGCCAGGGCGTCGGCCACGCGCTTACCGTCGGGTCCGGTGCGCCCTTCGATCGCCGGGTCCACGCCGATGACCCGGATGCGTTCGATGCCCGTGCCGACCCGGGACGTGACCCAGTGCAGGGCTTCCTCGTGCGGCTTCGCCGCGTCGGCGGCCAGTGTGACCGTCGTCCACCGTTCGTCCATCCCGATCGACCTCCTCGTCCGGGGTCCTCCGGGGGCGTCGCCATGGCGCTCCTTGCGCTGCAAACTACTCCCGTTGCCCGCGGTGTCACCGTTGCCCGCTGTGTAGCCTCGCGCTGTGGTGTTGAGCGCTGGACTCCTGCTGTACCGGGACGACGACGCCGGCGTGCAGGTCTGGATCGCGCACATGGGCGGGCCGTTCTGGCGGAACCGCCCGCGCGCGTGGTCGATCCCGAAGGGGATCGTCGAGGGGGACGAGGACCCGCTCGACACCGCACGGCGCGAGTTCGCCGAGGAGATCGGGGTCGCCGCACCGGACGGACCGGTGACCGACCTCGGCGAGGTGCGACAGGCGTCCGGCAAGCGCGTGCGGGTGTTCGCGGTCGACGCCCCCGGCTTCTCGGTCGATCGGGTGCGGTCGAACACGGCGCTGATCGAGCTGCCGCGGGGCTCCGGACGGTTCGTCGAGGTGCCGGAGGTCGACGACGCACGCTGGGTCCCGATCGACGAGGCGTGGTCGATGGTCGTCGCGGGACAGGTCGCGGCGCTGGACCGGCTGACCGCGGAGTGACCGACCATCACGAACGCGTCTCGTTCTGGACGGACTTCGCGCCCCGTGGATAGCGTGAGCAAGCGTCGAGAATCCGGCGTCTGGCTCAGGGACGAGGTCAGCACGAGCAGGGGAGCACGATGCGGCGCTTGCGCACCGTCACGGCGGCACTGACCGCCCTCGCACTCGGAGGGGGACTCGCGCTCGTCGGCGCGTCGTCCGCCTCCGCCGAACCGGTCGGACACTGGGGGACGTTCACCCTCGCCGGCCAGAGCAAGGCCTACACCGGCACCGTCAGCATGCCTGGCTTCCCGGAGACCACCTTCACGTCCAACTCGCGGCAGTCGACCGTGATCAGCGGCAACTCGACCTGGCAGGGCCCGAACACCGGTCCGGGCACGGCGTACGGGTCGAGTCGCGGCAACACATACCTCAACCAGCGACCGCTCGCCGATGCGGCCGGCCAGCCGTCGGTCACCACCTACACGTTCGCGGAGCCGACACCGGGTGCGAGCAGCTGGTCCTTCGTGCTCGGCGACGTCGACGCCGACCGTGCGACGATCTCGGCGGTCACCCAGTCGGGCGCCGCCGCGACCGCCGCCGACCTCGGGTTCCAGAGCGTCTACAACTCGTGCTCGGCGACCTCGCCGGGTGGCTGGTCGTGCCCGGCGGATCCGGACGGGTCGACCGGGCGGGACGTCCCGACCTGGGACCCCGCCACGCTGACGCTCACGGGCAACACGGGCTCGGTGGACACCGCCGGCGCCACAGCCTGGTTCTCGCCGACGACCCCGCTGACGAGCCTGACCATCACCTACGAGCGTCGGAGCGGGTTCCCCGTGTACCAGACGTGGTTCGCCAACCGCACCGCCGCGATCACCGGCACGGCCACGCTCGACGGCACGCCGATCCCCGGCGCGACCGTCACCGTGACGGCGCCGCGCGGGACCGTGTACACGACGACGACGGACGCCGAGGGGAAGTACGCGTTCCCCGAGCTCCCCGTCATCAACGACTACGAGGTGGCGATCACCGCTCCGCCCGGGGCGACGGGTGCCGCCACGGCGACGGGTGTCTCGTTGAACGGCGTCCCGGGAGATGCGGACCAGGTCCGCGACCTCACGTTCACGTCGCCAACGGGGACCACCGCGGTGATCGGACAGGTCGTCGACGACGCGGGCAACCCTGCGGCGGACGTCCCCGTTGTCATCACGGACCCGAACGCGGCCGCGCCGATCCAGACGGTCACGAACGACGAGGGCTACTACACGGCGTCAGGCCTGACCCCGAACACACCGGTCACCGTCGCCGTCGACGGGGCGGACCCGGTCACGGTCACGACGGGTGAGGCGGCTCCCGCGGCACCCACGCGGGCCGACCCGATCGAGACCGCCGCCGTCGCGAGCGTCGGCGGCGTCGTCCGCCTCGACGGGACACCGCAGGGCGGGGTGGCCGTGGAGCTGCTCGACGCGGCCGGCACGGTCGTCGCGACGACGGTCACCGGCACTGACGGCTCGTACTCGTTCACGACGGTGGGTGGCACCTACACGGTCCGTTCGGCACTGCCGACACCGGACGCGACGGGCACGGCGACGAGCACCGCGGTGACGCTGGTCGGCGGCGGCGCGGACCAGACCCGTGACTTCGCCTTCACGACCCCGGCAGCGCCCGAGGCGGTCACCACGAACGCGAACGGCCGTGTCCTGGACACGAACGACGCACCGGTCGCCGGACGCACCGTGACGGCCACGCCGGACGAGGCGGACTCGGGCGGACCCGTGACGGCCACCACCGACGCCGACGGCCGGTACACGCTCGACGGCCTCGCCCCGTCGACCGACTACACCGTGTCGGTCTCCGGGAGCGACGCGACGGTCGGGTTCACGTCCGGTCTCGACGACACCGACGTGGTGACCGTCGACGACCTCGTCGTCGCAGCCGCCGCGACCCCGAGCCCGACGCCGACCGCCACGCCGACGCCCTCGGCGAGCCCCGTCACGACGACCGCGCCGGTCGCCGCGACGGGCTCCGGCCCGACGAACGGCGCCCTCGCCTACACGGGCGCCGACCTGACGCCGGGGCTCATCGCCGCGGGCGTGCTCGTGCTGCTCGGCGGCGGACTCCTGACGTTCCGCGCGGTGCGCAACCGTCGCCGGACGTCGCACCTGCAGGACTGACACCTGTCGCGCAACGGGGTGGGGCCGATCAGCCCCACCCCGTTCTGCGTCCCGGGAACAATTCCCGTACCTGCGCCGTTGGAGCGGTCCGAGGAAGTTCTCAGCGGCACCCCCTCGCGCCCCTCGCCACACCGTGCAAGACTGGAGGAGCGCACTCGCCGTGGAGTCGTACCCACAACCACATCCACAGCTCGAGCGCGCAGTTCCTCGTCTCCTCCGACGTCGTCGCCGTGCGCCCGGACGTCCCCAGCGAGGAGGTCAGCCCCGTGTCAACCACAACCACCCGAACCTCGGCCGTGCCCACGCACACGCGGCCGATCACCGTGACGACCGGTTCGATCGTCGGCATCGCCGTGCTCGGGCTCGCCACGTTCTTCGCAATCACGACGGAGCTCATGCCGGTCGGGTTGCTCGGCACGATGAGCCACGACCTCGGGGTCTCCGAGTCGACCATGGGCATCGTCGTCACCGTGTACGCGGCGGCCGTGGCCCTGCTCGCGCTGCCCCTGACGTCGTTCACGGCCCGGCTGCCGCGCAAGGCGGTCCTCGTCGCGACCCTCGTCGGGTACGCCGTCTCCAACCTCATGGTCGCGCTCGCGCCGTCCTTCGCCGTGGTGTGCGCGGGACGGATCGTCGGCGGTGTGGCCCACGCGCTGTTCTTCTCCGTCGCCTCGGCGTACGCGACCCGGATCGTGCCACCGCGCCTCGCGGGCCGTGCGATCGCATTCGTGTACTCGGGCAGCTCGCTCGGCTTCGTGCTCGGCGTCCCGATCGCGACCTGGGTCGCGCAGCACATCGGCTGGCGACCCGCCGTGGGTTCCGTGGCGGTCGCCTCGGCGGTGCTCGCAGGCGTCGCGCTCGCCTTCCTGCCGGCCGTGCGCGGTGCCTCCTCGCCGCACATCGGTTCGCCGCGCGCCTGGGCCCGGACCGGCCTGCTCTCGGTCGTCGTCGCCGACCTGCTCCTCTTCGCCGGCCACTACGTCGTCTACACGTACATCGGCCCGTACGCCATCGACGCCGGACTCGCTCCCGACCTGGTCTCCGGCGCGCTCCTCGTCCTGGGTGCCACAGGGGTCGTCGGACTCTGGCTCGCCGGACTGTTCGTCGACCGCGCTCCGCGGCAGACCCTGATCGTCTCGGTCGCCGTCATGGCTGCCGCGTTCGCCGTGCTGCCCTTCGTCCACGGATCGCTCGTGGGCACGATGACCGTCGCCGGCGTCTGGATGGCGGCGAACGGCACCACGGGCACGCTCTTCATGGCCGCTGCGATCCGCACCGGTGGCGTGTCGCCCGACATCGCCGGTGCGCTCGTGAACGGCGCCTCGAACATCGGGATCGCCGGCGGCGCGGCCCTCGGAGGCCAGGCCCTCGGCGCCGTCGGCCTCCAGTGGATGCCGTTCGCCGGTGGGGCGGTCCTCGTCGCGTCCCTCGGCGTCGTGATCGCCGCACGCAAGGGCTTCCCGGCGCGGACGCACGCGCAGGAGCACCTGTCGACGTCGTCGCTCGAGGCCATCACCTCCTCGCTCGCCGTCGTCACGACGTCGGTCCCGACGATCAGCCGGGCGATCCAGACGGTCACCGGATCGGTCGGGGTGGTCACCGGCGCGATCCGGACGCGTCGATCCGGCGAACCGTCCGCCTAGGACCGGCCGGGCGGGCGCAGTCCGCACGGGCTCGATCGATCAGTTCTCGTTCGTCACGGTGCCCTGCACCCCGCCGCCCCGGAGGCTCAGCGTCAGCGTGCCGCTCATCGACTGCGCCGACAGCGAGACCGACCCGTGCAGCGCGTCCTGCCGCGGGTAGCACGCGGACGTCGACTCCAGCCGGTTCGCCGTCGCGACGAGGCAGATCGTCGAGCGGTCCGTCCCGACGCCGGCCCACACGCTCCAGGGCGTCTCGAACGAGCCGCCGTCGAGCGCGCGGTTCGTGAAGATGAGCCGCGTCGTCCGGAGCGTGACCGGCGCCTCGACCGGTCCCGGCAGCTGGTCGGCGTAGGTCTGCGGCGCGTCCAGCAGGTCCTCGAGGGTGATCGTCCCGGCACTCGGCGTGACGCTCGGCGCTGCCGCCGGGTCCGGCCTCGAGGTCCCGACCACCGTCCCCGCCGCGAACGCCACACCGACGGCCGCCGCGACGCCCAGCCCGATCCAGACGCGCGGCCGGGTGGTCCAGAACACCCGTGCGGCTCGCGTCCGCCAGGCGCCGATGCGGTCCAGGAGGCGCGACCCGCCTCCGTCACGGTCGCCCGGCTCCGTCCCGTGGCCGGTCCCCACCCCGTGGTCCGGTCCGTCGGGGACCCCGCTCGTGTCGTCGGTCGCCGCCGGGTCGAACGGGCCCGGAGCACCCGCGGCGGCGGCCGCGCCCGGTGGTCCCGCGTCCGGTGTCCGCGGCCCCGGTGTCGACGGCATCGAGACCGGACCCGGTGCCGGCGTCGCCATCTGGTCAGCGGCGGCTCCCGAGGAACCGGCGAGGGGCCGCGCACCGCCGGTGCGGAACGGGCTCGTCGTGCCGGACGTGACGGCCCGGTCGGAGCCCGCCGCGGGGGTCGGACGCGACCGTCCCGTCGACCGGGCCCGCGGGGAGGCGGGAGCCGCGCCTCCTGGACCGCGCCGTCCTCGGCCGAGCCGCTCGAGGGCCAGCCGCGCTGCGGCCGCGTCGGTCTCGGACGCGGCACCACCCCATGCGAGCGCCTCGAGCCGTGCTCGTTCTGCTGTCACGTCGTCGTCGGCCATGCGCACTCCCGGTCCGGTCGCACTGTCCGCCCATCGTCCCACCGGCGCCGTGCGGGCGCGCACCCAGTTCGCGGGGCGTAGACGGGGATCATGAGCGACAAGCACGATCCCGACCCCGAGACCCTCGAGCCCCTGAGCCACGACGCGCAGTCCGGCGAGGCCGACTACGTCGCGACGAGCCCGGGCGGGACGGGCACCGAGCGGCACGTCCCCCTGCCGGACGAGGAGCAGGGACGCGGCACCGAGTACGACCCCGTCGACCAGGGCCCGCAGCAGGAGGGCCAGGGCGGCTGACACGCCCGCCGCCCGACCGCGACGTCAGGCGAGCACGCGTCGCAGCACCGCACGTTCCCCGAGCGTCCACGCGGCACTCGTGACGACGTAGAGTGCGGCGGCCAGGGGTGCGATCGCGGCGAACACCACCGTGACGAAGGGCGCCCACCGGCCGATCGCCGCCGTCGCACCCGCTCCCGGCACCGCGGCGTCCGGCACCGCGGCCGGGTTCCACCGCAGGTTCGCCCGCCGGGTGAGCTCGACCACGAGGGCGAGCACGGTGAGCAGGAGCACCACGACCCACGCGTGCCACCAGAGCGGCGAGGTCACGACGACCACGAGCGAGTGCCCGAGCGGGACGCCCGCGAGCGTGGCCGTCAGCAGGGTGTTCACCGTGCCGTCGATCGAGGCGTGCGTGAACAGCGTGTACACGAGCGACAGCACCGGTGCCTGGGCGAGGACCGGCAGGCACCCGGCGAGCGGCGAGACCTTCTCGTTCGTGTAGAGCTCCTGCATCGCACGCTGCAGCCGTTCGGCGTCCTTCGCGTGGCGCCTCCGGAGCGCGGCGATCTGCGGGGCGAGGCGTCGGCGGTCCCGTTCCGCGCGGACCTGCAGCACGGCGAGCGGGACGAGCACGGCCCGGACCACGAGGGTGAGCAGCACGACGGCGACGGCGGCGGCGAGCCCTCCGGCGACGGGGGAGAGCGCCGCGGTGGCGGCGGCGAGGAGGTCGGCGCCGCCGTGCAGCAGCGGCCCGACGAGGGGCAGGGTGGTGAGGTCCATGACGTTCCGATCGGTTCGGTGGGAGGGGTCGCGTGTACGGCCCGTCCACCGGTCGGTGGTCAGGGCATCAGGCGACGGCTCCCGGTGCCCGGGGTCGGGCGTGCCCGTCGGCGTCGGGGTGGCTCCACGCGATCCGCGTCACGAGGTCGGCCGGGGCGCGGGACGACAGCGACCGGACCGGCACCAGGCCGAGGACGATCGCGAGGACGCCGGCGACCAGCACCGCGACCGCCACGGCCGTGAGCCCGAGCGCGGCCACCGCGAGGAGCGGGACGGCACTGACCGACGGGTCGCCGAGCACCAGCGCGGCGGTGGCGCGCAGCAGGAGTTCGACGACGGTCATGGTCCGTTCAGGGTAACGCCCGCGCGCCGTCGTGGGGGAAGTGGCTGGTCACGGCAGGATCGTGCCCATGACCGCAGGTTCGCCGAGCACCCCAGCGACCGCCGCCCTCGAGCGGGCAGGGGTCGCGTACACGCCGCACGTGTACGAGCACCACGAGACCGCCACGAACTTCGGCGAGGAGGCCGCGGCCGCCCTCGGGCTCCGCGAGGAGCAGGTGTTCAAGACCCTCGTGGTGTCGGTCGACGGTGCCCTGGCCGTGGCGATCGTCCCGGTGGCGAACCGGCTCGACCTCAAGGCGATCGCGGCTGCCGTCGGCGGGAAGAAGGCGACGCTCGCGGACCCGGCCCTCGCCGAGAAGCGCACGGGCTACGTGGTGGGCGGGATCAGCCCGGTCGGGCAGAAGACGAAGCTGCCGACCGTGGTGGACGAGTCGGCGCTGTCCTACGCGAGCATCTTCGTGTCTGGCGGGCGTCGCGGCTTCGACATCGAGGTGTCCCCGGCAGACCTGGTGCGCATCACCGAGGCGACCGCAGCACCGATCGCGCGGACCTGAGCCGGGTCGCCGCAAGTTTCTTCCACGACCGGGAATGACCCGGTTCCTCCTGCGTTGCATTGAGTCGAAGGCACTCAAGTTCCCAGGAGGTCCCTTTGCCAGCAACGTTCGGCCCGACCGGCGGCAACGACTCGTTCGACGAGTTCCTCGCCCGCCTGCTCGCGGCACAGGACTCCGGCGCCCAGCGATCCGTACCGCTGGGACGCCCGGTCGACATCACGCGACTGCTCAGCCGTCGCACCCACGAGCTGCTCCAGCGCACCGCGGAGTTCGCGGCCGAGCAGGGGCAGCACGAGATCGACGCCCTGCACGTCCTGCACGTGCTCGTCCGCACCGACCCGTTCACCGCGGTGCTCCGGCACGCCGGGGTCGACCCCGAGCAGTTCGCGGACGAGGTCGAGCAGCGCCTGCCGATTGCGGGCGAACCCCGCCAGCAGCCCGACGGTCGCCCGGCCCTGACCGGGACCGCACAGCGGATCCTGCTCGAGGCCACCCAGGCCGCCCGCGGGTTCGGCAGCACCTACACCGATCCCGAGCACGTCTTCTTCGCGCTCGTCATGGACCAGGACACCGTCACCGGGCAGCTGCTCGCCAGTGCCGGCGTCACCCCGCAGGTCATGCAGGACTACGCCGCGCAGGCCGCGGCGGCCGCCAGGGAGGGGCGCACGATGCCCACGAGCACCGACCAGACCAACGACACCGAGAGCGACACCCCGACGCTCGACCAGTTCGGCACCGACCTCACCAAGCGGGCCCGCGACGGCCGCATCGACCCGGTGATCGGCCGCGCCGAGGAGATCGAGCAGACCGTCGAGATCCTGCTCCGTCGCACCAAGAACAACCCCGTCCTCATCGGCGAGCCCGGCGTCGGCAAGACCGCCATCGTCGAGGGACTCGCCCAGCGCATCGCCGACGGCGACGTGCCCGTGCTGCTCCAGGGCAAGCGCGTGGTCGCCCTCGACCTCGCCGGCATGCTCTCCGGCACGCGCTACCGCGGCGACTTCGAGGAGCGCCTCACGAAGGCGATGGACGAGATCGCGGCGCACGCCGACGATCTCATCGTCTTCGTGGACGAGCTCCACACCGTCGTCGGCGCCGGTGGTGGCGGCGAGGGCGGTTCGATGGACGCCGGCAACATCCTCAAGCCCCGGCTGGCCCGTGGCGACCTGCACATGGTCGGCGCGACCACGCTGAACGAGTACCGCCGGATCGAGAAGGACGCCGCACTCGAGCGTCGCTTCCAGCCGGTCACGGTGGGGGAGCCGAGCGTCGAGGACGCCGTCGCGATCCTCACCGGACTCGCCCCGCGCTACGAGGAGCACCACAGCGTCACCTACACGCCGGACGCCCTGCGCGCCTCGGTCGAGCTCTCGCACCGCTACGTCACCGACCGGCACCTGCCGGACAAGGCCATCGACCTCATCGACCAGGCCGGCGCACGTCGTCGCCTGGCCCTGTCGGGCGACGTCGACGTCGAGGCGCTCCGCGCACAGGTCGCGACGCTCACCGCGTCGAAGGACGCGGCCGTCGCCGAGGAGCACTACGAGGAAGCGTCGCGCCTGCGCGACGAGATCGACGGACTGGAGGCGCGGGTCACCGCCGCCGGATCGGCCGACGCAGGTCGCGCCTCCGGTCCGGAATCCGTGGGCACCTCGATCACGGAGGAGGACATCGCGGCCGTCGTGTCGCGTGCCACCGGGATCCCGGCGACCCGCCTGACGCAGGGCGACCGCTCCCGGCTCGCCGCGCTCGAGGACGAACTCCACGAGCGCGTCGTCGGCCAGGACGACGCCGTGCGGGCGATCGCGACCGCGGTGCGGCGCAGCCGGACCGGCATGGGCGACCCCCGTCGTCCGGTGGGCAGCTTCCTGTTCCTCGGTCCGACCGGTGTCGGCAAGACCGAGCTCGCGAAGGCGTTGGCCGGGTCGCTGTTCGGCGACGAGTCGGCGATGCTGCGCTTCGACATGAGCGAGTTCGGCGAGCGGCACACCGTGTCGCGGTTGGTCGGCGCCCCTCCCGGCTACGTCGGCTACGACGAGGCCGGGCAGCTGACCGAGCGTGTCCGTCGGAACCCGTACTCGGTCGTCCTGCTCGACGAGGTCGAGAAGGCGCACCCGGACGTGTTCAACCTGCTGTTGCAGGTGCTCGACGACGGTCGGCTGACGGACGGCCAGGGCCGCACGGTGGACTTCCGGAACACCGTCGTGATCATGACGTCGAACATCGGCTCGGAGTTCCTCGCGTCGCGCTCCGGTGCACTCGGCTTCGCGCCGGTCGGCTCCGGGGACGGGTTCGCCGGGGACGACCTGCGCGCCCGGGTCATGGGCAAGCTCCGTGAGGCGATGCGGCCGGAGTTCATCAACCGCATCGACGAGATCGTGCTGTTCCGCAAGCTGGACCGCTCGCAGATCGAGTCGATCGTCTCGCTCCTGCTCGAGGACACCGCGCTCCGCCTCGTCGCCCAGGGGATGACCCTGACGGTGACGGACGCCGCGGTCGGGTGGCTCGCCGAGCACGGCTACGAGCCGGAGTACGGCGCCCGCCCGCTCCGTCGGCTGATCCAGCGCGAGGTCGACGACCGCATCGCGAGCCTCGTGGTCGACGAGGCCGTGTCCGAGGGCGACACCGTCCGGGTCGACGTGGTCGACGGCGCGCTCGACGCCACGGTCACGGTCCCCGCCGCGGTCTAGGCACCTCGTCCGCATCGAACGCCCCGGTACCCCTCGTGGGACCGGGGCGTTCTGCGTGTCCGGCGTCCCCGAACTGTTCGGGAATGCAATTCCGGACGAATCTCGAGAAAAGGGTTGCGCGGGGAATACCGGTGTGGATAGTGTTCACGAGCAGCAATCACCGCGTCAGCACGAGACCGAGAGGGGGCCTGACCATGATGTTCACCGAAACGACTCCGTTCCGTGGAATCCGTACGTCCGGCGGCACCCCGATCCGGGTCCGCTGACACGGGGCGTCCCACACCAGTCGCATCTCCGACCGGCCCGTCCGCGCTGAGGTCCTCCTCGCCGTCCGGTGCCGTTCCGACCCTCGGTCGCACTCGCCCGTCGCCCTCGCGGTGACGCACTCGGCGCGTGCCCGACACCGGTCGTGAATGTCGGTGGCCGGTGCGACGCTCCTTCCATCGGCAGCAATTCCTGACCGCACCCGTCGTGCATTCTTCGACGGGGCGCGGAATGCATTCTCGCGCATTCATCTCCCTTGCCCGCGTTCCGGGTAGTACTGCCATGCCCTGGCAGTCGTCGTCACGCCTGAAAGGCACCACCTTGTCAACGAAGACCGTCAACCGTCCCCCCGATACCCGTGCGGTGCGCCGTCGGGTCTCGCTCTCCGACCGCATCGCACTCCGCATCGGGATGTCCCTGATCATCTGGAGTCGTCGGACGCACCACGTGCGTCCGTCGGTCGACCTCGAGACCCGCCGGCGCCTCGAACAGGAGCGCGCCGCCCGCGAGGTCGCGTGGCTCACGCAGGTCGGCATGCTCAACCGCTGGCGCTGAGCCGCGCGGCGCGGCGCGGCGCGCCGCGCGCGCCGCCCCGCGTCTGCCGCAGTGTGCGAGGTTCCGCCCTCCGTGCCCGGCCCCTGGCCCCGCACCGAGCGCGGGACCTCGCACACTGTCATGCGAACCGCGCCCCCGCGCCCCGCGCGCCCCACCTCGCACGGTGCGGGGCGGGTCGGGCGCACCCCGCGCCTCCCGTACCGTTGTCGGGTGACCGAAACCGCAGCTGCACTCGTCGAACGCCTCACCGCCATCGTCCCGGACTTCCCGTCGCCAGGGATCCTGTTCCGCGACGTCACGCCGGTGTTCTCCGACGCCGTCGCGTTCGGCCGCGTGTGCGAGGCACTCGCAGCACCCTTCGCGATCGGCGAGGGCTTCGCCGCCGTCGCCGGCATCGAGGCCCGCGGCTTCGCGCTGGCCGGCGGGATCGCCGCGCAGCACCAGGTCGGCGTCCTCACCGTCCGGAAGGCGGGCAAGCTCCCCGGCGAGGTCCTCAGCGAGCAGTACGCGCTCGAGTACGGCGAGGCCGAGCTCGAGCTCCGCCCCGGGCAGCTGCCCGCGGGCACGCGCGTGCTCGTGGTCGACGACGTCCTCGCGACCGGGGGCACCGCGGCCGCGACCGTGACCCTGCTCGAGCGCGCCGGCTACGAGGCGATCGGCTTCGCCGCGCTGCTCGAACTCGACGGTCTGTCGGGTCGTGAGCGCCTCGAACCGCGCCTGCCCGTGCAGACCCTCGGCGCCGTCCCCGCGTGAGCCTCGGCGGGCGCCCCGCGCACTAGTCTTGATCCACCATCCAACCGAGGAGTCCCATCATCGTGACCGAGTCAGTCGCCGCAGCGCCGGAAGGCGCGTCGCCGGACAACGCCGAGCCCGCAGCCGTGCCCCAGGCACCCGAGCCCCGCACCGCGACGACGACCACGACGGGCACCGAGCTGTTCGACGGCGTCCGCGGCGTCGTGGCGATCCGTGTCGCGGGTGTGCTCAAGGACCTCGCGGCCTCGGTCGACGCCGGTGACCTCGTCGAGCCGGTCACCCTCGACGAGCAGGACGGCCTCGACATCCTGCGCCACTCGGCCGCGCACGTGCTCGCACAGGCGGTGCAGCAGATCAACCCCGACGCCAAGCTCGGCATCGGCCCGCCCGTCACCGACGGCTACTACTACGACTTCGACGTCGCCTCGCCCTTCACCCCCGAAGACCTCAAGGCGATCGAGAAGAACATGGACCGGATCATCCGGCAGGCCCAGCGCTTCCGCCGCGTCGTCGTCACCGACGAGGAAGCCCGCGAGCGCATGGCGGGGGAGCCCTACAAGCAGGAGCTCATCGGCCTCAAGGGTGCTGCGGACGCCGGCGACTCGGGCGAGAGCGTCGAGGTCGGAGCCGGCGAGCTGACGGTCTACGAGAACGTCGACCCGAAGACGGGCGAGGTCGTCTGGCAGGACCTCTGCCGCGGCCCGCACCTGCCGCACACCCGCATCATCGGCAACGCGTCGAAGCTCATGCGCGTCGCCGCGGCGTACTGGCGCGGCTCGGAGAAGAACCCGCAGCTCCAGCGCGTGTACGGCACCGCGTGGCCCGACAAGGACCAGCTCAAGGCCTACCTGCTCCGGCTGGAAGAGGCTGCGAAGCGCGACCACCGCAAGCTCGGCGCCGAGCTCGACCTGTTCTCCTTCCCCGACGAGATCGGGTCCGGCCTGGCGATCTTCCACCCGAAGGGCGGCATCATCCGCCGCGAGATGGAGGACTACTCGCGCCGTCGGCACGAGCAAGAGGGCTACTCGTTCGTCTACACGCCCCACATCACCAAGGGCGACCTGTTCGAGACCTCCGGGCACCTCGGCTGGTACAAGGACGGCATGTTCCCGGCCATGCACATGGACGAGGCGCGCGACGAAGACGGCAACATCACCCGCCAGGGCGCCGACTACTACCTCAAGCCGATGAACTGCCCGATGCACATCCTGGCGTACCGCTCGCAGGCCCGGTCCTACCGCGACCTGCCCCTGCGGATGTTCGAGTTCGGCACGGTCTACCGCAACGAGAAGTCCGGCGTCATCCACGGCCTCACCCGCGTGCGCGGCCTGACCCAGGACGACGCGCACATCTTCACCACGCAGGAGAAGATGAAGGAGGAGCTCACCACGACCCTCCAGTTCGTGCTGTCGCTGCTCCGCGACTACGGCCTCGACGACTTCTACCTCGAGCTCTCCACGAAGGACCCCGAGAAGTACGTCGGCGACGACGACGTGTGGGACGTCGCGACGAACACCCTGCGCGAGGTGGCGGAGGAGACCGGACTCGAACTCGTGCCGGACCCCGCCGGTGCCGCCTTCTACGGCCCGAAGATCTCCGTGCAGGCCCGTGACGCCATCGGCCGCACCTGGCAGATGTCGACCGTCCAGCTCGACTTCAACCTGCCCGAGCGCTTCGGCCTCGAGTACGCGGCGGCGGACGGCACGCGGCAGCGCCCCGTCATGATCCACCGCGCGCTGTTCGGCTCGATCGAGCGGTTCTTCGGCGTCCTCACCGAGCACTACGCCGGCGCGTTCCCGGCCTGGCTCGCCCCGGTCCAGGTCGTCGCGATCCCGGTCGCGGCGGAGTACGGCGACTACCTCGACGAGGTCGTCGCGAAGCTGCGCTCGCACGGCGTCCGTGCCGAGGTCGACCACTCGGACGACCGCATGCAGAAGAAGATCCGCACGCACACGAAGCAGAAGGTGCCGTTCCAGCTCATCGCGGGCGGCGACGACCGTGACGCCGGCGCGGTCTCGTTCCGCTTCCGTGACGGTCGACAGGACAACGGTGTGCCCGTGGACGAGGCGGTCGAGCGCATCCTCACCGCGATCCGCGAGCGCGCGCAGGTCTGATGACCCCTCCAGGAGGCACGGATCCCGTCGGTGGGACCGGTCGCGTCGACGACGCGGCCGGCCCCACCGCCGTTCCCGCTGCCGACCCGTCGGGTCCGGCCGGCGCGGCTGGCTCCGGCGGGGCGGACGACCCGCTCGTGATCCGCGACGCCTCGACCGGCGCCGCGGTGCCCGATGCGTTCCAGCGCCTCTGGAACCCGCACCGGATGGCGTACATCGACGCCGGGCGCGAGGGCAGGGGCCGCGGCCACGACGACGACTGCCCGTTCTGCGAGGCCCCGCACAAGTCTGACGAGGACGGCCTCATCGTCGCGCGGGGCGAGCACGCGTACGTCCTGCTCAACCTGTTCCCCTACAACAACGGGCACCTGCTCGTCTGCCCGTACCGCCACGTCCCGCTCTACGACGAGGCGACGCCGGACGAACTCCGCGAGATCGGCGAGCTCACCCAGACGGCGATGCGCGTCCTGCGTGCTGTGTCGCACTGCGACGGCTTCAACATCGGGATGAACCAGGGCGAGGTCGCCGGTGCCGGTGTGGCCGGCCACCTGCACCAGCACATCGTGCCGCGGTGGCAGTCGGACGCGAACTTCTTCCCGATCATCGCGCGGACGAAGTCGATGTCCCAGCTGCTCGGCGAGACCCGCCGACTCGTCGCCGAAGGGTGGCCGTCGGAGCACTAGACTGTCGGCATCATGAGCGACAGCAGCAGCACCACGAGCACCCCCGGCACCTCGATCACCGGCTCGGACCGCGTCAAGCGCGGCCTCGCCGAGATGCTCAAGGGCGGCGTGATCATGGACGTCGTCGATGCCGAGCAGGCCCGCATCGCGGAAGAGGCCGGCGCGACTGCCGTCATGGCCCTCGAGCGCGTCCCCGCCGACATCCGCGCGCAGGGTGGCGTCGCCCGCATGTCCGACCCCTCGATGATCGAGGAGATCATCGCGAGCGTGTCGATCCCCGTCATGGCGAAGGCCCGCATCGGCCACTTCGTCGAGGCGCAGGTGCTGCAGGAGCTCGGCGTCGACTACATCGACGAGTCCGAGGTGCTGTCGCCGGCCGACTACGTCAACCACATCGACAAGTGGAACTTCACCACCCCCTTCGTCTGCGGTGCGACCAACCTGGGCGAGGCGCTCCGTCGCATCACCGAGGGCGCGGCCATGATCCGCTCCAAGGGTGAGGCCGGCACGGGTGACGTGTCCGAGGCCACCAAGCACATCCGCACGATCAACAAGGAGATCGCGGCGCTGCGCCACCTCAAGGAAGACGAGCTCTACGTCGCCGCGAAGGACCTGCAGGCCCCGTTCGACATCGTGAAGGAGGTCGCGCAGACCGGCAAGCTCCCCGTGGTGCTCTTCACCGCCGGTGGCGTCGCGACCCCGGCCGACGCCGCGATGATGATGCAGCTCGGCGCGGACGGCGTGTTCGTCGGCTCCGGCATCTTCAAGTCCGGCGACCCGGCCAAGCGTGCCGCCGCGATCGTCAAGGCAACGACCTTCCACGACGACCCCAAGGTCATCGCCGAGGTCTCCCGCGGTCTGGGCGAGGCGATGGTCGGCATCAACGTCGCCGACGTCCCCGCACCGCACCGTCTCGCCGAGCGCGGCTGGTGAGCGCCCGGCCCCGCATCGGGGTCCTCGCGCTGCAGGGCGACTTCCGTGAGCACATCGCGTCGCTGACGGAACTCGGTGCCGACGTGGTGCCGCTCCGTCGCCCGGAGGAGATCGGCGCCCTCGACGGCGTCGTCATCCCGGGCGGGGAGTCGAGCGTCATGGACAAGCTCGCGCGTGCCTTCGGCGTTGCCGAGCCGCTGTCCGAGGCGATCCGCGGCGGGCTACCGACCTACGGCACCTGCGCGGGCATGATCATGCTCTCCTCGCGCATCGCCGCCGGCATCCCCGGGCAGCAGACGCTCGACGTGCTCGACACGACGGTGCGCCGCAACGCCTTCGGCAGCCAGAACGACTCGTTCGAGATCGACATCCCGATGCCGGCCCTCGGTGAGGCCCCGGTGCACGCGGTGTTCATCCGCGCGCCCGTGGTGGAGCAGCACGGCCCCGGGGTCGACGTCCTCGGCGCGCTCCCCGACGGGCAGGTCGTCGCGGTCCAGCAGGGCGCCGTCATCGCGAGCGCGTTCCACCCCGAGGTCGCCGGCGAGGACCGCTTCCACCGGCGCTTCCTCGACCTCGTCCGCGCCGCCTGACGCCGACCAGCCGGTCGCTCGACGGGGTCAGGCCACTCCGGCGGCGACCAGCACCTGCACCACGACGGCCCGGACGGCGAACACGCCGAACCCGAGGGTGATCACGGCGTACACGACGAGCCGAGCGCGCCGCGGCCGGCCCACGGCACGCAGGATCTCCGCCGCGCTCTGCAGCACGAACACTCGTGTGGCGAGGAGCAGCGGGACGGCGGCCACGGCCCACGTCCCCGTGGTCGGTGCCGCCAGCGCGACGATGCCCCAGGTCACGAGCGCGGCGAAGCCGGCGATGTACGCACCACCGCGGTCGTTCTCCTCCTTGCGACGCCGTCCGCGGTCGGCGACGAGCCCGTCCCACAGCCCGGACCGCACCTGACGACGGCGTTGCACGATCGTGGTGACGTCCTGCGCAGCGGACTGCAGCAGCAGCGCGACGGCGAGCACGGTGACGATGGTCGTGTACCCGTCGCCGGCGGGTGGGACGATGCCGGCGAGCAGGAGCACCGCTCCGGCGGCGCCGGCGATCCAGGTGAGTGCCGCGACGCCGAGCACGACGGGCACGAGCGGGACCCGCCGCATCGTCCGGAGGAGCAGTCCGCGCGGGAACTTCGCGAACGAGTGCACCTCCACGAAGCAGACCCAGAGCGCCGCGATGCCGGTCAGGGTCCACCCGAGCGTCTTCGTGACGACGTTCGCACCGCCCCCGGCAGCGATGTGGGCGCCGAGCACCGTCACGACGAGGGACCAGGCGACGACGCCGACCGGCACGGACACGAGGCTCCAGAGCCCATCGTCCACACGCCGGCGGGCCTCCCACGACGTCGGGTGCTGCGCGAGGACCCGAGCGGACTGCGCGACCCGCTCGGACAGCTGCAGGACCGACCCGGCCGCGAGCATCACCCACTCGTCGTTCGGGTCGAGCTCGAGTGCTCGGTCCATGGCCTCGCGTGCCCGTGGCGCGAGGGCCGCGTCGGTCCACGAGAGGGCGCGGTAGCACTGCGCCGCGTCGGCGAACAGCCGGGCGTCGTGGGGTGCGAGCTCGAGCGCGCGGTCGAGGGCTGCCGCGGACCGGGCGACGTCCGCCGTCGGCCACGCGGCTTCCTCCGCTGCGGACCGCTTCGCGTGCGACCAGCGTGTGTGTGCGAACGCCCACAGCAGGTGCGCGGTCGCCCAGTCCGGCCGGCGCTCGCGCAGTTCCTCGGCCGCGGCCTTCGCCGCCTGGCGCTCGTTCGCGTCGAGCATCGCGTTCACCCGGGCGGACAGTGCGGTGGCGTTGTCGGGGTCGAGCGCGAGGGCGCGCTCGGCGGCGGTGCGACTGGCGGCGTGGTCGTGGCGCGCACGTTCCGCCCGTGCGAGCGTCGCCCACAGCCGGGGGTCGTCCGGTGTGCTCGCGACGGCGGCGGTGAGCACGGCCCGCGCCTCGTCCGGGCGCTTGAAGCCCAGGAGCGCGTCGGCGCGCTCGACCACGACGTCGACCGCGTCGGGCATCAGAGCTGCTTCTCCTCGCGGAGCCACTCGACCATGTCGTCGTACTCACCGCTGCCGTTGGAGTACTCCGCGACGTTGCGGGCGGTCTGCACCCAGGGGCCGATCGACGGCTTGACCTCCTTGAGGGCGGCGCGCATGTCGTCCATCCGCATCGGCCGCACCGACCCGGTCCGGATCGACTCCGTCATCGCCTTCTCCGCCGCGGTGGTCACGAGGTGCTCCAGGTCGGCGCCGGAGAAGCCCTTCGTGCGACGGACGAGGTCGCCGAGGTCGATGCCCTCGATCGGCCGTCGGCGGAGGTGGACACGGAGGATCGCCTCGCGGGCGTCGTCGTCCGGTGGGCGCACGAGGACCATCCGGTCGAAGCGTCCCGGTCGCTTCAGCGCGGCGTCGACCTCCCACGGGTGGTTCGTGGCCGCGAGGACGTAGACCCCGTCGTTCTGCGAGTCGACCCCGTCCATCTCGACGAGGATCTGGTTGACGACGTTCCGGAACGACGAGAACGTGTTCCCGCTCCGCTTCGCGCCGATCGCGTCCATCTCGTCGAAGAACAGCACGGCCGGCGCGTGCTCGCGGGCCGTGCGGAACACCCGGTGGATGTTCTTCTCGCTCTCGCCGATGAACCGGTCGAGCACGTCGCTGAGCGTGACGGAGATGAAGTGCGCCCCGAGCTCACCGGCGATCGCGCGGGCGAGGAACGTCTTGCCGCAGCCGGGCGGACCGTACAGCAGCAAGCCGCCGCGGAGCTTCTTGCCGAACGCGGCAGCGATCTCGGGGTGCGCCATCGGCTGCAGGAACGACTCGTCGATCCGCCGCTTCACGACCTCGAGCCCGCCGACGTCGGCGAGTCGGACGGTCTCGCGGCGGAGTTCCGCCACCGGGTCGGCGTCCTCGGCGGTCTCGGCAGCCTCGGCCACGAGCTCCTCGTCGTGCTCGGCCACGACCCGCTCGACGAACGGCGGCTCGGTCGGGTTCGCGATCGACGCTTCGAGCTCGGACCAGTCGATGTCCTCGTGCCGGTCGCTCGGTGCCGGCGGCGCCCCTGCCGGAACCGCGGCTGGCGTCGATCCTGGCGGCTCCGCTGCCGCGAGGGCCGCGCGCCGGACGACCGCCGTCGCCGCATCGTCCTCCGGTGCCTCGCGCAGCACGACGCTCGCCTGCTCGATCGCCTCGCCGTGCCGGCCGGCGTCGGCGAGCAGCTCGGCGTAGCGGACCCGGAGGGTCCGGTCGTCGGGGAGCGCCTGGACGGCGGCCTCGAGTGCGGACAGCGGATCGGTCATGCGTTCCCCCTGGGTCGTCCCGGTGCTGCGCCCATCGTACGTGCGTCGACGGGCCCGCCCGCGAGGCGGGGCCGCACCGTGCCTCCAGGCCGCTAAGCTGGACGGGACTTTCCGCAAGACGCAAGGAGCACCGTGTCCGGGCATTCCAAGTGGGCAACGACCAAGCACAAGAAGGCCGTCATCGACCAGCGACGTGCCAAGTCGTTCGCGAAGCTCATCAAGAACATCGAGGTCGCCGCCAAGATGGGCGGCGCCGACCTCTCCGGCAACCCGACCCTCGTCGACGCCGTGCAGAAGGCCAAGAAGACCTCGGTCCCCAACGACAACATCGACCGCGCCATCAAGCGCGGTGCCGGCCTGACCGGTGAGACGATCGAGTACACGACGATCATGTACGAGGGCTACGGCCCGAACGGCGTCGCGATGCTCATCGAGTGCCTCACGGACAACAAGAACCGTGCCGCTGCCGAGGTCCGCACCGCGATGTCGCGGAACGGCGGGACCATGGCCGACCCGGGCAGCGTCGCCTACAACTTCTCCCGCAAGGGCGTCATCTCCGTCACCAAGACCGACGGCCTCGACGAGGACACCGTCATGACGGCGGTGCTGGACGCCGGCGTCGAGGACGTCATCGACCAGGGCGGCGGCTTCGAGGTCATCACCGAGGCGACCGACCTCGTCGCGGCCCGCACCGCGCTGCAGGACGCCGGGATCGACTACGACTCCGCCGATGCCGAGTTCGTCCCCGGCCTCAAGGTGCCGGTCGACGCCGACACGGCGCGCAAGGTGTTCCGCCTGATCGACGCGCTCGAGGACAGCGACGACGTGCAGAACGTCTACTCGAACTTCGACATCCCCGCGGACGTCCAGGCCGAGCTCGACGAGGACGAGGACTAGCCCGATGCTGCGCGTGCTCGGGGTCGACCCCGGGCTCACGCGGTGCGGCGTCGGCATCGTCGAGGTCGCATCGAACCGCCGCGCCCGGCTCGTCCACGTGACGGTCGTGCGCACCCCGGCGGACATGGCGCTCGAGCAGCGGCTGCTCCGCATCGCCGACGGCATCGCCGCCGAGATCGACGAGCACCGTCCCGACGCCGTCGCGGTCGAGCGGGTGTTCGCGCAGGCGAACGTCCGGACGGTCATGGGCACGGCGCAGGCCGCCGGCCTCGCCCTGCACGCCGCGGCGGCACGGGGGCTGCCGGTCGGGCTGCACACCCCGTCCGAGGTGAAGGCTGCCGTGACCGGGTACGGCAACGCGGACAAGCGCCAGGTGCAGACGATGATCGCGCGCGTGCTCGGCCTCGACGAGGCCCCCAAGCCCGCCGACGCCGCGGACGCGCTCGCCCTGGCGGTGTGCCACGCCTGGAGGCTCGGGTCACCCGACACGGTCGGCACGCGTGCCACGAACCTCACCCCGGCACAGCGTGCGTGGCGGGACGCACAGGGCGGCACGGTCGACTCGCCGCTGGCACGCGCCGCGGCCGCGGCCGCCGGTCGCTCGCAGCGTGGCTCGTCGGCATCGTCGGTGGCCGGCCGTAGGCTCGGGGCATGATCGCGAGTCTCCGGGGCACCTGCATCGACATCGCCGGCTCCGGCGTGGTGATCGAGGTCGGGGGAGTGGGCTACGCGGTCACGGTGACCCCGGCACACGCCCTGACGATGCGCCACGGGTCCGAGGTCTTCGTGCGGACCGCGATGATCGTGCGCGAGGACGAGCACCTCCTCTTCGGCTTCGAGTCCACCGACGCGCTCCAGGTGTTCGACCTCCTCCGCAGCGTGTCCGGCGTCGGCCCGAAGTCGGCGATGGGCGTCCTCGCCCACATGGACCCGGCCCAGGTCGCGAACGCCGTCGCACACGACGACGACGGCGCCTTCCGCAAGGTCTCCGGCATCGGCCCGAAGACCGCCAAGCTCATCATCGTCGCCCTCTCCGGCAAGCTCGCCGCGTTCGAGCAGGTGCCCGTCGTGGCGGCCCGCGGCGGCACCGCGCACCCGGCCGCGACCGACGTCGTCGCCGCCCTCGTCGGCCTCGGCTGGCGCGAGGACGCCGCGCAGCGCGCGGTCGACGAGACCATCGCGTCCGAGCCGGGCGTCGCCTCGATGGGCACCCAGGCACTGCTCCGCGCCGCCCTGGGTGCGCTCCGCCCCGCCGGTGCCGGCCGGTGAGCGGGATCACCGCCGCGGGCGCCGAGTCACAAGAGGAACTCGCGTTCGAGGGGGCCCTCCGCCCGAAGTCCCTCGACGAGTTCGTCGGGCAGCGGAAGGTCCGGGGGCAGCTCGACCTGCTCCTCAAGGCGGCGGCACTGCAGGACCGGACGCCCGACCACATCCTGATGGCCGGCCCTCCCGGACTCGGCAAGACGACCCTCGCGATGATCGTCGCGCACGAGTCCGGTCGGCCCCTGCGGATGTCGAGCGGCCCGGCGATCCAGCACGCCGGTGACCTCGCCGCAGTGCTGTCGTCCCTCGTCCCCGGCGAGGTCCTGTTCATCGACGAGATCCACCGGATGGCCCGCTCGGCAGAGGAGATGCTCTACCTCGCGATGGAGGACTTCCGCATCGACGTGATGGTCGGCAAAGGGGCCGGCGCCACGAGCATCCCGCTCGACCTCGCGCCGTTCACCCTCGTCGGCGCCACCACGCGTGCCGGCCTCCTGCCGAACCCGCTGCGCGACCGCTTCGGGTTCACCGCCCACCTCGAGTTCTACGAGAAGGACGAGCTCGAGCAGGTCCTCATCCGGGCGGCACACCTGCTCGAACTCGACATCGACCGGTCCGCGCTGCGCGAGATCGCCGGGCGCTCCCGGGGCACACCACGCATCGCGAACCGCCTGCTCCGACGTGTCCGCGACTACGCCCTCGTGCACCGCACCACCGACGGCATGGCCGCCGTGCAGGGCGCCCTCGACCTCTACGACGTCGACGAACTCGGACTCGACCGCCTCGACCGCGCCGTGGTCGAGACGATGCTGACGCGCTTCGACGGCGGTCCCGTCGGCCTGAACACCCTCGCGGTGTCCGTCGGGGAAGAGTCCGAGACCATCGAGTCGGTCGTCGAACCGTTCCTCGTCCGGGTCGGCCTCGTCACCCGCAGCCCCCGCGGGCGGATCGCCACCCCGCAGGCCTGGCGGCACTTCGACATGACACCCGGGCAGGCCGGCCTCGCACAGCCCGGGCTGTTCGACGACGACGCCGACTGACGTCCCCGTCCGCGGTCTCGGTGACATGCCACGCACAGACGTGTGCCCTAGACTGCTACGGCCCGAAACCGAGCAACCAGAGAAGGCAACGCATCATGGGTCAAGAAGTCATCCTCATCGTCATCGTCGTGGCGTTCGCGGCCTTCATGTTCTACAACAGCCGGAAGCGCAAGAAGCAGCAGGGCGAGCTCGCCACCAAGATGGTGCCGGGCGCGAAGGTCATGCTGTCCTTCGGTCTGTACGGCACGCTCCTGTCGGTCGACGACGAGAAGGTCACGGCCGACGTCGAGATCGCACCGGGAACGGTCGTCACCGTCCACCGCCAGACCCTGTCGCGTGTCGTCGACGACACCGCGTCGGACATCACCACCACGGCCACGCCCGAGGACGAGCCGGCAGCGCCGAAGCCCGTCGCCGAGCTCAACGGGGAGCCGATCTACGGCGAGCGTGTCGAGTCCACGGACGCCGACACCGACGCTGCGAAGCGCAAGACCGAAGACTGACTCCTCGGCCGCCGGGTCCACCGACCCGGCGGCGACACCTGCCGCCGGTCAACCGCCGTCGGTCCTGACAGAAAGACGAGACGACCGGTGGCACGATCGACACCCGTCAAGAAGGCGATCCGCTCGCTGACCTGGTTGGTGATCCTCATGGCGGTCCTCGCGGGGTTGAACACCGCCGCGTCGGTCCTCGCCGGGAACACCAAGGACGACAGCGGCAAGTGGTTCGAAGGGGCCAGCTGGGTCCCGGAACTCGCCCTCGACCTCCAGGGCGGCACGCAGCTGACGCTCGCGGCGCAGAACACCGAGGGCGGCTCGGTGACGAGCCAGCAGCTCAACCAGGCCGTGAACATCATCCGGCAGCGCATCAACGCGACCGGTGTCTCGGAATCGCAGATCAACACCCAGGGGACGAACAACATCGTCGTCTCCATCCCGGGCAAGCCGGACAAGGCGACGATCGACCGCATCGAGGCGGCGGCGAAGCTCACGTTCCGCCCGGTCCTCTACACCGAGGCGGCGACCAACACCGCGGTGGGCGGCAGCGGATCCTCGTCGGCCTCCGCGGCGCCGTACTCCCCGCCGGCATCGCTCGCCGCGACGCCGAGCGCCAAGCCGACCAACGGCAGCGACCTGAACTGGGTCACGCCGGCGCTGCAGGACCTGTACACGAACTACAACTGCAACGCTCCGGACGACGTCACGACGGCGCCGGACGACGAGCCCCTCGTCACCTGTGACCAGGACGGTGCCGCGAAGTACATCCTCGGCCCGGTCGAGGTGTCCGGCTCGGGCATCAGCAACGCCACCTCCGGCCTCGCGACCGACTCGCAGGGCACGTCGACCGGCCAGTGGGCCGTCAACCTGACGTTCAAGGGCAAGAGCTCGGACGACTTCCGCGACGTCACCAGCCGGCTCGTGAAGCTGCAGCCGCCGCAGAACCAGTTCGCGATCGTCCTCGACGGCTCCGTCATCACGGCCCCGGCGTCGAACGCGGCCATCACGAACGGCAAGGCGCAGATCACCGGCTCGTTCACGGCCGACTCCGCGAAGACCCTCGCCGACCAGTTGAAGTACGGCGCGCTGCCGATCAACTTCCAGGTCCAGTCGAACGAGAACATCTCCGCGACGCTCGGTACCGCGCAGCTCGTCGGTGGCCTCGTGGCGGGTCTGATCGGTCTGATCCTGGTCATCATTTACTCGGTCATCCAGTACCGGGCGCTCGCGTTCGTCACGGTCCTCTCGCTCGGTGTGGCCGCGGCGTTGACGTACCTCGTGATCGCGATCATGTCCTGGCGCGTCGACTACCGCCTGTCGTTGGCGGGAGTGGCGGGTCTGATCGTCGCGATCGGCATCACGGCGGACTCGTTCATCGTGTACTTCGAGCGCATCAGGGACGAACTCCGTGACGGCCGGGGCCTCGAGAGTGCCGTCGAGTCCGGGTGGAAGCGTGCACTGCGCACGATCCTGGCGTCCGACTCGATCAACTTCCTCGCCGCCGTGGTGCTCTACATCCTCGCGGTGAGCGACGTGAAGGGCTTCGCGTTCACGCTGCTCCTCACCACCCTGATCGACGTCGTCGTGGTCGTCATGTTCACGCACCCGATGATGCAGCTCATCGCCCGCAGCCGCTTCTTCGGCGAGGGACACCGGTTCAGCGGGCTCGATCCCGCGGCCCTCGGCGCCGTCTACCGCGGTCGCGCGCAGTTCCGCGCGCCGGTCGTCGACGGCAGGCGTCAGCGCAGCGCCGGTGAGGCGCAGCGTCGACAGACGATCGCAGAGCGGAAGGCCGCGCAGGCCTCCGGCGAGAACGGCACGACGCCGGACGGGAAGGACGACTGATGGCCAGCTTCAGCCAGTTCGGCAGCGACCTCTACACGGGGAAGCGCTCGTACGACATCGTCGGCCGCCGCAAGACCTGGTACGTCATCGCGATCATCGCGATCGTGGTCTCGCTCGCGGTCCCGTGGCTGCGTGGCGGGTACCAGCTCGGCATCGAGTTCACCGGCGGGTCCGAGTTCACGCTCTCCGACGTGAAGACGCTCGACCAGAACCTCGCCACCGAGACCGTCGAGTCGATCGTCCCCGACGGCGTCCCGCGTGTCTCGCAGCTCGGTACGCACGGCATCCGCGTGCAGACCGGCCAGCTCACCGACCGTGAGACCTCCGAGGTCCAGGACGCCCTGGCGAAGGCCTACGACGTCCCGGACAGCCAGGTCGCCGCGACCTTCATCGGTGCGACCTGGGGTGCCGACGTGCTCAACCAGGCGATCCGCGGCCTCGTGATCTTCCTCGCCCTCGCGGCGGTGTTCATGGCGCTGTACTTCCGCACGTGGAAGATGTCGGTGTCCGCCATGGTGGCGCTCCTCCACGACCTCCTGATCACGGCGGGCGTGTACGGCATCGTCGGGCTCGAGGTCACGCCCGCGGCGGTGATCGGCTTCCTGACCATCCTCGGCTACTCGCTGTACGACACCGTCGTGGTGTTCGACAAGGTCCGCGAGAACACGAGCCAGGAGTCCCACCGCACCTTCGTCCAGTCGGTGAACCTCGCGGTCAACCAGACGCTCGTGCGGTCGATCAACACCTCGGTCGTCGCACTGCTGCCGGTCGGCGCGATCCTCTTCATCGGGTCGTACATCCTCGGCGCCGGAACGCTCCGCGACATCTCGCTCGCGCTGTTCATCGGCATCATCGTCGGCACCTACTCGACGATCTTCATCGCGTCGCCGATGTACGCGCACCTGCGAGAGAACGAGCCGAAGATCAAGCAGGCCGACGCCAAGAAGCAGGCCGCTGCCGCCAAGCGTCAGCGCGAGGTCGACGCGACGGCGGGCGTCTGATGCCGGCGGAGATCGTCGACGTCGACGTGGCCGAGGCCCGTCGGCGGATCGACGCCGGCGCGCGCCTGTTCGACGTGCGCGAGCAGGGGGAGTGGGACGAGGTCCACGCTCCCGAGGCGACCCTCGTGCCGATGTCCGAGTTGGTCGCCCGGTGGAAGGAGATCGACGGCGGCGACGAGCCCGCGATCATCGTCTGCCACTCCGGCGGACGCTCCGCGCGGGTCGTGGCGGCACTCGAGCAGTCCGGGGTCCCCGCGGTGAACCTCGTCGGCGGCATGGTCGCGTGGGAGCAGTCGGGCGCCCCCGTGGTGCGCGACGCCCAGGGCGAACCGCGTCACGAGCACTGACCGGACACGCGTAGTCTTGTCGGATCGAGCTCGGACGGGCATCCCGGGAGGCGCAGCATGACGGACACGCGTGAGTCCACGCCGCAGGACGCCTCTGCGCCGCGGGCAGGGCAGGACACCGGCTCCGCGAGCCGCCCCGGCTCCGCACCCCGGCCGACGAGTCCGCTCGGGCCGAACACGACCGGCAACCTCGGTTCGCTCCGGTCGCTGCTGCCGCGGCTGTTCTCGCGCGCCCAGCCCGCCGGTGCGGTCGACACCCTGATCCGCACCGTCCGGTCGCACCACCCCAAGGCCGACGTGACGCTCATCGAGCGCGCCTACTCGGTCGCGGAACGCGCGCACGACGGGCAGAAGCGCAAGTCGGGCGAGCCGTACATCACGCACCCGGTCGCGGTGGCGCAGATCCTCGCCGACCTCGGGATCGGGCCGATCACCATCGCCGCGGCGCTCCTGCACGACACCGTCGAGGACACCGACTACCAGCTCGACCAGCTGCGCGAGGACTTCGGCGACGAGATCGCCATGCTCGTCGACGGCGTCACGAAGCTCGACAAGGTCAAGTACGGCGACAGCGCCCAGGCCGAGACCGTCCGCAAGATGGTCATCGCGATGTCGAAGGACATCCGCGTCTTGGTCATCAAGCTCGCCGACCGGCTGCACAACGCCCGCACGTGGGGCTTCGTCGAGTCGACCTCCGCCACGCGCAAGGCGAAGGAGACCCTCGAGATCTACGCGCCGCTCGCGCACCGGCTCGGCATCCAGATGATCAAGCTGGAGCTCGAGGACCTCTCGTTCGCGGTGCTCCACCCCAAGCTGTACGTCGAGATCGACAGCCTGGTGAAGGAACGCCAGCCGAAGCGCGAGCAGTTCGTCCAGAACGTCATCGGCACGCTCAAGAAGGACCTCAAGGCCGCCAAGGTCCGCGGCGAGGTCATGGGCCGCCCGAAGCAGTACTACTCGATCTACCAAAAGATGATCGTCCGCGGGCGCGAGTTCGACGAGATCTACGACCTGGTCGGCATCCGCGTCCTCGTCCCGACCGTGCGCGACTGCTACGCGATGCTCGGTTCCGTGCACGCGCGGTGGACGCCGCTGCCGGGTCGGTTCAAGGACTACATCGCGACGCCGAAGTTCAACCTGTACCAGTCGCTGCACACCACCGTCCTGGGGCCGCAGGGCCGTGCGGTCGAGATCCAGATCCGCACCCACGAGATGCACCAGCGGGCCGAGTTCGGTGTCGCCGCCCACTGGAAGTACAAGCAGCGCGCGGCCGGCCGTGACGTCGACTCCTCGTCGGCCACCGACCAGGACATGGCGTGGCTGGCGCACATCACCGACTGGCAGGCCGAGACGAGCGACCCGGGTGAGTTCCTCGACTCGCTCCGGTACGAGATCGGTGCGAAGGAGACCTACGTCTTCACGCCCCAGGGCAAGGTCATCGGGCTGCCGTCCGGTGCGACCCCCGTCGACTTCGCGTACGCCGTGCACACCGAGATCGGCCACCGCACGATGGGCGCCAAGGTCAACGGGCGGCTCGTGCCCCTCGAGAGCGCCCTGTCGAGCGGCGACGTCGTCGAGATCTTCACCTCGAAGAACCCCGACTCCGGCCCCAGCCAGGACTGGCTGACCTTCGTCCGGAGCCCACGCGCCCGGAACAAGATCAAGCAGTGGTTCACCAAGGAACGCCGCGAAGAGGCGATCGAGCAGGGCCGCGACGCGATCGCGCGGGCGATGCGGAAGCAGAACCTGCCGCTCCAGCGCATCATGAGCCAGGACTCGATCTCCGAGGTCGCGTCGTCGATGCGCTACGACGACATCTCCGCGCTGTACGCGGCCGTCGGCGAGGGGCACGTCTCCACGCAGTCGGTGATCGAGAAGGTCCTCGGGAACGTCCAGACCGAGACCGAGACGGAAGAGCCGGAGCTCAGCTTCCCCCGCCAGGTCACGAGCCGGCAGCTGCGCAACAGCGACAGCGGCGTCCTCGTGCGTGGCGCGCCGGACATCCTCGTCAAGCTCGCGAAGTGCTGCACGCCGGTCCCGGGCGACCAGATCGTCGGGTTCATCACCCGCGGCCAGGGTGTCTCGGTGCACCAGGCCTCGTGCACGAACGTCAAGTCGCTCATGAACGAGCCCGACCGGATGATCGAGGTGGAGTGGGCGCCGTCCTCGAAGTCGGTGTTCCTCGTGCAGATCCAGATCGAGGCGCTCGATCGGTCGGGGCTCCTCAGCGACGTGACCCGGGTGCTGACGGACCACCACGTGAACATCCTGTCCGCGACGGTCTCGACGTCGTCCGACCGGCTCGCGCTGAGCCGCTTCGTGTTCGAGATGGGCGACACGACCCACCTCGACCGTGTGCTCAACGCCGTGCGACGGATCGACGCGGTCTACGACGTCTACCGGGTCAGCGCGGGCTGACCCGAGACCCGGTCGACCAGACCGGGTCAGCGCGGGCTGACCGGCTCCCCGGCCGCGTCGAGCACGTCCCGCAACCGCCGCTCCGCCTGCCGGGCCATCGGGATCGTCCCGAGCGTCGCGAGGGACCCGGCGACCGCGGCGACCGACACCGCACCGATCGCCAGGAGTCCGGCCACGGCCGCGGCGTCCGACGGGTCGAACCCACCGGGCCGGTCCCCGGGGCTGCGCAGCAGGTCCACGACCGTGCGCAGCGGTGTGGTGACGCGGAGGCCACCGAGCACGACGACGTCCTCGTCCGTGATCACGACCTCGCGGACGCGCAGCGCGCCGTCGACGTGCACGCGGACCCGGAGCGGGACACAGGCCTCGAGCGGGGCCGGTGCACGCGAGACGGCACCCCAGACCCACGCGGCCGTCCGGGTGCTCGCGATGAGGCGCGCGTCACGGAGCGCCCACGCCGCGGCTGCCGCCCGGAGCGCCGGGGTCTGCGGTTCGGCGGGGGAGGCCCAGCACGCCCCGACGGCCACGAGCTCGCCGGCGAGGACCGCTGCGCGCAGCTCGGCCTCGGGCCAGTCGTCGCTGGTCAGCAGCCGGGTTCGGGACACCCGGACATCCTGCCCGACGCGCACGGCGCGTCGACGCGCCCTGTGGAGAGCGACGGACGTGCGCCCGCGACGCGACCACCTGTGGGCCAGGAGGCGCGGGTCGGCCCCGCACCGCGCCTCCCGTCCGTCAGCACGTGCCGTCGAGCGCCGACGTCGTCAGCGGAGCACGTCGGCCCGGTGCACGAGCGCCGCGGCGCCGATGAGGGGACCGTCCTGCGACAGCCCCGTCGGGACGATCCGCACCTTGGTCACGAAGCCGAACTCGACGCGCTCCGCCACCGCCTCGCGCGCGTACTCGAAGAGGTCGGGCGTGACGTGCGAGAACCCGCCGCCGATGGCCACGACCTCGAGGTCGACGAGGCTCGTGGCCGCCGCGATGGCCTGCCCGAGGGCGCGACCGCTGCGCTTGACGGCCGCGACGGCGATCTCGTCGCCCGCCGCGTAGGCCGCCGAGAGCTCCTCGCCGGTGCTGCCCGTGAACCCCTGCCGCTGCGCCCACGCGACGGTCTTCGGGCCGCTGGCGATCGCCTCGAGGCAGCCGGTGCCGCCGCACGCGCAGTGGTCGTCGAAGCCGCCGCACTCGACGTGGCCGATGTGCCCGGCGTTGCCCGTCGGGCCGCTGACCGTCCGGCCGTGCAGGATCAGGCCGCCGCCGACGCCGGTGGACACGATCATGCCCATCACGTGGTCGGAGCCCTGCGCCGCGCCGACCCAGTGCTCGGCGAGCGTGATCGCCAGGCCGTCCATGCGGAGCGTGACCGGGACGCCGGCGGGGACGTGCGCGGCGACGCGGTCCCGGAGCGGGTACCCGCGCCAGACCGGCATGTTGAGCGGGGAGACGAGTCCGTGCTCCTCGTCGACCGGACCGGCCGAGCCGATGCCGACACCGACGAGCGTGGCGTCCGTCGGCAGCGCGGCGAGGGCGGCCGTCACGACCTCGTCGACCGCGGCCTGCAGCTCGTCGGACGTCCGGCCGGGGCCGGTCGGGCTGCGGAACCGCGTGGCGGGGAGGACGACGCCGGCGTCGGTGACGAGGGCCGCCTCGACCTTGGTACCGCCGAGGTCGACGGCGAGGGCGAGGGGGGTGGACTGGGTCGTGGACATGCGCGCTCCGATGCGGCGGTCTGGAGGCGCGGTGCCGGTCCCGTACGCGTCGTCGCGTCCGGTGGGCGCCGGCCCCTGGTGGTGGGTCGGGTGGTGCTGGAGGTCGCGGGGGCTCACGCCCCGGACCGTCAGTAGGAAGTGGTGTCGTCGCCGACGGCCGACGCGGTGCCGGTCTCGGCGCGGTGCGCGACCTCGTCGAGGATGCGTGCCGAGGCGCTCGTGCCGATGCGGTCCGCACCGGCCTCGACCATCTCGAGCAGCGTGTCGAGCCCGCGGACGCCGCCGGAGGCCTTCACGCCGGTGTCGGGGCCGACCGTGGCGCGCATGAGGGCGATGTGCTCCGCGGTGGCGCCGCCGCCGGCGAACCCGGTGGAGGTCTTCACGAACGCGGCACCGGCGGACCGTGCGGCACGCGACGCGGCGACGATCTCGTCGTCGGTGAGGAAGGCGGTCTCGAGGATGACCTTGACGACGGTGCTGCCCGCGGCGTCGACCACGGCGCGGACGTCGGCCTCGACGCGCTCCCAGTCGCCGGACTTCGCGGCGCCGATGTTCTGCACCATGTCGAGCTCGAACGCACCGTCGGCGAGGGCCTGCAGCGACTCGGCGACCTTGGCCCCGGTGGACGTGGTGCCGTGCGGGAAGCCGATGACGGTGCCGACGCCGACACCGGTGCCGGTCAGGCGCTCGACGGCGTGCGCGACGTCGCTCGGGCGGACGCACACGCTGAACACGCGGTACGCGGCGGCCTCGTCGAGCTGGGCGTCGACGTCCGAACGCGTGAGTTCGGGCTTGAGGATCGCGTGGTCGATGAGACCACGGACGGCATCGGCGGTGACGGAGAACGCTGCTTTGTCCACCCGGCAAGCCTACCCGGAGCCGAGCCGCGTACCGTGCCCCGCATGCGCGTCCTCGTCACCGGGGCCACCGGCTACATCGGCGGTCGTCTCGTCCCACGTCTCCTCGAAGCCGGTCACACCGTCCGCGTCTTCGTCCGCACGCCCCGGAAGCTGCAGGACGTTCCCTGGCACGACGACGTCGAGATCACCGCCGGCGACCTGCAGGACGCCGACGCGGTGCGCCGGGCCGTCGCCGACATCGAGGCCGTCTACTACCTCGCCCACGCGATGGGCGCGGACGGCGACTTCGAGCGGGCCGAGCGGGACGCTGCCGAGACCATGGCGCGCGAGGCATCGGCCGCCGGCGTGCGGCGGTTCGTGTACCTCGGCGGCCTGCACCCCGACGGCGAGCTCTCGAAGCACCTCCGCAGCCGCAAGGAGGTCGGGGACGTCCTGCTCCACTCCGGCGTCCCGACGATCGCGTACCAGGCAGGCGTGGTGATCGGGTCCGGCAGCACCTCGTTCGAGATGATCCGCCACGTCACCGACGTCCTGCCGTGGATGCCGGCGCCGCGGTGGGTCCGGAACCGCATCCAGCCGATCGCCGTCCGTGACGTCCTCTACTACCTCGTCAAGGCGCTCGACATCCCCGCCGACGTGAACCGCACGTTCGACATCGGCGGCCCGGACGTCCTCCGCTACGGGCAGATGCTCAACGGGTACGCGGTGGAGGCGAAGCTCCCGCAGCGCCCGATCTCGCCCCTGCCCGTCCTCACCCCGGGGCTCGCGGCGCACTGGTTCAACATCGTGACGCCGATCCCGCGGAAGCTCGCCAAGCCGATCATCGAGTCGCTCCAGTTCGAGTGCGTCCAGCGCGAGCACGACATCGACGACGTGGTGCCGCGGCCGGAGGGCGGGCTGACCGGGTACCGCCGCGCGGTCCGTCTCGCCCTGAGCCGCATGCGCACCGGCGAGGTCGAGACCAGTTGGCGGAACGCGACGCTCGCGGCCACCCCCGCGGACCCGCTGCCGAGCGACCCGGACTGGGCCGGCCACACCGTCTACGTCGACGACCGCAAGCGCCACTCGGCCGCATCTGCGGACGACGTCTGGCGGGTCGTCGAGTCGATCGGCGGCGAGAACGGGTGGTACTCGTTCCCGCTCGCCTGGGTGGCCCGCGGGTGGATGGACAAGCTCGCCGGGGGAGTCGGCCTGAACCGCGGTCGCCGCGACCAGAAGCGCCTCGAACAGGGCGACGCCCTCGACTGGTGGCGCGTGGAGCGGCTCGAGCGCGGGCGCTACCTGCGACTGCGCGCCGAGTTCAAGTCCCCGGGCCGCGCCTGGCTCGAGATGACCGTGACACCCGCGGACGACGGTGGCAGCGACTACCGGCAGCGGGCGATCTACTTCCCGCAGGGGCTCGCGGGCCGCCTGTACTGGTACTCGATCCTGCCGTTCCACGGCGTGATCTTCCCCGGGATGGTCGAGCGCATCACCGCGGCCGCCGAGCGGGAGTCCGAGCACACCGAGTCGACGGGGCGGAACTGGACCCAGCAGAATGGGAACCCGGAACCCGCACACGAGGAGGCAGCATGACCGAGGAACGCACGAGCGTCCTGTTCCTGGGCGACAGCATCACCGAGCAGGGGTCGTGGGACGCCTGGCTGCCCGACGAGCGGACCGTCAACCAGGGCGTCGGCGGTGACACGACCGACGGGGTCCTCGCACGCCTGGACGCCGTCGTGGCCGAGCAGCCCGAGGTCATCGTCCTGCTCATCGGCACGAACGACTTCGGCAACCACCGCAAGAGCGTCGAGCACGTCGTCCGCGGGGTCGAGTCCGTGCTCGTGACCCTCCGCCGCGAGCTCCCGGGCGTCCGACTGCTCCTCGTCTCCATCCTGCCGCGGCAGGCGGAGTACACGGCCAAGATCGAGGAGGCGAACCGGCACCTCCGCCAGTTCGTCGCCACCTGCCACGCCCAGTACCTCGACGCGTGGCCGGCCCTCGCCGACGGCGACCACCTCGACGACCGGTTCACCGACGACGGCCTGCACCTCACCGAGGACGGCTACCGGGCGTACGTCGCCGAGCTCGTGCCCGCGCTCGAACGGGTGCGCGAGCTCCCGCCGATGTCCCGGTCCATCCAGGCGATCGACCTCGACGGGGCCACCGCCTGATGGCAGGACGGAAGGGTCGACCACCGGCGGGATCGTCGCTGCACGGCGTGCCGGTGGGCGGGGCAGAGCCGACGCGGTCGGGCTCGGTGTCTGGCCGAGGGGCAGGGCGCGAGTTGCCGCCGTTCACCCGGCCCGCCCTCGCCCCGTCGCTGATCGCGGCGATCGTGCTCCTCGCCTGCGTCGCGATCGTCGACTCGTCCGGCTTCGTGTTCGCCCGCTGGGGTGTCACCGTGCTCAGCCTCATCGTCCTCGTCTTCGCCGTGCGGGGGCGGACGTGGTGGGCGGCGCTCCTGATGGCCGCGATCGCCGTCTGCTGGAACCCGCTCGCGGTCGTGCCGATCCCCGGCGAGGTGTGGGCGGCACTGCAGCTCGTCGCGGCCGCACTGTTCATCGTTGTCGGCATCGTCGTGAAGGTGCCACGCGAGGCGGAGGCGAGCAGCGCCTCCAGGCCCTAGCCCGGGCGACCGAGGAGCGGACCGAGCGTCCGCCCGGACGGTAGGATGAGTCGCCGGGCAAACGGGTCCGGCGCACTGATCCGAAGGGTGTGGATGAGCAACGAGACCGAGCCGGTGACCGAGAGTCCTCTGCTGAACCCTCGACCGTCCTCCGGCGGTCTCGAACGTCCCGACGTCGTCGTGCGGAAGGGACGCCTGACGCTCGTCAACGGGCACCTGACGCCGCAGCAGTCGATGATCGAGGACCTCCTGTTCCTCGACGACGCCCTCACCGCCGGTGACGTCGACCACCTGCTCATCCGCGGCAACGACCAGCGGCCGGTGATCGCCCTCGACGAGCGCGACCGGCAGCGCGCGGAGAGTGCCGTGATGGCAGCCGCGGCGAACGAGCCCCTCTACGCGAAGCCCCCGGGGAAGCCCGCGGTGCTCGTCATCGACGACGGCCTCGGCTCCGTCGACGAGCCCGTCCTGCGCGTGTTCCGGCCGCGCCTCGAGCCGCTCGGACGCCTGCGCTACGGCGCCGAGACGAGCGTGCAGCTCGAGTTCTGGCGAGTCACCGACACCGAGGTCCTCGCGCCCGTCGAGAACGCCCTGATGCGCCGCAGCCTGCCCGTCGACGAGTTCGTGCTCGTCGACATCGAGCGGTACGGCCGCACCTGGCGCACGGTCGAGCACATGTTCGACGACCACGTGTCCGACATCCGGTTCCCGATCGACATCGTGTTCTCGTGGGTCGACGGCAACGCCATCGAGTACCAGCGGGCACGACAGGCAGCGCAGTCCGGAGCGGTCCTGGGCGAGGGCGACGACGCACCCGCCCGATTCCGCCAGATCGACGAGCTGAAGTACGCCCTCCGGTCGGTGCACACGTTCGCGCCGTGGATCCGGCAGATCTACATCGCCACGGACTCCCCGGCGCCCGCCTGGCTCGCCGACCACCCCAAGGTGCGCATCGTCCGCTCCGAGGAGTTCTTCGCCGACCCCTCCGTCCTGCCGACGCACAACTCGCAGGCCGTCGAGTCGCAGCTGCACCACATCCCGGGCATCAGCGAGCACTTCATCTACTCGAACGACGACATGTTCTTCGGCCGCCTGGTCGACCCCTCGGTGTTCTTCAGCCCGGGCTCGGTGACGAAGTTCATCCTCGCGACGACGCGGATCGGCCTCGGGTCGAACAACCCGGCACGCAGCGGGTTCGAGAACTCCGCCCGGGTCAACCGCCGACTCCTGCAGCAGCGGTTCGGCGCGGTGACGACCCGGCACCTCGAGCACGCGCCGACCCCGTTGCGCGCCTCGATCATGACCGAGATGGAGCACGAGTTCGCCGACGAGTTCGCGGCCACCGCGGCCTCACGGTTCCGTGCTGCCGAGAACATCTCGGTGACGAACTCGCTGTACCACTACTACTCGCTGCTCACCGGCCGGGCGATCGTGCAGGAGAACGCCGAGGTGCGGTACATCGACACGACGATGCAGTCCGGTCTGCGGGCGCTCGGCGACCTGCTCAAGAAGCGGAATGCGGACTTCTTCTGCCTGAACGACGGGAGCTTCCCCGAGGTCAGCGACGAGGAGCGGACGCAGCGGGTGACGGACTTCCTCGAGAAGTACTTCCCGTTCCCGGCGCCGTGGGAGCGCCCCGCGGGCTGAGGCCCGACGCGCGCGCCCCGCGCCGGCGCATGATGAGCAGAAATGGTCGGGTCCACAGCGCGGACCCGACCATTCCTGCTCACGAAGTGCGGCGGCCTACCGGTGGACGGGGGAGACCGGCACGGAGTCGAGCGTGAATACCGGGATGCTCGACGTCACCGGCGCGGGCTCCGCAGCCGCCGGGATCGTCACGCCGGCCGCAGCGAGCCGAGCCTCGGTCTGGGCGGACGACACCGGCTCGCCGACCGTGGCGTAGTGCCCGATCGGCACGACCGAGTGCACCACGTTGTGGCCGTAGACGTGCACGAGGTTGAACGACTGCGCGCCGTCCTGCCCACGGGTGCCGCCCTGGTACTCGGTGAGGTCCTGGGTGTAGCACGTGGCACTCGCCACCGACACGGGGATGCCCGCGAAGACGGCACTCGTCGAGTAGTGCAGGTGGCCGGCGATGATGGCGATGACGTCACTGCCCTCGACGACCTCGGCCAGGGCGGCCTGGTCGCGGAGCTCGACGAGGACGGCGAGGTCCTGCACGCTCGGCACCGGCGGGTGGTGCATCGCCAGGATGGTGCCGTGCGGTGCCTGCTCCGACAGGACCTCGGCCAGCCAGTCGAGCTGCTCGGGGGAGACCTCGCCGTGGTGGGCGCCGGGCACGCTCGTGTCGAGGGTGATCACCCGGAGGCCGTTCACGTCGTACACGAAGTCGACCGGACGATCGGTCGGCTGGAGCCCGAACAGCTCCTGCCGGAAGGCGCCCCGCTCGTCGTGGTTGCCCATCGCCCAGATGACCTGTGCGCCGATCCGCCGCGCGGCCGGCTCGACGATGTCGCGGATGCGGGCGTACGCGCCGGGTTCGCCCTTGTCGGCGACGTCGCCCGTGACGACGATGGCCTCGGGACGCGTCCCCGACGACTCGATGTCGGCGATGATCTGGCCGAGCCGCGCAGCTGAGTCGACGTCACCGTAGAGGTCGCCGTCACCCGCCACGAGATGGGTGTCGCTGAGGTGGAGCAGGAAGTGGTTCGGCCTGGGGTGTTCGGCCGTCCGGCTGTCCATCGGGGTCTCATTCCGTTGGTCGGGTGCGTGGTGCAACACAGTGCCACACCGTCCTGGACGAGTCCAGCACGTGTCGGTGAATCGAACGTGAACGCGGCACGGCGTGTTCCCGCACGCACGACGGAACCCCCGCCACCGAGGTGACGGGGGTTCCGGTGCGCGGGGTGCCTAGTGCTTCGACTCGACCGCGGGCGCTTCGTGTCCGGCTTCGAGGTCCGGGCCGTGGTGCGCGGCGTGCGCAGCCTCGAGCTCGGCCTTGGACACCGGGGTGATCCGGTCCTCGAAGAAGAAGCGCGACATGCTGGCGCGGGCCTTCTGCAGGCTCGAGATCTTGCCTCGGGCGTTCGGACGGATCATGAGCGGCTTGTACTCGTTGAACTGCAGGAGCTTCCAACGCTCGTACTCGTCGAGCTGCTCGTGCACCTCGATGTACTCGCCGTGGGGGAGTCGCACGATGCGTCCGGACTCGTACCCGTGCAGGACGATCTCGCGGTCCTTCTTCTGCAGGGCGAGGCACACGCGCTTCGTGATCCAGAAGGCGACGAACGGGCCGAGGACCGTCGTGGCCTGGATCACGTGGATGACGTGGTCGATCGACACGTAGAAGTGGGTCGCGATGATGTCCGACGACGCGGCGGCCCAGAGGCTCGCGTAGAGCGTGATGCCGGCGGCGCCGAACGCCGTGCGGGTCGGGGCGTTGCGCGGGCGGTCGAGGATGTGGTGTTCACGCTTGTCGCCGGTGACCCAACCCTCGATGAAGGGGTAGATGAAGATGGCGAGGATGAGGAACACCAGCACCGCGATCGGCACGAGGATGTTGAACGACACCGTGTAGCCGAACCACACGACCTCCCAGTGCGGCGGAACCAGACGGAGCGCGCCGTCGGCGAAGCCGATGTACCAGTCGGGCTGGGTACCGGCGGACACCGGGGAGGGGTCGTACGGGCCGTAGTTCCAGATCGGGTTGATCGTGAACAGCGACGCGATGAGGGCGAGGATGCCCGCGACGATGAAGAAGAACCCACCGGCCTTCGCCGCGAACGCCGGGAGGATCGGCACGCCGACGACGTTCTCGTTCGTCTTGCCGGGGCCGGCGAACTGCGTGTGCTTGTTGATGACGACCAGCACGAGGTGGACGCCGAGCACCGCGACGAGGATCGCCGGGAGCAGCAGGATGTGCAGCGTGTAGAGGCGGCCGACGATGTCGGTACCCGGGAACTCGCCACCGAAGAGCAGGTAGGCGATCCAGACGCCGATGACCGGCACACCCTCGATCATGCCGACGATGATGCGCAGACCGTTGCCGGAGAGCAGGTCGTCGGGGAGCGAGTAGCCCGTGAAGCCCTCGGCCATGGCCAGGACCCACAGGATGAAGCCGAACACCCAGTTGAGCTCACGCGGCTTGCGGAAGGCGCCGGTGAAGAACACGCGGGCCATGTGCAGCATGATCGAGGCCACGAACAGCAGGGCCGCCCAGTGGTGGATCTGCCGGACGAAGAGCCCGCCGCGGATGTCGAACGAGATGTTGAGCGTCGACTGCAGTGCGGTCGACATCTCGATGCCCTTCAGCGGGACGTACGAGCCGTGGTAGACCACCTCGGCCATGGACGCCTGGAAGAAGAACGTGAGGAAGGTACCGGACAGCAGGACGACGACGAAGCTGTACAGCGCCACCTCGCCGAGCATGAAGCTCCAGTGGTCGGGGAAGATCTTGCGCCCGACCTCCTTCACGAGGCCCGAGATGCTCGTGCGCTCGTCGATGTAGTTGGCGACCCCGCCGATGATGCGGGATCCGCGCTCCGGTGCCGGCTTGGTGGTCGACGACGCGGGTGCGTTGGTGGTCGTGCTGCTCATCAGCGTTCACGCTCCCAGAAGGACGGGCCGACGGGCTCGTGGAAGTCGCTCTGCGCAACCAGGTAGCCGTCGTCGTCGATCGCGATCGGAAGTTGGGGGAGGGGGCGTGCCGCCGGCCCGAAGATGACCTCGCAGTTGTTCGAGACATCGAAGGTCGACTGGTGGCACGGGCAGAGCAGGTGGTGCGTCTGCTGTTCGTACAGGGCGACCGGGCATCCGACGTGGGTGCAGATCTTCGAGTACGCGACGATGCCGTCGTAGCCCCAGTTCTCGTGGCCCTTGGAGGGGTTGAGGTCCTTGGGGTCGAGGCGCATGAGGAGGACGGAGGCCTTGGCCTTCTCCTCGAGCATGTCCTCCTTGTCGAGCATGCCGTCCGGGATGACGTGGAACACCGAACCGATGGTCACGTCGGACGCCTTGATCGGCAGACCCGTCGGGTCCTTCGTCAGGCGCGTGCCCTTCGCCCACATGGTGTGGCGGAGGAGTTCGTTCGGGTCGGCCGCGGGCGCGAGGTCGCGCACGAGGACGATGCCCGGGAGGGGGAAGGCCGCCAGGGCGCCGATCATCGAGTTGCGGATCAGCTTGCGACGGCTGAAGCCGGACTCCTTGTCGGCGAGCTGGAACGCCTCGACCGCCTTGGCGCGGGTCGCGTCGGTGCCTCGGGTGCCGTGGCGGAGCTCGGTGATCTCGCGGTCCACCACGAGCGACTTCGACCAGTACACGGCGCCGAGGCCCAGCGCGAGCAGGGCGAGGGCGATCGAGAGGCCGAGCCAGAGGTTGGCGGTCCGGACGGTCCCGAAGTCGTCGGAGTCGATCGGGAAGGCGACGTAGGCCGCGATCGCGAGGACACTGCCCACGATCGACAGGTAGAAGAACGTGGCGACCTGACGCTCGGCCAGGCGCTGCTTCTTCGGGTCGACATCGGTGCGGCGTGCGCGGTGCGGCGGCTCGCCCGGGTTCTCGAACGGGTCCGTCGGCAGGACCGCGATCCCGGCCGAGGTGGTGGTCGTGCCGTGCTTCTCGACAGCCGAGGACGAGTTCAGTGCCTCGTCGTCGTGCTCTGCCATGGTGTTCCCTTCAGTGTCGTTCGACACGGACGATCAGTTGGACTTCGCGGTCAGCCAGACGGTCATCGCGACGACCGCGCCGAGTCCGAAGATCCAGATGAACAGACCCTCTGCCACCGGGCCGAGGGAGCCGAGTGCGAACCCGCCGGGCGACTTGTTGTCCTGCACGTACTTGAGGTACGTGATGATGTCGGCCTTCTGCTCGGGGGTGAGGTTCAGGTCGTTGAACACCGGCATGTTCTGCGGGCCAGTGACCATGGCCTCGTAGATGTGCTTGCCGGACACCGACTGCAGGTTCGGCGCATACTTGCCCTCGGTCAGGGCACCGCCGGTGCCGGCCACGTTGTGGCACATGGCGCAGTTGATGCGGAAGAGCTCCGCACCTTCGGCGGCGTCGCCGTCCTCGCCGTTGGTCAGGCTCTCGGAGGGAACCGCCGGGCCGGGGCCGAGCGACGCGACGTACTCGGCGAGTGCGTCGATCTGCTCGTCCGTGAACTGCGCGGGCTTCTCTTCGGCCTGGGGGCCCTGGGCGGCCATCGGCATGCGGCCGGTGCCGACCTGGAAGTCGACGGACGCGGCACCGACACCGATGAGGGACGGACCCTCGCTGGTGCCCTGCGCGGAGAGGCCGTGGCAGGTGGCGCAGTTCGAGGCGAAGAGCTTCTGGCCCTCGTTCACCTTCGACTGGCTCGAGGCCGCTACGGTGCTCGTGCTGTCGTCGGCGTTCGCCGTGGAGCTGAACAGCGCATACGCACCGCCGGTGGTCATGAGACCGACGACGATGAGCGACACGGTCGCCATCGGTGAACGGCGGCCCTTCTTGGACTTGGTTCTGTTGAACATGCGGTGGGGGCTATCCAGTTCCTACTTGAGAAGGTAGATGACGGCGAAGAGGCCGATCCAGACGACGTCGACGAAGTGCCAGTAGTACGACACGACGATCGCGGTGGTCGCTTCCTTGTGACCGAAGTTCTTGGCGGCGAACCCGCGGCCGAGCGTCAGCAGGAAGGCGATGAGGCCACCCGTGACGTGCAGACCGTGGAACCCGGTGGTCATGTAGAAGGCCGAACCGTAAGCGCTGGAGGAGAGCGTCACGCCCTCGTGCCAGAGGTTCGCGTACTCGAAGATCTGGCCGCAGACGAAGATCGCGCCCATGCAGTACGTGACGAAGAACCACTCCGTCATGCCCCAGTCCTTGGGGTTCCAGCTCGTCCGGTGTACCTGGAAGCGCTCGGCCGCGAAGACCGCGAACTGGCAGGCGAAGCTGGACAGCACCAGGATGATCGTGTTCACCGAGGCGAAGGGCACCTCGAGCTTGGCGGTCTCGGTCGCCCAGAGTTCGGGCGAGGTGCTGCGCAACGTGAAGTAGATCGCGAACAGGCCGGCGAAGAACATGACCTCGCTGCCCAGCCACACGATCGTCCCCACGGCAACGGCGTTCGGCCTGTTCAGGACCGGACCGCTGGCGGATCTGGAGAGAGGGGTGCTAGTCACAGACTCCATTATGGCCGAAACCACGGACAGTGTTTTCGCAGCCAACTGGCGGGTCTCTCGAATTCACTACGATCAGAGCATGCTCGACGCTCTCACCTGGCCTGCCGTGATCAGCGCGCTCATGGCGCGCGAAGACCTGACGATCAGCCAGTCCACATGGGCCATGCAGGAGATCGTGGCAGGTCGGGCCACCCCGGCGCAGATCGCCGCCTTCGTCGTGGCCCTCCGCGCCAAGGGCGAGACCGTCGACGAGGTCGTCGGTTTCCGCGACGCGATCCTCGACGCGGCCGTCCCGCTCGACGTCGACCCGATGGCGCTCGACATCGTGGGCACCGGCGGCGACGTCGTCGGCACGGTGAACGTCTCGACGATGAGCGCGATCGTGATCGCCGCCGCGGGTGTCCCCGTCGTGAAGCACGGCAACAAGGCGAGCTCCTCGAAGTCCGGGTCGAGCGACGTCCTCGCCGCACTCGGACTCGACCTGACGATGGACGCCGCGCGTGTCGCGGACACGTTCCGGCGTGTCGGACTGACCTTCGCGTTCGCGAGCGCCTTCCACCCCGGGTTCGCGCACGCCGGACCCGTCCGCCGCGAGATCGGCGTCCCGACGGTGTTCAACTTCCTCGGTCCGCTCGTCAACCCCGCACGGTGCGAGGCAAACGCCGTGGGCGTGGCGCAGCTCGAGCTCGTCCCGATCATCACGGGCGTGTTCCAGACCCGCGGGGCGACCGCGCTCGTGTTCCGCGGCGACGACGGCCTCGACGAGCTGACGACGACCGGGCACAGCCACATCTGGGAGGTCACCGGCGGCCGCGTCACCGAGCACGACCTCGACCCGCGCGACCTCGGGATCGCCCGGGCCCGGATCGAGGACCTGCTCGGCGGCGACCCGGAGCACAACGCCGCCGTGGTGCACCGCGTCCTCGCGGGGGAGACCGGTCCGGTGCGCGACATCGTCCTGCTCAACGCCGCCGCCGGCCTGGTGTCCTTCCGCCTGGCGGAGGACCCGGCCGAGGTCGACCGCCCGATCCTGCAGCGCTTCCGCGAGCAGCTGGTCGTCGCGGCCGACGCGATCGACTCGGGCGCCGCCGCGCGCAAGCTGGCCGACTGGGTGGGCGCGACCCCCGTCGCGTGAGCGCAGACGCAACACAGCGGAGGCGCGGTGCCGGTCCGTGGGACCGGCACCGCGCCTCCAGGCGGTCACCTCAGGACGAGACTACTGGACGTCCTCGTCGACCCAGTCGAACGTCTTCGTGACGGCCTTCTTCCAGAGGCGCAGGGTGCGCTCGCGCTCGGCTTCGTCGAGCTGCGGCTCCCAGCGCTTGTCCTCCTGCCAGTTGGCACGGAGCTCGTCGAGGTTCGCCCAGAACCCGACCGCGAGCCCGGCCGCGTAGGCCGCGCCGAGCGCCGTCGTCTCCGCGACGACCGGACGGACGACCGGCACGTTCAGGATGTCCGCCTGGAACTGCATGAGCGCGTCGTTGGCGGTCATGCCGCCGTCGACCTTGAGCTCGGTGAGGTCCACACCGGAGTCCGCGTTGACGGCGTCGAGGACCTCGCGGGTCTGCAGCGCCGTCGCCTCGAGGGCGGCACGGGCGATGTGGCCCTTGTTGACGTATCGGGTGAGGCCGACGATCGCACCGCGGGCATCCGGACGCCAGTACGGCGCGAAGAGCCCCGAGAACGCCGGGACGAAGTAGACACCGCCGTTGTCCTCGACGGTCTTGGCGAGGGCCTCGACCTCCGGGGCGCTGCCGATCAGGCCGAGGTTGTCGCGGAGCCACTGGATGAGCGAGCCCGTGACGGCGATCGAACCCTCGAGCGCGTAGTGCGTCTCCTGGTCGCCGAGCTTGTAGCCGACGGTCGTGAGCAGCCCGTTCTCCGAGCGGACGATCTCCGTGCCCGTGTTGAAGATGAGGAAGTTGCCCGTGCCGTAGGTGTTCTTCGACTCGCCCTGGTCGAACGCCGCCTGGCCGAACGTCGCGGCCTGCTGGTCGCCGAGGATGCCGGCGATCGGGACCTCGCGGAGGAGGTTCGAGGACTCGACGTGGCCGTAGACCTCGGAGGAGCTGACGATCTCGGGGAGCATCGACTTCGGCACACCGAAGTCGGCGAGGATGTCGTCGCGCCACTCGAGCGTCTCGAGGTCCATGAACAGCGTGCGGGACGCGTTCGTGACGTCGGTCTTGTGGACGCCGCCGTCGACGCCACCGGTCAGGTTCCAGAGGACCCAGGTGTCTGTGGTGCCGAAGAGCAGGTCGCCCGCCTCTGCCTTCTCGCGCGCACCCTCGACGTTCTCGAGGATCCAGACGATCTTGGTGCCGGCGAAGTACGTCGCCAGCGGCAGACCGACGACCGACTTGTAGCGGTCGGTGTCGCCGTCGGCGAGCTTGTCGACGATCGACTGCGTGCGGGTGTCCTGCCAGACGATCGCGTTGTAGACCGGCTTGCCGGTGTTCTTGTCCCAGACCACCGCGGTCTCGCGCTGGTTCGTGATGCCGACCGCCGCGACGTCGTGGCGGGTGATGTCGGCGCGGGACAGGGCCTGGCCGATGACCTCACGGGTGTTGTCCCAGATCTCCGACGGGTCGTGCTCGACCCACCCGGCGCGCGGGAAGATCTGCTCGTGCTCCTTCTGTCCGACGGACACGATCGAGCCGGAGTGGTCGAAGACGATCGCTCGGGTGGAGGTCGTGCCCTGGTCGATGGCGACGATGTAGTCGGCCATTGGTGCTCCTAACGGTCTTGCTCGGGTGGGTGTGGTGAGGGTGGATCAGGCGAGGGGCAGGAGTGCGTACGACAGCCCGGCTGCGAGGGCACCACCGACGAGGGGGCCGACGACCGGCACCCAGGCGTAGGCCCAGTCGCTCGAGCCCTTGCCCTTGATCGGCAGGAAGGCGTGCGCGATGCGGGGGCCGAGGTCACGGGCAGGGTTGATCGCGTAGCCGGTCGGGCCACCGAGGCTGACACCGATCGCGATCACGAGGAAGGCGACCGGGATGGCGCCGAGCTCGGCCGGGGTCTTGCCGTTGGTGAAGGCGATGACCACGAAGACGAGCACGAAGGTGCCGATGATCTCGGTGACGAGGTTCCAGCCGTACGTGCGGATCGCCGGGCCGGTGGAGAAGACGCCGAGCTTCGCGGCCGCGTCGGGTTCCTCGTCGAAGTGCTGCTTGTAGGCCAGCCAGACGATGACCGCACCGATGATCGCGCCGATCAGCTGGGCGAGCCAGTAGAGGAACATCTCACCGATGGTGATGTTGCCCAGGATGGCCTGCGCGAGGCTCACCGCGGGGTTGAGCTGGCCGCCGGACTTGTACGACACGGTGACACCGGCGAAGACCGCGAAGCCCCAACCGATCGTCACCATGAGGAAGCCGGCTCCGAAGCCCTTGGACTTCGTCAGCGAGACAGCGGCGACGACGCCGCCACCCAGGATGATGAGCATCGCCGTGCCGACGAGCTCGGAGAGGAAATTGACGCCGATGCCGTCCATCGGTGACCTCCAGTGCGTGAGGGTGGGGGTCCGGTGGTACAGCGCCGGCACTCCCCGTTGAGTGATTGGGGCCGAGCATACTGACGGGCATCGACGGATGGCGATGCATTCGTGAGGGAAGTGCGCGATTGTGCACGAACGTGCATGCACGGTGTGCGCCCGCGCATCCGAGGTCGGTGGGCCGCCCCCGGGTCGGTGCACGAACGTGCACACGGGGGGAACGCTCGCCCGGGGCGGCGATGTAGATTGAGGGCACTCCGGTCGACGACGGCGGTGCTGCCTCGCGATCGCCCGCACTCCGTGGAGGTCAGCATGAAGAAGCTCATCAACGATCCGCAGGCCGTGGTCGACGAGACCGTGCGCGGGTTCGCCCGTGCCCACGCCGGCCACGTCGTGCTGGTCGAGGACCCGATCCACATCCACCGCGCGGACGCTCCGGTGTCCGGCAAGGTCGGGATCGTCAGCGGCGGGGGCAGCGGACACGAGCCGCTGCACGCCGGGTTCGTCGGGTACGGCATGCTCGACGCCGCGGTGCCGGGGCCGGTGTTCACGAGTCCCACACCGGACCCGATCGTCGCCGCGACGAAGGCCGTCGACGGGGGAGCGGGTGTGCTCCACATCGTGAAGAACTACACCGGCGACGTCCTCAACTTCGAGACCGCCGCCGAACTCGCCGGCATGGACGACGTCCGGGTCGAGTCCGTCGTGGTGGACGACGACGTCGCCGTGCAGGACTCGCTCTACACGGCCGGCCGACGCGGGGTCGCCGGCACCGTCGTCGTCGAGAAGTGCGCGGGCGCCGCAGCCGAGCGAGGGGACGACCTCGACGCCGTCGCCGCCGTCGCCCGGCACGTGAACGACGTCACGCGCTCGATGGGGCTCGCACTCGCCTCCGGCACCGTCCCGCACGCCGGCGAGCCGTCGTTCACCCTCGCCGACGACGAGGTCGAGCTCGGCATCGGCATCCACGGCGAGCCCGGCCGCGAACGCATCCCGATGGCCCCGGCCGACGAGCTCGTGGACCGCGTGCTCGAACCGATCCTCACCGACCTCGCCGCTCCCGCCGGGTCGAAGCTGCTGCTCCTCGTGAACGGCATGGGCGGCACGCCCCTCTCCGAGCTCTACATCGCCTACCGACGCGCCGCCGAGGTCCTCACCGACCGCGGGTTCGACGTCACGCGTAGCCTGGTCGGCGACTACGTGACATCCCTCGAGATGCAGGGGTTCTCGCTCACCGTCACGGTGCTCGACGACGAACTCACCGCCCTCTGGGACGCACCGGTGGAGACCCCGGCACTGCGCTGGGGACGCTGAACCCACCGCACCACGACCCGGCCCGTGAACGGAGCCGGACGCAGGAAGGAACACGAATTGGCGCTCGACACCGCATGGGCCATCGACTGGGTCCGACGCACCGCCGCGACGATCGACGAGCACCGGGCCGAGCTCGTCACGCTCGACCGGGAGATCGGCGACGGCGACCACGGTGAGAACCTCGACCGCGGCTTCCGTGCCGTGCTCGAGGCCGTGGACGCCGGTTCGTTCGACACCCCCGGAGCCGTGCTCAAGGTCGTCGCGACGAAGCTCATCTCGACGGTCGGCGGTGCCGCGGGTCCGCTGTTCGGGACCGCGTACCTCAAGGCCGCACAGGCCGCCGGGGACGCCGCGGAGCTCGACGCCGACACGCTCGTCCAGGTGCTGACCGCAGCCCGCGACGGCATCGTGTCCCGGGGCAAGGCGGCCGTCGGCGACAAGACCATGGTCGACGCCTGGTCGCCCGCGGTCGACGCCGCCGGCGCCGCGGCCGCCGCCGGGGACAGCCCCGAGCAGGTGCTCGCCGCCGCCGCCGACGCGGCCGTGACCGGCGCGGAGTCGACCGACCCGCTGGTCGCCCACAAGGGCCGCGCGAGCTACCTCGGCGAACGTGCCGTCGGGCACCGCGACCCGGGCGCGCAGTCCACCGTGTACATCCTCCGCGCGGCCGTGGACGCCGCGTGACCGTCGGGATCCTGATCGTCTCGCACAGCGCGGCGATCGCGACCGGCACCGTCGAGCTCGCCCGGCAGATGGCGGCGGACGTCCCGCTCGTGGCCGCCGGCGGCACCGACGACGGCGGCATCGGCACCTCGTTCGAGGCCATCACGGCCGGCATCGAGGAACTCGTCGACGCCGAGGCAGTGGTCGTCCTGTGCGACCTCGGCTCCGCGTACCTGACCACCGACACGGCGCTCGACTTCCTCGACGACGACGTCCGGGCGCGCGTGCACGTCTCGCAGGCCCCGCTGGTCGAGGGCGCGGTCGCCGCGGCCGTCGCCGCACAGACCGGTGGCGACGTCGACGCGGTCCTGGCCGCTGCCGCGTCTGCCGCAGGCTCCGAGGCGGACGCGAGTCGCGCCTCCAGTCCGTCCGGCGACGGCCCAGGAGGCGCGGTGCCGGTTTCCGGGACCGGCCCCGTCGACGACGTGGCCGCGTCCGAGACGGTGGAACTCGTGAACGAGAGCGGCCTGCACGCCCGGCCGGCCGCGGAGTTCGTGAAGACGGCCGCCAGGTTCGACGCTGAGGTCCGGGTCAACGGGGTGGACGCGAAGAGCCTGCTCGCGATCATGGCGCTCGCACTGCCCAGGGGGGCGTCGGTGACCATCGAGGGGACCGGAGCCGACGCGCAGGACGCGGTCGACGCGCTCGTGGCCCTCGTGCGGTCCGGCTTCGGCGAGTAGGGCGCTGCGCCTCCTGCGGGTCAGGTGATCGAGACGGTGCCGGCGAGGTCGAGGTCGGACGGTCCGCCGGTGACCCCGGCGTCGGCGAGCAGCGTGGCGCCGAACACCGCGCTCCAGAACGTCCGCGCGTCGCGTCCTACGCCGCTCCGGCTCGTCCAGCAGTGTTCGGTGACGACCCGCTCGAGGTAGCGCTCCGACTGCCGGAACAGCACCTGCAGGAGCAGCCGCACCCGCTCGCGTTGCGCGGCATCGTCGCCCGTGCTCGCGAGCGCCCGCACGACGAGCGGCGTCGACGGCATCGCGAGGGCGGTGCGGGCGAGGACCTGCCGGAACGCCTCCGCGCTCGTGGCGTGGCGTCCGGCTGCCTGCAACCGGGTCGTGTCGCGCAGGAACAGCGCGAACGCGGCGTCGAGCACCAGTCGGTCCTTCGATCCGTAGTGGTGCGTGATCTGGTTCGGGTACACGCCCGCCGCCCGGGCGATCTCGCTCACGGTCACCGTCCGGTGCTCGGTCGGGCCGCCGGTACCGCTGAGCAGTCCGGCGGTCGCGGCGAGGATCCGCGCCCGGGTCGCTGCCCCGCGCGGGGTGCCCGGGGCGTCGCTCGTGGTTGCCATGCCGGAATTGTACGTGGTACAACTCAACTTGTTCAACGTACAAGAAGGAGCCTCCCGTGCACATCTCCATCACCGGCTACGGAGCGGTGTCGCCGTTCGGCCACGGCGTCGACACACTCTGGGACGCCCTGGTCGCCGGCCGCTCCGGCGTGCACGACCTCGACCGGACCGGCACGCACTGGGACCAGGTCCCGATCCGGGTCGGCGCAGCCGCCGCACTCGACGCGGACGGAGCACTCGGGCGGGTCCGGGCGAACCGGCTCGACCGCAGCCAGCAGCTCGCGCTCGTCGCGGCAGAGGAGGCCTGGGCGGACGCCGGCGCCCCGACGGTCGAGGGGGACCGGCTCGCCGTCGTCGTCGGCACCGGGATCGGGGGAGTGGAGACGCTTCTCGACGCCCACGACGTGCTCGGCACCGCTGGCGCCCGTCGCGTGTCTCCCCGCACCGTCCCGATGCTCATGGCCAACGCCGCCGCGGCGCAGATCAGCATCGCGTTCGGTGCACGGGCCGGGGCGTACACGACCGTGTCCGCCTGCGCCTCCGGGGCCGAGGCGATCGCGACGGCCGCACGGCTGATCGCCACGGGGGAGGCCGACGTCGTCATCGCCGGTGGGACCGAGGCGGCCGTGACGCCGGTGACCATGGCGTCCTTCGCGCAGTCGCAGGCCCTCGCGAAGCCCGGCGACGACGACCCGACCACGCTCTCCCGCCCCTTCGACGCATCGCGCCGCGGGTTCGTGCTCGGCGAGGGTGCCGGGTTCGTCGTGCTCGAGCGGGCCGACCACGCCGCTGCCCGCACCCAGCGCTCGCACGGGACCCTCGCCGGATGGGGCATCACCTCGGACGCCTTCCACATCACCGCGCCCCTGGCGGACGGGTCCGAGCAGGAGCGGGCGATGACCGCGGCGATCCGGATGGCCGGGTTGACGGGCGACGACATCGACCACGTCAACGCGCACGCGACCAGCACGCCCGTCGGGGACGTCGGCGAAGCCGCTGCGATCGCTCGCGCCGTCGGCACCGGGGCGGTCGTGACCGCGCCGAAGGGGGCCATCGGGCACATGTTCGGGGCAGCCGGGGCGGTCGAGTCGATCCTCGCCGTGCGGGCGATCGAGACCGGGCTCGTGCCGGCGACGCTGAACCTGGAGCACCTCGACCCGGCGGTCGAGCTGGACGTGGTCGCCGGGGCCGCGCGGGAGGTGCCGATCCGGACGGCGCTGAACAACTCGTTCGGCTTCGGTGGGCAGAACGCATCGCTGGTGTTCACCGCGGCGTGACCCGGCCGCGAGACGGCGGACCCCTCGCGCCATGACCAGGATACGGCCGGACCAGGGGCTTGCCGCAAGACCCCCGTCGTGCCCCACAATCGGCCCTCGTGTCAACGCCGTACCCCGTCTTCGACCTCCCCGAACGCCTCGCCGACAAGGCCGATCCGGCCCTGATCGCCGACGACGAGCGGCACTTCGCCGCGATCGCCGCCACCCTCGACGCCTCGACCACGACGCTCGCCCGACGCCTCGACGAGCTCCGCCGGACCCGAGCGGGCGGCGGGGAGTACACGGTGGAGCGCGATGCCGAGGTGCGCCGCGTCACCCGCGAGCTCACGGCACTCCGGCGGTACGGCCTCGACCTGTGCATCGGGAGGATGGTGTTCGCCGACCGCCCAGAGCCGGTCTACGTCGGCCGCTCGGGGCTCACCGACGCGGACCTCGAGCGGCTGCTGGTCGACTGGCGTTCCGCGACCGCGGAACCGTTCTTCGCGGCGTCGCACGGCGATCCTCGTGGCCTGGTGAGCCGGCGACGCTACCGCTGGCAGCACGGTCGGATCGTGGACTACTGGGACGAGGCATTCACCGACGAGGGCCTGCTGCACACCGCGGCCCTGGACGACCAGTCGGCGTTCGTCGCGAGTCTCGGCACCAGCCGCAGCCCCCGGATGCGGGACGTGCTCGGGACGATCCAGTCCGACCAGGACGCCGTGATCCGCGCAGACTCGGCCGGAGCACTCGTGGTGGACGGCGGCCCGGGGACCGGCAAGACCGTCGTCGCGCTGCACCGGGCGGCGTACCTGCTGTACGCCGACCCGCGCGTGTCACCGCGGCACGGGGGTGTGCTGTTCGTCGGGCCGACGCACGGGCACCTCGACTACGTCGGGGACGTGCTGCCGGCGCTGGGCGAGGACGGGGTGCACCTCGCGACCGTGACGGACCTGGTGCCCGAGGGCGCCGACGTCCCCGACGAGGCCGATGCGGACGTCGCGGCGATCAAGGCGGGTACGGCGCTGACCCGGGCGGTCGAGCGTGCGGTCCGCGGGTACGAGCAGCCGCCGGAGCGGACGGTCGTCGTCGAGACGGACTGGGCGGACGTGCCGATCACGCCCGACGACTGGGCCGACGCGTTCGACGCGGCGGACCCGGGCGACCCGCACAACGCCGCACGCTCCGACGTCTGGGAGGCGCTGCTCGAGATCGTGACCAACCGCCTGGCGGGAGCGGCCCCACCCAGGGCGATCCGCGCCTCCGTGGACGACAGCGACGTCCTGCGTGACACGTTCCGCCGGTCGTGGCCCGTGCTCGACCCGGACGGCGTCGTCGCGGACCTGCTCGCGGTGCCCGACCACCTGGCGCGGTGCGCGCCCGACCTCACCGCAGCCGACCGCGCACGCCTGCACCGCCCGGACGCCCGCGCGTGGACCCGGTCCGACCTGCCCGTGCTCGACGCCGCCCGTCGGCGCATCGGTGACCCGGCCGCTCCCGACCGGGAGCGTCGTGCTGCGGCCGCCAGGGCCGCCGAACGCGAGCGGATGGACCGGGTGATCGAGGACCTCGTCGCGAACGACGACTCCGAGCTGCAGCTCATGAGCTTGCTGCGCGGAGCGGACGCGCGGAACAGCCTCGACGACGACGCGGTGACGGCGGCACCGGACGCCGATGCCCTGGCGGGACCGTTCGCGCACGTCGTCGTCGACGAGGCCCAGGAGCTGACGGACGCGGAGTGGCTGATGCTGTTGCGGCGCTGCCCGAGCCGGAGCCTCACGGTCGTGGGGGACCGGACCCAGGCGCGGGAGCCGTTCGCCGAGTCGTGGGAGGACCGGCTCGCCCGGATCGGGCTCCGGGACGTGCGGACCGCGCGTCTCCGGATCAACTACCGCACGCCGTCCGAGGTGATGGCGGTCGCGGAACCGATCATCCGCGCAGCCGTGCCGGACGCGAACGTGCCGACCTCGATCCGCGACTCCGGCGTGCCGGTGCAGTACGGGTCCGCCGACGAGCGGGACGTGGTCCTGGACACGTGGGCCGCGGCGAGCGCCGACGGGATCGCGTGCGTGGTCGGCGACGCCGGGTACGCGGGGACGGACCGGATCCGTTCCCTCTCCCCGGAGGCGACGAAGGGTCTCGAGTTCGACCTCGTCGTCCTGGTGGACCCGGAGCGGTGGCGCCCGGTCGACCGCTACGTGGCGATGACCCGGGCGACCCAACGACTGGTCGTGCTCAGCTCGGCGTGAGTTCCTGCAGGCCGGTGACGCGCAGGAGGTCGAGCTTGGCGGCGTCCTCGGTGCCGGGGACGGCCGTGTAGACGACGATGCGGAGGTCCCCGCCCGGCACGCTCAGGACGTCGCAGTCGATCTCGATCGGGCCGACGGGGGAGTGCACGCGCTTGCGGCTCGCCCGGTGCTCGGCGACGCGTCCGGTGTCCCAGCGGCGCTCGAACTCGGGGGACTCGCGACGGAGGCGTGCCACCAGCTCGGCGAGGTCCCGGTCGGCGGGGTACCGTCCGACGGCGGCGCGGAGGTCGGCGGCGAAGTCGCTGGAGAACTCCTCCTGGTGCTCCTCGTCCCACTCGACCTCGTCGTGGCCGTGCATGAAGTGTCGCCACACGAGGTTCCGGTCGATGCCGGTGTACCGGGAGGGGTCACCGGTGAGCGCTGCCCAGAGGTCGTTCCACAGGACGATGTCGTGCGCGGCGGTGAACACGGCGAGGGGGACGTCGCCGAGGCGGTCGACGATGCGCTGCACGCCCGGGGTGACGTGCCGGGGGACGACCCGGCGCGACGGCGGCGCGGACCCTGCGACGCGGCAGAGGTGGTCGCGTTCCTCCTCGGAGAGACGGAGCGCGGTGGCGAGTGCGCCGAGCAACTGCGGCGACGGGTTCGTCGCGCGTCCCTGCTCGAGGCGGACGACGTAGTCGACGCTCACCCCGGCGAGCGCAGCGAGCTCCTCGCGACGGAGGCCCGGCGTCCGTCGACCGGGCCCGGCCGGCAGGCCGACCGCTTCGGGACGGACCCGGTCGCGCCAGGAACGCAGCACACTCGCGAACTCGCTCATGCCCACCATCCTCGACCCGCGCCTCCTGGCCTGCCTGGTACTGGTGGTCCCACTGTCGAGCGGTGCCTGGGGGACCCGGCCACGGGGGCGGAGGCTTGGCGCATGACAACGACACTCATCACCGGAGCCAACCGCAGTCTCGGGCTCGAGACCGTCCGTCGCCTCGTCGAGGCCGGGCACACCGTGTACGCCGGCATGCGCGATCCGGCCACGGGGGACGAGGCGCGTGCCCTCGGCGCACACGTCGTCCAGCTGGACGTCACCGACCAGTCCTCGGTCGAGCGCGCGGTCGCCGGACTGCCCGGACTCGACGTGCTCGTGAACAACGCGGGCATCCTCGGGACGTCGTTCGGGGTCGACGACCTCGACGCCGCTGCGATCGGAGCCGTGCTCGACACGAACGTGACCGGCGTCGTGCGCGTGACGCAGGCGGCGCTGCCGCTGCTGCGGGAGTCGGCGAACCCGGTCATCGTGAACGTGGCCTCGGGTGTGGGCTTCCCACGGTGGCTGACGACTCCGGGGCGGGACGAGTACCCGGTGCCGGCGGTGCCGTACGCGGCGTCGAAGGCGGCGCTCATCGCCCTGACCGTGCAGTACGCGAAGAACCTGCCCGGGTTCCGGGTGAACGCGAGCGACCCCGGGTACACGGCGACGGAGTTCAACGGGTTCGGCGGGCACCAGACCGTGACCGAGGGGACGGACGCCACGGTGGCGCTGGCGACGCTCGGCGCGGACGGCCCCACGGGGGAGTTCCACGACCGCGACGGGCGCGTCGCGTACTGAGCGGGGGGGGGGGGCGGGCGGGGCGCGCCCCGCGGGGCGCCGCGGCCGCTTCGTGAGCAGAAGATGTCGGGTCGGACGGATGGACCCGACACCTTCTGCTCACCAAGTGCGTCCCCACCGCGGGCGAGACGGCCTGGAGGCACGGCTCGCGTCCGACGGACGAGCTCGCCCTGTCCCGTGGCCGGGTCGCAGAGCGCCCGCCAGCGCGTTCCCGTCTGTCAGGATGACCGGATGCGCGCAGTCCAGTACGACGAGTTCGGTTCCGTCCCCGCGGTCGTCGAGGTCCCGGACCCGGTCGCCCCGATCGACGGGGTGGTCGTCCGGGTCGCCGCGACCGGGGTCTGCCGGAGCGACTGGCACGCGTGGAAGGGGCACGACGACTCGGTGCGCCTGCCGCACGTCCCCGGGCACGAGTTCGCCGGGGTGGTGTCGTCCGTCGGGCCCGACGTCCGCGGGTTCGCCGTGGGGAACCGGGTCACCGCGCCGTTCGTCTTCGCGTGCGGCGAGTGCGAGCAGTGCCTGGACGGTGCGACGCAGGTGTGCACCCGGCAGCAGCAGCCCGGCTTCACGCTGCCCGGTTCGTACGCCGAGGCCGTGGTGGTCCCGCACGCGGACGTCAACCTCGTCGCGCTGCCGGACGCCGTCGGGTTCGCCGAGGCCACCGGACTCGGATGCCGCTTCGGGACCGCGTACCACGCACTGCACGCCCGGGGACGGGTGGCCGCCGGCGAGTGGGTCGCCGTCTTGGGCTGCGGGGGAGTCGGACTGTCGACCGTCATCGTCGCGGTCGCCGCCGGAGCGAAGGTCGTCGCGGTGGACGTCTCGCCCGCCGCGCTCGCACGTGCGGAAGCCCTCGGTGCGGTCGCGGTGCCGATGGACGACGCGGTCGGGGAGGCCGTCCGAGCCGTCACGGGCGGCGGAGCCCACGTGTCCGTGGACGCCTTCGGCAGCCGCGCCACGTCGGTCGCCGCGGTCGCCGCACTCCGGCCTCGGGGTCGGCACGTCCAGGTCGGGCTGCTGCTCGACGACGAGGCCGTGCCGTCGATCCCGATGGGCCGCGTCATCGGCGACGAGCTCGAGCTGCTCGGCAGTCACGGGATCTCGGTGGGGGAGTACGCGGCGATGCTCGACGACGTCGTCGCGGGTCGCCTCCGCCCGTCGGAGTCGATCGGTCGGACGATCGGGTTCGACGAGCTGCCCGAGGCGATCCTCGCGATGGACCGGCCGGCGACCTCCGCGGGCATGACGGTCGCGGTGTTCTGAGCGCCGGCGACCGCGCTCAGCGCTTCGGTCGGTACACGTCCGCCTTCGCGCCGCCGTCGAACACCGTCGAGCTGATCAGCGTCAGGTCGAGTTCGTCCTGCAGCCCCGAGAAGATCCCGTCACCCGTCCCGACCACCACCGGCAGGACCACCAGGCGGTACTCGTCGACGAGGCCCGCAGCCACCAGGCTCCGGCAGAAGTCCGTCCCGCCCTGTGCGAGGACGTCAGCGCCGCCCTCGGCCCGCAGCCGGTCGACCTCGGCCACGAGGTCGCCGTGCGCCACCCGGGCACCGGTCCAGGTCGCCGCCGCGGGGGAGCCGGCCCCACCCGTGTCGACCGTGGCGGGATCGAACCCGGCCTGGCGGGTGAAGACGACCTTCGGGACGGTGTTCATCGCACCGGCGACGGGTGTCGTCGCGTTCGCCCAGAAGGCGGCGATGGACTCGAACGTCCGACGACCGAACGCGTGCACACCGGCGCCGGACACGGTGTCGAGCACCCACGCGGCCGAGTCCGGACTCGCGGCGCGGAACATCCAGTCGGACTCCGCACGTGCACCTGCGACGAAACCGTCGAGGGACATCGACATCTTGAGGACGAGCTTCCGCATCGGACACCGCCGCTTCCGAGCACCGCTCGGCGCTCGTGACGGCGATGCTAGAGGGCAGTGGCGTCGACCACCAGAGCGCGGCCGCAGCGCGGCCGGATGGATCTGAGTTGACATAATATGCATTATCGGCGCGCGGCGAGTGGGGCCAGGAGGCGCGGATCACCGCAGCCGGTCCGCTCACGCCAGCCGCGCCTCCCGTCCCTCGTGCAGCAGCGACGGCCGTCATCCGCGCGGCATCGACGGCTTGGGTCGCGCGGCGCGCGACGTCATCCCCAGGACCGATGACTTCCTCCGTAGTGTCCGTGACCATCGATATCATGCATATCAGTTCGGCAGCGATCTCCAGGAGGCAGGCATGACACCGTCGCGCCCACAGCTCGTCGTCCACGACGACGCCGTCCGCGCGAACACCGCCGTGTTCGCCGACCGGACGGACGGCGGCGTCATGGCCGTCCTCAAGGCCGACGGGTTCGGCCACGGGGCGATCGCCCGGTCGGTCCTCGCCGCCGGGGCGACGTCGATCGGCGTGACCACCATCGACGAAGCGATCGCCGTCCGGGCAACCGTGACGGACGCGCCGGTGCTCAGCTGGCTCAACCCGGTCGACGCCGACTTCGACGGTGCGCTGCTCGCCGACGTCGACATCGCCGTCCCGAGCGCCGACCTGCTCAGTGCCGTCAGCCGTGCAGCAGTCCGGACCGGACGCCGTGCCCGGGTCCACCTGCACGTCGACGTCGGGATGGCCCGCGACGGTGCCGACCCCGGATCGTGGCCGTCACTGTGCACCGCCGCACGCGAGCTCGAGCGGCTCGGCACGGTCCGGGTCGTCGGGGTGATGGGCCACATGTCCTGCGCCGACCAGCCCGACGACCCGCAGAACACGCGCGAACGGCTGCTGTTCGACAACGCGGTCCGCACCGCCCGGCGCCGCGGACTGTCCGGCTTCGTCACGCACCTCGCCGCCACGGCAGCGACCGTCACCGGGGTCGGCGGCCGCCACGGTCTGCACCGCATCGGCGCGGGGCTCTTCGGGATCGACCCCTCCCGGACCTCGACGGACCTGCAGCCGACGCTCTCACTGACGGCGCCGGTCGTCGGTTCCCGGGTGATCGGCCCCGGAGCCGGCGTCGGCTACGGCCTCGACCACGTCGTCGACCGTCGGACCACCCTGGCGCTGCTCCCCCTGGGCTACGGCGACGGACTCCCCCGTGCGGCGTCCGAGCGGGCCGAGGTACAGGTGCGCGGACGCCGCCGACCGCTCGTCGGCCGGTTCTCGATGGACATGGTCGTCGTGGACACCGGCGACGACCGGCTGGAGCTCGGCGAGACCGTCACGTTCTTCGGGCGCGGCCTCGACGGCGAGCCGACCGTCCACGACTGGGCGGGCTGGGCCGACACCATCGAGCACGAGATCGTCACCCGCATCGGCACGCGCGCCGCCCGGGTCCACCGCACCGTCACCACCCCGGAGGCCACCGTTGCCTGATCGCCACGACTCCCACACCCCCACGGCCCCGACGCGGATCGCGGTCGTCGGTGGCGGCGCGAACGACGAGCACGAGGTCTCGCTCGCATCCGCGGCCGCGGTCACGCGAGCCGTCCGGGCCCTCGGCTTCGACGCGGTCCCCCTGACGATCGACCGGACGGGCGGATGGCGGCACACAAACGGTACCGCGCTGTCCCCCGCGGACGCCGTCGCCGTGCTGACGTCGTGCCGCGCGGCGTTCCCGGTGCTCCACGGTGTCCACGGTGAGGACGGCGCGGTCGCCGGCTTCCTCACGATGATCGGCGTGCCGGTGGTCGGTTCCCCCGTCCGCGCCGGCGCACTCGGCATGGACAAGTGGGTCACGAAGACCGTGGCCGAAGCCGTCGGCGTCCGCACGGCGCCGGGTGTGCTGATCCGCGCTGGAGACGAGATCGGCCCCGTGCCCCTGCGGCCGCCCTTCGTCGTGAAGCCGACGACCGGTGGGTCGAGCAACGGCGTGACGGTGGTCCGGACGCCCGACGCGTACGCGGCTGCCGTGGCACATGCCCGCGCTGCAGGCGCCGACGTGCTCACCGAGGCGTTCGTCACCGGGCGCGAGGTCGACATCGCCGTGTTCCGCGACGACACCGGGACGCTCCGCACCGGCGCGACGCTGGAGATCGGCGTCGCCGACGGAGACGTGTTCGGGCGCGCCGAGAAGTACGACGGGACCGCACGGTTCACGGTGCCGGCGGCACTGACTGCCTCCGACGAGGCAGCGATCGACCACGCAGCCCGGACCCTCTACGACACGCTCGGGTGCGCGGGTGTCGCGCGGTTCGACTTCTTCCTCACCGACGACGGCGTCGTGCTGAACGAGGTGAACACCGCGCCGGGGTTCACCGAGCAGTCGCAGGTGCCCCGGATGTTCGCGGCGGTCGGCTTGGACTACGTCGAGCTCGTGCGTGCCCTGGTGCAGGCGGCGGAACGGGCCGTCTGACCGGTGAACCGCGCCGCCGTGCGATCAGGACTGCGGATCGACGCTCGTCGGGACGTCGTCCGCGTCGATCTCGAGCGAGGCGTGTTCGCCGCCCTGCTCCTCGAGGTTCTCCTGGTCCGTGTCCGGCTGCTCCGGCTCCTCGCTGTGGGTGGTCTCCTCGGCAGGGTCAGGCTGGCTGTAGCTCATGTGGCGGAAGCTACGCGGGCCGACCTGGGCGCGCGTCCGGCGGTCCGGAACACGCGTTGCGTGGTCCAGGAGGAACGGTGCGGGCCCGACCCGCGCCTCCCGTCCGCCGTGGCGTCGCGACGAGGGGACGGGGATGCGACGCGCGGACGCCGAACGCCAGCGAGGCGGATCGGCATCGCTGCCGACCCGCCTCGCTGGCGTACCGATGCGCGCCGACTCGGGACGGTGATCCCCGGTCAGACGCCAGCGGCGATGTGGACTCAGGCCTGGGACAGCACGACCGCGGTGAGGATGTAGCCGACGATGCCGATGACGATCGCGATGGCCGACAGGATGATGCCGCCGAGGACGATCCCCCGACCGGACGCGCGTCGGCGAGCCAGGATGCCGAGGACGAGCCCGATGATGCCGGCGATCACACCGATGATCGCCAGGAAGATGCCACCGACGACACCGATGATGCCGAGGACGAGGCTCGCGATGGCGAGTCCGCCACCCGTGCCGGCCGGTGCTGCACCGGGCGTGTTCGCTGCGGGGTAGTTCGGTCCACCGGTCTGGTCGGCCATGAGGTCTCCTTCGTCGTGAACGCTCGTCATGCGACCGGGTAGCCGCGGGCGGGGTGGCCCAAGCATGAGCGTCAGTCAGGACGGTAGACCGTTCGGCCAGCTGGTGTTCAGGCACTCCTTCCGGACCTGTCCCCCGCCTCAGGCTCCGACGTAGGCCGCCAGGTGCTCCCCCGTGATCGTCGACCGAGCGGCGACGAGCTCGGCCGGCGTGCCCTCGAACACGACGCGGCCGCCGTCGTGGCCGGCGCCGGGCCCGAGGTCGATGAGCCAGTCGGCATGTGCCATCACGGCCTGGTGGTGCTCGATCACGACGACCGTGCGCCCGGCCTCGACCATGCCGTCCAGCAGCCCGAGCAGCTGTTGGACGTCCGCCAGGTGCAGCCCGGTCGTCGGCTCGTCGAGGACGATCACCCCGCCGGGGTCGCCGAGGTGCGTCGCGAGCTTGAGCCGCTGCCGCTCGCCGCCGGACAGGGTCGTCAGCGGCTGCCCGATCGTCAGGTACCCGAGTCCGACGTCGACGAGCCGGGCGAGGATCGCGTGCGCCGCGGGGATCCTCGACTCCCCCGTCGCGAAGAACGCCGCGGCGTCGGCCACGGGCATCGCGAGGACCTCACTGATGTCCTTCCCCCCGAGCCGGTACTCGAGCACCGACTGGTCGAATCGCTTCCCGCCGCACTCTGCGCACGGGGTCGCGATGCCGGCCATCATGCCGAGGTCCGTGTAGATGACCCCCGCGCCGTTGCACGCCGGGCACGCACCCTCGGAGTTGGCGCTGAACAGGGCGGGCTTCACACCGTTGGCCTTCGCGAAGGCCTTGCGGATCGGCTCCAGCAGCCCCGTGTACGTCGCCGGGTTGCTCCGCCGGGAGCCGCGGATCGCGCCCTGGTCGATCGCGACGACACCGTCACGCGGTGACAGCGACCCGTGGATGAGCGTGCTCTTGCCGGAGCCGGCGACACCCGTCACGACCGTGAGCACCCCGGTCGGCACGTCGACGTCCACACCCTGCAGGTTGTGCGCGTCCGCACCCCGGATCTCGAGGACGCCGGTGCGTTCGCGCACGACGTCCTTCACCGACACCCGGTCGTCGAGGTGGCGACCGGTGACCGTGTCGCTCGTGCGGAGCCCGTCGACCGGCCCCTCGTAGCAGAGCGCCCCGCCGTTCGTCCCCGCACCCGGCCCGAGGTCGACGACGTGGTCCGCGATCGCGATGACCTCGGGCTTGTGCTCGACGACGAGCACCGTGTTGCCCTTGTCGCGGAGGCGGAGCAGGAGCCCGTTCATCCGCTCGATGTCGTGGGGGTGCAACCCGGTGCTCGGTTCGTCGAAGACGTAGGTGACGTCGCTCAAGGACGACCCGAGGTGCTTCACCATCTTGACGCGCTGCCCCTCTCCCCCGGACAGGGTCCCCGTGGGGCGGTCGAGCGAGAGGTACCCGAGGCCGATCTCGACGAAGGAGTCGACCGCGTCCCGCAGGCCGTCGAGCAGCGGCCCGACGGTCGGTTCGTCGATCCCCCGCAGCCAGGCGGCGAGGTCGGTGATCTGCATCGCGCAGACGTCCGCGATGCTCTTGCCGGCGATCGTCGACGACCGTGCGACGTCGTTCAGCCGGGTGCCACCGCAGGCCGGACAGGTGGTGAAGGTGACCGCGCGGTCGACGAAGGCCCGGATGTGGGGCTGCATCGCTTCGCGGTCCTTCTGCAAGAACGAGCGCCGCACGCGCGGGACGAGCCCCTCGTACGTCATGTTGATGCCGGCGATCTTCTGCTTCGTCGGTTCGCGGTACAGGAAGTCCTGGCGTTCGGCGTCCGTGAAGTCACGGATCGGCGTGTCCTTGTCGAAGTACCCGGACTCGGCGAACATCCGGACGTTCCAGCCGTCCGTGCCGTACCCGGGGATCGTGATCGCCCCGTCCGACAGGGACTTCGTGTCGTCGAACAGCTGCGTGAGGTCGATGTCGGTGACCGTGCCGCGGCCTTCGCAGTCGGCGCACATGCCGCCGAGCCGTGAGAACGAGACCTTCTCCGCCTTGGCGTCCTTGCCCTTCTGCACGGTGATGGCACCACCGGCCGTGACCGTCGCGAGGTTGAAGGAGAACGCGTTCGGGCCACCGATGTGGGGCGTCCCGAGGCGGCTGAACAGCACGCGGAGCATGGCGTTGGCGTCCGTCACGGTGCCCACGGTCGAGCGGGGATCGGCGCCGATGCGTTCCTGGTCGACGACGATCGCCGTGGTGAGGCCGTCGAGCACGTCGACGTCGGGGCGTGCGAGCGACGGCATGAACCCCTGCAGGAACGCGCTGTACGTCTCGTTGATCATGCGCTGCGACTCCGCCGCGATGGTCGCGAAGACCAATGAGCTCTTGCCCGACCCCGACACGCCGGTGAAGACGGTCAGGCGACGCTTCGGGAGCTCGACGTCGACGTCGCGCAGGTTGTTCTCACGTGCACCACGCACCCGGATGCGGTCGTGGGTGTCAGCGGCGTGCTCGGCACTCGGTTCCATGCCCACAGGGTAGCGGTGACGTGTGACGTTCCACAGGACGGTTCCGCACCGGAACGAGCCGGCGCGTCAGGACGGCGCGTGGGTGCGGACGAGGCCCGGGAGCTCGGCGGGCTCGAAGGGCTCGTCGGTGGCGTCGAGCTCGTCGGCCGTCCACCAGCGGGACCGCAGGATGTCCACGCGCTCGTCGTCGGTCCACTCGGCGTCCGACAGCGTGAAGCCGGGCGTCCGGACGACGTAGAACTCCGCGTGGCCGCGGTCGTGGTCGGCCAGGTCCCACTCGACGCTGAAGTCCCACGACCACACCGGCTCCCCCGGGTCGTCGATGACGATGCCGGTCTCCTCGCGCAGCTCGCGGATCGCGGCGTCGCGGTGGTCCTCGCCGGGGTCGACACCGCCGCCGGGCGTGATCCAGCGGTGCGCTCCGTCCGACGACGGGGAGTTGGTGTCCATCAGGAACACCCGACCGTCGGGGTCGAGCAGGATGATCCGGGAGGTGCGGCGCAGGCCGGGCTTCGCAGTCACCCGTCCGACGTTAGCCGACGAAGCCGCTGACGTCGCCGACGAGCTTGGTGTGGTCGGCGGGGATCGGCTCGATCGCGGCCGCGGCGATCTCGGCGGCGAACTCGGAGACGCTGTAGAGCTTGCCGACCTCGGCACGGCGGCCCTCGATCGCGCCCGGGTTGAGGCGGTTGAGGAGCGTGGCGGTGATCGTGCCCTCGATCATGTCGCCGGAGACGACGACGAACTCGATGCCCGCCGCGTCGAGCTGCGGGACGAGTTCGCGGAGGGCGAGCTCGCCGGCCCGCTTGCTCTTGGCGACCGGGACGTACTCGTCCATCGTCTCGGCGCTCTCGACGAAGTGGGCCTGGTGGCTCGTGACGAACACGACGCGCGATCCGGCGGGCATGTGCGGCACAGCGGTCTGCAGCATGTCCACCTGCGCGTCGCGGTTCAGGCGCAGCGCGTAGTCCTCGCCCAGGCCGGACTCCATGCCACCGGAGGCGTTGAGCACGAGCAGGTCGACGCCGCCCCACTCCTGCACGACGGTGTCGACCATCGCCTGGACGGAGTCGTGGTCGGTCAGGTCCGCACCGACGGCGAGTGCCGACCCGCCCGCGGCGACGATCTTCTCGGCGATCTGCTCGGCACGCTTGGCCTTGTTGCGGTAGTTCACGACGACCTTGGCGCCGGCCTCGGCCAGGTACCCGACGGTGTCGGCGCCGATGCCGCGGGACGAACCCGTGACGAGGGCGCGCTTGTCGGCGAGGGATCCGGGGGCGAGGGGGTTGCTCACAGTCGTGTTCTCCAGGTCTGGTTCGCGGGTCGGCCGCCGACGAGCCTACCAACCACCGCGCGGGCACAGCACGGACTTGATATGTTGAACGGAGTTGGACCGGCCGTCGCGACGCAGCGAGCAGCCGCGCGCGACCGAGGGAGGGAGATCGCGTGAACGGGATCGATTGGATCCAGACCGTCATCTGGATCGGACTGGTGCTCCTGCTGGGTGTGGTCGAGATATTCACGCTCGACTTCATCTTCATCATGCTCGCGGCCGGTGCTGCCGGCGGGCTGGTCGCCGCACTCCTCGGCGCACCGTGGTGGCTGTCGGCCATCATCGCCGCGGGCGTCGCCCTGCTGTTGCTGTCGGTCGTCCGGCCGCGGCTCCTGACGGCACTCGGTCGGAACGCCGACCCGCACCGCACCAACGTCGAGGGACTCATCGGGCTGCCGGGCACGGTCGCCGTCGCCTTCACCGCGTCCGCCCCCGGCCAGGTCCGCCTGGCCAACGGCGAGACCTGGAGCGCCCGCATCTCCGCCGACGCCACAGACCGAACACCGCCGCTCGGGACCCCCGTGGTCGTCGAGTCCATCGAGGGGTCGACGGCTGTCGTCCGCCTCGGAGAAAGGGCCACCTCGTGACCATCTCAGCCGGGACGATCGCACTGCTCGTCCTCATCCTCGTCGTCGTCATCTTCGTGATCGTCGTCCTGTCCCGCGCGATCCGCATCGTGCCGCAGGCGACCGCGGGGATCGTCGAACGCCTCGGGAAGTACCACAAGACCCTCAACCCAGGGTTGAACCTTCTGGTGCCGTTCATCGACCGGCTCCGGCCGCTGCTCGACATGCGCGAGCAGGTCGTGTCCTTCCCGCCGCAGCCCGTCATCACCGAGGACAACCTGGTGGTCTCGATCGACACGGTCGTCTACTTCCAGGTCACGGACGCCCGCGCCGCCACCTACGAGATCGCCAACTACCTCGGCGCGGTCGAGCAGCTCACGACCACCACGCTCCGCAACGTCGTCGGTGGCCTCAACCTCGAAGAGGCCCTGACCAGCCGCGACAACATCAACGGCCAGCTCCGCGTCGTGCTCGACGAGGCGACCGGCAAGTGGGGCATCCGCGTCGGCCGCGTCGAGCTCAAGGCGATCGAGCCGCCCGTGTCGATCCAGGACGCCATGGAGCAGCAGCTGCGTGCCGAGCGTAGCCGTCGTGCCGCCATCCTGCAGGCCGAGGGGACGAAGCAGTCCCAGATCCTCGAGGCCGAGGGACAACGGCAGGCCGCCATCCTCGCGGCCGAGGGTGATGCGAAGGCCCAGGTCCTCCGCGCCGAGGGTGAAGCGCAGGCGATCGCCACGGTGTTCGACGCCATCCACACCGGCGACCCGGACGACAAGCTCCTGTCGTACCAGTACCTGCAGACCCTGCCGAAGATCGCCGAAGGCACCGCGAACAAGCTCTGGATGATCCCGAGCGAGTTCACCGAGGCACTGTCCGGCATCGCGAAGGGCTTCACCGCCGGGCGCACCGGCAGCGGACCGATCGCCGGCGGCGGCGCCGGCGGCGACTTCCTGTCGCGGATCTCCAAGCTCGCGAACGAGAGCTTGGCGAACAGCGCGGCCGCCGATGCCGCGGCCGGCTCGGTCCCCCGCCCCGACGCCACGGCGGCGGACATCGTCCCCGAGTCCGAGCTCGACCAGCGTCTCGCCGAGTCGAACAAGAGCGTCGACGCGCACCTCGCGGCGTCGGACGAGGCCGCGGCCGACGAGCTCCGCGACGCAGCGAAGGACGAGCACCACGGGAGCGCGACCGACGCCGGCCCCGACGCCTCCGGGCACCGCACGAGCGACGGCTCCGGCCGCCGCTGACCGCCACCACGACGACGACGCCCGCCCCGGGAGACCGGGGCGGGCGTCGTCGTGTGCGGGTCAGGCGCCGCGTCGTGCGCGCAGGAACTGCAGTCGCTCCTGCAGGAGCTCCTCGAGCTCTTCACGCGAGCGTCGCTCGAGCAGCATGTCCCAGTGGGTCCTGGGGGCCTTGACGTCCTCTTCGGCGACCTCGACGGGGATGCCGTCGTCACCGAGGAGTCGTCCTTCGCGACCGGAGCGGGGCTCCGACCACGTCTGGGGGACGTCTGCATCCGCCGAGAAGACGATGTCGAACGTCTCCCCCGATTCTGTCTGGTAGACCGCACGCTTGCGGTCCGAGAGCTCGACGCCCTCTTCGCTCTGGAGACTCTGACTCCCGAGCCGCATGCCGCGGAGACTCCGATCAGCCATGTGTGTGCTCCTCTCGCTCGTCTGCCCTCCACAACACTGTCCCACGCGCCTGCACTCCCGGACCGGCGCATTCACAGTCCTCTCCCAGTGCGGGACCGAGCCCGGGGCGCTCAGGCGCGGCGAGCAGTGCCGCGGCGGCCCCAGGGCGCGCAGGCGAGCAGCGTGAGGAGCCCGCCGAGCGAGAGCAGGAGCGCGATCGATCCGGACGCGAGGGTCGCCGGGGTGGTGGTCGTCCCGAGCGGCACGTCCGTGATCATCGAGGTCGCGGTGTACGCCGGCACCCGGTCGATCGTCCGTCCGGTCGGGTCGATGACCTGCGACGCCCCGACGGTGGAGATGTTCACGAGCGACCGACCGGTCTCGATCGCCCGCATCCGAGCGATCTCGAGCTGCTGCAGGTTCTCGTCGGTGCCGTCGAAGTCAGCGTTGTTCGTCTGCGCCAGGATGACCTGCGCTCCCCCGCGCGCCATGTCGGTGGCGAGTCCGTCGTCGACGATGTCGAAGCAGATCGCGATGCCCGCCCGGACGCCGGCGACCGACAGCACGTTCGGCTTCGTCCCCGGGGTGTAGTCGCGCTGCAGCAGCCCGATGAGCGACGGCGCGAGCTTCGAGAAGAACCAGCGGTCCGGGACGTACTCGCCGAAGGGCACCGGGCGCTTCTTGTCGTAGGACGACTGCCAGCCGTCCTTCGTCCACACGAACGAGGTGTTGTGCAGGACCCCCGAGGACGTCTGCGTGATGGCGCCGGCGACGATCGGCGCCCCGACGGAGTCGACGACCTGGTCGAGGGCCGACGCGATCACCGGCTGCTGGCGCGGATCGAACTCGGCGGAGCCCTCGGGCCAGACCACGAGGTCGACCCCCTTCGCCTCGACGTCGGTCGCCGCGACCTGCGCGCTCAGCACCGCACCCGGCGCCGCCCGGTCGAAGTACCCGGCGGGGCCGTCGCCCTGCACCGACTCGATCCGGATCGTGCCGTCGGTGGCGGTCGGCCACGCGGGCACGGCGAGCACGGCGGCGACGAGCAGTCCCGCCATCGCCACGCGGACGGGCGCCCCGGCTGCCCGGCCGGGACCGCGGGGCACGACCAGGGCGAGCGACACGACGACCGCGACGCAGTACACGACGACGAACGTCACCCCGAGCACACCCACGTAGGCAGCCAGGTGCGTGAACGGGCCTTGCGACTGCGAGAGACCGACCCGCCCCCACGCGAAGCCGCCGTAGGGCCAGCTCCCCGAGAACCACTCGCGTCCGGTCCAGAGCGCGGCGACGACGGCCGGGAGGCCCCACACGCGTCCGGCGGTGGACGGCACGACACGCGCCACCCAGCGGTACGCGAGGGCGATCGCGACGCTGCCGAGGGCGAAGAACGCGGCTTCGAACAGCGCGAGCGCGAACCACGGGACCGGGCCGAGGTAGCGGCCGGCCCACGAGATCGCGGGGATCCAGAAGGCCGCGCCGGAGACGTACCCGAGCCAGGCGGCGCGCCGGGCACGCTGGCCCATCGCGGCGAGCATCATGCACGCGAGTGCCGGGTAGGCGAGGAACCACCAGCCCGGCGACGGGAAGGCGAGTGCGAACAGCACGCCCCCGATGACGGCGAGCGGGAAGGCCTGCGCGAGCGGCAGGGCGGCGAAGTCGGACCGGCGGCCCGCCGGAGGGCGCACGGCGGAGCCGCGACCCCCCGCCGCGGACGCACGCGCGGCGGCCCCGGACGCGCGCGCAGCCGAGGCGATGGGCGCGGTGGAGACGGCGCCCTGCGGGCGCACTTCGGACTCGGGAACCGGCACCGTGCCTCCTGTCAGACCGCCGCGTAGGCGACGATGCCGCGGCGCACCGCGTCCGTCGCCCGCCGTGCGGTCTGGGCGAGGTCGTCGTCGCCGGCGTTCCGGATCTGGTCGAGCAGGTCGATGACCTGCTTCGACCAGCGCACGAAGTCACCGGCCGGCAGGTCGAGCGTGCGCAGCACGTCGTCGAGCGCGGAGCCGGACGCCCAGCGGAACATGCCGACCGCGGCGGCCGGGGTCGGCGGCTGCGACCCGGCGAGGCGGGCGTCGCGCTCGATGTCGTCGAGTCGGGACCAGATGGTGAGGGTCTCGTCGAGTGCCGGACGGAACGCCCCGCGGGGCAGAGCGTGCTCGGTGCCGGGCGCGTCTTCTCGGCGGGGCTGGTAGACGATCGTGGCGGCCATCGCGGCGAGCTGCGCCGGGGTGAGGTCCTTCCAGACGCCCGCCTCGAGGCACTCGGCGACGAGCAGGTCGCGCTCACCGTAGATCCGCTGCAGCCGACGCCCGCCGGCGGCGACCGTGGCCTCGCCGTTGCCGGTGTCGACCAGGTAGCCGAGCTGCAGGAGCACGTTCGTGACCCGGTCGAACGTGGTCGCGACCGCACCCGTGCGGGAACGGATCTGCTGCAGGAGCTTGTCGTTGGCGCGCTTGAGCTTGTACCAGCGCTCGGACCAGCGCGCGTGGGCCTCTCGATCAGGGCACGCGTGGCAGGGGTGCCGCTGCATGCGCCGTCGGACGTCCGTGATGGCGGCCTGCCGTTCGGCCCGGGCGCCGTGCGAGGCCTCGCGCCCGCCGGGGACGTTCGTCCGCTCGAGGTCGGAGAGTTCACGGCGCAGGGCCGCGTACTCGGTGAAGTCGCCGAGGTGGCACTGCATCGCCTGCTGGTAGCCATCGAGGGACTCCTGCTGCGACCGGACCTTCCGCGCGAGGTCGACGACCGAACGGTCGGCCTGGAACTGCGCGAACGACGTCTCGAGGACCTCGCGCGTGCGCTGCCGACCGAACTGGTCGATGAGGTTCACGGCCATGTTGTAGGTCGGCTTGAACGACGAGTTCAGCGGGTAGGTGCGGCGGCTCGCGAGCGACGCGACACCCTGGGGGTCGAGGCCGTCCGACCACTGGATGACCGAGTGCCCCTCGACGTCGATGCCACGACGCCCGGCGCGACCGGTGAGCTGGGTGTACTCCCCCGGCGTGATCGGGACGCGGGCCTCGCCGTTGAACTTCTCGAGCTTCTCGAGGACGACCGTGCGGGCCGGCATGTTCACGCCGAGCGCCAGGGTCTCCGTCGCGAACACGACCTTGAGGAGCTTGCGCTGGAAGAGGTCCTCCACCACCTCCTTGAAGGCCGGCAGGAGCCCCGCGTGGTGCGCCGCGACGCCGCGTTCGAGGCCCTCGAGCCACTCCCAGTAGCCGAGCACGGCGAGGTCCTCGTCGAGGAGGGTGCGGCAGTGGTACTCCGCCGTCTCGCGGATCTCGTTGCGCTCCTGCGCCGTCGTCAGCGACAGCCCCGACCGGAGCACGTTCCGGACCCCCTGGTCGCACCCGTTCCGGCTGAACACGAAGAAGATCGCGGGCAGGAGCATCCGCTCGTCGAGCATGTGGGCGATGCGCTCGCGGTGCAGCTTCTCGGTGCGCGGACCACGACGGTCGTGGTAGCCCCCGCGCCCCCGGCCGCCGCGGTGTCCGCCGCCGTGCCGTTCGCTGCGCGAGGCACCGCCGACGAGCCGGAGCAGCTCCGGGTTGACGCGGTTCGTCGCCGCGGCACCGCTGGAGTCGAACAGGTCGACCATCTTCGAGCCGACGAGCACGTGCTGCTCGAGCGGCACGGGGCGGTCCTCGGAGACGATGACGTCGGTGTCGCCGCGGACGGTCTGCAGCCAGTCGCCGAACTCTTCCGCGTTGGAGACCGTGGCGCTGAGGGAGACGAGCCGGACCTCGGTCGGGAGGTGCAGGATCACCGCTTCCCAGACGGCACCGCGGAACCGGTCGGCGAGGTAGTGGACCTCGTCGAGGACGACCCACGCGAGGTCGTCGAGCAGGTCGGAGTCCGCGTAGATCATGTTGCGCAGGACCTCGGTCGTCATCACGACGACGCGGGCCCGCGGGTTCACGTTCGTGTCGCCGGTCAGCAGCCCGACCTCGGACTCGCCGTAGACGTCGACGAGCTCGGCGTACTTCTGGTTGCTCAGGGCCTTCATCGGCGTCGTGTAGAACACCTTCGCCGTCGGCTGCCGCATCGCCAACCAGATCGCGAACTCGGCCACGATCGTCTTGCCGGCCCCGGTCGGCGCGGCCACGAGGACGCTGCGCCCCTGGTCGAGCGCGTCGCAGGCGGCGAACTGGAACGGGTCGAGGTCGAACCGCAGGTCGGCGCGGAAGAGTTCGAGGTTGCGGGAACGGTTCCGGACCTTCGCCGCCCGGAACCGTTCGGCAGCGCTCGGCTCGGTCGTGCTCACAGGCCGTACTCTTCGTCGAGCTTCGCCTGGCGCTTCGCCACCCGGCGGTCGTGGAGCCAGGCCACCGCGCACGCGGCGACGTACAGCACGATCATCGGCACGGCGAGCAGGAACATCGAGATGACGTCGGCGCTGGGCGTCACGATGGCGCAGAAGACCAGGATGCAGAGGATCGCCACGCGCCAGGACTTGATGATCGAGGACGCGGACAGCACGCCGACGAAGTTGAGCAGCACGAGGAACACCGGCAGGACGAACGCGATGCCGACGGCGACGATGAGCTTGATGACGAAGTCGTAGTAGGCCTTGGCGTCGACGATCGAGGTGTCCTGGCTCGACACGAAGCTGCCGAGGATGCCGACCACGTGCGGCAGGATGTACCACCCGAACCAGCAGCCCGCGAAGAACAGCGGGATCGCGGTGCCGAGGAAGCCCCACACGTACTGCTTCTCACGCCGCACCAGCGCCGGGACGATGAACGCCCAGATCTGGTAGAGCCACACCGGGCTCGCGATGACGATGCCGATCGTGATGGCGATCTGCAGCTTCAGGTCGAACGCGCCAGTGATCATCGGGAAGTTGAGTTCGGCCGTGTGCCCGCCGACCTTGGCGAGCTGGGAGACCGGGGACCGGAGCGCGTCGAGCACGAACGGGGTGAGGAACCACCCACCGACCGCGGCGACGACGATCGCGATCACTGCGCGGAACAGGCGGTTGCGCAGCTCGATGAGGTGCTGCCCGAGCGACATGCGGCCTTCGGCGTCCTTCGTCGGACGCCCGGTCCGCCTCGCTCGCCCGCGCGCGGTCGTCGAAGCCATGGGTCGATCCTACGGGGTCGGGACCGACAGTCGGCCGCGACGTGCGTTCGCACAGGAGGGTCACGGGCCTGGAGGCGCGGGGCGGGCCCGCACCGCGCCTCCCGTCCGTCTGTCGGCACGTCGGCGGCGGGGCCGACGCGCGTCCGGTCCGACGGTCGGGTGCCTCGCTCGGTTCGAACCACGGAACCGACGTCGAACCACGTCGCGGTACCGGTTCGACGTCGGTTTCGTGGTTCGACGTGTGCGACACGCAGCGCCGGTCCGGCGTTCGCGCGCGGCTCAGTCTCCGGCGAGGGCCGCCGCGGCGAAGTCGCGCACCGCGGCCCGTGCGGCCGGCGGGTCGAGCACGACCGCGCGACCGGGCAGCCCCGCGACCAGCCGCACCACACCGTCGAAGCCGTTCGACGCCGCCAGCCGGATGCGCACCCGGCCGTCGGTGTCGGGCGCGTCGGCCGTGTCGGCGAGGAAGTCGGCCACGAGCGGCAGCGACGAGGAGTCGAGCTCGACGGTGACGATCACGTCCTCGGCTGCCTGCTGGAACAGCGTGTCCGGGATCACCACGTCGTCGATCGACTTCTCCGCCGGGCGGTCGTCGACCCGTACGCCGGACATCCGGTCGAGCCGGAACGTCCGGAGGGCCTGTCGGGCGAGGTCCCAGGCCCGCAGGTACCAGTCGGTGTCGATCGACTCCACGCGCAGCGCGTCGACGCGGCGGGTGCTCCCCTGCGTGCGCGGACCGGCGTACTCGAACGCGAGCCCGCGACCGTCGGCCATCGCCTTGCGGATGACCGCGAGGGCGACGTCGTGCAGGTCCTGCCCGACGGCGACGTTCGCGGCCGCGCCGCCGGCACCGCGGGACAGCTTCGCCATGAGCGCGCGGATGGCGTCGCGGTCGGCGGCCTCGGGCAGGGCGGACAGGTACTGCAGTCCGGCGATGAGCGCCGACGCCTCGCGCGCCGAGAGCCGCGGGGAGTCGTCGATCGCGACGAGGTTCGTCAGCACGATCATGTCGTTCTGGTCGAAGTCGTCCCAGGCGATGTCGAACAGGTCGCCGTGCTGGTACTGCATCGTCTCGCCGGGGACGCCGGACACCGCGATGAGCTCGACGGCACGGCGGATCCGGGTCTCGGGGACGCCGAAGTGCCGAGCGGCCTCGGCGACCGAGACGCGTTCGCGGTCGATCAGGTACGGCACGAGGGCGAGCAGGAACGCGAGCTTGTCCTGCGCCTGGAGTGGTTGCTGCTCAGCCACGGGGGCTCCCGTCCTGATCGGCGGCGGGCTCGGCGTGGTCGGCGGGTGCCGGTGCGTCGGCGTGGTCGGCGGGTGCCGGTGCGTCGGCGTGGTCGGCGACGAGGGCCCGCAGGCGCTCGGTCACCCGGTCGCGCAGGTCGTCCGGCTCGAGCACGCGAACCTCGGGCCCGAAGGCGGCGAGCTCCTCGGCGAGGATCTGGGGGTCGACGTGGTGCAGCACGAGGACGCCGTCGTCGTCGGTCTCGGTGTCCCGCCGGCGGGCGAGCCGACGTTCGGCGTCAGACCCCGGTGCGACCCGGATCCGGGCGGTGCGCGCCGCCCAGATGCGCTCGAGCTCCGCCAGTGCGCGTTCGCCCGCGCCGGCCGGGGCCGGGTGCTGCCCGACCTCGTACTGGGCGACGGGCCCGACGATCCGGGAGAGCAGGTAGTTCTTCTCGCTGTCCGTCGCGAACTCGTGCGCGGCGAGCATCCAGCGGCCGCCGTGCTGGACGAGCGCAACTGGGGCCACCGCACGCCGACGCGGCTCGTGCTGCCCCGGCGTGATGTAGTCGAAGCGGACCGCGGCGGACCGGTCGAGCGCCGAGCGCAGCGGCTCGAAGGCGACGTCACGGGCGCGTAGGCGCGGGGCGTACGCGTCGACGCCGAGGGCCCCGGCGCCGTCGTCCTCGGATCCGGCGGACCGCACCTTGAGCAGGCCGCGACGGGAGTCGGCGGAGAGCGCGCCCTCGCGCCAGGCCATCGCGGCGAGGGACAGGAGCGCGGACTCGTCCGGCGTGAAGCGGACGTCGACGGGCAGGTCGTACTCGCCCTTCGGGATCCGGTAGCGGAGCGTCTGGTTGTTGCCGGCGGCCCCCGGGGTCTCGATGGTCTCGAGCGGGATGCCCAGCTCGCGGACGTCGTCCTTGTCGCGCTCGAACTGGCGCTCCAGCGAGGCGTTGTCGCCGCCCGTCGTGAACCGCTGCCGGTAGCCCTGCACGTTGGCCAGGATCTCGGACTTCGTCAGACCGGACTCCGTCGAGAGCAGCGCGAGCACCAGGCTGAACAGCCGTTCCTCGGCAGGCACACGGGGCACACGGGTCGCTGGCACGAGCCGATCCTACGGCAGCGCGGGTGCACCGGAGTGCACCCGCGCCGCGGTCCGTGGACGGTCCGGGAGGGTCAGGCGGAGATCTTCCCGAGGACGTCGATCACGTACGCGTACGCCGCGCCCTGCTGGTGCACGATCGTGAGCACCTGGTCGCCGACACGGTGCCCGACGATGGCGTTCCGGACGCCTTCCTGCACCTGGCCCTTGGTGAGCGGCACGGTCTGCGCGCCCGAGCCGTCGGTCCAGCTGGAGCCAGCCACCGAGGCGTCGGTGCCGTCAGCGGGCCACGACACGGCGGTGTACTTGATGACGGCGGTGTCCTTGTCGGTGAGCTCGGCGCCGTGCCCCTTGCGGAGCAGGTGCGTCTCGTCCGACTTCGGCGCCGACCACGAGGGGATCGTGATGCCGGGCGCACCCGACGGCGCGAGGACGACGGCGGGCATCCCGTCCCCGGCGAGCTGCGGCGTGCCGGTCGCGCGGGCGTCGAAGGCCTTCTTGACGTCGATGACGGCGATGACGGCGTCCTCGGTCTTGGTCGACGAGGTCCCCGTGTCGCCGGTGGTCGAGGAGCTCAGGGCGCTCTTCGGCAGTGCGACGGCGAGGCGGTCACCGACGTGCGCGCACTCGAGGGAGGCGCCGAGCGCCCCGTAGTTGTCGGCACCCGCGGTGATCGGGGCGGTCTGGCCGGAGTACCCGCTCGTCTGTGCGACCTCGCCGGTCGCACCGTCGACGAGGGTGTACTCGATCACGACGGGCGTGCCGTCCTCGATCTCGCGACCCTCGCCCTGGCGGAGGACCGAGACCTGGGTGCCCTTCGTGGTGAGGCCGCTCGGGATGTTGACCTTCGGCTCCTTGCCGAACGCACCCGTGGCGGTGACCGCCTCGGACGCGGCACCGGGAGCGGCGCAGCTCGACGGCGTGGAACCGGCCCCGCTCGCCGCGCACCCGGTGAGTGCTGCGGCGAGGCCGATGGTGACCAGGAGTGCGGGGATGGTGCGCACGGACCCTCTTTCCGTTCGATGCAGGACGGGCACGTCGCGTAGCCTACCGGTCGTCCTCAGCAGCGCCGTCCGCGTCGGACGCGGCGGGTCCGGCCTCGGCTGCGGCGACCTTGCGGGCCTGCGCTGCCGCCTGTCGCGCGACCTTGCGGAGCTTCTTGTCGCTGGCCGACCGCTCGCCGACGGCGCCGGGCGTCCAGGCCTCGACGTCCTCGTCGGAGAACTCCGCCTTGCCTGCGCGACGCTTCAGGTTCGGCAGCACGACACCGTCGGCCAGCCGGCGTGCCGTGACGAGGAACCCGGTGTGCCCGACCATTCGGTGGTCCGGGCGGACGGCGAGGCCCTCGACGTGCCAGGTGCGGACGAGGGTCTCGCTGGACTGCGGGTCCGTGAAGCGCCCGGTGTCGCGGAGCGCCTCGGCCGTGCGGGACAGCTGCGTGACGGTCGCGACGTAGCAGACGATGAGACCACCGGGGACGAGGGCGTCCGCTGCGGCGTCGACGCACTCCCACGGCGCGAGCATGTCGAGGACGACCCGGTCGACGCTCTGCGGTTCGGCGGCGCCGGGCAGCTCCTCGACGAGGTCGCCGACCGTGACCGACCAGTTGTCCGGGACGGCGCCGAGGAAGGTGCCGACGTTGCCACGGGCGATCGCGGCGAACTCCTCGCGGCGCTCGAACGACTGCAGCTGTCCGGTCGGTCCGATCGCCCGCAGGAGGAACAGCGAGAGCGCGCCGGAACCGACACCGGCCTCGACCACGCGGGCGCCCGGGAAGACGTCGGCGAAGGCCACGATCTGGGCGGCGTCCTTCGGGTACACGATGGCGGCACCGCGCGGCATCGACATCACGTAGTCGTTGAGGAGCGGACGCAGCGCGAGGTACTCGTCACCGGTGCTCGCCCGGATCACCGACCCGTCCGGCTGCCCGATGACGTCGTCGTGCCGCAGGACGCCGCGGTGCGTGTGGTACTCCCCCGCGACCTCGAGCGACAGGGTCGTCAGCTTGCCCTTCGGACCGGTCAGCTGCACGCGGTCACCGGCGCGGAAAGGTCCGCGCGGCGGGGTGTGCGGTGCGCCGCCCGCGGTGTGCGGCAGCGACTCGGTGGGGTTCGGGAGCGCGTCGGTCATCGTGCGACCTCCTGGGTGCGGGCGGCGAGGGCCGGGCCGGTCAGCTCGACGAGCCGGTCGACGTCGACGTCCGCGAGGGTGGTGAGGTGGACGTCGCCGCCCGTGATGTCCGACAGCGGGACGATGTGCTCGACGGCCACCGTGACCGCGCCGGAGGCCACGGCCGAGGCCACGCCGGTCGCCGAGTCCTCGATCGCGACGCACGCGGTCGGGTCGACGCCGAGCTGCGCGGCGGCGGACAGGTAGGCGTCGGGGAAGGGCTTCGGCCGCTCGACGTCGTCACCCGCGACGACGACCCGGAAGCCGCTGGCGCCGAGCGCATCGGCGGCGACGAGCGCCATCTTCCGACGGGACATCGTGACGAGGGCGGTCGGGATGCCGCGGTCGTGCAGGCCCTCGATGAGCTCGCGAGCACCGGGACGCCACGGCAGTTCACCGTCGCGCAGGCGCACCATCACGTACTCGGTCATCCACTGGATGATCTCCTCGACCTCCATGTCGACGCCCTTGTCGCGGAGGATCTCCCCCGAGCGCTCGAGGCCGCTGCCCACCAAGGCGAGACCGTCCTCGTGGGTCCAGACGACGCCGTAGCGGTCGGTGAGCTCGACCTGGGACTGCTGCCAGATCGGCTCGGTGTCGATGATCGTGCCGTCCATGTCCCACAGCACGGCTGCGGGCGGGACGAGGGCGGAGGGTTGCGCGGTCACGGGCGACGAGTCTACCGGGGCGGTCCGCCCGCGTTCCGCTCACCGCGGACGCGTGGACGCACTCCGGTCGAGCGGCCCTATCCTTGTTGCTGCGAATGTCCGGTCGCGCGCGACCTGCGAGCCGCCCGCGCCCCGCTCCACCACCAGGAGGTCCCGTCCGTGCCACAGCACTCCCCCTTCAGCGACGGTCGACTGCTCGTCGTCGCCTTCGAGGGCTGGAACGACGCCGGAGAAGCGGCGAGCGGTCTCGCCAGGCGCATCGTCGAGTCGCTCGAGCTCGACGAGCTGCGCGAACTCGACGGTGAGCGGTACGTCGACTACCAGTTCAACCGCCCGAACGTCGGCACGGACGAGAACGGCGGCCGGGGCATCCAGTGGCCGCGGATCGTCCTGCACGGTCCCGGTGCCGAGGGCCGACCCGTGATCGGAGCCACCGGCTCCCCGTCCGAACGCGACGTCTACGTGCTCGTCGGCCCGGAGCCCTCGCGGACCTGGCGCGGCTTCTGCGCGGAGATCATCGACCTCGCGGACGTCTACTCGATCGACGCCGTCGTCTTCGTCGGCGCGATGCTCGCCGACGTCCCGCACACCCGACCCATCTCGGTGTTCGTGTCGAGCGAGAACGCGGGCGTGCGTGCCGCGTTCGACGTCGACCGCTCCTCGTACGAGGGCCCGACCGGGATCCTCGGGGTGCTCGCCGACGCGATGGACAGCGCCGGCCTCACCACGCTGTCGCTCTGGGCCTCGGTGCCGCACTACGTGCACAACTCGCCGTCCCCCAAGGCGACGCTCTCGCTGCTCGACAAGATCGAGGAGCTCACCGACGTCACGGTCCCGCGGGGATCGCTGCTCGACGACGCCACCGAGTGGGAGGAGGGCATCGACGCCCTCGCCGCCGACGACGAGGACATGGCGTCCTACATCGGCCAGCTCGAGCAGGCGCGGGACACGGTCGACTCCCCCGAGGCGTCGGGCGACGCCATCGCGCAGGAGTTCGAGCAGTACCTCCGCCGGCGCGAGCGCAAGGACGGCAAGGACGGCGGGACCGCCGGGGGCGAGGGGTTCCGCCCGCCGCCACCGTCGCAGTAGACGCGACCACACGGACGGACGGGAGGCGCGGTGCCAGCTGGCACCGCGCCTCCCGTCCGTCACTTGGTCGCGTCCCGTCCCGTCCGCGCGAGCGGGCACTTTCGGTCACGCTCGGCGCCTGGAGTCGGGCGATTCCGCCCTCTCGGCGAACCTGAGCCGCATGTCCTGCCCGCTCGACGAACGGGGGCGGCCGACCGGGTCAGCCGAGGCGGATGCCGAGCAGGGCGTCGACCAGGTCCACGAGGTCCGGCGTGACCGCCGTCCCGCCCGCGATCGCCGTGTCGACCGCGGCTACGGCGCCCGGCGTGTCGAGGTCGTCCGCGACACGGGCGCGGACCCGCGCGATGACCTCGGCCGCGTCGTCGGCGTGTCCCGCGTCGCTCCCGGAAGCCCAGGCGTCCCACGTTGCCAGGCGCGTCGTGGCGCTGGTGAGCTCGGTGTCGAACCACTCCCAGTCGTCGGAGTACTTGTGCGACAGCAGCGCGAGGCGGATCGCACGCGGGTCGGCGCCGTCGTCGAGCAGCCCACGGACCGTGACGAGGTTGCCGAGCGACTTCGAGATCTTCTCGCCCTGGTAGGCGATCATCCCGGTGTGCACGAACGCCTGCGCGAGCGGCTGGTGCGCGAGCGCTGCGGCGTGCCCGGCGCTCATCTCGTGGTGCGGGAAGACGAGGTCGCTGCCGCCGCCCTGGACGCTGATCGGCAGGCCGAGGCGGTCGCCGGCGATGACGCTGCACTCGATGTGCCACCCGGGGCGCCCGGGGCCGACGGCGGAGTCCCAGCTCGGCTCGCCCGCTCGTGCGGCGCGCCAGAGCAGCGGGTCGAGCGGGTCGCGCTTGCCCGCACGGTCGGGGTCGCCGCCGCGCTCGGCCGACAGCGCGAGCATGGTCTCGCGGTCGAGGCCGCTCTCGTCCCCGAGCGACCAGGCCTCGGTCGGGCGGTTCACGTCGAAGTAGAGGTCGTCACCGGCGGACTCCGGCGTCGGCACCGCGTAGGCGTAGCCGGTCTCCTGCAGGAACGCCACGGCCTCGGCGATGCGTTCGACCTCGTCCGTCACCGCGACGAAGTCGTCCGGCGGCAGGACCCGCAGCGCCTCCATGTCGCGCCGGAACAGGTCGATCTGCGAGGCCGCGAGCTCGCGCCAGTCGACGCCGTCCCGCGCTGCCCGTTCGAGGAGCGGGTCGTCGACGTCCGTGGTGTTCTGCGCGTACTCGACCTCGAACCCGGCGTCCCGCCAGACACGACCGAGCGTGTCGAACGAGAGGTAGGTCGCGGCGTGGCCGAGGTGCGTGGCGTCGTACGGGGTGATGCCGCACACGTAGAGCGCCGCACGTTCCTCGCCACCGGTCGGATCGACGGGCTTGCCGGTCGCCGTGTCGTGCACGACCGGGCGGGGCGCGGTGCCCGGGACATCGGGGACGGACGGGACCTGCCAGGCCCTCACGGCTGGATCACTCCGAGCGACAACAACACGATGAGAACGATACCGAGTGCGATGCGGTAGACGACGAACGGCATGAAGCTGCGCTTGCTGATGTAGTTCATGAACGCCGCGATCACGACGAAGCCGACGACGAAGGCGACCACCGTGGCGATGAGCGTGTCGACCACGCCGAACGGCGCGCCGGTGTCACCGAGGCTCGTGGCGGCCTCGTACAAGCCGGAGAGGAACACGGCGGGCACGGCGAGCAGGAACGCGAACCGGGCGGCCGCCGGGCGGGTGTAGCCGAGCGCGAGCCCCATCGACACGGTCGCGCCGGAACGCGAGACGCCGGGGACGAGGGCGAGCATCTGGGCGAGGCCGATCAGGATCCCGCCGCCGAACGTCATGTGCTCGATGCGCCGGACCTTCTTGCCGACGACGTCGAGCACGCCGAGCACGATGCCGAACACGATGAGGACGATCGCGACGATCCACAGCGACCGGAACGTCGTCTCGATCGAGTCCTTGAGCAGCAGGCCGGCGATGCCGATCGGGATGGTCCCGAGGATCACGAGCCACCCGAGTCGGGCGTCCGGGTCGTTCCGGGGCACGGTCTTCCCCGACAGCGACCGGAACCACCGACCGACGATCCGTGTGATGTCGCGCCAGAAGTAGATCAGCACGGCGGTCTCGGTGCCGAGCTGCGTCACCGCGGTGAACGCCGCGCCCGGGTCCTGCGCGTCCGGCAGGAACAGCCCGACGATGCGGAGGTGGGCGCTGGACGACACCGGGAGGAACTCGGTGAGCCCCTGGACGAAGCCGAGGAAGATCGCCTCGAGGATGTGCACGGCTCGGGCCTTTCGGGGAGAGTCGGTTCAGGACACCGCCGGACCGGCGACCATGCACAATATCAGTACGTGGCGAGGAGGTCTCCGAGGACCTGCCGCCCGAAGGCCAGCGAGTCGAGCGGCACCCGTTCGTCCACGCCGTGGAACATCGCCGGGAAGTCCACGCCCGCCGGCAGCTGCAGCGGCACGAACCCGTAGCCCGCGATCCCCAGCGTCGACAGCGCCTTGTTGTCCGTCCCGCCCGAGAGCAGGTACGGCAGCACCGGAGCACCCGGGTCGTGCCGGCCGAGGACGTCGCGCACGGCGTCGACCAGGGGGCCGCCGAAGTCCTGCTCGAGCCCGATGTCGCGGAAGGACATCACGACCTCGACGTCGTCGCCCGCGAGTTCCCGGACACGCGCCAGCACCGTCTCCTCGTCGCCGGGGAGGCACCGGATGTCCACCAGTGCCTCGGCGTGGTCGGGGATGACGTTGTGCTTGTACCCGGCGGTGAGCACCGTCGGGTTCGTCGTCGTGTGCAGGGCCGCGTGGATGAACCGCGACGCCGACCCCGTGGCCAGTGCCACCTCGTCCGGGCCGGTCACCATCGGGTCCACCCCGAGGAACCGTGCGACCTCGGCCACCATCGCGTCGGTCGTCGCCGACAGCCGCACCGGCCACTCCTCGCTGCCGATCCGGGCGACCGCCGCGGCGAGCTTCGTCACCGCGTTGTCGTGGATGACGTGCGACCCGTGCGCCGCGGTGCCGGTCGCGACGAGCTTGATCCACATCAGGGCCTTCTCGCCCGTCTGCAGCAGGTACGCACGACGGTCACCGAGGGTGATCGAGTAGCCGCCGACCTCGCTGATCGCCGCGCTCGCACCCCGGAACACCTCGGGGTGGTTCTCGACGACGTGGTGCGATCCGAGGACTCCCCCGGCCTCCTCGTCGGCGAAGTACGCGATCACGAGGTCGCGCTCCGGCGCTCCCTGCTGCTCGATGACGTCCGACAGCGACGTGAGCATCATCGCGTCCATGTTCTTCATGTCGACCGCGCCGCGACCCCAGAGCATGCCGTCCCGCACCTCGCCGCCGAATGGGTCCACCGACCAGTTCGCCGGGTCCGCCGGCACCACGTCGAGGTGACCGTGCACGACCAGGGCGGACTTGTCGCGGTTGCGTCCGGGCACCCGTGCCACGACGCTCACACGATCGGGTTCGGACTCGAACAGCTGCGGCTCGAGCCCGAGCGCACGGAGCTTCGCCTCGACGTAGTGCGCCGCCTCGGTCTCGCCGCGGGACTTCCCCTCGCCCCAGTTCGTCGTGTCGATGCGGATGAGGTCACGGGCGATCGCCGCGGTGGCCTCGAGGTCGGTCAGCGTGGCCTCCGGGTTCGTCATGGCCCAACGCTACCGGTCCGCGCCGACGGCCCCGGCGTCGGACGTCACAGCAGGACGCGCCCGGGATGCGCCGCTGTGTTCATCGGGCGTTCAGACCCGTGCTAGTGTCTTCTCTCGGCAGGAACGCCGGGGAAACAGCCCGGAACGACGGCCGACAAGTGAAGAAACACCTGTCCGGGTGGCGGAAATGGTAGACGCGCTAGCTTGAGGTGCTAGTGCCCGTATTAGGGCGTGGGGGTTCAAGTCCCCCCTCGGACACAGGAAATGGGATGCCCCCTGGCCTTTCGGCCCGGGGGCATTTCCTGTTGTGTCTTCCCGGCGAGTGCCGCCGTCGCTTCGCTCGGGGCGTCACCGCCTCAGCCGCGCCAGTTCGCTGCGCTCACGGCGGGTACGGGGTGCGTCCGGCAGGTAGGTGCCGGTTCGCGGCGGCGCGTGACGAAACGGGGCGGGCGGACTCTCACCTTCGGCACCGCAACCCGATGACCCGAGTCGACGGCCACGTCCCCGCTCGGTGCCGCGGGCCTGGCTGCCGCAGGAACCCGAGAGCCCGAATGCACCACCACCCTGTCCGATCCCGCGACCGACGCGGATCCGTCCTCCTCGCGGCCGGGATCGCCGCCGTGGCCGCCATCGCCGGCGGCATCAGCGCTGCGGTCCCCGCGTCCGCCGCCGCCGAGTACACCACGAACGCGACGATCGACGGTCTCCGCTTCACGTCCCAGACCGTCACGTCCGGCAGCGCCGCCGAACTCTCCGGCACGTGGTCCCTGCCGGACTCCCCCACCACCCCGGCCGGCTTCGTGGTGGACCTGCCGCCCGAGCTCCAGGGCCGCTCCGACGGGTTCCCCCTGCTCGCACCGGACGGCTCCGCGATGGGACGGTGCACCGTGTCCTCGACCCAGCTCGACTGCGCCGTCGACAGCGCCTACGTCGCCGCCCACCCGAACGACCTGCACGGATCGTTCTCGTTCTGGGTCACCGTCGAGACCACCACCGAGTCCGCCACACCGACGACCTACCAGGTCGGTGGCACCGCCGTGACGACCACGGTCGAACCCGCACAGCCCGGCACCGGACCCGGGACGTGCACCGTCGACTGCACCTTCACCGGCCGGACGAGCGGCAAGTGGGGCAGCTACGACGCCGCCGCGGGTGTGGTCGAGTGGACCGTGGCGATCGGTTCCGGCGCCGACGGCATGCCGGACGGCCAGCGCATCACGGTCACCGACACCCCCGGGCCCGACCAGGAGCTCCTCACCAGCTTCCGCGGGTACCCCTTCGCCACGCTCTGGCAGACGAACCGGACGACCACCTGGGACGACGGGCGAGAGGGGCTCACCGGATGGGCGCCGGCGTCGCGAGAGGACTACGCCAGCACGGCCGGGAGCGTCACGTTCACCGCGCGCCAGGGGTACTTCTACGACGTCCACTTCGCCACCCGGGTCACCGACGGCGGCTTGGCGGGCACCTACACGAACACCGCCACGATCAGCATCGACGGCGACGACGACTCCTCGGTCAGCGGCACGGTCGTGCACCAGGGTGGCGGCGCCTCGGGGTCCGGGACGGCACCGACGAGCACGCCGACGCCGACGGCTCCGGCGACGGTCGAGCCCACCCCGACGCCGACCCCGACCGCTCCGGCGACGGTCGAGCCGGCCCCGACCGCCGAGCCGACCGTCCGGCCGACCGTGACGCCGGGTGCGTCGACCGCAGACGAGGAGACCGAGTCGCCGGTGCCCACGGCGATGGGCGCGGCGGTCGACACCGGAGGGACGACGTCCGACAGCACGGCCCCCTGGTGGTCCGTCGCGCTCCTCGGCAGCGGCGGCCTGACCCTGTTGCTCGTCCTCGGCGTGTGGGCAGCCCGTACGCGGGCACGAACGCGCGCACGAACGCGCGCACGAACGCGACCGTGACCCGTCGCCGCGGCACCCGTGCCGCGGCCCCCGACCGCTCCGCTCGACGACCCTGCGTCGGGCGGAGTCCAGCCGGGTCCGTCGCCCGAACGACGACCCGGCGCGCGGGCCGGTGGGCAGCACCCGAAGCGCCCACCGGTCCGCACATCCAGCGCGAGACCTGCCCCGACCACGACCGACCCATCGAGGAGACACCGTGCACGTCCGATCCGGTCGACGACCGTCCTCACTCCCGCTCGTCCTCGCCGCCGTGAGCGCGGTCACGATGCTCGGCCTCGGGGTCGGCGGGGTGGTCACCGCGACGAACTCGACGGCACCCGGCACCGCGCGCGACATGCACGGCGACCCCGTCCGGCTCGAGGCACCCGTCGCGAGCGCTCCCGGAGCCGGAGCGACGTCCAGTGGGTCCGGACGCCTCAGCGTCCCGTCCGTGCGCCTCGACGTCCCGCTCGGTGCCCTCGACGCCGTGCGCGGCAGGATCACGCCGCCGGGGTTCCGGTCGGCGTACCTGGTCCGCGACGTCGGGGTCACCCCCGAGCACGCCGCGTCCGGCACCGTGGTCGTGGTGATGCACTCCCTGCGGGGCGGCGGCACCGCCCCGGGGAACTTCCTGACGGACGTCGATCGGGGTCGGAGTCGGGTCGCGACCGGTGCCGCGGTGACGGTCGCGGGCGTGGCGTACACGGTGACCGGCTCGACCCTGGTGGACAAGGACCGCATCGCCGACGACGCCGACGTGTGGGGCGACGTCCCCGACCGTCTGCTCCTCATCACCTGCCTCGAACACCCGGACGGCTCACCGTCGACGCAGAACCTCGTGATCACCGCCACACGGGCGTGACACCGTCCTCGTAGGTCGGATGCACCGAGGTCGCGTGATGAAACGTCCGACCCGGACTCCTCGCATCCGAGAGCGGTGTGTTCAGATGGACTGCACCGCCCAGCCGGTGAACCCAGGACGAGGAGACGAACGACGTGCGCGGTGCCCCTGAGCCAGGCAGTGACGCTGCACTGATCCGGTCGACGCGTGACGGCGACCGGTCGGCGGTGGCAGCGCTGTGGAGCCGGCACCACCGCGCCGCCGTCCGGCACGCGATCGGACTCGTGGGCTCCTCGGACGCCGAGGACGTCGCCTCCGAGGCCTTCACGAACGTCATCGGTGCGATCGAACGCGGGGCCGGCCCGGACGAACTCTTCCGCCCGTACCTGTACACGGTCATCCGCAACGTCGCCAACACCGAGTTCCGCCGACGCGCCCGCCACACGGACGCCGACGTCGACTTCGACGCCTTCGAGGACTCCGGCGCCGACGCGGCGACGGAGATGGCCCGCGCCGCCGACCGCACGGCCCTGGGGCGAGCGTTCAGCACCCTGCCCGAACGGTGGCAGAGCGTGCTCTGGTACACCGAGGTCGAGGGACTGCGACCTCGACACGTCGCCCCGTTGGTCGACCTCCAGCCCGGCGCCGTCTCGTCCCTGGCGTTCCGAGCACGGCGGGCGCTCCGCGCGGCCTGGGTCCAGGAACACCTCGCGACGGACGGCCTGCCCGACGAGTGCCGTCGGCGACTGGCCGCGTTCGGCGCCTACGAGGCGGGCACGCTCACCGCGCGCGACCGTCGTCAGCTCGAGGCGCACATCCGCGACTGCGTGCACTGCCCGCCGGTGCTCGAGGACACGCGCCGACTCGCCGGACGGATCGCGGCGGCACTCCTCCCGCCGGTGGTCGGTCTGGGCATCGGTCACGCGGTGCTGCACGCAGACGCCCCCGCCGCGGCGGCCGTGTCCCCCGCTCGCTCGGCCCCGGCGACGGGTGCTGCTCGCCGAGCACCCCTGCCGGTCACCGGGGTGGTCGGCGTGGTCGCAGCGCTCGTCGTCGTCACGACCGTCGTCGCGGTCGCCGGGACGTGGTCGGACGGCCACCCGACCGGCACGTCCACCGCCGGCGCGCGCGCACCAGGTCCCGCGGGCGTCCCGGCGCCGTCAGGTGAGCACCCCGCACCGGCCGACCGCACCGCCCCGGTCCACGTCGCCGAACCGAGTCCCGTGCCGTCGCCCGGTCGCGACGACACCGGCGCACCGACGACGGTCCCGACCGCTCCGACCCCCGTCGTCGACACGGTCCTCGGGGACTCCTCCCCAGGGGCGTCCTCGACACCCGACGTCCGCACCGACGAACCGAGCGCGAACCCCACGTCACCGGGGACCGGCGGCTCCTCGACCACCGGGGGCGTCGACCCGCAGCTGCCGCGCTCCGCTCCCCCGGTCCCGGCCGAGGACACGATGCTCGTCGCCAGCCGGACCGTCGAGCTCACCGGGACGGCGACGCCCGGCAGCCGCGTCGAGGTCCGCTCCGGCACCCTGACCGCCGCGACCACCGCCGGGTCCGACGGCACGTGGAGGACCACGCTGCGGTTCTCCGGGGACGGGGTCGAACGGGTCAGCATCACCGCGACGACGCCGGACCACGCCACCTCGGTCCCCGTGGTCGTCACGGTCACCGTGGACACCACGGCTCCGGCGGCGCCGACGATCGCGACGACCTGGACGCCCACCGACACCACCCCGCCGGTGTTCTCCGGCACCGCCGAGGCCGGCAGCACGATCGACGTCACCGTCGTCCGCGGCACGAGCGGCACGAGCGGCACGAACAGCACGGGCGGCACGAGCGGCACGAGCGGCACGGGCGACACGAGCGGCACGAACGGCACGAGCAGCACGGCCACCGCGTCGACCACCACCGGTGCCGACGGTCACTGGCGCGTCGCGGTGGACGGCCTCACCCCGACCGCCACTGGGATCCGCGCCACCGCACGGGACGCCGCCGGGAACACCTCCGCGGCGACGAGCAGCGCCCCCTTCGCGTTTGTCCCGACCATCGCCGACCCCGCCGACGGGAGCACCGCGACGGGCGGCCCGCTGCCGGTCACGATCACCGGCTGGGCGGACACCGACGTCGAGGTCGCCGTCGACGGCGCGCTCGTCGGCACGGTGTCGACCGGAGCCGGGGGCCGGTTCAGCGGGCACATCCGGCGCGGGGACACCGGGCTGACGCCGGGTCGGCACACCATCACGGTGCGCTACCGCGACGATGCGGGCGCGTCCACCGAGACCGCCACGGTGACGATCACCGTGGCGGACTGAGCCGCTCCCGCAACCAGCGCTGGGCGCCCGCCGCGTCCTCGAAGCGCCCCTCGTCCTGCGCCTCGGCCGCGGCGTCCAGGACCTCCCGGAACCGCGGCCCCGGCGCGAGCCCCGCCGCGACGAGGTCCCGCCCGGTCACCAGGCGCACCCGGGGTCCCGCGGCCTCGTCGGCACGCATGACCGCGAGCCACGCCCACGCCGGTGACGGCCCGGACGCCGCACCCCGTCCCTGCGAGTCCGCCTCGCACACCCGGGCCCAGCACTCGGCGGTCGCCATCGACCCGCCGAGACGACGGAGCAGTCGGCGCGCTGCCGGCACCGACGGCGCCGCACCGTCGGTCGAGTGCACCACCATGTGCTCTCGCACGATCGTGGCGATGCGCTCGGTGAGGGCGCGCGGCGCGCCGATCCGACGCAGCAGGTCCCGCGCCGCCCGCGCGCCCGAGACCTCGTGCCCGAGGCTGCGGACCCGGACCGTGCCGTCGTCGTCCCGCTCCCGCTGCGTCCCGTCGCCCGCCTTGCCGAGGTCGTGCAGGAGCGCGCCGAGCACCACGACGGTGCGGTCCTCGCCGGTGACGCCGTCGGCCGTGCAGGCAGCGGCAGCAGCGTCCGCCGCGAGCCCCAGGTGCACGTGCACGGGCCCCTCGGGGTGCCACCGCGGGTCCTGCGGCACGTCGCGCACCGCGGCGAGTTCCGGGAGGTGCCGCTCCCACCCGGTGTCGTGCAGCACCTGGAGCGCCCGCGACTGGTGGTCGCCCCGCGCCGTCTTCCGGATCTCCGGCCAGACCCGCTCCGCGGCCACGGACGGGAACGCGTCCACCAGCGACCGGGCGACGTCCACCGTCGACGGGTCGAGCACGAGGTCGAAGCGCGCCACCAGCTGCACGGCGCGCAGCACCCGCAGCGGATCGTCCCCGAACCGGTCCGAGGTGTGTCGGAGCACACCTCGGGCAGCGTCGTCGATCCCACCGACCGCGTCGACGTACTCGTTCGTCGCCGGGTCCCACGCGACCGCGTTGACCGTGAAGTCGCGACGGACGGCGGCCGCGGCGAGCCCGTCGTCGTCGGCGATCCCCGGCACGACCGCGACGTCGACGTGCACGCCCTCGACCACGACCTTGAGGACCTCGAAGCGCGCCCCCGTGGTGACGACGACGGCTCCCGCCGCGCGCAGCGCGTCGACGACCGAGGCGGTGTCCGTGCCGTGCACCTCGACGTCGACGTCGTGGTCGTCGGCGACGGGGACCGCGCGCCCGGACGCACGGAACAGCGCGTCGCGGACCACCCCGCCGACGAGGAACGGTCGGCCGACACCGGCGAGCACGTCCAGGACCACGGCGACGCAGGTGCCCACGCCCAGCGCTCGGGCCGGGTCGTCCGGTCCGGGGCAGCGGTGCACCCCGGTGGGGCGGCGAACGGCTCGGCAGCGGGGGCAGGAGATGGTGGTGGTCACGTGCGGTGTCTTCCAGGACCTCCGTGCGGCGGCACCGAGGGAGTCAGTCTGCCGCACCACGCGCGTCGGCGCGACCGGATGACGGACGGGAGGCGCGGTGCCAGCCGGCACCGCGCCTCCCGTCCGTCAGGAACGCGCGTCTAGGACTTCGACGCCTCGACGAACGTGCGGCGCGGGTCGGTCTCCTTGATGAGGGACGTCGCGTCGCGACCCGACACGGCCCCGGTGACCCACCCGATCACGATGCGCGCCTTGCGGTTCAGCGTCGGCATCGCGTACACGTGGTAGGCGCGGTGCGCGAGCCACGCGAGGAGGTTCGTCATCTTGATGCCCTTGATGTTCGCCGCACCCTTCGCGACACCGTACGACGCGACGGTGCCGATGGACGGGTGGCGGTACTCCTCGAGCGGCTTGCCCGTGATCGTCGCGACCACGTTGTCCGCGGCCACGACGGCCTGGCGGACGGCGTTCTGCGCGTTCGGCGGGTAGTACGCCGGCTGCTTCTCGGCCGTCAGGTCGGGCACCTGCGCGACGTCGCCGAGGCCCCAGACGCCGGGGACGACCTCGTGGGTGTCCTCGCTCTCGACCTGCAGCTTCGCGTTCGCGGCGAGGTGACCCTTCGGGCCGCGCGGCAGGTCGGACGCGTCGAGGAGCGGGTTCGGCTTCACGCCGGCCGTCCAGACGAGCAGGCCGGTGGCGAACTCGTCGCCGTCGGAGAGCTTCACGACGCCGCCCTCGCAGCTCGGCATGGTCGTCTTCAGGCGGACGTCGATGCCGCGGGCACGCAGCGATTCGAGGGTCCACTTGGACAGCTCCGGACCGACCTCGGGCGCGACGCGGTCGAGCGCGTCGATGAGGACCCAGCGGGGGTGCTCGCCGGCGAGCGACGGGTAGGTCTTGATGGCGGCCTGCGAGACGTCGAACAGTTCGCCGATCGCCTCGACGCCGGTGTACCCGCCGCCGACGAAGATGCTCGTGAGCAGCTTGCGGCGCTCGTCCTCGTCGCGGGTGGCAGCGGCCTTGGCGATGTTGTCGAGGAGCTTCGCGCGCACGTAGGCGGCCTCTTCGACGCTCTTGAAGCCGACGCCGTACTCCTCGAGCCCGGGCGTCGGGAACGTGCGCGTGACGGAGCCGAGCGCGACGACGAGCTGGTCGTAACCGAGCGTGCGGTCGTCACCGCCGGCCGTGGCGATCGAGACGGTCTTGTCGGCCGAGGAGATCCCGGTGACCTTGCCCTGGATGACCCGGGTCTTGCGGAGCGCACGGCGCAGCTCGAAGGTCACGTCCTTCGGGGCGATGTGGCCACCGGCGACCTCGGGCAGGAACGGCAGGTACGTGTAGTACGTGTTCTGGTCCACCAGCGTGATGCGCATCGGCACGGTCGCTGCGTGCTTCTGGAGCTGCTTGACGGTGGTGTAGCCAGCGGAGCCGCCGCCGAGGACGAGGACGTGAGGGATGGAGTCTGCCATTCCCCCGGTCTACCCGACTTCGGCTTGCGATGTCATGAGGTCCGCGGCCTGTCGCGGAGCCGCCACCACGCGGTCTCGGCGAGTTCGACGCCCGTGTACACCCCGTGGGGCGTCCGGCGGGACTCGGTGAGCGAGAACCGACGGAGCCGGTAGCCCCCGCCGAAGCGGTCGATGATCGCCTCGGGTGAGGACTCCGCGTCGCGCTTGACGTACCAGGTGCGGTCGTCGACGGCCTCGATCACGCGGTGCTCACCGGCGGCCGCCGATGCGGGAGCGCAGCACGTCGATGCGCTTCTGGATCTGCTCGATGCTCGCCTGCGCCACGGCCGGGCCACCGCTGATGCGGCGGAGTTCGGCGTGGATGGCCCCGTGCGGTTCGTTCGCGTGTCGGGACCAGATCGAGACGAGCCGGTGCAGCTCGGACCGCTGTTCCTTGATCGTCTGGTACATCGGGCGGTCCTCGGGCGCCGGGGCGGCCGCCTTGGGCATACCGTCCTTCGGGGTACGGCCCTTCGCTCGCTTCGCCTGCGTCGCCTGGCGTGCACGGAGCAGGTCGCGCACCTGGTCCGGTTCGAGCAGCCCCGGGATGCCGATGAAGTCGAGTTCCTCGAGCGAGCCCACCTCGCCGCCGCTGCCGAACTCGCCGCCGTCGTAGAGGACACGGTCGAAGGACGCCTGCGAGTCGAGCGCCTCGAACGGCTGGACCTCGAGCAGGCTCTCAGACGCGCGGTCCTCCTTGTTGGCCTCGGCGACCATCGCGTCCTCGGGGTTGTACATCCCGTCGTCGGCGTCCTTCGGGCGGTCGAGGGCGTGGTCGCGCTCGAGCTCGAGGGAGGCCGCCAGCGCCATCAGTCCGGGCACGCTCGGCAGGAACACGCTCGCCGTCTCACCGCGGCGACGGGCCCGGACGAAGCGGCCGATGACCTGGGCGAAGAAGAGCGGGGTGCTCGCGCTCGTGGCGTACACGCCGACGCACAGCCGCGGCACGTCCACGCCCTCGGACACCATGCGGACGGCGACCATCCACCGGGACGTGTCCTCGGCGAAGGCACTGATCCGGCTCGACCCCGCTGCTTCGTCGGAGAGGACGACCGTCGGCCGCTCCCCCGTGATCTGCTGCAGGATGCGGGCGTACGCGCGGGCCGTGGTGGTGTCCGTGGCGATGACGAGGCCGCCGGCGTCCGGCACACCACGGCGGACCTCGGTCAGGCGCTTGTCGGCGGCGGAGAGGACGGCCGGCATCCACTCGCCCTCGGGTGAGAGCGCCGTGCGCCAGGCCTGGGCAGTGATGTCCTTCGTGACCTGCTCGCCGAGCGACGCCGACATCTCGTCGCCCATGCGGGTCTTCCAGCGCATCTGCCCGGCGTACGCCATGAAGAGCACCGGGCGGACGACGCCGTCCTTGAGGGCGCGCCCGTAGCCGTAGTTGTAGTCGGAGATCGAGGTGCGGATGCCCTGCTCGTCGGGGGCGTACTGCACGAACGGGATCGGCGCGGTGTCCGAGCGGAACGGCGTGCCGGAGAGGGACAGGCGACGGGTGGCCTTCGAGAACGCCTCTCTGATGCCGTCGCCCCAGGTCAGGGCGTCGCCGCCGTGGTGGACCTCGTCGAGGATCACGAGCGTCTTGCCGCCGGCGGTGATCTTCTGGTGGACCTCGGGGTTCATGCCGACCTGGGCGTACGTGATCGCCACGCCCTGGTAGTGCCGGCCGAACATGCCGTCGCCGTTCTTGAACATCGGATCGATCCGGATGCCGACGCGGTCCGCCGAGTCCGCCCACTGCCGCTTGAGGTGCTCCGTCGGGGCCACGACGACGATGCGGTCGACGGTGCCGCGGGCGAGGAGCTCGGTCGCGAGCCGGAGCGCGAACGTGGTCTTGCCGGCGCCGGGCGTCGCGGCCGTGAGGAAGTCCCGCGGCTCGGTCTCGAAGTACTTCGTGAGCGCTTCGACCTGCCAGGCGCGGAGCTTCGACGCGGTGCCCCACGCGGCACGGTCCGGGAAGGCCGGTGACAGGTTCTGCACGGCCGAGTTGCCCGCCGCCTCGGCAGCGGCGACGGCCTCGTCGTGGGCGACGACCGCGTGCTCAGGCGCTGCGGTGCCGTCGTCCCACAGGGCCGCGGGCTGGTCCCCCGCCCCTGGCTGATCGGTGTACTCGGCTGCGCTCACTGCACGAGATTCTACCGTCACCCTTCGTCCTGCCGAGCGTGCGGGACGTGCCCCTCGGGCGTGCCGCGCACCAGGGATGCCGGTCGGAGCACGCCGGCGCCGAAGCGTGCGGCGACCGCGTCGATCGTCGTCTCGGTCTCGCGCCACGGCGCGTCGTCGTCCCAGAGCGCGTTGCTCGCCGCCGCCGGCACGAGGTTCTCGCCACGGACCCCGATGAGCCGGATCCGGTTGCCCGGCCGGTGCAGCACGTCGTACAGCTCGACGGCTTCGCGGTGCAGGCGCTTGGCGACGTCGGTCGGTTCCGCGAGGGTGCGGGACCGGGTCAGCGTGGTGAAGTCGGTGTAGCGGACCTTGAGCGCCACCGTCCGCGCCTGGACGTCGGCCCGTCGGAGTCGCACGGCCACCTTGTCGGCGAGGCGCAGGAGTTCCCGGGCGACGTCGTCGCGCTCGGTGAGGTCGTGGCCGAAGGTGACCTCGTGCCCGATCGACTTCTCGCCGACGCCGCTCTCGACCACGCGCGGATCGCGGCCCCACGCGAGGTCGTGCAGGCGCTGACCGCCGGCCGGACCGAGCGCGGAGACGAGCGAGCCCAGCGGCGTGGTCGCGAGGTCCCCCACGGTGCGGATGCCGCGTCGTTCGAGGGTCTCCTGCGTCTTGCCGCCGACCCCCCACAGTGCCGACACGGGCTGCGGGTGCAGGAACGACACGGTGTCGGCAGCCGGCACGACGAGCAGGCCGTCCGGCTTCGACCGACTCGACGCGAGCTTCGCCACGAACTTGGTCGACGCGGCGCCGACGGAGCAGTGCAGGCCCGTCTCGGCGTACACCGCCGCACGGATCGCCCGACCGATCTCCCACGGGGTGCCGTACAGCCGGATCGCCCCGGCGACGTCGAGGAAGGCCTCGTCGATGCCGAGCTTCTCGACGCGGGGCGTGAAGCGGTCGAAGACGGCCATCACGGCGTCGGACTTCGCGCGGTACTTCTCGAAGTGCGGCTCGACGATGATCGCCGCGGGGCACCGGCGCTTGGCGACGGCCATCGGCATCGCGGAGTTGACGCCGTACTTGCGGGCCTCGTACGTGGCGGCCGTGACGACCGAACGGTCGGAGTCGTGCCCGACGATCACCGGCAGGCCGCGGAGGTCCGGCCGGTCGAGCAGCTCCACCGAGGCGAAGAAGGCGTCCATGTCGACGTGCAGCACGCTCGCCGTCACGTCGTCGACGGGCGCGTCGGACACCAGTCGGTTGCGTCCGTCCTGCTTGCTCACACGGCGATGATGCCAGGACCCGCCGACATCGCCCCGACGACCGTTGCGTGGTGGCGGTCGGCGAGCAGCGCGAGCGCCTCGTCGATCCGGCCGAGCGCGTGCGCGGCCGTCGCGATCGCCCGCTCGTCCGGCCGTCCGGAGGCGGCGGCCACCGCCTCGTCGAGCTGGTCGCCGACCCGGACCCAGACCGCCGTCGGCGTGGCGGACCGCGGCCCGGCCACGATGCCGTCGGCGAGCTGCGCGATCGAGGCGGCGAGGCGGTCGGCCGCACCGCGCAGGGCCGCTGGCGGGTCCTGCGGGGCCGAGCCGAGCCTCCCGGCCGCCTCGCGCGCGAAGGTCGCGGCCGCCTGCAGTGAGGCGCGCGTCCTGGCGTCGGCGCGCGCCGGCCCGCCGGTCGGGAAGCGGACCATCGGACGCAGGACGGCGTCCAGTTGGTAGGTGGCGGCGTCGACCGCGCGCGACCGGGCGCGCAGGTCACGCCGGGCGCGGTCCGCCTCCGCCGTGTCGGCCGCGTCCGCCTCGTCGTCGTCCTCGACCCCCACCAGCGCGAGCACGAACGCGCGGACGGCGACCAGCTGCCGGCGCACCGCGCGCCGGATGACGGCACGGGTGGCGATCGGGAAGACGACCGCGCTGACGAGCACCGCGACCGCGGCACCGAGCAGGTTCTCGGCGAGCCGCATCGGGATGAGGGCGTCCGTGAAGGTGCCGGAGAACGCGTACACCTGGCAGAGGACGACCACGAGGCACGCGGCCCAGACCGAGTACACGCCGCCGAAGCCGTACGTGCCGACGGCGAGCAGGACGCACACGAGCACGATCGTCACCCACGGGTGCGTCGTGCCGAGCAGGTGCACGAGGACGATCCCCACCGCTCCCCCGACGACCGTCCCGACGCCGCGGTGGAGGCCCTTCCGGATCCGCTCGTGCGTGGTGTTCGTGCCGGCGAGGACGATCATCACACCGATGACACCCCAGTAGAACCGGCTCCCGTCGAGCAGGAGGGCGAGCGGTTCGACGATCGCGACGGCGATGGCGGCGTGGACGGCGGTCCGGAGCGACGCGGTGAGGTGCCAGCGGCGCCACGGGCCCTCGGCGACGGCGTCCGCGACGACCGGCACGGCTCCGGCCGGGCGCCCGCCGGCGAGGATCACCGGCGTGGCGAAGGGCACACCGGCACCGTGGCGGGGCAGCTCGTCACGGAGCTCGCGCCACCGGAGTCCGGCGGACCGCAGGTCGGTGAACTCGGCAGCCATGCGGCGGACGAGCGCGGTCGTCCGGGATCCGTCGTCGGCCGCCGAGGCCGTGATCCCGTAGCGGGCGAGGAGGGTGTGCGCTGCCTCCTGGCCGTGGCTGCCGCCGTGTCGGAGGACGAGCGTGACGGCCCGGAGCGCGGCGTGCCGGACGTCCGACGGCGCGCCCTGCTCGACCAGTGCCCCGGCCGCGCGGCCGAGCTCGTCGATCGCGAAGTGCGTGTCGAACACCAGGCGGTGCAGTTCCTCGGCGGTGGTGTCGGCGTCGACCCCGCTCGCGGCGAGCATGCCGTCGACCGTCAGGGCGATCTCGTGGTACCGGTCACGAGCGCGTCCGAGCCGGCGGAGGGCACGGCGGCGGGCGCGCTGGTCGTCCGCGGCGGCGCCGACGGCTCCGGCGGCCAGGACCGCGGCGGCTGCCTCGAGCCCGTCGGACCCCCGGGCGACGAACCCGCGACGGGTCCGGAGCAGCGCCCGGTGCGGATCCGGCCGGAACAGGAGGCGGACGACGATCGTCACGGCGAGGGAGCCCGCGACGACGAGCCCGAGCGGGACGACGCTCGTCTCGGGCAGGGGCAGCAGGAGTCCGCAGAGGTACCCGGCGAACCCGACGATCGCCGCGTCCGCCGCCCACACGCCCCACGAGGCCGCCGCGAACTGCACGAACAGCAGCACCACGATGAGGACGAGTTCGAGGAGCCGGAACGGCTGCAGGGCGATGCTCCCGGCGAGTGCGACGACGAACGGCACGAGGACCGCGCCGGTGCGCGCGGCGGTCCGGCCCGTGCTCGGGTCGACGATGACCAGGCAGGTGATGAAGGCCGGCATCGCGCCGATCATCACGCCGAGGATCGCCGGCAGGCCGAACGCCGTGGCGATCGCGTACCCGACGGCCATGCCGGCCGGGACGGCGACGAGGGTGCGGAGGGCACCGTCGGTCTTCACGAGCCCCGGGTCGAGTGCGAGGGCACGGTCCGTCAGTCGCTGGGTGCGGGTCCGTCGCCGCGGGGCGGTCCGGTTCGTGGTCTCGGTCCTCGGCACGCTCCGGCCGCCTCCTGTTCGCTGGGGAGGCCAATGGTACCGCAAGCGAACTAGTTGGGGCGCGCGGCGGTGCTACGGTGCGAGCGGCCCCAGCACCGACGCCGCGATCGTCCGCGCCGCCGAGTCCCGCGACGACGGGTGGTACTGGCCCGCCCGGACGTCCCGGGCCAGGCGCGCGAGCTCGCCACCGGCCCGGTAGGCGCCACCGCCCACGACCCGCATCGCCTCGTCCACGACGTGCTGCGCCGCGTCGACCGCCCGGGCCTTCGTCCCGACGAGCAACGGGAACCACCGCGGCCCGAGGTCGTCGAGCTCGTCGACAGACCGGGCGAGCGAGGTCACCTGCAGCTCGATCGCGTCGACCGTCCCGCGCATGTCCGCGATCGCCCGGCGCACGTCCGGGTCCGCGGACCGCGGTGTCCCGTCGAGTGCCGTGCGCGACCGCACCGCCGACACCGCGAGTGACGCCGCACGGGCGGCGATCCCGACGTACACCGACGCCACGAGCAGCTCGAACGCCGCGAAGACGCCGAACACGAGCGGGTCATGGTTCGGCCCGACCGGCAGGGTCCGCACGATCCGGTCCGTCGGCACGTGCACGCCGTGCAGCTTCGTCGTACGACTCTGCGTCGCCCGCATCCCGAGGGTGTCCCAGTCGTCGAGGTGCTCGACGTCGCCGTCGGACCGCAGCACGAAACCGTGCACGAGCCGCGGCTCCGGCCCGGACCCGTCCTTGCCGAACACGCTCAGCACGTCCCACGCCGGGGCCAGCGAGGTGAAGACCTTCGTCCCCGTGAAGCGGTAGCCGCCGTCGCCGTCCGGCTCCGCCGTCGTCAACGAGTCGAAGAGGACGGCGTCGTTGCCCGGCTCGCTCACACCGAACGCGAGCAAGTGGTCGTCCGCCGCGTGGTCGGTGACGGCCTGGAGGAACGACCCACCCCGCGCAGTGACGGCGCGCGCCGCCTGCACCCAGACCTGGTGCATCCCGAGCCCCAGCGCCGTCGCCGGTGCGGCTTCCGCGAGCCGCCGCTGCACCGCGGTCGTCGCGGCGAGCCCCAGTCCGGCACCGCCGCGTTCGACGGGCACCCCGAGCCGCAGGTAGCCGGCCGCCCGGAGTTCGTCGAGGTCCTCGGTGCAGAACGCGTTCGCGGCGTCGTAGCCGGGGGCGCGGGCGGCGATGCGCTCCAGCAGCTCGTCGCCCAGCACCGCCGCGGGGTTGGCCTTCGTCATGCCACGAGACTATGGTCCGAGGAGTGTCAGCTCGTCATCCGTGGTCCAGGTACGTCGCGATCGGTGACTCGTTCACCGAGGGGATCGGCGACCCCGACCCCACCGTCCCCGGCGGGAACCGTGGCTGGGCGGACCGGGTGGCCGAGGTCCTGGCGAACCAGTCCGAGGACTTCGCCTACGCCAACCTGGCGATCCGCGGGCGACTCCTGCAGCAGATCATCGACGAGCAGGTCGAACCGGCCCTCGCCCTCCGTCCCGACCTCGTCACGGTGTCGGCGGGTGGCAACGACATCATCCGGCCGGGCTCCGACCCCGACGAGCTCGCCGAGCGTGTGGACGCGATGGTGTCCCGGCTGCGGAGCGACGGCGCGACCGTGGTGCTCTTCACCGGTCCGGACGTCGGCATGACCCCGGTGCTCGGGATGGTCCGCGGCAAGACGGCGATCTACAACGAGAACCTGCACGCCATCGCGCTGAAGCACGGCGCCCTCGTCGCGAACATGTGGGCGCTCCGGGTCCTCCGCGACCCGAGGATGTGGGCTCCGGACCGGCTGCACCACTCCCAGATGGGCCACGCGACCGTCGCCGCCGCGGTGCTGGACGCGCTCGGCGTCGAGCACGGGCTCGAACCGTTCAACCCCGAGCCGCTCGAGGCCCGTCCGTGGCGGGAGGCCCGCGCCGAGGACCTCGGCTGGGCGCGCGAGTACCTCGTGCCGTGGGTGGTCCGGCGGATCAGGCACACGTCCTCGGGCGACGGCGTGACCCCGAAGCGACCCGAGCTGCAGGACGTCGTCGAGCACAAGTCCGACACCCCGTAGCGCTCGATCAGTCGGCGGGGCGGCGCAGGGTCAGCGGACCGTCGTGCAGCGGCTCGGTGGCCCACGACGCGGTGGCGGTCCCGGCCGCGAGGTCGATGCGCACGTGCGCGAGGTGCGGCGTCTCCACGAACCGGACATCGACGAGCACGGTGCCGTCCGGTGCGACCGCACCGCTCGCGGCGAGGGGACCGTCGACCGCCCACTCCCCCTCGCCGACCGGTACCGAGAGCGTCCCGCCGTCGACCTCGAGGGCCGCGCGCCACCGGTCGCCGTCGCGCGTGAAGCCGATCCGGTCGATGTCGTCACCGCGGAACGGACCGGCACCGAGGTCGGGGAGGCGACCGCCCTGCACCGGGGGCAGTCCCAGGGAGGCGAGCCGCGCCTCCAGGTCCGCATCCGCGGCCGCGTCGAGGTCCGCAGCGTCGACGGCGGGCAGGAGGTGCTGCCAGGCCGCGTCGAGGACAGCCTGCATGTCGAGGCTCTGGCCGGTGAGCGCGAGGACGACGTCCTGCTCCGGCAGGACGACGCAGAACTGGCCGTAGGCGCCGTCGCCGCGGAAGCCGTGGCGGGCCATCCAGAACTGGAAGCCGTAGCCCTGCGACCAGTCCGGGTTGCCCTCGTCGGGGTTCGCCACCTGCGTGCTCGTGGCGGCGGCGACCCAGTCCTCGTCGAGGATCCGCTCGCCCGCCCACACGCCGCGCTGCAGGTACAGCTGGCCGAGCGCGGCGATCGCCGACGTCGGGGCGTAGCACCCGCTGAACCCGAGCTCAGCGCCGGTCTCGTCCCGGCGCCACGCCAGGTCGTCGATGCCGAGCGGGTCGAGCAGCCGCGGGCGCAGGTAGTCGACCAGGGTGCCGCCGCTGACCCGCCGGACGATGGCGGCGAGCGTGTAGGTGCACGGCTGGTTGTACGCGAAGACGGTGCCGGGCTCCTCGTCGGGCGGCGTGAGCAGGAACCCGCGGACGAGGTTCTCCGGATCGGCGGAGCGGGCGCGGTCGAGGGCTTCCTCTCGGTGGCCGCTCGCCATCGCGAGCAGGTGCCGGACGCGGATGCGGCGGCTGCGTTCGTCGGTGATCTCGGCGTCGAGCTCCGGGAAGTACGAGAGGGCGGTGGCGTCGAGGTCGATGAGCCCCTCGCGGACGGCGATCCCGACGGCGGCGGCGGTGAAGCTCTTGCTGAGGGAGTAGAGCAGGTGGACGCGGTCCTCGGCGTAGGGCTGCCACCAGCCCTGGGCGGCCACCAGACCGTGGCGGAGCAGCACGATGCTGTGCGGTTCGACGTCGGGCGTCGACTCGAGGGCGTCGAGGAACCGGGCGAGGCCACGGGCGTCGATGCCGAGGGCGGACGGGGTGGACCGGGGGAACGTCGTCGTCACCCGTCCGACACTACGTCGCCGCGGGTCGTCACGCGCAGCGCTTCGGTCCGTGTCCTCGTCGGTCTGTCTGAGAGTCACGGCATCTGCGTCACGGGTGCCGTCCACCGGCGCACGCCAGGATCGATCGGCAGCAGCACAGCACGGACGGCACGACGGCACGAGGGGGTCCGATGACGACGGCGGACCACCCGCGGAGACGGCCGACCACGGCGGTCTGGGCGCTCCTCGTCGCCGTCGCCACCGGCCTGCTCGCGTGGGTCCGCATCGGGAGCCCGGCCCGCGGCGTCGCCTGGGCGGAGGACTCCGGGCGCTTCCTCACCGACCGGCTCGCCCTCGGCCCGGTCCGCTCGGTGTGGCACCCGTACGACGGCTACCTGCACGTCCTGCCCCGGCTGGTGGTCGACGCCGCCGTCGCGCTCGGGCGGATCGACCTGTACGCGCTGTCCGTCTCGGCGATGTCGTGCGCGGCCCTCGGCGCGGTGTGCGGAACCGTCTTCGTCCTGGCGCGCGGCGTGGTGCGGGCCTGGCCGCTCCGGGTGCTCCTCGCGGCCGTCCCCGCCCTCGTCCCGCTGGCGCCCGTCGAGATCGCCGGGACCGCGGCGAACCTGCACTGGTACCTGCTGTTCGCGGCACCGTGGCTGCTCGCCCACCGTCCGCGGAGCTGGTGGTCGTCCGCGTGGACCGCCGTCGCGGTGGCGGTCGTGACCACGAGCGAGATCCAGGCCGCCGTGTTCCTGCCGCTCCTGCTGCTGGGCCGTCGGCAGCGTCGGGTCATCCCCGTCGCAGCAGTCGCCCTGCTCGGTGTCGCGGCACAGGTCACGGCAGCGCTGACGCACCCCCGTTCCGCCACGCACCGGGGTGGCATCACCTCGTTCCGGGACATGACCGCCGGGTTCGTCGCCCAGGTCGTCGGCGGCAGCGGGAACGCCGACGTCCGTGCGGTCGGAGCGTCCGTCTCCGCGCACGGCTGGTGGGTCGTCACCGTGCCGGCCGTGCTCCTCGTGGTGGCGGTCGTGGCCGCCCTCGTCCTGGCGGACTGGCGGACCCGGTGGATGCTCCTCGCCGTGAGCGTCGGCGCCGGCGTCGTCTGGTACGCGGCGCTCATCGTGAACCGGACGCCCGGCACGACGTGGTCCTCGTTCACCCCGGCGGCGTGGGCGGGCACGGCGCCCCTGCGGTACGCGGCCGCGTCGTCGATGTTCCTGACCGCGGCGGTCGTCCTCGCCGCCGACGTGTTCCTCGCCCGCGCACGGTGGTCGTGGCGGGCAGCGGGCGCTGTGCTGGTCGTCGCCTCGGTCGTCGCGTTCGTGGCCGAGGCCGGGGCGGTGCCGCTCCGCGAGCACGGGCCGCAGTGGTCCGCCGAGATCGAGCACCGAGCGTCGTACTGCGCGGCGCACCCGGGCGACACCGTCCGGGTCGGCGCGATGCCCAGGATCGCGGGGTGGGACGCGACCGTCCCGTGCGCGATGGTCGAGCGCGCCGTCGGCCGGTGAGGGCTCAGGCGCCCCGGCCCGCGCCGGCCGGGTCGCCGGGCGGCGGGCTGCCCGGGTCGCGGGGCAGTGGGCTGGCCGGGTCGCGGGGCGGCGGGCTGGCCGGGTCGCGGGGCAGTGGCACGGTGCCGGGGGTCGGGTCGGTCGCCAGGCGGGCGTGGGTCTCGACGTCGAAGCGGTCGTCGCCGTAGCGGAGCTTCTCGCGTTCCACTCCCTCGGCGCGGAACCCCGCCCGGGTCGCGACCGCGCACGACGCCGGGTTGTTCGTGCGGTGCCCGAGTTCGAGGCGGTGCAGGCCGAGGGCGAAGGCGTCCTCGGCGGCGGCGGCGAGTGCGCGGGTCGCCAGGCCCCGGCCGCGGGCCTCCGGTCTGAGCCAGTACGAGATCCAGGCGGTGCCGTGGGTGTGCTCGATGGCCGTCACCCCGACGCAGCCGACGACGCGGGCACCGGCGCCGCCCGACCCGTCCGCGAAGTCCGCGACGTCCGCGACGTCCGCGACGATCGCCCAGTACCGGGCGTGCCCGTCGAACCGGTACGTCGCCCCGATGAACGCCTCCGCCGCCGCGACGTCGTCGAACCGCACACCGCCGAACTGGCGCGCGAGCTCCGGGTCCGCCGACGCCGCCAGCAGCACCGGCGCGTCGGACGACCGCCACGGGCGCACGGAGGCCGGCACCGTCACGCGCCCTGGAACGGGTTCGTCCAGCGCCACCACACGCCCGGGTCGTCGATCGGCCGCTCGAGCACGAGCGGCACCGTCACCGGGTCGTGGTCCGTGATGGTGAACCGCACCGTGCCGACGCGCTCCCCCTTCGTGCCGAGGGTGATCTGCTCGAGCTTCGTCCTCGCGGACACCTTCGTCCGCCCCCACACGAGCACCTCGGCCGCGGACCGCGACACCGCGTCCGCCTCGTCCTGCCACGGCGTCGAGAACGTGCCGAAGGTCTGCCCGGCGTGGGTGAGCGTGACGACCTGGAAGTTGTCGGCGACCGACCGGAGCAGCCGCTGGACGTCGACGTCGAGCGAGTCGTGGTCGACGCCGCCGAGCATCGCGCCGACGACCGTGACCTCCTTGCCACCGCGCTCGTACGTCGCCGCGAAGAGCAGGCACGCGCCGGCCTCGTCGAGCGTGCCGGTCTTGATGCCCTCGACACCGTCGAGCCCGAGCAGCTTGTTCGAGTTCTCGATCGCGCCGGCGCCGGGCACCGTGACCTGCTTCGTGCCGACGACCTCCTTCACCACCGGGTTCGCGAGGGCGAGCTGCCCGAGTTCGACGAGGTCGGTGGCCGTCGAGGTGTTGTGCGCGTCGAGGCCGGTCGGCTCCTGGATCGTGGTGTGGTCGAGTCCGTGCTCGTCGAGCCACTCGTCCGCCGCCTGGCGGTAGGCGTCCATCGACCCGAAGGCCCAGAGCGCCAGCGACCCGGCGTAGTTGTTCGCCGACTTCATGAGCATGACCTGGAGCGTCTGGTACTCCGACAGCTGGAGGCCGGCGGGCATCGGCGCGACCTCGCCGTTCACCGCGAGGTACTTCGCGTACAGCGCCTGCATCCCGGGGCTGAAGGTGATCGTCGGGCCGGACTCCCCCGGCCGCAGCGGCTTCTCGTCGAGCACGACGAGCGCGGTGACGACCTTCGAGATGCTCGCGATCGACCGGGGCTTCGTGTCCCCGCTCGTGCGCAGGCTCTCGGGGAAGTCGGTGGCCTCGACCGCGGTGGCGCCGTAGCCGGGGAACGTCAGGTCCGGCACCGACGACGTGGGCGCGGAGTACGTCGTGGTCGAGGCGCTCGCCGGGGCGAACGGCACGACCGCTGCGGCCACGAGGTAGCCGACCGCCAGCACGAGCACGGCGACGACCGAGATGGTCACCGGCCTCCGGACGGCGGAACGGGGGCGGCGGACGACTCGTGACACGGGAACCGAGCGTACCGGGGGCGGGTCCCCCGTGGCTGCGAGGACGCGCTAGGCGCGCGTCGGTGCGGGGTCGGACTGGAGGCGCGGCTCGCCCCCGCCGGCAGCCGTCGCGTCCGACGGGACGCCGGCCCCACCGCCGTCGGGTCCCGTCGGGCGCGCGAAGGTCCACCTCCGCGACAGGTACGCGAAGACGGGGCCTGCGGCGTTCATCACCACGACGGACACCCACGCTGCCCACACGTTGCCCGGTGCGAAGCCGAAGCCGCCGAAGTACGTCGCGAAGAAGGACGCGAACCCGAGGAACATCCCGGGGACCAGCGCGAACGCACGGACCCGGCCGGTGCACATCAGCGCGGTGTTGCACACGAGGATCACGACGCCGAGCACGACGTTCCGGGCGAACTGCCCGTCGCCGAGGAGCGTGCCGATCCGCTGGTCGACGAGCACGATGACGAGGGCGAACGTCGACCCCACCGGCATCGTCGCCCAGAGCCGGGTGGCGTTCCGGAGCGTGGGCTTCGGCCCGAGCAGGAACATCCCCGCCCAGCTGATGAAGATCGCCCAGGTGGGCAGGTTCAGCGCTGTGCCCCCGATGAACGCGGTGGCACCGGCCAGGACGGAGGCGACGATCTCGTGCGGGATCCGTTCACGCATTGCTGAGCTCCTTCGATCGGGTGGTGCCGGTGGTGAGGACGGTGGTGCGGGTGGTCTCGGCGACGACGCGGCCGCGCTTCACGACGAGGGCGCGGTCCGGGCGGTCGAGCAGCACGCCCGCCGGGTCGGTGGTCGAGAGGAGCACGAGGTCGGCGTCGGCGCCGGGACGGATGCCGTAGGTCTCGGCGATCCCGACGACCCGTGCAGCCGAGGTCGTCGCCATGTCGAGGACGCGGGCGAGGTCCTCCGGTCCGGACAGGTGCCCGACCTGCGCGAGCAGCAACCCGATGTCGAGCAGGTCGGCGTTGCCGAACGGGGTGAACGCGTTCCGCACGTTGTTCGACGAGTACGCACTCGTGACGCCGGCGGCCCAGAGGTCGCGGACCGGGACGACACCACGGCGGACGTCGTGGTCGTCGGCGCGACCGCCGAGGTGCAGGTCGGTCGCCGGCAGCGGGACGACCGCGACCCCCGCCTCGGCGAGCCGCGCGAACAGGTCGGCCCGCTCGGTCGAGGGCAGGCTCGCGGACGAGGTCATGTGCCCGAGCGCGACCCGGCCCTGCATCCCGCGGCGGACGACGGTGTCGGCGATGACCCGCGCGAGGGCGAACCGCGGGTCGCTCGTGTCGTCGGCGAAGTCGGCGTGCAGGTCCGCCGGCACGTCGAACTCCTCGGCGAGGTCGAGGACGGTCTCGACGTGCTCGTGGCACTCGGCGAGGGACCGCTCGTTGTACGTGCAGCCGCCGATCACGTCCGCGCCGGCACCGAGCGCCTCGCGCAGGAGTGCGAGCGTCCCCGGCGCCTTCGCGATGCCCTCCTGCGGGAACGCGACGATCTGCAGGTCGAGGGCGTCGCGGTACTCGTCGCGGAGCCCCAGCAGGACCTCGACGCCGGTCAACCCGACGATCGGGTCGACGTCGGGGTGTGCGCGGACCAGCGTCGTGCCGTTCGTGATCGCCTGGTCGAGCAGGGTGCGCGCGCGGTCCCGGACCGAGCCGTGCGTGAACCCGCGCTTGAGCTCCCCGGTGACGGCGATCGCCCCGGCGAGCGTCCCGTCCGGGTTCGGACGTTCCCGGTCGAGCAGGGCCTTGTCGACGTGCAGGTGCGACTCGACGAACCCGGGCACGACGACGCGGCCGGCGCAGTCGACGACCCGGGTGGCGGGGTCGCCGGGCACGGTGCCGACGGCTGCGGTCACCGCGGTGATCGTGCCGTGTTCGACGACGACGTCGACGAGGCCGGGCTCGTCGACCAGGCGGGCGTTGCGGAGGACCAGGTCCACGACGGACCCCTCTTCTTCATCGGTGGTCGGTTGACGCCACCCACCATTCGCCCGTCGTGTTTCCGGCTCCGTCGCAGCGTGTGACGGGCGTGTAAAAGTTGGTCGTACCAATGAGCCAAGCAGACCAATGGACCCTAGGCTCCTGCCCATGCAACGAGGACGCACCCTGAGCGCCGCCACCGCCGCGCACCTCGCGCGCCTGGTGCTCGAGGACCTCGCTCCGGGCGACAAGCTGCCCCCGGAACGGACCCTGGCCGAGGACCTCGCCGTGTCGCGCACGACCGTCCGCGAGGCCATGCAGGAACTCGAACGTCGACGCCTCGTGTCCCGGACGCCCGGTCGCGGGACGGTCGTGCTCCCCCGGTCCGAGGAGGCCACCGCGCTCCTCGAACGCCAGACCGGTGTCGGGCACGCCGAGGACCTCGCGCACCGGGCCGAGAACGTCGCCGAGTTCCGGACCGTCGTCGAGCCCCAGGTCGCCGCGCTCGCCGCAGCCCGTGCCGGCGAGGCCGACCTGCTCGCGCTCGAACGGATCCTGCAGGCCACGCACGCCGGCCTCAGCCCCGAGGAGTCCCTCGCGCAGGACGTCGCGTTCCACGTGCAGGTCGCCCGGGCCTCCGGCAACCCACTCCTGGTCTCCCTGTGCGAGCTCAGCAGCGGCTGGGTGCAGGACGTCCGCGCCCGGTCCCACAGCACGAGCGAGGGCCGCCGGTCGTCGTTCGTGTGGCACGAGCGGATCCTCGACTGCATCCGCCGACACGACGAGGGGGCCGCCCGCGCGGCGATGACCGACCACCTCGCCGACGTCGCCCACCTCGTCGAACGGAAGGCCGACCGATGACGACCCCCGCGATCCCGACCCTCCAGCCCGGAAGGGGACCGGTCCGCGCCGACCGCTACCTGCCGGTCGACCCGGACACCGTCCTCTGGGGGCGGCTGCCGAACGCCGACGACCGACCGGCGATCACCGTCGTGCCGGGCGAGTCCGTGACGATCGACACCGTCAGCCACGAGGGGATCCTCCCCGACCAGGGCAGTGACCCACGTGCCTTCTTCGCCACGCACGGCGTCGCACCGGAGCACGTGCTCGACGACGCCGTCGCGATCGCCCGGACCGGACGCCGCGACCCCGACGCAGACGGACCGCACGTCGTGTCCGGGCCCGTCGGCGTCGCGGGCGCACGACCGGGGGACGTCCTCACCATGACCGTCGTCGAGACGCTCCCCCGCGTGCACTACGGCGTCGTGTCGAACCGCCACGGCCGGGGCGCGCTGCACGGCGAGTACCCCGTCGACGGCACGACCGTGAGCGTCTTCGCCGACGTCGTCGACTCCCCCGCCGGACTCCGCGGCCGCATCCCCCTGACACCCGCCCGCGAACGGTTCGCCCGGTTCCCGCTCGCCCCGTTCCTCGGGATCATGGGCGTCGCGACCCCCGGGGAGCGCCGGCACTCGGTCCCGCCGGGCCGCCACGGCGGGAACATCGACGTGAACCTCCTGCAGGCGGGCACGCAGCTGCACCTGCCCGTCCTCGTGCCCGGTGCGCTCGCGTACGTCGGCGACCCGCACTTCGCGCAGGGCGACGGCGAGGTGGCGCTCACCGCGATGGAGGCCTCGCTCCGCGCGACGGTCCGGTTCGACCTGACACCGGCCGACGAGGCCGCGAGCCGGTTCGGCGACCTCGTGTGGCCGGTCGCCGAGACCCAGGAGTACCTCGTCCCCACCGGGATGGACCCCGACCTCGACGAGGCCGTCCGGGAGTGCGTCCGGCACGCCGTCGCGATCCTCGGTGCGCGCTGGGGGATGGAGCCGCACCTGGCGTACGCCTACCTCTCCGCCGCGACCGACTTCGACATCTCGCAGGTGGTCGACCTCGTCACCGGTGTCCACGCCCGCATCCGCAAGGCCGACTTCGAGGAGCCCACCCGATGACCACGCACCCCGACGCTCCCGAGGGTCTCCTCGAGGCACTCGACGCGTACGAGGCCGCCCTGCTGACGAACGACCTCGACGCCCTCGACGACGCGTTCGTCGACGCACCCGGCACGATGCGCGGCGACGACCGCGGGCTGCTCGTCGGCCACGACGCGATCAGCGCCTTCCGCGGAGCACGCGGCGGGGTCGCGACCAGGACGTTGACGCGGGTCGAGGTCCGGCCCCTCGCCGAGGACCTCGCCCTCGTCGTGTCGGTGTCCCGGTTCGCCGCCGGCGGCCACGGCCTCCAGACCCAGCTGTGGCGCCGCACGACCGCACACGACGACACCGGCCCCGTCGCGTGCTGGCGCATCGAGGCAGCACACGTGACCGGCCGCCCCCGCGCCTTCGACCCGACCGTCTGGCGGGCTGTCGGCGACCCGCTCGTCGCACCCAGCGCCTCCGGGCCGCTCGACGGGCGCACCGTCGCGGTCAAGGACCTCTATGCCGTGCCCGGCCAACCCGTCGGTGCCGGCAACCCCACCTTCCTGCGCGAGGCGCCGGTCGAGACGGCCGCGGCACCGGCCGTCGCGGCGCTCCTCGCCGCCGGTGCGGCGATCCGCGGGATCGCGCGCACCGACGAGTTCGCGTACAACCTCACCGGACGGAACGAGCACCACGGCACACCGCCGAACGCCGCGGACCCGACGCGGCTGCCAGGGGGCTCGTCCAGCGGCTCCGCGTCGGCCGTCGGTCTCGGCATGGCCGACATCGGGATCGGCACGGACACCGCCGGGTCCGTCCGGGTCCCCGCCTCGTACCAGGGGCTCTGGGGCCTCCGGACGACCCACGGCACGGTCCCCCGCGACGGTCTGCTCCCCCTCGCACCGTCCTTCGACACCGTGGGGTGGCTCACCCGCGACGCCGAGACGCTCCTCGCCGTGGTCGACGCCACCGTGCCCGACCCCGGTCCGGCCCCGGCACCGACGCCCCTCGTCGTCCCGGAGGACCTGCTCGCCCTGGTCGACCCCGACACCGCCAGCGCGTTCTCGGCGTTCACCCGGTGCCTCGACGACGAACCCGACCGGGTCCGGCTCGCGGACCTCGGCGTCCCCGCCCCCGACGAGCTCCGCGAACTGCTCCGCCTGGTGCAGGCCGCCGAGGCCGTCGCCGCCCACGGAGCCTGGATCGCCCGACACCCCGGCGCGTTGAGCACCGTCGTCGGGGACCGGTTCGCAGCAGCCGCGGCGAACGACCCCGCCGCCACCGCCGACGCGGTCCAGCGCCTCGGCGTCGTCCGGGACACCATCCGCCGGGCGCTGGTCGGCCTGACCCTCGTGTTCCCGACCGTGCCGGGCCCCGCACCGCTCGTGTCCGCCGACGCCGCCGCACTCGAGCGCAGCAGGACCGCGACGACGGGGTTGACGAGCCTCGCGAGCGTGGGCGGCCTCCCCGCGGTGAGCGCCCCCGCCCTCACCGTCGACGACGCCCCGGTCGGCGTGTGCCTGGTCGGCGCGGTCGGCACCGACCGGGACCTGGTGCGCCGTGCACGAGACCTGACGACCCGCTGAGGTGCGCCGGACGACGGAGGCGACCCGCGCCTCCCGGCCCTCAGGCCCGCGCGGAAGCGAGCCGCTGCGCGTGCGTGACCGCCCAGAGCCCGACGGCGCTCGCCGCGGCGACGTTCAACGAGTCGACGCCGTGCGCCATCGGGATGCGCACGGTGGTGTCGGCGGACGCGATCGCCGCCGGCGTGAGGCCCTGCCCCTCGGTGCCCATCACGAGCGCCACGCGGTCCGGGACGTCCGCGACGAACGCGTCGAGGTCCACCGAGCGGTCCGTCAGGGCCATCGCGGCGAGGTGGAAGCCCTGCGCCCGGAGCTCCTCGCCGGCGGCCGGCCAGTCGCCGATGCGGGTCCACGGCACCTGCAGCACCGTGCCCATGCTGACGCGGACGCTGCGCCGGTAGAGCGGGTCGGCGCAGCGGGGGCTGACCAGGACGGCGTCGGCCCCGAGGCCGGCGACGCTCCGGAACACCGCGCCGACGTTGGTGTGGTCGACGATGTCCTCGAGCACCACCACGACCCTGGCGTCGCGCACCACGTCCGCGACGCTCGGCAGCTCCGGGCGATGCATCGCGGCGATGGCGCCGCGGTGCATCCGGAAGCCGGTGAGGTCCTCGAGCAGGTCGTCGGGGCCGACGAACACGGGGCCGTCGTGGTCCGCGACGACCGGGAGCACGCTGTCGAGCCACTTCTCCTGGACCAGCACGCTCCGCGGGACGTGCCCGGCGCGGACCGCCCGCTCGATGACCGTGTTCGACTCGGCGATGTACAGGCCGCCCTCCGGCTCGGACACGCGCCGCAGGGCGACGTCGGTGAGCCGGGCGAAGTCGTCGAGGCGGGGGTCGTCGAGGGAGTCGATGCGGACGGCGTGCACGGGGCTCGTTTCGGGGTCGGTGTGGGGGCCGGTGGCGGCGGGGCACGACCTGGCGTCGTCCACGGGAAGTGACCGGGGCGGTCGGCTGTTGAGGGTACCGTGAACACGATGGCGACGAGCGAACCGACCAGCACCGCGAGCGCGACCGCGTCCGGGCAGGCCCTCGACCGCGCCGTCGAGCTCCTCGCCGGCAAGCGCATCGCCGTGCTCTCCGGCGCCGGGCTGAGCACGGACTCCGGCATCCCCGACTACCGGGGCGCCGGCCGCGTCGTCCGGAAGCCGATGACCTTCCAGGAGTTCCGCGCCGACCCCGCCAAGCGGCAGCGCTACTGGGCCGGCTCGCACCTCGGCTGGCGCACCTTCGCCTCGGCCCGTCCGAACGCCGGGCACCAGGCCCTCGCGGCGCTCGAACGCGACGGCATCGTCACGGGGGTCGTCACGCAGAACGTCGACGGACTGCACCTCCGCTCCGGATCACGTCGGGTCGTCGAGATCCACGGGTCGATGGACCGTGCCGTCTGCCTCACCTGCGGGCAGGTGTTCTCGCGCGCCGACCTCGCGACCGTGCTCGACCGGGACAACCCGTGGATCGACGAGCCCGGGTCGGTGCAGCTCCAGCCCGACGGCGACGTCGAGATCACCGACGTCGAGCGCTTCCGGGTGCCGGACTGCTCGGTGTGCGGCGGGGTGCTGAAGCCCGACGTGGTGTTCTTCGGCGAGTTCGTCCCGGCCGAGAAGTTCCGCGAGGCCGTCTCCATCGTCGCCGAGGCCGACGCGCTCCTCGTCGTCGGCTCGTCCCTCACCGTGAACTCCGGCGTCCGGCTCGTCGACCACGCCGCACGACGGAAGCACCCCGTGGTCATCGTGAACCGCGGCACGACCCGCAGCGACCCCCGGGCAGCGGTCAAGATCGACGCCGGCACGACCGAGACGCTCGAAGCCCTGGCGGCACGGCTGCGATGAGGTGCCGCGCCGCGTCCGGGACGAGGTGCCGCGCCGCGTCCGGGACGAGGTGCCGCGCCGCGTCCGGGATGAGGTGCCGCGCCGCGTCTGGGATGATCGTGCGGTGACGACGCTCCTGTACCTGGTCCGGCACGGCGAGACCGACTGGAACGCCGAACGGCGCATCCAGGGCTCGACGGACATCCCCCTGAACGACACCGGACGCCGACAGGCCCGATCCACCGCGACCCTGCTCGACCGCCGGCGGTTCGACGCCGTCGTCGCGTCGCCGCTGTCCCGGGCGTTCGAGACCGGATCGATCATCGCGGACCACCTCGGTCTCGCAGCGCCCGCCACGTACGCAGGGCTGGCGGAACGCTCCTACGGCGAGGCCGAGGGCCTGACCGACGACGAGGTCCGCGAGCGCTACCCGCACGACGACATCCCGGGCCGCGAGTCCCGCAGCGCGCTGCTCGACCGCGTCACCGAGACACTCGCCGAGATCGCGGTCCGGTACGACGCCGGCAGCGTCGTCGTCGCGACCCACGGCGCCGTGATCCGCAGCATCGTCAACGCCGCCGCCCCCGGCACCGCCGACCGGCACAGCACCCCGATCCGGAACGGGTCCGTGCACTCGTTCCGGTGGGACCCCGAGCGCTTCCACGCCGAGCTCGTGCGGTTCGACGACCCGATCGACGGGGTCTCGGACGGGCCCGGCCGGTACGCCTTCGAGTACCAGAACCCACTCGAGCGCCGCGGGTAGCGCCGCGGGTTGCCGCCGGGAGCCGCCGCGCGCTGTCGGTGGTGTCGTACTAGGCTCCGATCCACTCGCAGACCCGAGCGTGTGAGGGGGCTGACATGACCGTCGACGGACCCGGTGGTGGGGGCGCTCGGCCCGGCTGGCCGCAGTCGCCCGATCCGGACGACCTCGATCGTGCCTTCGGCCCGGGCACGGCATCCGTCCCGGTGCGGACCCCGCGGCAGCGTGTCCGACGCAGCGCCCTGGTCGGTGTGGGCGTGATCATCGCTGCCGGTGTGCTCGCCGTCGTGCTCGTCACCATCATCGGCAGCGTGCAGAACGGCGTCGGTGGCGTGTTCCCCCGCCCCGATGCCGCGCTCGACCGGTTCGGCAGCGCCGCGCGGGACCTCGACGGCGTCGAGGGCGTGCGCGACTCGGAACCGAAGAAGACCTCGTTCGCGAGCTACGACGTCGAGTCCACCGTCACGGTGTCGCCGACGCTCTCCGACGAGGAACGGACCGCGGTCGTCGACGACCTGCGCGCCGCAGCGAAGACGGCGAGCGGCAACGGCGTCCGGGTGTTCGCCGTGGCGGACCTCGGTGCGCTCGAGATCGGGGTCTCTCCGGACGAGCGCACCACGGAACAGCGTCTGACGCTCGCCCGGCAGCTCGACGCGATCGGCGGTGTCTCGGGCGTGCGGTGCTCGTGGGGCGACGGCGGCCCGTCGGACGAGCCGGCCGACCAGGCGATCACGGTCGAGACGATCGGGCGCGGGGCTGCGCTCGACGCCGTGGTGGCGAAGGCGACGCAGGAGGCGCAGGCGGTGTTCCCGGGGGCCACGGTGTCGGCGGAGCGGCCGTCGTCCTGAGGCGGGTCGGTGCGCGCGACCGGCGCCCGAAGCCTGCTGGCTCGGGCTGGCCTACTGCCCGGGGGTGGCCCCGCGGGCCGCGACCGCCTGCTCCACCGCGCGGACGACCTGCTCCGCCGAGGTCTCCCACCGGAACCGCCCGGCCTGCACGACCGATGCCCGCGAGGCCTCGTCCCACCGCGCCTCGAGTCGGCGCACCGCGGCCGCGACGGCCGACGGCGACGACGGGTCGAAGTACTCCGCGACGTCCCCGCCGATCTCGCGGAAGATCGGGATGTCACTGACGACCACCGGCGTGCCGACGCCCATCGCCTCGACGAGCGGGATGCCGAAGCCCTCGTCGTACGACGCCGTCGCGAGGGCCGTCGCCGACCGCAGCACCGACAGATACTCGTCGTCGGAGGCGCCGTCGTGGAACACGATCGACCCCGCCGGCGCTAGCCGTTCGAGCCGCGCACGATCGGCGGCGGACACCCGGGACATGCAGTGCAGCACCCAGTCCGCTCCGAGCAGCGGCATCGCGGCGGCGAGGGTCTCGACGTTCTTGTACGGCATGAACGAGCCCATGTACACGAGGGACTTCTCGCGCGGACCGCCCTCGGGCCGAGGGGTCGCGGGATCGGCGGCGTTGTACGCGACGGTGACGGGGCGCTTCGTCAGCCGGTGCTCGGCGATGAGGCCGGCGGTCGTCTCGGACACCGTCACGACCCCGTCGGCGCCGTTCAGGAGCAGGCGCTGCGGCACCCAGCTGAGGTGGAAGGCACGCCAGCCGAAGCGGAGGGGCCACGAGAACTCCCGCGGGGGCGTCCGGTTCCGGTAGTAGATCAGGTCGTGGAGGGTCAGCACGAGGGCGTACTGCCGACCGCGGGACCCCATGGTCTGCATGGGCGAGAAGACGGCGTCGAGCCCGAGGCGGTTGACCTTGCGCGCGACGAGGGGCTCCCCCGGCTCGGTCGGCGCAGGCAGGAGTTCCCACGGCAGGTCGGACGGCAGCGACTCGAGCTGCCGCTCGTCGTGCACGAGCAGGGTGTAGTCGTGTCGCTCGGGCAGGTGGGCGACGACGCCGGCCGTGAACCGGCTGATGCCGTCGTGGCGGCCGATGCGGACGTAGCGGCAGTCGATCCCGATGCGCAGGCGGGTCACGACGCGGCACCGTCGGCCGGCGGAGTCGGCGTCGCCCTCGGCTTCGGTGTCTCCTTCGGCTTCGGTGTCTCCTTCGGTGCACGCTTGGAGCCCGGCTGCGCTCCCTTGCGGCCGCGCTTCGGGGCGTCCGCCATCCGTCGCAGCACCGCGGACGCAGCGGCGCCGGGCGTCTCGTAGTGCACGAGGTGCCCGACGTGCGGCACGACGACCAGCTCGGCGTCCGCGAGGCGCGCGGCCAGGGCACGCTGCTCGGGCACCGCCGTGATGTCGTCGCGCTCGGCCGCGATCATCAGCACCGGCACGGTGATGCGATCGGCGTACTCGGCGACGTCGTGCGTGACCGAGGTGCGGAACGCCTCGAGCACGCTCGTGCGGTTCGCGAACGCCGAGAAGTACCGGTCGTGCTGGTCGTGCACCCAGCGCCGGAGGTCACGGTCGTGCGACTTGAGCATCGCCAGGCTCATCACTCGCACGATCGCCGGGTTGCGGAGCAGTCCGAGCCCGAGCGGCTTCGGCAGCACGGCGCCGGCACGGTAGTACCCGATCGCGATCGCCGTGCCGACCGCACGCGGACCCTGCAGTGCCGGGGCGGCGATCGGGTTCACGAGCACGAGCAACCGCGTCGCGAGGCCGGAGGCGACCGTGGCGGCCACGACGATCGACCCGAACGAGTGCCCGAGCACCACGGTGTCCGCACCGAGACCGAGCGCCGCGTGGAAGCCGCGCAGCCACGCGACGTAGGAGTCGATGTCGGACACGGGCAGCGGATCGGAGATGCCGAAGCCGGGCAGGTCCGGCACGATCACCCGGACCCCGTCGAGGTGCGCGGCGATCGTCTCGAGGCCGTGGTGGTCGCCACGGAACCCGTGCACGGCGAGGACGGTCTGGGTGGCGTCGGACGGGCCGTACTCCCAGAAGTGGGTGGTGCGGCCGTCGACCTGCACGGAGCGGTGGACGACCGGGGTGGCGGCCATCAGCGACTGGTACGGGGAGAGCACGGGCGGTTGCATCCCCGTCAGTCTACGAACGCGCGCCGGTGCGCCGACGTCACCCACGCTGGAGGGTGGACGACTCGCGGCCGCGACGTGCCTGTGGAGGACGACCCGCGCCTCCAGGCCGTGCATTCTCCGGACAACTCCATGCACCGCGGCCTAGCGTGTCCATGGTGACGTTCACCGCCCCGATCCAGCTCCCCGGCCTGACACTGGACCCGCAGTGGTACAAGCGCTCGGTCTTCTACGAGTGCATGATCCGCTCGTTCGTCGACTCGAACGGCGACGGCATCGGGGACATCCAGGGCGTCATCGGCAAGCTCGACTACCTGCAGTGGCTCGGGGTCGACGCCCTCTGGCTGCCGCCGTTCTTCCAGTCGCCGATGCGCGACGGTGGGTACGACATCGCCGACTACAAGGCGATCCTCCCCGAGTTCGGCACCCTCGACGACTTCCGCGAACTCGTCACCAAGTCGCACGAACGCAACATGCGCATCGTCATCGACATGGTGATCAACCACACCAGCGACCAGCACGAGTGGTTCCAGCAGTCCCGCGAGGACCCGGACGGCCCCTACGGCGACTTCTACGTCTGGCGCGACACGGACACCGACTACGAGAACATCCGCATCATCTTCGTGGACACCGAGGAGTCGAACTGGACCTTCGACCCGGTCCGACGCCAGTTCTTCTTCCACCGGTTCTTCTCGCACCAGCCCGACCTCAACTTCGAGAACCCGGCCGTCGTCGAGGCCGTGTACGACGTCGTGCGGCACTGGCTCGACCTCGGCGTGGACGGGCTCCGGCTCGACGCGATCCCGTACCTGTTCGAGTCGGAGGACGGCAACGGCGAGGGCGAACCCGAGACGCACGAGTTCATCAAGAAGCTCCGCGCGATGGTGGACGACGAGTACCCCGGGCGTGTCCTGCTCGCCGAGGCGAACCAGTGGCCGCGCGAGACCGCCGCGTTCTTCGGCACCGACGAGGAGCCCGAGTGCCACATGGCGTTCGACTTCCCGGTGATGCCGCGCATCTTCTACTCGCTCCGCGCGCAGCACGCCGCCGAGCTCAAGGCGATCCTGTCCGAGACGCTCGACGTACCGGCCTCCGCTGCGTGGGGCGTCTTCCTCCGCAACCACGACGAGCTCACGCTGGAGATGGTCAGCGAGGAGTACCGGCAGGCCATGTACGGCTGGTACGGCTACGACCCGCGGATGCGCTCGAACATCGGCATCCGGCGACGCCTCGCTCCCCTGCTCGACAACTCCCGCGCCGAGCTCGAACTCATCCACGCCCTGCTGTTCTCCCTCCCGGGGTCGCCGTTCCTGTACTACGGCGACGAGATCGGGATGGGCGACAACATCTGGCTGCCGGACCGCGACTCCTCGCGCACGCCGATGCAGTGGACGCCGGACCGCAACGCCGGCTTCTCCACCGCGGACCCGGGCAAGCTGTACCTTCCCGTCGTCCAGTCCCTCGTGTACAACTACGCGCAGGTCAACGTCGAGGCGCAGCTCGCCCAGTCCCGGTCGCTGCTGCACTGGGTCCGCAACGTGATCCACGTGCGGAAGGCGCACCCGGTGTTCGGGCTCGGCACGTTGGACGTGCAGGACACCTCGAACGACTCCGTGCTCGCGTTCGTCCGGTCGTGGGAGGGCTCCGGCTCCGGCCACCAGTTCGGCCCCTCCGCCGAGGACGTCCTCTGCGTCTTCTCCTTCGCCACCAACCCGACGTCGGTGACCATCTCTGCGCCGGAGTACGCCGGGAGGCCGTTGTACGACCTCTTCGGCGGCGGCTCGTTCCCGTCGTTCGACGCGGAGGGCCAGGTCACGCTGACGATGGGGACACAGTCGTTCTACTGGCTGCACGTGGGTGCGCCGGTCGGGTAGCGGCGTCCTGGAGGCGCGGCTCGGCCCCGGTGGGCGGGTCGCGTCCCCCGTCTGGTCGCGTCGCGCCCGGTGGGCTGGTCGCGTCGCGCCCGGTGGGCTGGTCGCGTCGCGCCCGGTGGGCGGGTCGCGTCTCGGCGTGTCGGTGCGTCCGGTTAGCCTGACCGCGTGACGTTCCCCACAGCGCAGCTCGACTCCCCCGCTCCGGCCCAGGACCTCTCGGGTCGCCCCTGGTGGCACGCACTCGGCGTGTTCGACCTCGAGACCACCGGCGTCGACGTCGAGACCGCCCGGATCGTCACCGCCCACGTCGGCCTGATCGACATGACCGGTCGCTCCATCGTCGAGGGCGCCTGGCTCGCCGACCCCGGTGTCGAGATCCCCGAGGGCGCTGCCGCCGTCCACGGCATCACGACCGAGCGCGCTCGCGCCGACGGCCGCCCCGCCGCCGAGGTCGTCGCAGAGATCATCGCCGCGGTCGAGGCCGTCTTCGCCCGGGGCATCCCGCTCGTCATCTACAACGCCCCGTACGACCTCACCGTCCTCGACCGCGAGGCCAAGCGCCACGGCATCGCCTCCCCGGTCATCGGGAACGTCGTGGACCCGCTCGTGATCGACAAGGCGCTCGACACCTACCGCAAGGGCAAGCGCACGCTCGAGGCTGCGTCGGAGCTCTACGGCGTCACCCTCTCCGAAGCGCACGACGCCGGCGCCGACGCCATCGCGGCCGGGCGTGTTGCGCAGGCCATCGCGGCGAAGTACCCCGAGGAGCTCGGCGTCTCCGCCGAGGAGCTCCACCGCAAGCAGGTCGGCTGGTGCGCCGAGCAGGCGTCCTCGTTCCAGGACTACATGCGGAAGAAGCGCGACCCGGCCTTCACCGCCGACGGCCGCTGGCCCCACCGCAACGCCGGCTGAGGCGCCCGCCGGCGGGCACGGCTCGCCCGGCGTCGAACCACGCTTCCGACGCCGAACCACGTCGCTCGCCTGGTTCCACGTCGGATCCGTGGTTCGACGCGCGCACCGGCCGGCCCGCCCGTGCCTCGCCCCGCACCGACGCCCGCGCCGCTCCCGCGCGGCGTCCCACTCCGCTCCCGCACGGTCGCACAACCAAACTCCGTCCGAACCGCGCCGTAGCACGGCGCGAACGCACTTGCGTTGTGCGCCGGCAATCCGCACCGCCCGCGTCTCCACGGCGCCGCTCCGGCCGAGCGCGAGACGACTTCGAACCACGCTTCCGACGTCAAACCACGCCGCTCGCCTGGTTCGACGTCGGTTCCGTGGTTCGAACCGTCACCGCGGCCGCCCCCTCGCCGCCGCGCCCGCCCGAGCCACCCAGCCGCACCGCAAAGCGCACCGCCCGCCCGCGCCGCCCGGCCGAGCGCGACGCGACTCCGAACCACGCTTCCGACGTCGAACCACGCCGCTCGCCTGGTTCGACGTCGGTTCCGTGGTTCGACCCGTCGTCGCGGCCGCCCGACACCGCCCGCCCAACGTGCAGCACCGCCCGCCCGGTCGGCCGCACCGCCCGAGCCACCCGGCCGCCCCGCGCACCGCCCGACCCGCCGCGCCACACCCCCGCCAACGACGGAACGGGCGGCCCTCCCGCAGGAGAGCCGCCCGTTCGAACGTCCGGAGGACTGCTTACTTGCCGAAGCTCTTGAAGCGCTGGTTGAACTTCTCGACGCGACCGGCCGAGTCGAGGATGCGCTGCTTGCCCGTGTAGAACGGGTGCGACGCCGACGAGATCTCGACGTCGATGACCGGGTATGTCGCACCGTCGAGCTCGATGGTCTTGTCGCTGTTCGCGGTCGAACGCGTCAGGAACGTCTCACCGGAAGCCAGGTCACGGAAGACGATGGCGCGGTACTCGGGGTGGATGTCGGTCTTCATGGAGATTCCTCGGTTGCGATGATGGGGACGTGCGCGGCACTCGTACGAGCACGACGCGGGAAGTCTGCGGCTTGCGCCAGCCGTCTACGTTACCAGACGACCGGCCGGATCGGGAGCAGTGTCACGATGCGCGCGCCGTGTACCGGCCGGCGTCCTTCGACACGGTGAGCTCGATGCCGAACGCCTCGGTCAGGGTCGGGGCGGTCAGGACCTCGTCGATCGGCCCGGCAGCCTGCACGTGCCCGTCCGCGAGCACCAGGGCGTGGGTGAACCCGGCCGGGATCTCCTCGACGTGGTGGGTCACGATGACGATGGCCGGCGAGTCCTCGCTCTGCGCGTAGCCGCCGAGGGTCCGCACGAGGCTCTCACGCGCGCCGAGGTCGAGCGACGCGGCCGGCTCGTCGAGGAACAGGATCTCGGGGTCGGTCATCACTGCACGGGCGATCTGGACGCGCTTCTGCTCGCCGTCGCTGAGCTCGCCGAAGGTCCGGTCGGTGAAGGCACCGAGGCCCCACTCGTCGAGCACGCGCTGGGCGCGGCGGACGTCGAGCTCCTCGTACTCCTCGTTCCAGCGGCCCGTCACCGAGTACGCCGCAGTGAGCACGACGTCGATGACCTTCTCGGTGACCGGGATGCGGCGCGCGAGGGCCGTCGACGCGAAGCCGATGCGTGGACGCAGCTCGAACAGGTCGGCACCGCCGAGCTCGGTGCCGAGGACCTCGACCTCACCCGAGGTCGGGAAGGTCTGGGCGCCGGCGACCTGCAGCAGCGTCGTCTTGCCGGCACCGTTGGCACCGAGGACGACCCAGCGTTCGTCGTCCTGCACCTCCCACGAGATCCCGTCGAGGATGGTGGCCCCGTTGCGGACCACGGAGACGTCTGACAAGCGCACGACCGAGGGCATGCGACCAGCCTAGGGGTTCTGCCCGAGCACCTCGTCGTAGACCTGGCGTGTCCGCCGGGCGATCGCGTCCCAGGTGAACTCGGTCTCGACGCGGAGGCGTCCGGCGCGGCCCATGAGCTTCGCGAGCCCCTCGTCGGCGAGCACCTCGGTGAGGGTCGCGGCGAGGTCGGCCACGTAGCGGTCCGGGTCCGTCGGGGTCCCGGTGCCGTCCTGTGCCTGGTCGATCGGCACGATGCGACCGGTCAGTCCGTCCGCCACGACCTCGGGGATGCCCCCGGTGCCGGTGCCGACGACGGGGATCCCGCACGCCATCGCCTCGAGGTTGACGATCCCGAGCGGCTCGTAGATCGACGGGCAGACGAACACGGTGCCCGACGACAGCACGTTGACGATCTCCTCGTGAGCGAGCATCCGGTCGATCCAGACCACGCCGTCACGAGCGGAACGCAGCGAGTCGACCAGACCCGTGACCTCGGCCATGATCTCCGGCGTGTCCGGCGCACCGGCGCAGAGCACGATCTGCACGTCCGCCGGCAGCGAGGCCACCGCGCGCAGCAGGTACGGCAGGCCCTTCTGCCGGGTGATGCGTCCGACGAACACGACCGAGCGACGCGACGGGTCGATCCCGAGCGCGCGGACGGCGTCCTCGTCGACGGTGGGCTTCCACTCGTCGATGTCGATGCCGTTGTAGACGACGTGCACCTTCGCGGGGTCGATCGACGGGTACGAGCGGAGGATGTCCGCGCGCATCGCCTTCGACACGGCGATGACACCGTCGGCGTGCTCGAACGCCTCGCGCTCCATCCAGCTCGACAGCCGGTACCCGCCGCCGAGCTGTTCGGCCTTCCACGGGCGGAGCGGCTCGAGGCTGTGCGCCGTGACGACGTGCGGGATGCCGTAGGTCAGCTGCGCGATGCGTCCCGCCGAGTTCGCGTACCAGGTGTGCGAGTGCACGAGATCGGCACCCTCGACGTCCGCGGCGATCGAAACGTCGGTGCCGAGTGCCTGCAGCGCGCCGTTCGCCTGCTCGAGGCCGCCGGGCGTGCGGTAGGCCCACACGTCGGCCTCGTCGCGGAACGCCCCGAAGGCGCGGACGCGCACCTCGGTGTCGGTGTCGGACCGCAGCGCCGCGGTCAGTTCGGCCACGTGGACACCCGCACCGCCGTAGACCTCCGGCGGATACTCCCTGGTCAGCAGATCGACTCGCACGCGTTCAACGTAACGGGTTCCCAGTGCTGACGCCTACTGTGAGCGGCATGGCACCAAAGAAGGTCTTCGGCATCGTGCTCGCCGGCGGCGAGGGGAAACGGCTCATGCCGCTCACGGCCGACCGTGCGAAACCCGCTGTCCCGTTCGGCGGGAACTTCCGTCTCATCGACTTCGCGCTCTCCAACCTCGTCAACTCCGGACTGCAGAAGATCGTCGTCCTGACGCAGTACAAGTCGCACAGTCTCGACCGCCACGTCGCCGAGACCTGGCGCATGGAGGGCCTGCTCGGGTCCTACGTCGCGTCGGTGCCGGCGCAGCAGCGGCTCGGCAAGCGGTGGTTCGCCGGGTCGGCAGACGCGATCCTGCAGTCGCTCAACCTGCTCCGCGACGAACGCCCCGACATCGTCGTCGTGGTCGGCGCCGACCACGTGTACCGGATGGACTTCCACCAGATGGTCGAGGCGCACATCGCCTCCGGCCGCAGCGCCACGGTCGCCGCGATCCGCCAGCCGATCGGCCTCGCCGACCAGTTCGGCGTGATCCAGGTCGCCGACGACGACCCGACGAAGATCGAGGCGTTCCTCGAGAAGCCGAAGGACGCCGTCGGGCTCGCGGACTCCCCCGGCGAGATCCTCGCGTCGATGGGCAACTACGTCTTCGACGCCGACGCGCTGGTCGACGCCGTCCTCCGCGACGGCCAGATCGAGGCGTCGGACCACGACATGGGCGGCGACATCGTCCCGGACTTCGTCGCGCGTGGCGACGCGGGCGTCTACGACCTCAAGCGCAACGACGTCCCCGGGTCGAACGAGCGCGACCGGTACTACTGGCGCGACGTCGGGACGATCGACTCGTTCTACGACGCGCACATGGACCTCATCGCACCGGTCCCGGTCTTCAACCTGTACAACCAGGACTGGCCGATCTTCAACCAGCAGACGAACCTGCCCCCGGCGAAGTTCGTCCGCGACGCGAACGGCAACACCGGCTCGACGGTCGACTCCCTCGTGTCGCTCGGTTGCCTCGTGTCCGGCGCCCAGGTCGAGCGCAGCATGATCGGCCCCTGGTGCGGCATCGACTCCGGCGCGAAGGTCCTCGACTCGATCGTCTTCGAACGCGCTTCGATCGGCGCCGGCTCCGTCGTGAACCGCGCGATCCTCGACAAGGACGTGGTGATCGCCCCCGGCGCCCAGGTCGGCATCGACCGCGAAGCGGACGAAGCGCGCGGCTTCACCGTCACCGAGTCCGGCATCACAGTCGTCGGCAAGGGCGTGCGCGTCGACGCGTAGCGTCGCGCGGGCAGGAACGGACGGCCCAGGAGGCGCGGCTGGCGTCATGAACGCCGGCCGCGCCTCCCGAGTCGGTACCGTTGGTGCGTGCCACGCTTCCTCGTCGTCCTCGATGCCGATTCCACGCTCCTCGAGGACGAGGTCATCGAACTCCTGGCCGACACGGCGGGGACCCGGCCACAGGTCCAGGCGATCACGGAGCGCGCCATGCGCGGCGAGATCGACTTCGCCGAGAGCCTCCGGGAGCGTGTCGCGACCCTGGCGGGCCTCCAGGACGACGTCTTCCAGGGTGCACAGCAGGCGGTCCGCGTGACGCGGGGTGCCGACCAGCTCGTCCGCGGCGTGCACGCCGCGGGCGGGACCGTCGGCGTCGTGTCGGGCGGCTTCCACGAGGTCCTCGACCCGTTCGCCGAGCAGCTCGGACTCGACCACTGCCGGGCGAACCGGCTCGAGGTGGTGGACGGCGTCCTCACCGGGCGGGTCCTCGGCGACGTCGTGGACGCGCACGCCAAGGCCGTCGCACTGCGCGAGTGGGCCGCGGCCGACGACGTGCCGATCGTCCGCACCGTCGCGATCGGCGACGGCGCGAACGACCTCGAGATGATGCGTGTGGCCGGACTGTCGGTCGCGTTCGACGCGAAGCCGCTCGTCCGCGAGCAGGCGGACGTCGCGGTCGTCGACCGTGACCTGTCGAGCGTGCTCGCGACGCTCGGCCTGCGCGGCTGACGCGCCGCCTGACGCGCCGCGCCGGCCGGGCCGAGACTCGGCCCCGCGGACGGTTTCGCGGCCGCTTCGCCACGAAGGTGTCCGCCGAGGCGAGACTCGGCGGGCGCGCCCCGGCCTAGTGCCCCATCCCGAGGCCGCCGTCGACCGGGATGACCGCGCCGGAGATGTACCCGGCCCCGTCGCCGGCGAGGAACAGCGTGGCGTCCGCGACGTCGTCGACGGTGCCGTACCGCGCCGCCGGGATCTGCTTCTTGAACTCGGCCTGCAGTTCTTCGGGCAGCGCCGCCGTCATGTCCGTCTGGATGAACCCGGGCGCGACGACGTTGGCGGTGATGCCGCGGGAGCCGAGCTCGCGCGTGATCGACCGGGCCATGCCGACGAGGGCGGCCTTCGACGAAGCGTAGTTGACCTGGCCGACCTGGCCGTAGGCGCCGACGACGCTCGACATGAGCACGATGCGGCCGAACTTCGCCTTCATCATGCCCTTCGTGGCGCGCTTGACGACCCGGAACGTCCCCGTGAGGTTCGTGTCGATGACGCTCGTGAAGTCCTCCTCCGACATGCGGAGCAGCAGCTGGTCGTTCGTGATCCCGGCGTTCGCGACGAGGACCTCGATCGGGCCGAGCTCGGCCTCGACCTGCGAGAAGGCAGCGTCGACCGAGGCCGTGTCGGTGATGTCGGCCTGCACCGTGAGCGCGCCCTCTGGGCCGCCCTGGCCGCTGCGGGACGTGACCGCGACGCGGTGGCCGGCGGCGACGAAGCGCTCCGCGAGGGCGTGGCCGATGCCGCGGTTGCCGCCGGTGACGAGGACGGTACGGGGGGTGCTCATGGTCGCTCCGTTCGGGGTGGGTTGCACGGCGCGCCGGGCCCGGACCGGGTCGGACACGCCCGGAAGAGCGTACCGGAGCCGATACGCGCACCGTGTCCGCGCGCGGCGGAACCATCCGGGCCCGCGCGGAGTTAGGCTTTCCCTCGGGCAGAGGAAAGAACATCGGATGAAGACGACGCACAGCATCACCACCCTCCCGGACTCTCCGGAGCAGGATCGTGCGCACCGCCTGTCCCGGTACGTCTGGCAGATGGCCCTCCGCGTCGTGTTCTTCATCGGTGCGGTCGTCGTGTGGTCGATCTGGCACACGTGGATCGCCGTCATCCCGATCGTCCTCGCCGGTGTGATCCCGTGGGTCGCAGTCATCATCGCCAACGCGGGCAGCCGTGCCGAGAGCGACATCGTGACCCCTGCCGGTGCGATCCAGCTCTACGACGCCGTGGACCCGCGACTCCGCGAACAGCAGGAGGACGCCCGGGCCGAGGCGTACCGCGCCGAGCAGGACCGGCTGCGCGAGCAGGCGCAGGACGCGCAGGCCGAGTGGCAGCGCAACGGCGACCGCTCGCGTGTCTGGGGACGTCGCTGATGGGGGCCACGTTCGACCTCTTCACCGAACCCGGCTCGACCCCCGTGTGCTCGCGTGCCGGCTGCGTGTCGACCGCCTCGTGGCGCGTCAACTGGCGCAACCCGCGGATCCACGCGACCGACCGGGTGAAGATCTGGGCCGCGTGCGACGAGCACCGTGACTTCCTCGCCGACTACCTCCGGTCCCGGTCGTTCCCCGTCCGGGTCACGGGCATGCACGAGGACGTGGACCGCCTCGACGACGAACGCGACCCGGCCGACGCCCCGAAGAACGACGTCGGTGCACGCGCAGCCGGTGACCGTCGGTGAACCAGCAGTTCGACCCGAGCTCCCGGTACGGCCGACGGCACGCGCAGAAGCTCGAGCGCGCCGCAGCCGCCTCCGCTGCCGACGGCACCACCCGGACCGCCGAGCGTGATCCGGACGAGCCCTTCGTCGGCTGGCGCTTCGTCCGCAGCCGGCGGTGGCTCGGCTACTTCGCCATCGCGGTGGCCTTCGCGATCGTGTGCGCGCTGTTCGGCATGTGGCAGTGGGACCGCCGGAACGAGGCCGTCCGCCAGAACGAGCAGGTCGCGCAGAACTACGAGCACACCCCGGTCCCCCTCGACGAGGCGCTCCCGACGGCGTCGAGCTGGAACGACGGCAAGACCTGGCTCCGCGTGAGCGTCACCGGCCGCTACGACACCGACGACCAGCTGCTCGTCCGGAACCGTGTGCACAACGGCCAGCCCGGCTTCGAGGTCCTCACGCCGCTCGTCACGGCCGACGGTCGTGCGTTCGTCGTCGACCGCGGCTGGGTCCCCACCGGCAACGCACAGGACGCCCCCGACCACGTGCCCGCTCCCCCGTCCGGCGAGGTCACGGCGATCGTCCGTCTGCAGCCGAGCGAACCGCGCATCCCCGGCCGCACAGACCCGGCACACACCGACCAGGTGCAGTCCGTGACGCTGTCCGACGTCGGCAAGAAGGTCGACACGCCCATCTACACCGGGGCGTACGGGCAGCTCGCGTCCGAGTCCCCCGCCCCGACCGAGGCTCGCCCGCTCGGCTGGGAGCGCCCGACGGCCGACACGGGGCTGCACCTCAGCTACTTCATCCAGTGGTTCATGTTCGCGGTCGGCGGGTTCGGGTTCCTCGTCTACCTGATGGTGCAGGAGTTCCGGAACCTGAACCAGGACGACCCCGAGGAGCGCGAGCGCGCTCTCGAGCGCCAGCGCCGCAAGGACGCGAAGCCGAAGACGGACGCGCAGATCGAGGACGAGCTGCTGAACGCGGTTCGCTGAAGCCAGCACAGGGCTGACGCCACCCAGGACGGACTGGAGGCGCGGTGCCAGCTGGCACCGCGCCTCCAGTCCGTCGACGGGTCGCGCCCGTCGACGGGTCGCGCCCGTCGGCGGTGCGGGTCACGCGAGCTCGATGAGCTCCGCGTAGTCCTTGTTCCAGTGGTCCTCGGTGCCGTCCGGCAGGAGCAGCACCCGCTCGGGGTTGAGCGCCTCGACCGCACCGGCGTCGTGCGACACCAGCACCACGGCACCCTCGTAGCCGGCCAGCGCGCCGAGGATCTCCTCGCGCGAGGCCGGGTCGAGGTTGTTCGTCGGCTCGTCGAGCAGCAGCACGTTCGCGCCCGACACGACGATCATCGCAAGCGAGAGCCGCGTCTTCTCACCGCCGGAGAGGACACCGGCCTTCTTGTAGCCGTCGTCACCGGTGAACAGGAACGAGCCGAGGACCCGTCGCGCCTCGGTCTCGTTGAGGTCGTTCGACGCGGACACCATGTTCTCGATCACGGTGCGGTTCACGTCGATGTTCTCGTGCTCCTGCGCGTAGTACCCGATCCGCAGGCCGTGTCCTGGAAGGATCTCCCCCGTGTCCGGCTGGTCGGCGCCCGCGAGGATGCGCAGCAACGTCGTCTTGCCGGCACCGTTGAACCCGAGGATCACGACGCGCGAGCCCCGGTCGATGGCGAGGTCCACGCCGGCGAAGATCTCGAGCGACCCGTAGGACTTCGACAGCCCCTCGGCCATGAGCGGGGTGCGGCCACAGGGTGTCGGGGTCGGGAAGCGCAGCTTCGCGACGCGGTCGACTGCGCGCTCGTCCTCGAGCCCGGCGAGGAGCTTCTCGGCACGCGCGACCATCTGGTGCGCCGCTGCGGCCTTCGTGGCCTTCGCACCGAAGCGGGCCGCCTGGTCCTTGAGCGTGGCGGCCTTCTTCTCGGCGTTCGCGCGCTCCTTGCGGCGGCGCTCCTCGTCGGCGGCACGCTGCCGCTGGTAGAGCTTCCACCCCATGTTGTAGACGTCGATCGACTGGCGGTTGGCGTCGAGGTAGAAGACGCGGTTGACGACCTCGTCCACGAGCTCGACGTCGTGGGAGATGACGATCACACCGCCCGGGTACGTCTTGAGGTGCTCGCGCAGCCAGATGATCGAGTCGGCGTCGAGGTGGTTCGTCGGCTCGTCGAGGATCATCGTCTCGGCGTCCGAGAACAGGATCCGGGCGAGCTCGATGCGACGGCGCTGACCACCCGACAGCGTCTTGAGCTGCTGGTCGAGGATGCGGTCCGGCAGCTTGAGGTTCGACGCGATCGACGCCGCTTCGGCCTCGGCCGCGTAGCCGCCGAGCGCGTTGAACTGGTCGTCGAGCCGGCTGTACCGCCGCATGGCCTTCTCGGCGACGGCCGTGTCCGTGCTGGCCATGTCGAGGGTGGCCTGGCGGATGCCCTCGACGAGCTCGCCTAGCCCGCGGGCGTCGAGGATGCGCTTGCGGGCGGTGTCCTCCGGGTTGCCGGAGCGGGGGTCCTGCGGCAGGTACCCGATCTCGCCGGAGCGGTCGATCTTGCCCCCGGTCGGCTGGGTCTCACCCGCCAGGGCCTTGGTCATCGTGGTCTTCCCCGCGCCGTTCCGGCCGACGAGGCCGATCTTGTCGCCCTTCTCGACGCGGAAGGACACGTTCTCCATCAGGAGGCGAGCCCCGACGCGGATCTCGAGGTCGTGCACGGCAAGCACAGCAGACGTCCAATCAGTTGGTGGATGTGCACAACGGTGTGTGCGGGAGGTGCACCGCTACGCTGACGGGACCGATGGTCCCGAACGGGACCAGCAGTCCATTCTAGGAGAATCCATGACGAACGCCACCGGGTTCGCTCGCCGCGCAGTCCTCGCCGACCGTCTGCGCACCCACGGCCTGGCCACGAACGCCGCCCTGGTCGCCGGCGGAGCACTCTTCACCGCCGCCATGGCGCAGGTCGAGGTGCCGATGTGGCCGGTGCCGATCACGGGCCAGACCCTGGCGGTCGTGCTCGTCGGTGCCACCCTCGGTGCCCGCCGCGGCATGCTGTCGCTGCTCGTCTACGCGGTCGCCGGACTCGCCGGTGCGCCGTTCTTCGCCGACTTCACGGGTGGCCTCGGCGCCCTCGCCGTGCCGAGCTTCGGCTACGTCATCGGCTTCATCCCCGCCGCCGGTGTCATCGGCTGGCTCGCCCGTCGCGACTGGGACCGCCACGTCGGCCGTGCCGCGGTGGCGATGCTCGTCGCCAGCGCGATCCCGTTCGTCACCGGTCTCCCCTACCTGGCCGTCGTGCTCGGACAGCTCGGCGCGCCGAACGACCTGCAGTCGGTCCTCGCGGCCGGGCTCTACCCCTTCATCGTGGGCGGCATCGCGAAGGCCCTCATCGCCGCGGGCATCGTGCCGCTGGCGTGGAAGGTCCTCGGCCGCCGCTGAGTCCCGTCGCAGAAGGGCCCCGCACCGTCCGGTGCGGGGCCCTTCTGCGTGCGCGGGGGCACGGGGCGCGCGGGCGGGGGCGCGCGGGGGCGTGCGGGGGCGTGCGGAGGCGTGCGGGGGCGTGCGCGAGCGGGCAGGACACGCCGCGGGCTGCCCGCCGAGCGGGCGAAACCGGCCGCTCCAGAGCGGCGAGCGTGACTTTTTTGGCCCACTCGGGGCGCGCCCGAGACCCGACGCACTGACGGACGGGAGGCGCGGTGCCAGCCGGCACCGCGCCTCCCGTCCGTCAGGGGGTCGCGACTAGATCGAGAACCCGAGCGCGCGCATCATCTCGCGCCCGTCGTCGGTGATCCGCTCCGGGCCCCACGGCGGCATCCAGACCCAGTTGATCCGGAACGCGTCGACGATGCCGTCCAGCGCGTTCGCCGTGTCGCCCTCGATGACGTCGGTCAGGGGGCAGCCCGCGCTCGTCAGGGTCATGCTGATCACGAGCGCGGTCGCCTCGTCGTCCCAGGCGAGATCGTAGATGAGCCCGAGGTCGACGATGTTCACGCCGAGTTCCGGGTCCTGGACCTCCTTGAGGCCCTCGACGACCTCGTCGAACTTCTCCGGTGCGAGTGCGGTGATCATCAGTTCCCCGCCGCGGCGGCTGCGGCCTGCACGTAGCGGTCGTAGCCCTCGTTCTCGAGGCGCTCCGCGAGCTCGGGGCCACCCTGCTCGGCGACCTTGCCCGCGACGAACACGTGCACGAAGTCCGGCTTGATGTAGCGGAGGATGCGCGTGTAGTGGGTGATGAGCAGCACGCCGAGCCCGGTCGCGGCCTTGGCACGGTTGACGCCCTCGGACACGATCTTCAGCGCGTCGACGTCGAGGCCGGAGTCGGTCTCGTCGAGCACGGCGAACTTCGGCTTGAGGAGCTCGAGCTGCATGATCTCGTGGCGCTTCTTCTCGCCACCGGAGAAGCCCTCGTTGACGTTTCGCTCGGCGAAGGCCGAGTCCATCTTGAGGTCGGCCATCGACTGGCGGAGGTCCTTGACCCAGCTGCGGAGCGCCGGGGCCTCGCCGTCGATCGCGGTCTTGGCGGTGCGGAGGAAGTTCGACACCGTCACACCGGGGATCTCCACCGGGTACTGCATGGCGAGGAACATGCCGGCACGGGCACGCTCGTCGACGCTCATCGCGAGGACGTCCTCGCCGTCGAGCGTGATCGAGCCACCGACGACGTTGTACCGGGGGTGGCCGGCGATCGTGTAGGCGAGGGTGGACTTGCCCGAGCCGTTCGGCCCCATGATCGCGTGGATCTCGCCCTCGTTGATGGTGAGGTCGACGCCCTTGAGGATCTCCTTGACACCCTGGTCGGTGTCGATCGAGACCTGCAGGTCGCGGATTTCGAGAGTGGACATTGCGTTCCTTCGGTTGCAGCTGGTGTGCGGCGTCAGCCGCGGGAAGTGAGTGGAGGCCGGGGACGGCCGGGTCGGAGCGGTCTCAGTCGACCGGGACGGGGTCGTGCACGTCGACGTAGACCTCGCCGTCGCGGACCTCGACCCGGAAGACCGGGACGGGTTCGTACGCCGGGAAGTTCTGCGGCTTGCCGGTGGCCAGCGAGAAGCGGGACCCGTGGGCCCAGCACTCGAGCGTGTCGCCCTCGACGAACCCCTCCGCCAGGGAGATGTCCCCGTGGGTGCAGGTGTCGCCGATCGCGTGCACGGTGCCGGCGGAGTCCTTGACGATGGCGACCGCGGTGCCGTCGACCACGGCGCGCATCGGGCTGTCCACCTGGATGTCCGCCTCGGCACAGACCTTCGTCGACATCAGGCGGAGGCCTCCGGTGCGGCCTCGGCGATGACCGAGCGCCCCTCGGCGAGCTCCTGCTCGACCGCGGCGATGAGGCGTTCCTCGAGCTCGGGCGCACCGATCTTCTGGATGACCTCGACGAGGAAGCCGAGCACGACGAGACGACGTGCCTCTTCCTCGGGGATGCCGCGGGACTGCAGGTAGAACAGCTGCTCGTCGTCGAAGCGACCGGTCGCACTCGCGTGACCGGCGCCCTCGATGTTGCCCGTCTCGATCTCGAGGTTCGGGATGCTGTCCGCACGCGTGCCGTCGGTGAGGACGAGGTTGCGGTTCTGCTCGTACGAGTCCGTGCCGTCGCCGGCGCGCCCGATGAGCACGTCGCCGATCCAGACCGTGTGCGCGCCCTGGCCCTGCAGCGCGCCCTTGTAGTTGACCCGACCGCGCGTGTTGGGCGCGTCGTGGTTCACGTAGACCTGCTGCTCGATGTACTGACCGGCGTCGGCGAAGTACACGCCGTACATCTCGGTGTCGGCACCCTGCGCACGGAGGTGCGTCGAGGGGTTGACCCGGATGACGTCGCCGCCGAGCGAGACCACGACGTGCTTGAGGAAGGCGTCGCGGCCGACCTCGGCGAAGTGGGTCGACACGTGCACCGCGTCGTCGTCCCAGTCCTGCAGGCTGACGACCGTCAGGCGGGCGCCGTCGCGGACGACGATCTCGACGTTCTCGCTGAGGAGCGCCGAACCACGGTTGTCGAGCACGACGATGCCCTGCGCGTGCGCCTCGGCCGTGATGACCGTGTGCGCGGCGCGGGGCTGCGTGCCGAAGTCGGAGCGCGTGATCGTGATGAACTCGTGCGCCTCGGTGGACTTGACCGTGACGGCCAAGACCGCGTCGCGAGCGGTCCAGGCGGCTGCGGCGGCGCGGTCCTCGGGCAGGCCGGCGGTGCCGACGCGGGGGTCGTCGCTGCGACCCCACTCGACGTCGGCGCCGTCGGACTGGCGGGCGAGGAACGGGTAGGCGGATCCGTCGAGGCCACCGTCGAGCAGGGGCTGGAGCTTCGCGAGGGGCGCGAACTTCCAGTTCACCTCTCGCCCGGTGACGGTCGGGAACGCGTCGACGTCACCGGACTGGAACCGCTCGGAGCGGGTCTGCACCGGGATCGTCTTGTCGGGCGCGTCCCAGCCGCCGTCGGAGTGTGCTCCGGCGCCGTGCTGCGTGGTCGCCGCGGGCTCGATCGGCTGGTCGATGTGGGGAGGGGTGGTGCTGGACATCTAGCCGACGGATCCTTCCATGCTCATCTCGATGAGCTTGTTGAGTTCGAGTGCGTACTCCATCGGGAGCTCGCGGGCGATCGGCTCGATGAAGCCGCGGACGATCATCGCCATCGCCTCGTCCTCGGGCATGCCGCGCGACATGAGGTAGAACAGCTGCTCCTCGCTCACGCGGGAGACCGTGGCCTCGTGCCCGAGCTGGACGTCGTCGACGCGGATGTCGATCGCCGGGTACGTGTCCGATCGGCTGATGGTGTCCACCAGCAACGCATCGCACCGCACGGTGTTCGCCGCGTGGTGGGCTGCCGGGTCGACCCGGACCTCACCGCGGTACCCCGCGCGACCGCCGCCACGGGCGATCGACTTCGAGACGATCGAGGACGTCGTGTACGGCGCCATGTGGATCATCTTCGCGCCGGCGTCCTGGTGCTGGCCGGGGCCGGCGAAGGCGACGGAGAGCGTCTCGCCCTTGGCGTGCTCACCCGCGAGGTAGATCGAGGGGTACTTCATCGTCACCTTCGAGCCGATGTTGCCGTCGATCCACTCCATCGTGGCGCCCTCGTGCGCGATCGCACGCTTGGTGACGAGGTTGTAGACGTTGTTCGACCAGTTCTGGATCGTCGTGTACCGCACGCGGGCGTTCTTCTTCACGATGATCTCGACGACGGCCGAGTGCAGCGAGTCCGACTTGTAGATCGGGGCGGTGCAGCCCTCGATGTAGTGGACGTAGGAGTCCTCGTCCGCGATGATCAGCGTCCGCTCGAACTGGCCCATGTTCTCGGTGTTGATCCGGAAGTAGGCCTGCAGCGGGATCTCGACGTGGACGCCCTTCGGGACGTAGACGAACGAGCCGCCGGACCACACGGCCGTGTTCAGCGCGGCGAACTTGTTGTCGCCGGCCGGGATCACGGTGCCGAAGTACTCCTCGAAGATCTCGGGGTGCTCGCGGAGCGCCGTGTCGGTGTCCATGAAGATGACACCCTGCTGCTCCAGGTCCTCGCGGATCTGGTGGTACACGACCTCGGACTCGTACTGCGCGGCGACGCCGGCGACGAGGCGCTGGCGCTCGGCCTCGGGGATGCCGAGCTTCTCGTAGGTCGCGCGGATGTCCTCGGGGAGGTCCTCCCACGACTGCGCCTGCTTCTCGGTGGAGCGCACGAAGTACTTGATGTTGTCGAAGTCGATGCCCGTCAGGTCGGCACCCCACGTCGGCATCGGCTTGCGGCCGAACAGCTGCAGGCCCTTGAGCCGGTTCTTGAGCATCCACTCGGGCTCGGACTTGAGGTTCGAGATGTCGGTCACGACCTCTTCCGAGATGCCGCGGCGAGCAGAGGCGCCGGCCGAGTCGGAGTCGGACCAGCCGAACTCGTATTGGCCGAGCCCTTCGAGCTCGGGACGGTCGATGAGCACGTCGGACATGGTCTCCTCGTTTCCTTCTCGCGGCAGCGTCTTCGGGTGTCAACCCGTGGCGTCTGGACGCCATTCCACCGCAGACCCCCGACACGCTCGTCGCGCGCACGGTGGACACGGTGTTGCTCCCTCGCAACGTCGATGGTTCCACACAGCCCTGAGTGTCGACGTCCGGGGTGTGAACGGCGATCTCGGACCATTCGGAGCCGGCGCCTGCCTAGACTTGACTGCTGCTGAACCCTCGAATCCTACAGGTTCGCTGCACGGAACAACAGGAAGGCACCACGCTCGTGACTCGCGTCGCATCCCCCGTCGACCAGGACGTCCGCCGTGCGCGGTGGTGGTCGCTCCCCCGTGTCGTCGACCAGCGTGTCGTCGTCCTCGCCTGGGCGTCCTTCGTCGTCGAGGTGATCCTGATCGGCACGGGCGGCCTCGTCCGCCTCACCGCATCGGGTCTCGGGTGCCCGACCTGGCCGAAGTGCACGGCGGACTCCCTCGTCTCGACGCCCGAGATGGGCATCCACGGCGTCATCGAGTTCGGCAACCGACTGCTCACCTTCGTGCTCGTCGTCGTCGCGATCGCCATGTTCCTGCTCGTCGTCCGGATGCGCCGCACGCGCCCTGAACTGTTCTGGCTCGCGTTCGCCCAGGGCGCAGCGATCCCGGTGCAGGCCGTGATCGGCGGCATGAGCGTCTGGACCAACCTCAACCCGTTCGTCGTCGGGCTGCACTTCGTCGTCTCCGCCGCGCTCACGGCGGTCACCGCCGCACTCGTCTACCGCGCCATGCGTGGTCCGCGCACCGCCGAGCGGCTCGTCCCCGGCTGGTACACGGGCGTCGTGCGCGGCACCATCGCCGCGGTCGTCGTCACCGTGCTCGTCGGCATCCTCACCACGGGCAGCGGCCCGCACGCCGGCGCCGACGAGGCGGTCGACGGCGGACGACTGCACCGCACGGGCTTCGACCCCGCCGTGATGGAGCACCTGCACGCGATCCCCGCCTACGTGCTGTTCGCCCTGACCCTCGTCCTCGTGGTCGGCGCGGTGCGCCTGCGCCTGTCGAGCAAGTGGGCGCTGCTGCTCCTGGTGGTCGAGTTCGTCCAGATCGCCGTCGGGCTCACCCAGGCGCGCACGGGGCTGCCGGTCGGTCTGGTG